>CAZLWE010000064.1:0-20066 GCA_964562985.1 uncultured Acidimicrobiales bacterium
GGTGAACATGATCTCGTAGTACTCGTCGACGCCGATCGGCTTGCCCGGATTCTTCTGCGATTCGAAGTGCTGCCGGATACCCATCGAACCGTCCGGGTCGATGGCCCAGCTCAGGTCGATCCAGAACTCGTTCTCTTCCCAGACCTCACCCGGGTTGTACTCATGGGTTCGAGAGTCATCATTGACGTCTTCGCCCTGAATCTCCGCGAAGCGGCGGAACACGCTTTGACGGAACGCAATCCAGCGACCTTGGTGCGTCTCGTAACTCACCACGTCGTGACGCTCGGCGCCGACGCCCATCGGCAGCACGTAGTCGGCAAACCACGCGGTCTCGTTCCATGTTGGGGTGAGCGCCACATGGCACTCGACCTTCTCGGGATCGGTGAGGGCTTCCATCCACGAGAACCCATCCGGGTTGGTCCAGATCGGGTTGTAGACGCGGGAGAAGTAGGTGTCGAGCTTGCCGCGGCCTTCGTTCAGGAAATGCGGAAGAAGGATCGACATCTCGTGGTACGCCAGCGGAAATTCCTTAGGCCATTCAAGGTCGTTCCAGCGCTCGATTCCCGGGGCACCAAGGGGGGCGGCGGGCTTGAACTTGTTCCAACCATTGCCCGACGTTCCACCGACGGTGCCGACCGAACCGGTCATCACGGCGATGAAGAACAGACAGCGAGCGACCTGCCAACCGCCGTAGTTGCCAGCGCCAGCGGCACGCCAGTTGTGCGAGGAGAACTTGGTGGGATGTGCCCCGATGATTGCCGCGATCTCGCGAATCGTTTCTGCGTCGATGCCGGTGATGTGCTCGGCACGCTCAGGTGTGTACTCGGCGTAGTGCTCCTTGAGTGCCGGGCCGACCGATGCGAACTCCTGGGGCATGTCCGGGAACTCTTCGGCCAAGAAGGTCTCCCAGTTCACCCAGCGCTCGACGAACTCTTTGTTCCACGTGTCGTCCTCGAGCATCTGGTGGATGATCGACAGGCACAGGAACGGCTCGGTGCCGGGCCAGGTGGGTAGCCAGTAGTCAGCCTTCGACCCGGTGTTCGACAAGCGTGGGTCGGCGACAATGACGGTGGCACCGTTCTGTTGGGCTTCGATGATGCGCTGTGCATGAGGGTTGAAGTAGTGGCCCGACTCCAAATGCGCGGAGATCAAGAAGATCACTTCGGCGTTGGCGTAGTCGGCCGACGGGCGATCGTGGCCCATCCAGCTCTGATAGCCAATGCGGGCGTTCGAGGAGCAGATGTTTGTGTGGCTGTTGTGCCCGTCAACGCCCCAGGCTTGAAGCACGCGGTTGGTGTAGCCCTCTTCGCCGGGTCGACCAACGTGGTACATGACCTCGTTGTGACGCTCTTCTTCGAATGCCTTGCGCAACCGGCTGCCGAGTTCTTCGAGCGCTTGATCCCAGCTGATTCGCTCCCACCCGCCTGAACCGCGCTCACCGACACGCTTCATCGGGAACATGATCCGCTCCGGGTCATAGATCTGGTTGAGCGTGGCTGGCCCCTTGGCGCAGTTGCGACCGCGGCTCGCCGGGTGTTCAGGGTTGCCCTCAACCTTCTCGATAACACCGGTGTCCTTGTTGAACCACGCCGTCAACCCACAGCCGGCTTCGCAGTTGAAGCAGCTCGTCGGCACCAACGTGTGGTGCTTCTCGACCTTGTCGGGCCACGCCTTCGCGTCGAGGCTCGTGACGTCGTGCCAGTCTTCGAGTGGCGGGTACTTCTGAAGCTCAGTCATCAGGGATGTCTTCTTTCAAATTTGCGCGCTCGACGGCAATAATTGCCGTGCAGTGCGTAAATTTCACGAGAGGGGGACGGATTGGCCGGCGCGGACGAAGGCGGTTTCGGACAAGAACATGCCGACGAGGGCGAATAGGCCAGCGATCACGCCGAGCGCTACTGCAGCCCCCGAGGAGCCGCCGATCGCGATGGCGACTACCGCAAGAATGAGCGGGATGATCGCACCGAAGATGATGCCGCCCCAAAACAACGAGGCGTGAGCGCCGCTGATCATGTTGTGTACGGCGATCTCGACATGGCGGCTGCCGTGGCTAACGCTCTCCATCCAACTGAGTGCCATCACGGCCACCACGCCACCGACCATCGCCCACCGCACCGCGTCAGGTGCGGGTACGTCGATGAAGCCATCGGCGATGAGCCACGCGGCAGCGCCAGCGGTGACGGCCCGGGCGAGCAGCATCGGTAGCAGTAACGGTGTTTGCCAGAGGTCTCGGCCTTCGCACTGAGCGAAGAGAAACGCCGTGTAGCCAGCCGTCGCTGCACCGGTGATTGCGGCGGGAACGGCGAGGGCTTGCAACAAGCCCTCGGACTCGACCAAGCCAGCGATGAACCAGACAAAGGTGACCAAACCGAAGGCCATCAGCACGTAGGCCCCCTTTACAAGCCATGACGAGAAGTTGCCCTTGGTCAGGAGGTAGTAGAACCGTTTCGGTTGTTTCAGGTCGCCGATCAGAAGACCGCTGGTGATGGCCAAGAAGACGGTAGCGACGACTGGCGCCATGATCCCGACCGAGGCTTGGGCATCGCCGTTACCCAGGAGCACCTGGAGCGCCGCTACCAACATCACGCCGCCAGCAACGGCTTTCGTCACCAGATACCCCGACACCATCTGACCCCAGGTCGGCTTGTGCGCTGTCGTGTAGGTGGTTCGCCCAACAACGCCGTCCAGGTCGACAGGCTTCTTGCCAATGGTGACTGGCACGCTCGGATGGTTTGGGGTCGTGTCGGCCCAGATCATGCCGTCGTTGGCGATCGCGGTTCGGGTGGGATCGAGTGCCGCCTGATCGGCTCCCTTGTAGAAGACCTTTGGTTTGGTGTTTTGCTCGGGCGCCCGAACGGCCACATCGTTGCGGCTGATCAACTGGCTGATCTTCGATGTTGGGTCGTCGAGATCTCCGATGATGATCGCCTCTGTTGGGCAGACGATCTGGCACGACGGTTCGAGGTTCTGCTCCAACCGGTGGTTGCACATATTGCACTTGTGCGCGGTGTTGGTTTCTGGGTTGATGTAGAGCGCGTCGTAGGGGCACGCATTCATGCACGACTTGCAGCCAATGCAATCGTCGTCTTGGAAGTCGACGACCCCGTTGTCCGAGCGGAAAAGCGCCGATGTGGGGCAGATGGTCATGCATGGCGCATCGTCGCATTGGTTGCATCGCATCACATTGAACTTGCGGGCGACATCGGGGAACGTACCGGTCTCGATGTATTTGACCCAAGTCCGGTTGACCCCGAGCGGCACGTCGTGCTCACTCTTGCAAGCAACGGTGCACGCATGGCATCCAATGCAGTTATCGCTGTCGAGCAGGAATCCGAGACGCGTCACCGATCCATTGTGCCAGCCGACACAAGGTCATAGAAGGTTGCTTTGACCAATGAGGTCATAGATAATATCTATGACATGCCACTCTCTGCGAGCTTTCCAGATCTGACCGCACTCGATCTATTCACCACCGTGATCGAGGTCGGTAGCCTGGGAAAGGCAGCGAAGGCACACAACATTGCCCAACCTTCGGTGAGTAGCCGCATTCGCAACCTCGAGCGTCAACTGGGAGTCACCCTTCTTGAGCGCACCACGACGGGGTGCATTCCAACCCCCGAGGGGATTGTTGTTTCCGGCTGGGCCGACGAAATACTGCGCGCCGCCCACGACCTAGAGGCGGGACTCGCCGCACTGAAGGCCGAACAGGTTGGCCGCCTGCGGGTCGCCGCGAGCTACACCATCGCGGAGTATCTCTTGCCCGCGTGGCTTGGACGCTTCACCCGCGCGCACCCAAAGGACACCGTCGCGCTGGACGTGGAGAATTCAACCCATGTCCTCGAACAGCTCGAACGCGGCGAAGCCGACATCGGCTTCATCGAGACACCGCTCCCTACCCCGACAATGGACGAGGCAATCGTCAGTCACGACCAGCTCGTTGCCGTGGTCCCCCCGGGGCACCCGTGGGCGAACCGACGCAAACGAGTCAGCATGGCCGAACTCGCGGAGACCCCCCTGGTCATGCGCGAAAAGGGTTCGGGAACCCGCGAGGCCCTCGAACAAGCACTCGTCGAAGCTGGCCATGGGGCACCGGTATCGGTACTGGAGTTGGGATCCACATCCGCGGTCCGTAGCGCTGTTCTCAGCGGTAACTCCCCCACCGTCATTAGCCGTCTCGCCGTCGCTGGCGAGATCGCCTCGGGTCAACTCATTGAGGTAAAGGTGAGTGGGCTTGCGATCGAACGAGATCTCCGGGCTGTCTGGCCAACGGGAAAGACTCTCCCGAAGTTGGCTTCCGCCTTACTCGCGGACATCACCTAGCACCACAAGGGCCTTTGCTCGCCGAATTGGACTAGCGAAGGCGCCAGCAGGTCCAAGCATTTAGGCCCTGCTCTTGTTCCACGTGGGCGGCCATAAAGCCGTTGAGTACCGGATTGGTGATGTTCTCTTCGAAGTTTGCACCGGTGAGCGACTCGAAGCGCGCCTTCCACGTTGGTCGGTTGATTTGCGCTCGACCCCAGTCGTCGGTTCGCCCGACGGCAAGGTCTGGGTCAGGCTGAGTTCCTGATTCACAGGGAAGGATCGTGTTCTCGAATGCCGAGAAGTTCTCTCCCCCACCGATCGAGTAGCCCATTCGCCAGAGTTCTCGCGACTGCTCCTGGAACTCCGCGCCGCGTCGATCAAGAGCCTCGGGTGCCTCAACAGCCTCGAGGACCTCTTCTTCCTGGGAACCGAATCCGATCAGAGCCTGCTGGAGAATCGCCACCTGACCGTTGAGCGTGTTGATCTCTTCATCGCGTTCGTCGATCTGGCCTTCCAGCTCAACGACCTCAGGATCGAGCGGCTCAACGCCACTCTCATCCTCGGCGAGGGCCAGGGCAGCTGACGGTACGACAGCTGCAAGCTCCACGTCCTCATTTTGGGCCGCTCCCACGGATGCACCGAACAGGGCGACCACCAGGACGGCGACGACGGCAAAGACCACAACGGCCGAGCGTGCCCCCGAGCCAGAAACATTTTGCTCCTGTTGCTGGTGTTGTTTCTGGATGGCTTCCGTAATGGAATCGTAACTATTCATAACGATGCACAGTAAACACCCACAGGCTGTGGATAACAAGCCCTTCAGGGCGTGACACTGATCACTGCCCTTGAGAATCGGCTAATTTCGACAGGTTTTTAGCCGAAAGTCTGAGTTTCTTTAGGCCAAAAGCCCTAGACGGATGCGTTTAACTGCAATCCGCCGCCGTCATTTGATGACCAATCCGCAACAAAGCGATAACGGTCGCCACGGATGGTGGTCGTACGCCACTCAATGATCTCATCATTGTGCTTCCCGAGGCGTTCAAGGAAGAACGCAGCGTCGTTTCGTTTGAGGTCGAGCCGCTCTCGATCACTGAAACTGGGCAAAACAGGCGTGAGGCGTTCCCATCCGCGGTTCGGCCGTACCCCCTGTGCACGCTCCAACTCGTCGTAGAGGGCTGTTCGGGAGAAGTCAGCTTCCAATAGCGGCCGTGCAAGATCGAGGGGCAGCCACGCTCGATCCACCGCCAACGGCTGCTCAGCGGCATAGCGAATGCGCTCCAGGAAGAAGAGCTCCGTATCCTCGGGGAGCTTGAGGTGACTTGCCGCCTCTGCGTCTTGGGTCGGGCCAATTGTGAGGACTTCACTGGTCTGTGTGACGCCAGCCGCTTCGATGGAGCGAAAAAGGCTGTAGAGGCCACCAAGTGGCTGCTCGAACTCCGCCCGATTCACCACAGTGCCACGGCCTCGCTCGCGCTTGAGGATTCCGGTCTTGTTGAGGTGACGAATCGCCTCGCGCACCGTGTGCCTGGACACGCCATAGCGGCTGACCAGTTGAGCGTCTGTCGGGAAGCCGTCGTCAAACTCCCCATTCTCTAACCGGCCACGGAGTTCAGCCTCGAGCTGGGCCCAAAGCGGCATCGGGCTCGAACGATCCAATGAAGTCACTCGAACACCATATCCAGACATTTCACTCTGTTTGTTGGGTTTCCCAAACAAATCCGCTTATTTGGTGGAACTCGTGAGTGCCTGCCAGACCTTTTGTGGAGTGAGCGGCATATCAAGGTGACGTACACCCAGATGCGAGATCGCATCAATCACCGCGTTGTGCACCGCGGAGGTGGATCCGATGGTTCCCGACTCACCGATACCCTTCGCCCCGAGTGGGTTTCGGAACGTCGGCGTCTCGGTGTTGAAGGTCTCAAAGAAGGTGAACTCAGTCGCTGCGGGAAGCGCATAGTCGGCCAGGGTGGAGGTGACTGGATTACCCCAGTCGTCGTAACGCACCTCTTCGTAGAGCGCCTGGGAAATGCCTTGGGCGATTCCGCCGTGCTGCTGGCCGGTGACGATCATCGGGTTCAGGATTCTGCCCGCGTCGTCCACAGCGATGTGGCGCAGGACTTCGACCTGTCCCGTCTCCGTGTCGACCTCGACCACCGAGACGTGGGTGCCAAAAGGGAAAGTGGCGCCTTCGGCATCGAAGTCCAATTCGAACGCAAGGCCTGGTTCGATCCCCTCTGGACGCCGATTGTCGTCGTGGGAGGCGGCGACCAGTTCAGCCCAGCTCACCGTCTTCGCTGGCACGCCTGCGACCGCCAAGCCCCCCGGGGCTTTCACGATGTCGACCTGTGCGGCCTCGAGAATGTCTGCCGCGAGCAGGGTCGCCTTCTCGAAAACTCGTTCGGAGGCCACAAACACCGCAGAACCCGCCGTCTGCAATGACCGAGAACCCACCGTGCCTGCGCCCTTGGGGACTTCATCGGTGTCCGATTGCAAAATGGTGATGTCCTCGATAGGGATGCCGAGTTGATCGGAAACGATCATCGAGAACGAGGTGATGTGACCCTGACCGTGAGCACTTGTCCCAACCCGGGCGATGACCTTCCCTTCCGGCGTTACCTCTACCTTGCCGTACTCGACATGTAGGCCTGCGGGTGCGGTGACTTCGACGTATGTGCAGACGCCAATCCCGAGCACTCGCGGGTCGTCTGCTTCCCGGCGCGCCGCCTGCTCTGCTCGAAACGAGTCCAGGTCGACTTCTTCCAATGCCCGATCGAGAGCGGTCTCATAGGCGCCACTGTCGTACACCGCCCCCGATTCAGCAGTGAAGGGAAACGCGTCCTCGGAAATGAAGTTCATACGCCGAAGTTCGATGGGGTCGATGTCAAGTTCACCAGCAGCCACATCGATGATGCGCTCAAGCATTTGTGTCGCTTCAGGCCGGCCGGCCCCGCGATACGCGGCGATGGTCGGCCGGTTCGTTACAACAGCATCGGCAGAGAACGACACCTTGGGGATGTCATACACGCCTTGGATCACGACTTGCGTGAACCTAGGCAAGCCCGCGCCAGCACCAGCGTAAGCTCCGACATCCGCGAGGGCATGACACGACAATCCTGTAATCCGCCCCTGGGAAGTGAATCCCATCTGTGCGTTCAAGATCATGTCACGACCCTGATTCATCGCGACCATGTTCTCGCTTCGCGTCTCCGCCCACCGACAGGCGCGTCGAAGGTGCCGAGCGATCCACGACACGGCCACATGCTCGGCGTAGATCCCGTTCTTTGATCCAAAGCCACCACCCATGGCCTTTGGCACGGCCACCCGCAAGAGCTCAGCATCGACATCAAGATTCTTGGCGAGCGCGCTGCGAACTCCCTGCGGCCCTTGCGATGGAATCCACAGCGTGAGCCGGTCACCGTCAGGAATTGCCACGGCCCCGTTCGGCTCCATCGGCACGCCGGCTAGGCGCTGGCTGTGGATCCGCAGCTCGGTGACGTGCTCCGCATCCGCGAGTGCATCGATATCTTCACCGAAGCCGGTGTGGGAACAAACGTTGGTTCCCGCGTCGGGGAAGAGCAGGGTCGCCGAATCGCCAACAGCCAGCTCCGGATCAAGAACGACATCCACGTCGTCGTAGTCAACAACGACGAACTCCGCAGCGTCAACGGCTTGCGTGTGGGTCTCGGCGACCACCGCCGCGACGATGTCGCCAACGAGGCGCACACGGCCAGTCGCAAATATTGGACGAGCGAAGTGCTGTGGCTCGAACCGATACGGCATGGGTGCGATATCGGTGTTGGCCGACGTAAAGACTGCGACCACTCCCGGTTGCGCCTCGGCATCGGAGGTTTCGATCCTTGCGATAGCGCCATGAGCCACCGTCGAACGAACGAAATAGATGTGCAGGGCTCCCTCGACTTCGAGATCGTCCAAAAAGCGCTCTGCGCCGGTCAGGAGCGTGGGATCTTCAACCCGCAGCACGGCGTTCCCAAGGATCGATCCCCTGACGTCCACTGTCATTTTCCTCCGTCGTTGTTATGCCACCGAGACGCTAGCGGAACGTTTCGCCGACGCAGGCGTACGGAAAGCCACATTCTCCCTTGACAGCTTCTTCTAAAGGCCTTATATTTAGGGCCTGATCACAAAGCGGCAAACTAAGTTACAAAATATACAAGCGCACGTTACGACTGCGCTCGATGGCCAACTCCACGAAGGCGAGATCATCGAATCGATGGCGGCCCAGGGCCAGATGTGGATGACCCACCTTTTCGAGCTAGCTCGCTTGTTCGGTATTCAACCCCGCGCATACCTGATCGTGACAAACCAGCGAGTCCTTATCGCAAAGCTTGCGGGCAGGATTCCTGCAAAGGACATCGCAAAGGTCCAGAGCGGGACGATCGTCGAGCAAAGGCCTCGCCTGCACGACGAGGCATTCGTCTTCAACACGACTGCGCGCGAGCTTCATGAACCTGGTCGAACAATCGGTCTCCAAGCGATCCGAGTCGAGGACTGGCTGTTCACTCCATCCTTTGGGTGGCAGTTCGTCGGCTAGTGCCGCTCGGCTCCACAACTACACCTCAGTCGGGCGTCGGTTCTCCCCTCCTACCGGCGCCCGACAATGGGGTCTGGCACTACCGACGACGCTTCGCGGTAGGCGCCGCCACCATTCGGCCGTCTGACTTGCCGGTGATCTTGATGATGCCTCGGGCTTCGGCTGCGGTGACGAAGCTATTGAAGTTCCGGTAGCCAAGGGACCGTTCGTTGAAATCGGCGTCGCGCTTGCGCAGTGCGGTCTTGAGTCCAGTCAACGGAATCGGTCCGTCTTCTTTGATAAGCGCGGACAGAAGTGCATCAACTTCAGCCGCGTTGGACCCCGACAGCGCAACTTCGGGGTCGCCAGTACCGGTGAGCTCGACCTGACCCTTGTCTGCCAGGTCGGCGAGCAAGGCCCCGAAGGTTCGAAACCCAAGTTCGGCCTCGGAAAACGTCGGGTCTTTGCGGAGCAGGGCTCGCTTCAAGCGTGATGACCGAACGGTGCCCGATGCCGAGCTGAGTCCGGCGAGCGTGCTGGTCACGATGCCGATGTCAGTGTTGGTCGTTGGGCCGTCGTCTTCGGCCTTCGACTTGCTCTTCTTCTTGACTGGCTCATCGTCGGACACGAGGTTGTCGTAGAACATGAACTCATCGCACGCTGGCGGCAACAGCTTTGACGTGCTCTTGCGAACGCCCACGCCGATTACCTGCCGGTCGAGTTCGCGCAGCTTTTGCACGAGTGGGCTCAGGTCGCTGTCGCCGGTACAGATCACGAACGTCGAGATGTAGTCGCGGTCGAGAGCGAGCTCGATCGCATCGATGGCCAACTTGATGTCCGCCGCGTTTTTGCGGCTGCCACCCATCTTCTGGGGAATGTCGACCAGCTCCACCTGGTGACGGGTGAGCATGCGACGGTCACTATCGAAGTACGACCAATCGGCATACGCCTTGCGGTGAATGACCCGCCCACGTTCGGCGAGTGCATCGGCGACCGGACCAAAGTTGAAGTCCGACCCCAGGTTCTCTCGAGAGCCGATCGCTAAGTTCTCGTAGTCGAGAAAGACAGCGATGCGCGGTTCGGTTTCATCAGAGGCCATGGCCCAGCCTCTCAGACAACGCCGCCCACCGCGCTCTCTTGTTCGGTTATCTACCGGTGAAGAGCCGCTCGATGATCTGATACTCACCGAGCGACAGTGTCCCGGCTAGGTCGATTCCGACGCTATTGGCGTAGATCATGTCGACCGACCAGTCCACCGAGGCCGCCCCGATCTGCACCGCTCCCGTCCGTTCTATTTGCTGGACCACCAGCTGCAGATGTGATTCGAGGAACGACTCACCGTTGGCGTTCATCGTGGCGGCCTCCATCGGCGCGCCGTCGCTGAACACGATCAGCACTTTACGAGGTTCAGGCCGAGCGAGTAGCCGCTGGTAGGCCCACACGATCGCCTCGCCATCGATCCCCTCTCGAAAGTGCTGACTGTTCATCATGGCGGCAACCGAGTGCCGCGATCGTTTCCATGGCGTGTCGGCGTCCTTGTAGACGATGTGGCAACCCTCGGCGAGACGTCCAGGCGATTCGGGTTCTCCAGCTCGTCGCCACTCCCGCAGTGCCTCCCCGCCGTTCCATGCATTGGTCGTGAAGCCAAGGATCTCACTGGTCGCGCCCGCGAGATCGAGAGCTCGTGCCAGCGTGTCCACGAGCACCGTGACCGACTGGTGTCGTTGGCGCTTCATCGACCCGGAGTTGTCGATTAGGAAACTCACCACAGCTGGCGCCACGGGGCTGAAACGTTGCCTTCGAAATACGTTCTGGTTGCCAGGATTCGCAACGACCTGACCGAGGCGGGCGGGGTCTAGAAACCCGTCCTCCTCACCTGCACGCCATCCGTCCTCGGAGAAACCGACGAACAGCCGTTGCAGTCGACGAGCAAGCGTGAACGCGCTCACCGATTGCGCGGCTATCTGTTCGTCGAGTTGAACCCGAAGCTCTCGTAGCTTTTCGGGAGAATAGAGATTCCCACCGAGAAGCTCCACGTCGTGCTCTGTCGTATACACCCGATACCCACCGAGGGATCCCAGCGCTTCCCGTTCGCTGGGCTTCGCGGCCGACTCGATGCCTGGAATCGCTAGCTCGCCATCTACAGAGTCTTCCTCGCCCCATTCCGGCGGCACAAACAACGCTGTCGTGGCCTGCGTCGTTTGTTCGGCGAACTCAACCGATGAATCGGCCACCATCTCCGCGATGGCTTCAGCGATTGAAAGGGCCGGCACAACGTACGCGGCTTGGTCGTGTCGATGCTCTCGCAGCCCTTTGAGCGCCGCGCCGATGATCGGCGAAATTAGCGCTCGTGTGCTTTCGAGCTGATCCTCGATCAACTCGTCGTGAATTGGCGTGATCAGTCGGGCCCGCACCATGTGCAGCACCGTGTAAATCAACATTCCGATAGCGGTCGACGACAGTTGCTCGCGCGAGCACCAACTTCGAAAGGCTCGTTCGATATTTTTGCGGGTGCCCACGAGCGCATCCGGAACGAGTGATTCGCACCGAAGCTGTTCGAGCATGTCGAACACGATTCGTCCGACGACGTCGGTTGGCTCGTGCTCAGCAAAGAGTTCGGCATCGGAATGGCGAAGTCGTACTGCGATTGCATCGACCACCCCCCGCAACACAACATCGTCGGCAGGCAACGCGTCACCTGAGTGATCGGTGAGTAGGTATGGCGTGGCGATCCCGATGCCCACTTCGTCCACCCGAAGCTGTTGGGCCCGGTAGTCGGCCGTTGGCGTCTGGCCGAGAGCTCGTATCACCGCGGCGCCGTTTCGCTCCCTGCGTCGGCTTTCGGCGGTGGTCATCTCAGGTCAGCTCGGCATCGAATGCCCGCTGGAAGTACTCGGCTACGAGCGGTTGCTCAGCCTCGTCACACTTGTTGACAAAAGCGAGACGAAACGCCGTGGCCGGATCGCCGAAGATGGCAAGGTTCTCGGCCCAGGAGATGACGGTTCTCGGGGACATCACCGTCGAGAGGTCGCCGGCTGCAAAACCATCACGGGTTAGCCCGGCCACGACGATCATCTTGTCGACGACTGCACGATCCGCGCCTGACACCTGAGCCAGCACAATCTCCGCTTCCTTCTCCGCACCGAGGTAGTTGAGCGTGGCGACAACATTGAAGCGGTCGATCTGTGCCTGATTGAGCAATTGGGTGCCGTGGTAGAGCCCGGTGAGATTGCCGAGCCCGACCGTATTCGCAGTCGCGAAGAGGCGAAAGGCAGGATGAGGTTCGATGACTCGGTTCTGGTCGAGCAAGGTCAGGCGGCCGTCCTTTTCCAATACCCGTTGGATCACAAACATGACGTCGGGCCGGCCCGCGTCGAACTCATCGAAGATCAAGGCGACAGGGTTCTGCAACGCCCACGGCAACATGCCCTCGACGAACTCGGTGACCTGCGCTCCGTCGCGAACCACGATCGCGTCGCGTCCAATGAGGTCGGACCGAGTGATGTGCCCGTCCAGGTTCACTCGCACCGCTGGCCAGTTAAGTCGAGCGGCGACCTGTTCGATGTGGGTCGACTTACCAGTGCCATGCGCGCCTTGGACTAACACTCGCCGGTTGTGCATGAACCCGGCCAGGATGGCCAGGGTCACCTCAGGGTCGAACGAATACGCCGGATCGATCGTCGGGGTCCACTCCGTCGGCTCGGAGAACGCAGTGACTGCAAGCTCGGAAGCGAAACCGAATACCGCCTCTACATCAACGGCTTCGCTCGGCATCTCGTGTGCTTCACTCACGTTCGATCACCATATTCGTTCCCTGGGCTATGACCCCAAACGTCCTGCAAAACGACGTAAACGCTGCAGATGGCGGGAAACCTGCAGCGTTTAGGTCGTGAATGAGTGGGCGTCGTTGGCCACTCGATGGAACTGGCGATATTGGAAGCAGCGCCGGTGGCGGGAAACCGGCGCCGCTTCGTGATGGATAGACGAGCCACGACGTCACTTCGTCGCGCAAAGTTCTTAGGAACCCCAAAAGAGGGGACCTGAGCGAGACAAACAAGGTGGTTGATATCTCCGACGTTACGAAGCGGGAGGAGAGATCGAACGCCTGTGTGATGTCTCGCACCGCAGGGCATGTCTCAGACGTAATCTTTGTACTTGGCGAGGTGGCGTACCGGCGTCGACAGTGCGTCTTTGCGGAACGGGTCGCCCAGTTCCTTGGTGCACATGATCTCAATGACGGTCGTCTTGCCCTCGTTCATCTGGGCGTCGATCGCTGCCTGCAGCGCTGGCCCGACCTGGGAGATGTCGTCGACTCGAACACCCTCGGCGCCCATGGATTGGGCGATCTCCGCGTAGTTCTCGCCGCCGTCAAGCTCGCCAGCCACGAAGCGTCGACCGTAGAAGTCGACCTGATTCTTCTTCTCGGCGCCCCACTGGCGGTTGTGGAACACGATCGAGGTGACAGGGATGTCATGGCGAACGGCGGTCATGACCTCGGTCATGCTCATCGCCCATGCGCCGTCACCGGCGTAAGAGACCGCGGGACGGTCCGGGGCAGCGGCCTTCGCGCCAATGATCGTGGGCAGCGCGTAACCGCAGTTACCCCAGCTCATCGCGGCGAAGAAGCTGCGGGGCTCTTCGAAGCGCAGGTAGCTGTTGGCGACCGAGTTGATGTTGCCGATGTCGGTCGAAACCATGACCCGTTCCGGCATTGCCTTCTCGAGCTCACGAAGCACCTGGCGAGGATGCAGCCAGTTGCCCGGCTCCTCTTCGGCTTCGGCGATCATCTGCATCGAGAAGTCATCCTTTTCGTGGATCCACTCGTCGAGCTCGGCTTCCCATGCGTCCTTCTCGGCCTTGGTCTTAGCGGCGCGTTCGTCCTTGGTTGCGTCGCACTTCAGCTCGCGGTCGACGAGGCGCTCAAGAAGCGCAGTCGCTGCCTGGCCAGCGTCTCCGTGGATGGCGACATCGACTGGCTTTACGAGCCCGAGCATCGTGTGGTCGGCGTCGACCTGGATGATCTTTGCGTCCTTTGGCCAGTAGTCCATGTCGTGCTGTGGCAGCGTTCCGAATGGGCCGAGGCGGGTGCCGAGCGCAAGCACGACGTCGGCCTGGTTGATGAGCTTCATGGCAGCCTTGGAACCTTGGTAGCCGAGCGGGCCCGTCCACTGTGGGTGGCTCGCCGGGAAGCTGTCGTTGTGCAGGTAGGTGTTGCAGACCGGGCCACCGAGGCGTTCGGCGAGCGCGATGCATTCGTCCATCGCATCACCCATCACCACGCCACCACCGCTGAGCAGCACGGGGAACTCGGCTTCGGCGATGAGGTCAGCTGCGGCATCGAGACTTGCGGCGCCACCGGGACCACGATCGAGACGGGTCGGCTGTGGAACCTCGACGTCGATGTCGCCGTAGAAGCGGTCACGAGGGATGTTGATCTGGGTCGGACCCATGTCGGAGATGGCTCGGTCGAAGGCACGGGCGGTGATCTCGGCCATGCGGCTCTCGTTGTCGACCTGACCTTGGTATTTGGTGAACTCTTCGAACATCGGGAGCTGATTGGCTTCTTGGAAGCCACCGAGGCCAATGCCACCCGAACCGGTTTGCGGCGTCACGATGACGACTGGCGAGTGCGCCCAGAATGCAGCAGCGACCGCGGTAACGCAGTTGGAGATACCGGGGCCGTTCTGACCGATGATGACGCCGTGGCGTCCGGATACTCGGGCGTAGCCGTCTGCCATGTGGGCAGCGCCTTGCTCGTGCACCACGGGAACGAGTCGAATCCCGGCAGGGGCAAAGATGTCCATCGCGTCCATAAACGCCGAACCCATAATGCCGAACGTCGTATCGACCTGATTAGCTACGAGCGTCTCAACAAAAGCTTCACTCGGTGTCATACGGGTCATTGTGGTCCTCCTCTGGCCTCCCGGCGCCACGCCGGTCTACAAGATTCGCTTAGGTTAGCCCCTCTAACTACGTAGATTCCACATTGTGGAATCGATATTCTATTTATGTGGCTAAGGGGCCGCGGGAAAGCACTTTCCATCCGCTTACGCTCAGCCATACGTCATGACGCAGACTCAGCCACCCAACGCCGGATCCGGGACACAGGCGATCGACCGCGCACTCGACGTTCTCTCCAGCTTTGTAGAACACCCCGATCAAGGGATTAGTGACATTGCCTCCCACAGCGGGCTTAGTCCGAGCACCGTGCACCGAATCGTTCGAGCGCTGGTCAACAACGGCTTCCTCGAGCAGGACGCCACGACCGACCGCTACCACTTGGGTCATGCCGCGCACGTACTCGGAGCGAGTGCCCAGGAGGCATGGAGCTTCGATCGTGCTTTGCCGATCCTCGAACGACTCGGATCGATCACGGGCGAGAGCGTCAACCTTGGCATCCTCGACGGCGCCGAAGTTGTGGTCATCTTGCGGGTGGAGTCAGTGCAGCCGCTCCGTTTCGACCAACCACCAGGTTCTCGAATCTCGGTACATTGCTCATCAATGGGAAAAGCACTCATGGCACATTCGAGCGAACTGCCCGAGATCGACTTCACGCCGGTCACTCCTTCGACGATCACCTCGCTGCGCACCTACAAGTCTGACCTCACCAACGTGCGCGAGCTCGGCTTTAGCACCGACCACGAGGAGAGCATCGTCGGGGTGAGCTGCGTCGCGGCTCCGGTCATCGATGCCGACAGCAAGGCAGTGGCCGCAGTCGCGGTCCAAGGTCCCACCGTGCGAATGACCAGCGAGCGAATGATCGCGATTGGCGGCCAGCTTCAAGAATCGGTACTCGAGATCCAGAAGGTCCTTGGCCTCACGGCCCGAACCAATGTCTAACGAACCCCTCGCGATCGGCGCCACACCAACGGTAGCGACCGACCCGGCGACGAAAGCGGTGTATGCGACGGACAACTCGATCTACCAAGTCGAACCGCGCGCGGTAACCACGCCGCGAAACAGCGCCGAGGTTGCACAGCTCCTCGCCGACAACTTCGGACGTGCAACCCCGTTCCCTGTGGTTGCACGGGGCGGAGGCACGGGAACCAACGGCCAAAGCCTCACCACTGGCTTGATGGTTGACCTCAAGCGACACATGAACGCCGTCATCCGAATCGACCCCGAGCGACGGGTCGCCGAAGTTGAGCCCGGTGTTGTAGCTGGCGCGCTGAATGAAGCGCTGCGCAAACACGGGCTCTACTGGGCCCCACACACCTCGACCCTAAACCGGGCCACAGTCGGCGGGATGATCGCTACGGATGCCGCTGGGAAGGGCTCGCTCGTTCACGGCCGTGCTCACAACCACGTCGAATCACTCGACGTCTGCCTAGCTGATGGGTCGACCTTCGTTGCCGAGCCCCTGCCGGTCGAGGAGGCGGAGCGGCGGGCAATGCTCGGTGACGGCGCCGCGACGGTGTGGCGTGGGTTGCTCGACCTGCCTATCACTGCGGGCCAGCGCTTCGATCTGCCCCAACTTGCTCGAGGGTTCAGCGGCTATGGAATCGACCGACTTCGCAGCGATGGGATGATCGATCCGCTCGCGGTTCTCGTGGGCGCCGAAGGAACCCTAGGAATCGTTACTAAGGCGACTCTGCGTCTCACACCGATCCCAGCGCACAGCAAACTCCTCATCATCGGATACGCGAGCTTCGATGAAGCACTCCGCAGTTCGATCGACCTTCGATCGCTGCAACCCGGGGCTATCGAGTGTCTCGACGAAGCGACCGTGCGGGCAGCCCAAGACGCTCCCACCTGGGACGTCCTTGGAATGACCAACAATGAATCCAAGGCCCTGCTGTTTCTCCAATTCGACTCACAAGACGAAATCCAGATCACCCCAATCCGCGACGCCATCGCGAACGCTGGAGCCGCGATACAGATCGCCACCGTGGCCGTCGAGAGTCACTCGATGGCCTGGAAGGTACGAGCTGATGCCGTCGGCCTCGTCGCAAAGGTCGACACGGTCGGCGGCTTGGTAGGAGCACAACCCGTAGCCATGGTCGAGGACTGCGCCGTGCCCGTAGAAGAACTGCCCGCGTTCGTTGCGGCGTTTCGCCAACTACTCGACGAGCACGGTCTCACCTATGCCATGTACGGCCACGCCGACGTCGGCTGCGTGCATGTTCGACCCGCACTGGATCTAGCCAACGAGACGTACCGAGATCTCGTTAGCGAAATCACCGAACAAGTGACCGAGCTCGTGGATTCACACAACGGCATCTTGTGGGGCGAGCACGGCCGCGGTTTCCGCGGCGGCGCAGCGAACCGACTCCTCGCGCCAGAAACGCTCGACCTTATGCGACAGGTCAAGGGCCTCTTTGACCCGGGCGACATCCTTAATCCCGGCAAGCTCTACCGGCCCGCAGGAAACACCGAAGCGCTCGTTGGCGTTGGTGATCCGCCCACCCGTGGCGCCAAAAACCAAGACGTCTCCATAACACTGCGTCGGGAGTTCAGCGACGCATTCGCGTGCAACGGCAATGGGGTTTGTCAGCAGCATTCGAGAGACGAGATCATGTGCCCGTCCTACACCGCAACGGGCGATCCGGCGCTGTCCCCCAAAGGCCGGGCTGATCTGCTCCGCGCCTACCTCACCCGGCCGGCGGGATCTGACGACCCGCTCGCCGACATGGTTGCGGAGAATCTGAACCAATGTCTGAGTTGCGCGGCGTGCGCAACCGGATGCCCGGTCGAGGTCAACATCCCTGAGCTGAAGAGCCGCTTCTTCTCGCGCTACTACAAGGACCGTCCTCGTCCCGCCGCACACCGGTTGATGAGTCGGTTCGAAACGCTGTCAGCGCTCGCGCACAAGGCACCAACCCTCGCCCGCTATGGTGCCAAACCCGCTCGGAGCACCCTCGGGTTGATCGATCTTCCCGAACCCTCGGCGCCGACCGTGCCACTGGAAGTGCCCGAGTTCCATCCGCGTAAGCAACGAGGCCCCTTCGATGCGGTGGTGTTGCCCGATGTATTTAGCGCACGTCTTGAGCCCGACACGATGCGCGTCGCGATCGAGGTTCTACGACGGTTAGGAATGCGAGTGGCTGTTGCGCCCTTCGTGCCGTCGGGGAAGTTTGATCACATCACCGGGCAACGAAAGCGGTTCGCAAAAGCGGTCCGCGCCCAGCGAGACCTCATCGAATCGATTCTGGCGAGCGGCGCGACCCCGGTCGCGATTGAACCGGCGACCGCACTTCTTCATAGCCATGACTACCCCGCCTTCGATAGCCGGTACCCGCGAGGTGTTGCCCATCTCATCGATGTCCTCCATGAGCGCCGCGGCCAGCTCGCGGAGCAAGACATTGGGCAGGGTCGAAATATCACCCTTCTTGGCCACTGCACCGAACGTGCGCTCAGACCCGACTCGATCCCTCGCTGGGCCGAGGTGCTCAACGCTGCCAGATACCAATGCGACGTCCCCGAGCTCGGCTGTTGTGGCATGGCCGGAATCTTCGGCCATCAAGTAGAAAACCAGGCCATCTCCCAAACGTTGTGGAGCGCCGGCTGGTACGAGGCCGCTCGAGCACCTGGGGCCGTTGCAACCGGATACTCGTGTCGTTCTCAGGCGAAGCGACTCTCCAACACGTCGCTCAGACACCCCATCTACCTGCTCAGCGCCGGACCTCGTCGTAACTCCTGACACAGCCACCGACGCCGACAGGTCAATGGCTGCCCCGCTAGGGTGAAGGCGATCGACGAAGGGGCGCTGTGGCGCAAATCGAACGAGCAGCACGACCGCAACTCGACACCGAAATGGTTGTCAGTACCGCTGGAATCATCGCTGATGCGGAGGGGCTCGATGAAGTGACCCTGACTCGGGTCGCCCGCGAACTGCACATCTCCCAACCCGCCCTCTACCGCCATGTCGAGGGATTCGACGACCTCTTGCGGCACCTCAGCCTTGCCGGTCGTATTTTGCTGGGGGAACGGCTCCGCGCAGCGGCTGTCGGTGTGAGCGGCGTCGACGCTATCCGCGCAATGGGCGCCGCGTGGCGAAACGCTGTACGCGAGCGGCCAGGGCTAATGGCCGCCACAGACCGCTACCCATGTGCCGGTGATCTCGAACTAGAGGAGGCCGTTGACGCGATCGTGGAGACCCTTGGGTTTGCACTCGCGAGCTATGACCTCTCCCCTGACGATCAGGTGCATGGGGCACGGGCTCTGCGGAGCGCCTTTCACGGATTCGCCCATCTCGAATCGGGCGATGGTCATCCGCTGCCGCACGACCTCGACGACACCTTCGAACACATCATCGACATTTTGCATCGGGGCATCGAACGCCTTGCCCAATAGGGCGCTGTAGCTACGTCCGGCGCGCTGCTTGGAGCGATGCAATAACTGCGACATTGACCATGTCGTCTACCGAGCTCCCTCGTGAGAGGTCGTGCAGCACGCCATCAACACCTTGCAGGAGCGGCCCGAACGCGTCGACGCCGCCTATGCGTTCAGCGATCTTGTAACCGATGTTGCCCGAATTGAGGTCGGGGAAGATGAACACATTCGCCCGCCCGGCAACCGCTGACTCCGGCGCCTTGCGCTCGCCGACGGATGGCACGAACGCCGCGTCGAACTGCATCTCGCCGTCGATCGCCAGATCGGGGGCGAGCCCTCGCGCGATCTCGGTGGCTTCGAGGACCTTGTCGACCATCGGATGTTCAGCACTGCCCTTGGTAGAGAACGAGAGCATTGCTACCCGCGGCTCGTCGCCGGTGAGTTCGGCATACGTTGCGGCCGAGGAGATAGCGATCGAGGCGAGTTGCTCGGGGTCTGGGTCGGGCATCACGCCGCAGTCGCCGAACGCCACCGGCCGTCCGTCGTCGAGAATCATCAGCATCGAGCTACTGATGATCGAGACGCCGGGAGCAACGCCGAGGAGGTGAATGCCAGCCCGCAGCACATCGGGTGTTGGACGGGTCGCACCAGCGATGCACGCGTCGGCCTCGCCGACTCGTACCATGAGCGCTGCGACATGCAACGGATCGTCCAGGTCTGCACGCTCGAGTTCCTCCGCAGCAGCGACCACTGCCGGGCTTCGAACGGCGTCGAGGTCATCGACCAGGATCGGCTCAAGCAGCCCACGTTCGCGCAACAACGCAGCCGCCTCCATGGCGCGGGAGTCGGGAGCGTCGGCGAGCACGACTCGTTTGGGAGCAGCGGATACCTGCTCGAACCACCGCGCTTGCACTCCGTCAGATTTCTGTGAACCGTCAGCCTGCGTCATGTCCGCTATCTG
>CAZLWE010000065.1:0-19478 GCA_964562985.1 uncultured Acidimicrobiales bacterium
CGATGATCACAATCATCATCGCGGCTGCCTTGGTGATCGTCCTCATTCTGGTCGTCTTCTTCAACGCAAAGCGCGAGAGCCTAATCCTCGACCGGCTTCACGTGGCGCTACGCACGGCTGGCGACGACGGCGTTGCGCCCCGCACCGTCGATGCGGCACTCGATCGCTTCGAGAACGTCCTGCACTCAGACGAGACCGACCTCGACGCCAGACGCGCCTACTCAGCGTTTCACCACATGGCCACGGGTGCCGTTATCACCGACGTTGACGGCACCGAGGTAGCTCGCAACCGGGCCGCCGAACCGTATGCGTCCGGTAGGCACGGTGATGCCCTTGTGGAGAGCGTGATCAAAGCTCGCCTGGAAGATGCCCTCGATGGCGAAAGCACCGACGAGGAGCTGCGCTTGCATGGCCCACCTGAACGCCATCTCGTCGTAGTAGGGAGCCCTCTCCTTGAGGAAGGCGAGTTGCTCGGCGCCGTCGTTCTCGTCGACGATGTGAGCGAACAAAAGCGGCTCGACGCGGTCCGGCGAGACTTTGTTGCCAACGTGAGCCATGAGCTGCGCACTCCAGTGGGCGCGTTGAGCCTTCTCGCGGAAACCCTCGAAGGGGAGACCGACACCGCGGTGATTGCCAACTTCCTGGCCCGAATTCAAGACGAGAGTGGGCGCCTGTCTCGTCTGATCGATTCGCTGTTGGACCTGAGCAAGATCGAAGAAGGTCTCTCTGAGCGCACCGAAGACGTTGACGTTGCGGCGGTCATTCGAGAGTCCGCGGTCGCTGTTCAGGCTGCCGCCGACCATAAGAACATCACGCTCAATCTGGAACTCGCGGAGGTTCCGCTGATCATGGGCGACACGAAGCAGTTGCTCTCGGCCATAACGAATCTGATGAGCAACGCCGTGAAGTACACGCCCAGGGGAGGAGAGGTGACCGCCCGGCTGGCAGGTCATGTCGACGAGGTCGCTATAGCGATCGCCGATAACGGCGTGGGCATTCCCCGCAAAGATCTCAACCGAGTCTTCGAACGGTTCTACCGGGTAGACCGTGGGCGCCACGCCGACACGGGTGGCACCGGTCTTGGTCTATCCATCGTCCGAAATGTCGCCGTCAACCACGGAGGACGCGTTGAAGTCGTCTCCGAGGAAGGCGTTGGTTCGACGTTCTCGATGATCCTTCCGACGCAGGGCGCGCCGTACGACGTGGAGCGCGACGACGATCCGCTCGGAGCCCACGAGAGCGACCGGGCCGAAGCAAATGAGTGATATCTCGGTACTCGTCGTCGAAGACGAGCCGAGCTTTGCGGAGGCGCTCACATTGGGATTGGGTCGAGAAGGGTTTGCAGTCACCGTCGCCTCCGACGGTGCAGACGCGCTGCGGCGCTTCGAAGAGATGAGCCCCGACCTGATCCTCCTCGACGTGATGTTGCCGACCATGTCGGGCATCGATGTGTGCCGAGCGATCCGTAAGACGTCTCGGGTGCCGATCATCATGGTGTCGGCCAAAGGCGAAGAGCTCGACATGGTCGTCGGCCTCGAGGTCGGCGCTGATGATTACGTCACCAAGCCGTACCGGCTCCGAGAACTCGTAGCTCGAATGCGGGCCGTGCTTCGCCGCGCTGAGGAGGTTGCACCCGCAAGCCCAGAGCCGGTGAGTGAAGATGCGCCAGCAGAACCGATCGATGTGGGCGACATACGCGTCGACGCCGATCGGCACGAAGTGTGGATCCGGGGCATCAAGGAAGCACTACCGCTCAAAGAGTTCGACCTGCTCCTCATCTTGATGGAGAACGCCGGACGGGTACTCACCCGCGACGTTCTCATCGACCGGGTCTGGGGAAGCGACTACGTAGGTGACACCAAGACCCTCGACGTCCATATCAAGCGCCTTCGTTCCAAGATCGAAACCGACCCCAAGAACCCCACCCGCATCGTCACGATCCGAGGCCTGGGCTACAAGTTTGAGGATGTTGCCGTGAATCCTTAGCCGCCTACGGCTCCGCCGAAATTCTGGCAGCACGGGTTCACGGCACAATCACTCGCCGCAATCGCGCCTTCGCTTCGCTCTGCGGATGCCCATAGCGGCGTCAGGTCGAAGGTTCTCTATGAGACCGCTTCCTCGGCTAGGCGTCGTGCCAATTCACCAAGATCCACGAGTTCGGCGGTGGTTATGACCTCATCGACGTCGACATTGCCATACGTCAGAAGTGCGATGATGTCGCGCCGTTGACGCTCGGAGGTTTCGTCGGTCATCGCGTACCAGCGAATCTTTCGAGCAGTGACGTCCTCGGGCGAGGCAACCCAGACGTGGCCAGATGGCAGCTGCATCTTCACTCGCCGCTCCATCAAAATGGTATTGAACGGCGAGTCGTCGAGCACAAATATGTCGACCTTCATCCCGCTGGCGTGGTGAATCAGATTGAACGAGCTGAAGTGTTTGGCCGCCTCACTGATTGCCGACTCGGGCACGTAAAACCGTTCGCGCAACTCGGTCAACCGACCGAGGCGGCTGCCAGCGGCCATGACGGTGAAGTCGATGTCGATTGTGCTGCGAGGTTCACCGAAGAACGACGCAGCAACGGATCCGGTTAGCGCGTAGAGGATGTCTCGACTCTCGAGTTCTTGCCCGAATGCAACCGCCAATGTCGCCGGGTCAATCACGGTGTTTGCGCTCTGCGAATATCCTCGATCGCTTCGGGTGGGAGGCTGTCGACGTATGCGGTGCCGTAGCGGCGACGAAGAAGGTGAATCATCACCTCTCCCGCATCGGCTTCTGGGTATTGACGTCGGATACCTGCGAGCGCAATGTCGGTTATCCCAGAGCTCATTGCGTTCACCAGCTCTGCTCGCTCTGTTGGCGTCTTTTTGTTTATGACCTTGCGCTGAAGCGCCGCCGCTTCCGGTGATGTGTCGAGGTTTGGCGCACTCATGACGCCATCCTACTCAACGACTCTCAAGCCAACATCTCGTTGCAGGCGCGTGCGTGAGCTAGGCGGAAAACAAGTGGTGCCGCCCCGTGAAGGGCGGCACCCGATGAGACGGGGGAGGAGGGGACCCGCAGAGCCCACCGAGCCGAAGGCGAATGGGCGATTGCGGCGAGTGATTCGCGTGAACCCGTGCCGCCAAAATGTCGGCGGAGCCGATGGCGGCTAAGGCTTCACGTATCAGTCTTCTTTGAATTGGTTTTCCGCGACGGCGATGGTGGACCATTGCGCCCAACCCTCGGAATCCTCTGGACCCAGAGGAGCCGGTGGAAGTGATGGCGCAACGGCTGGTTCCGTTAGGTCGATCACCACTGGGGCCTCTGCGGCCTCTGCGGCTGAGGTCTCAATGTCGCTTGGGTGTCCAGAAGGACCTTCGGTAGCCTCGGCGGCTTCGACAGGATTCTGGACAGGAGCGGCGACGCCGGGGATAGCAATTCCGGCGTTGGCGGCAAGTTGGGCGAGAGCGCCAGTGTTGCCGCCAGGCAAGAAGCCGACCTTTCGTGGGCGGCCGACCCATAGCCAGCTGAGGCCGACAAATGCGCCGAAGACCACGCTGATGATGAGCCAGAAGATCTTGTGGAAGTTACGAATGCTCTTCTGGGGAGTGAGGAGAATGTCGACGGTCGCCCAAATGGAGAAGGCGAGGAGCACGAAGCTCAGGAGTCCAGATAGTAGTGACATGGGCGATTTTCCTTTCTGCGTGTGCAGTGGATGTTTGATGTATGCCTAGATAACGCCCGTGTTCATCACCGATATTCGAAACGCTTGCGCAGTTCTCCAACCGTTCTCCGAGTGCATCGCTATCGGGCCCAAACGATTCGGAAAACGCGAACCTCGCCTGACACCCCGGGAGGGATGCCAGGCGAGGCCGGAGAAAGCCGTTGACGGGGCTTAGGCGAGGGTTGGCTCTGGGGTAGGCATGATCGTCGGGCCACGCCGGGGTGATTTGGTGACTCGCTCCTTACGCTCGGCCCGCTTGGCGATGATGTTGTCGATCGCAAGAGCGCCGGGGCCAAGGAAGACCAGGGCCACCAGACCTGCGGTGTAGAGCAGGTCAATGTCGGCAGATCCGAGGATGCCGCCTTCGGCCTTGACCGTCGCGATGGCGACAGCGAAGAACCCGGTCATCACGACGCCGGAGAGCCGCGTGGCGAAGCCAGCGATCAGGCCGATGCCGATCGCCACCTCAAGGACTGCGGCGAGGGGAGCGGTCACGCTCGGCAACGGCACGCCCATGGAGGTGAAGGCGTCGGTCACCGCGGCGATACCGGCGGAGAACTTGTCGAGTCCGTTCAACAATAAGAGCGTGCCGAGGGTAACCCGCAGTACCAGCGGGGCGATCGATGAGGCCCTGTCGAGTTTGGAAAGCAGTTGGTTGACTTTGGTCATGGAAGAATGGCTCCGATGTTTCGGGGGTGTCTCCGGATCTGTCGTCCGGATTGCAAGAAATAACCAGATCCATGACCAACCGATTTCACGTTGGCCGGGTTCTCGCGAGATGTTCCGAACCGGTGTTTCGCACGTCACTGACCTCGGTCACACGCGCGCCGAGGGAACTACTGCTCCGGTAAGGCTTCTCATGACGGGCTGCCCTCCGAGCGGTTTTCGAGGGCGTTGAGGTAGTTGTACACCGTTATCCGGCTCACGCCCATGGCGTCAGCAACATCGTGAACCGCTCCACGCAAGAGAAAGGCCCCTCGTTCATCGAGCATTCGAATAACCCGTTGTTTGTCTTCGCGGGTCCAGTCCTTTGGGTCTGAACCCACCTCACGTTCGGCGGCGCGCAACATGGCATCGAGCGCGTGGTGCAGCGTTGGCGAGCTGAGTTCGCCGGGGCTGCTCGCGACTTGCAGGTTGATCGTTGTTGCACCGGCTCCCATGGCGTCGGTGACCATGGCCGATATCGCGTCCCCGAGCTCGTCGAGTGGCCCAGTGGCGACCGAAGAGAATGGTCCGAAGTCGACCTCAAGGTCTCGTGACGTGAACGCCTTCACCGCTGCCATCACGTGATCGCCGGGATCGCCTTCGACGAAGGGTTCAACAAGAAATTCGACCGCTACGCGTCGTTCGGCGTCGTGTTGAACCACGTGTCTCCCCCTTGCGATGTTGTGACAGTCAGCGCCCTTGTCGCAACACTCTCGCCTTGATGACGGCCGAAACCATCCGTCTAGATCGAACGCTTTACATGCCGTTAACTTAAGCGCTTTACAAATCGTTAACCTATTGTCGGAGAAGACGACGTGCCTAACTCGGAGGGGAGTATCTGTGTCCAACGCGACTTCGGAGCTATCGATCAACACCGATCGACTGCTGCAACGCCTGGCTGACCTCGCCGCGATCGGCGCGATCGAAGGCACCGAGGGCTGTGCGCGCCTCGCTCTGACCGACGAGGACAAGGAAGGTCGCGACCTCGTCGTGACATGGATGAAGGACCTCGGCCTGACCGTCACGGTCGACGGCATCGGCAACGTCATTGCGGTCATGCCCGGCGACGGTGCTCCGGTGATGTGCGGGTCACATATAGATACCGTGCGCACCGGCGGCCGTTACGACGGCAACCTCGGCGTGCTCGCTGGCCTCGAAGTGATCGAGACGATCCAGAGCGCCGGGATCGAGCTCGCTCGTCCGCTCGCCGTTGGCATCTTCACCGACGAAGAGGGGGCCCGATTCGCTCCCGACATGTTGGGCAGCCTCGTCTATGTCGGCGGGATGCCGCTCGAAGAAGCGCTCGACATTGTGGGCATCGACGGTGCGGTTGTTGGACCCGAGCTCGAACGTATTGGCTATAACGGATCCGCGCCGATTCCCGGCCCGGTGCCACATGCCTTTGTGGAACTTCACATCGAGCAGGGCCCGGTGCTCGAAATCGAAGACGTCACCATTGGCGCGGTCGAAAGCGTGCAGGGCATCAGTTGGACCGAGGTCGAAGTCGTTGGGCAATCCAACCACGCAGGCACGACGCCGATGGGCCTTCGAAAGGACCCGGGCTTCGTCGCCGCGGCATGCGCGAACTTCGCCCGGGAGCTTGCGCTCGAGCTTGGTGACCCGCAGGTGGCCACGGTCGGTCGAATCGAGCTGCACCCGAACCTCATCAACGTCGTTGCCGCCAAGGCCACCTTCACCGTCGACCTGCGCAACACCGACGAACAAGTACTCCAGGAGAGTGAACGTCGCTTCGCCGACTTCCTCGAAGCGACTGCGACCACCGAAGGGTGCGCCTTTGAGACACGCTCCCTCGCTCGGTTCGAGCCGGTCGTCTTCGACCCGGCCGTCGTCGACATCGTGGAGCGAGCCGCCACCGACCTGGGACACTCCGTGCGACGGATGCCCTCTGGCGCCGGCCACGATGCGCAGATGCTGGCTCGGGTGTGCCCAACCGCCATGATCTTCACCCCGAGCGTCAACGGCCTCAGCCACAATCCGGCCGAATACACCTCCCCAGAGGACCTCGAAGCGGGTTCCAACGTTTTGCTCCACACCATGATCGCGTTGGCCAACCGGCCAACGCCTCACGGAAGTTAGGCCGTCATGACACAGGATTCACTCGACACGCACCCGGGACACACCCCGCACGGCGTGACAGCGCCGCTAACCCCCATGAGCCTTGGGCAACTGCTCGATCGCATCGCACATGAGTGGGAGACCCGAAACAAGATCTTCGATCTACCGACGGCGCGCATCTGGTCGCCCGACGACGACATCGACTTGGGTTTCGACTTTCTCGGCCGTCGCTGCGCCTCACCGGTCGGCCCAGCCGCGGGACCGCACAGCCAGCTCGCACAAAACATCGTGCTCAGCTGGCTCGGTGGGTCGCGCCTGTTCGAATTGAAGACCGTTCAGATCCTCGACGAGCTCGAGATCCAGCGACCGTGCATCGACATGCAGACCATTGGCTACAACATCGAGTGGAGCCAAGAACTCAAGATTGCCGACAGCCTCACCGAGTACGTCAAAGCCAGCATGCTCATCGACATTCTTCAGAACTGGGAGCCGCTCGCCCAACACATTGGGGACGACCCCGGACCGTACGTGTTCGACATGTCGGTCGGCTATGACCTCTCTGGTATCTCCTCGCCCGAGATCCACGCCTTCATCGAGAGCATGAAAGATGCGACCGCCGAGGTCGACGCGCTGCGAGCAGAGATCCCCGATTCGTTCGCCGAGTTCCGTGAATTCGACTTCACCACGGCACTTTCAAGCACCTTGACGCTCTCCACCTTCCACGGCTGCCCGCCCAACGAGATCGAATCGATCACCAAGCATCTGATCGACGAACACGGCCTCGACGTCATCGTGAAGCTCAACCCGACCCTGCTCGGATACGAGACCGTGGCCACCATCGTCAACGACGAACTCGGCTACACCGACGTCAACGTCAAAGAAGAGGCGTTCGCCGAAGACCTCCAGTTCGACCGGGGCATCGAGCTGATCGGCGAGCTGCGCGACTATGCCGCCGAACGCGGGCGACGCTTCGGGATCAAGCTCACGAACACGCTGGTGGTGAACAACGCGAAGCAATGGATGCCCGAGGACACGATGTATCTGTCGGGTCCGCCGCTGCATGTTTTGGCGATGACGCTGCTCGACACCCTGGCCACGGCCATGCCCGGCAAGCTCGACATCCCCGGCCACGACGGCGACATCATGGTGAG
This sequence comes from uncultured Acidimicrobiales bacterium, assembly GCA_964562985.1. Lineage (GTDB taxonomy): Bacteria > Actinomycetota > Acidimicrobiia > Acidimicrobiales > SHLQ01 > SHLQ01. Next base: position 7,636 of record CAZLWE010000065.1, read on the forward strand.
CTTCTCGGCCGGTATTACCAAGGAGAACCTGTCCGACGCGATTGCGGTGGGCGTGAACCCGGCCACGGTGTGTTCTGACCTTTTGAAGCCCGGCGGGTACGGACGGCTCAAGCCGATGCTGAAGGCCCTGACGCGAGACGTTGCAGACAGTGGTAACACCGACCTCGCGTCGTATCGCGCTTTCCGCCAAGTATTTGCGACGAGCCATGGACATGGCAGCGTGATCGAGCAGTACGTCGCCGAACTTCGAGAGTATGGCAAGGACCAATACTCGTTTGAGTCGAACCAGAAGCTGCCTCGTGAGGTGGAGAACGACCTCGAAATGTTTGGCTGCGTGTCGTGCAACTTCTGCATCACCGTGTGCCCGAACGACGCCTTCTTTTCGATCCCAAGCCTCGTCGACACCGGACTTACGAGCATGGAGGACAGCCGTCAGCAGTATCTACTGCTGAGCGAGCTGTGTAACGAGTGCGGCAACTGCATGACCTTCTGCCCGGAGAACGGTGACCCCGCCATGGTGAAGCCGCGGCTCTACACCGACGCTGAGGTCTTCAATGCCCGCGACACTCCAGGTGTTCTTGTCACGACCGAAGGACTGAGTGCGAAGGGGATCGACGACGAGTCGTTCGATCTCATTACCAGATTGCTGGCAAGCCAAAAGGGCAACCCACTTGGAACGGGCGCAGGAGCAGAGAATGACTGACCATCGAATTTTGCGGGTCGCCGCAGCTCAGCTTGGGCCGATCGGCCGAGACGAGCCGCGCACCGATGTGGTCGAACGCCTTCGCTCGCTGTTGGCTAAGGCGGCCAAAGACGGGGCCGAGCTCGTCGTGTTCCCCGAACTCGGGCTGACCACCTTCTTCCCTCGCTGGTTCACCGAAGACATCTCCGGTCATGACCACTACTACGAGACCGAGATGCCCGGCCCCGAAACGCAGCTGCTATTCGACGACGCAAAGGCGTTGGGCGTGGGCTTCGCGCTCGGGTACGCCGAACTCACCCCCGACGGTGACCGGTTCAACACCACCGTCCTCGTGGAGCGAGACGGCACGATCGTCACCAAGTTTCGCAAGGTCCATATCCCCGGACACGACGGCGACGAGCCGTGGCGGCCGTTCCAGCATCTCGAGCGTCGCTACTTCCAAGAGTCCGACGAGGGCTTCCCTGTCCATCGAGCTTTCGACGGGCTCGTTGGGCTCGCCACGTGCAACGATCGCCGCTGGCCCGAGACCTATCGCGAGATGGGCTTGCAGGGGGTCGAGTTGATCATGATTGGCTACAACACCCCGATCCACTACGCCCCCGACCCTGGCCAGAACGCGCTGCAAGGTTTCCACAATCATCTCTGTATGCAGGCGGGCGCTTACCAGAACGGAACTTGGGTCGTTGGTGTTGCGAAGGGTGGTACCGAAGAGGGTGTCGAGTCGCTCGCGCAATCGGCGATCATTGCGCCATCGGGTCAGATCGTGGCCCAAGCGGTGAGTACCGGTGATGAGGTCATCGTTGCCGACTGCGACCTCGATTGGTGCGCCAACTACAAAGACACGCTCTTCAATTTCGCCACGTACCGCCGTCCTGAGCTGTACCAGCGCATCACGAACCAGAAAGGGGTCATCGAACCATGACCGACTTCATCTTGAATGGGACTCCCGTAACCGTGGGAGAGCACCACGAGCATTTGCTGACCGCGCTGCGAGACGAGCTCGGAGTCATGTCGCCCAAGGATGGCTGCGCGCCGAGCGGTCAATGCGGCTGTTGCACGATCATGATGGATGGCAAGGCCCGTATTGCCTGTCAGACGTCGCTGGAGAAAACGGCTGGCACCGAAGTGCTCACCCTCGAAGGTGTGGATGGCGCTGAGCGAGACGCGATGTCGGCAGCATTCGCCGCGCACGGCGCGTTGCAGTGCGGTTTCTGCACCCCTGGCATCGTCATGCGCACCAAGGCAATGGTCGACAAGAAGGGCGCCGATCTCACCCGCGAGAACGCCGCTGCCCTGCTTGGCGCCCATCTGTGCCGTTGCACCGGCTACATCAAAATCCTCGACGCGATCGAAGACATCGCCGCCGGTGAAGTCCCGGTAGTCATTCAGCCTGGGGGCATCGGTAGCCGCGGCGTCAAGTACGAAGCGCACGAGTTCGCCATGGGCGAACGTCCCTTCATCGATGACATGGTCCCCGCGGGTCTGTTGCATGGTGCCGTTCACCTGACCGAGCACGCCCGCGCCAACATCGTCTCCATCGATACCACAGCGGCCGAGGCTGTTGACGGCGTGGTTCGAGTGCTCACCGGAGCCGACGTTCCGGGGGAGCTGCGCAGCGGGCTGATCCACAAGGATTGGCCGATCTTCATTCCGGTCGGCGGGCGCACCAGCTACATGGGCGACGTGCTCGCGTACGTTGTGGCCGAGACCCGAGCGATTGCGCGCAAGGCGGCCGAGCTCGTCAACGTGAGTTACGACGTGCTCACCCCAATCACCAACCCGGCCGAGGCCATAGCGTCCTCCGAAGATGCCGTATGGACCCTCGACGGCAACGTGCTGTCGACCTCGACGTACAACCGCGGTGATGCTGACGCGGGGTTGTCAGGTGCGGCCCACATCGTGCGCGAGACCTTCCAGACCCAACGCATCGACCACGCCTTCGTCGAGCCCGAAAGCACCCTGGCCGTACCGATCGCACCCGGCGAGTTGCTACCCGCAACTGGAACGATGGGCGACTCGTCGGAGACCTCTGACGAACGCCGTCTGTACGTCTACTCCGGTGGCCAGGGCATCTGGGACGACCGCAACGATATTGCTCGTATTCTCGACGTCGACCAATCGCTGATCTTCACCGAACTCGTCAGCAATGGCGGCGCGTTCGGCGGTAAGGAAGACATGTCGAACCAGGGCCAGACCGCCTTGGCGGCGTGGCTGCTCGACCGTCCGGTCAAGACCACGTTCTCTCGTGAGGAGTCGTTCCTCGTGCACACCAAGCGCCACGCCATCCGCATGGAGTACGAAGCAGGTTGTGACGCCGACGGAAAGCTCGTCGGCCTCCGAATCCGCATGCTCGGCGATTCGGGCCCGTACGCATCGGTCGGAATGAAGGTTCTCGAGCGGGCCGCCGGCCACGCGTCGGGCCCGTACGTGTGCGACAACATCGACGTCGAAGCCGTCGCTGCTCGCACGAACAACTCGGTCTGTGGGGCGTTCCGCGGCTTCGGTGCCAACCAGGCACAGTTCGCGATGGAAGGCGTTATGGATCGCCTCGCCGAGCAGGTCGGAATCAGCGGCTGGGAGATGCGCAGCCGCAACGTGATCACACCTGGTGTGGTGTGGGGTCCCGGGCAGAAGATGGACGACGGCTGCCTTGGTGCACGCGAGTGCCTCGACGCGGTAAAGCCCGCCTATGACGACGCCGTCGCTGCCGGAAAGCCGGTTGGCCTTGGGCTTGGGCTCAAGAACTCGGGCCTCGGAAACGGCTTCAAAGAGATCGCCAAAGCTGTGGTGCACTTCCGTGAGGACAACAATCGTGTCGAGGTTCGTCACTGCTGGACCGAGATGGGCCAAGGCGTCCACACGGTTGCGTTGCAGGTCGCTGTCGAAGAGCTCGGTATCGATGCCGAGCGCATCGATGTCATCGTCGACTCCACCCGCGAACTCGGGGCTGGTCAGACCACCGGTAGTCGGGGCACGCTCATGGGTGCGGGCTCGGTGAAGGACGCCTGCGAGAAGGCGGTGGCCGATGGCTGCAAGCCCGGCGTCGACTACGAGGGCGAGTACCGCGTCGACTGGACCAACTCGCTCAACGAGGGACTCGAGAACCCAATCATTCACTCCACCTTTGGTTACGCCGCGCAGATGGTCGTCATCGACCCGGGCTCGGGCGACATCGAGAAGGTCGTCGCAGCCCACGATGTCGGCAAGGCCGTCAACCCGCTGCTGTGTGAAGGTCAGATCGAGGGCTCGGTGCACATGGGGCTCGGCTATGCCATGACCGAGGGTTTCCCGTGCGATGAGAACGGCAAGCCACTTAACGAGACGCTACGTTCGCTCTCGATCATTCGCCCGAAGGATATGCCGCCCGTCGATGTGATCCTCGTGGAGTCGGCTGAACCGAACAGCCCGTACGGCATCAAAGGTGTTGGCGAGATCGGTCTCGTGCCAACCGCAGGCGCCGTGGCTGCAGCGATGTGGTCACATGACGGCCAATGGCGTAACGAGTTGCCGTTGGTCAACGAGAAGAACCGCGAACGCGCCACGGCGTGGAGCTAACCGTTGGCTACTGAGCAGACCCGGAGCCTCGCCGCGAACCAAACCGCTGGTTTGGTCTGTGCGCACAATCACTTCTATTCGTTCCTCGCGCGCGGCATGCCCGCGCCCCCACGAACGCCAACGGAGTTCGGTGAGATCCTCGAATTGATCTGGTGGCGTCTCGACATGGCGCTCGACCTCGACCTGATCTACCACTCCGCAAAGCTCGGGGCGCTCACCGCACTTGAGGCGGGTTGCACCGCAGTGATCGATCATCACGAATCGCCAAACGCAATCGAAGGATCACTGTCGGTTATCGCCGATGCGTGTGCCGAGGTCGGGGTGCGCGTGAACTGCGCCTATGGCGTGACGGATCGCCACGGCCCCGAAGGCGCAGCCGCAGGGTTGGCCGAGAACGACCGCTTCCTCTCCGCCGGGGGAGTGGGCAAGGTTGGGCTACATGCAGCGTTTACCTGCGAGCCAGACACGATCGCTGCGGCGGCGGAGATGGGCCGCAACTACGGTGTCGGCGTGCACGTGCACGTGGCCGAAGGTCCAGCCGACACCTGGCAGATGCTCGAGGGCCACACCGACGACGATTGGATGCTCATCCACGGCGTGCATCTCCCCGACGATCACGGCCTGTCTGGCACCCTGGTGCACAATCCGCGCTCGAACATGAACAACGCGGTTGGCTATGCCAACCCTCGCCGATTCTCGAACCCGGTAGCGCTCGGCACCGACGGCATCGGCGCCGACATGCTCGACGAGTTCCGGGTCGCCTTCGTGAAGGCCCGTGAGATCGATGTGACCGCGACCCCCGACACCATGTGGGGTTGGTTGGAGGCCGGATGGGACCTGTTCCCCGAAGCACGCAACGACGTCGTGACCTGGAACTACGAGGTGATGGACCCGTGGCGCCTCGCCTACACCACCGCGGTATCGCCACAGCGAGTCGAAATCGATGGCAAGGCAGTGCTCGATGACGGTGTTCCGATTCACGTGGACGCGGCCGAGATCAAAGCAAAGGCCGCTGAGGCGGCGCAGCGATTATTCGCGCGTCTCAACGAGATCTAGAGGACAAACGCGCCATGTTCGCTATTCGTTGCCGAATCTTTCAGACCCCGACTCCCGACGAGGTGGAGATTCTCGATGATGTCATCGTCGAGGTTGACGGTGACGTGGTCTCGCGCGTGGTCGCTGCGTCGGAGTACCGCGAAACGGTGCACGTCGAACTCCCCTCGGATCAGGTGCTCGTACCTGGGTTTGTCGACTTGCACATTCACGCGCCGCAATGGCCCCAGCTCGGCACGGGCTATGACGTCCCGCTCGACGAGTGGCTCTTCGAGCACACGTTCCCGACCGAGGCGCAGTTCGCCGATACCGAGTACGCCCGACAGATTTGGGCGGACATGGTGCCGTCTCTCCTATCGCAGGGCACGACAACGGCCGTCTACTACGGGTCGATTCATCTCGACGCCACGACGGCGCTCGCGCAGGCTTGCATCACTCACGGGCAACGGGCGTGGGTTGGTCGCACAGCTATGGACCACCCGACGGGCACGCCGGACTACTACCGGGACGAGTCGCCGGAGTCGGCGCTTGCCGCGAGTAGCGCCTCAATCGAGGCGATCGAAGCGCTCGACGATCCGCTGGGGCTGGTGCGGCCGGTCATCACTCCCCGTTTCATCCCCGCATGCACAGACGAACTGCTTTCCGCGTTGGGTGAGCTGGCATCAGAGACCGGCCACCTCGTCCAGACACATTGTTCGGAGAACGACTGGGAACATGGCTATGTCCTCGACCGCCATCAAATGTCCGATACCGAATCGCTCGATCGATTCGGTCTGTTGCGTGAGCACACGGTCCTCGCCCACGGGTGTCTGCTCGGGGATTCGGACATGGACCTGATCGCTACTGCTGGCGCAGGAGTCGCCCACTGCCCGCTGAGCAACATCTACTTCGGTGATGCGGTGTTCCCCTTACGTCGGGCGATGGAACGCAACGTGCGCGTCGGTCTTGGCACCGACATCGCGGGTGGACCGTCGCCGTCACTCATTGGTCAGGCCGCTCGTGCGATCGATGTGTCTCGTCATCTGGAGAACGGTGTCGACCAGCGCCTCGACCCCGCTGCCCGAGGGGTCGACCACAGCCGGATCACCGCGACCACTGCGTTCCACCTGGCGACCCTCGGGGGTGCCGAGGTGTTGGGCGCACCTGTGGGGCTGATCGAACCAGGTCGAAAGTTCGATGCGGTCGCGGTCTCACTGGATCGCATCGACAACGTGCCCGGCGGCGATCGACCGATGCATCAATTCGAGAAGCTCGTTCGACTCGGAGGCGCCAGCGATATAGCGGCCGTTTGGGTCGGCGGCGAACAGGTTTCGGGTGAGCGCTCATGGGCCTCGAAAGCCGGGGTAGGGAACTGATCTATGGCCGAGAAGTTTTCCGTACATGATGTTCAGCGCAATGGGCGCAGGATTTCCGAAGTCATCCGACCAGCCACGTTGCACGACGCTCTAGTAGCGCTTGGCGTCAATCCATCTCATCGAGCGATCGCTGGAGGAACCGACCTCTTGTTGGACTTCGCCCGCAGCGGAGAAGTGGAGCCGGTTGGGGTCGTAGATCTCGTGTCGATCGACGGCTTCGCAGCCATCAGCGAGTCAAACGACAGCCTTCGTCTTGGCGGGGGCGTCACGCATTCACAGGTGGTGGATGACCCTCGGTTCGCCCGTTTCGCGCTCCCGCTCGCTCAGGCGTGCGTCGAAGTCGGGTCGCCGCAATTGCGCAACCGCGCCACTATCTCCGGCAACCTGGTCACGGCGAGTCCGGCGAATGACACGATCAGCGCGCTGATGGCGCTCGACGCCCAACTCGAACTGGTTTCCTTAGATGACGCTGGTGACTTGTCCACCCGGGTGGTTCCCGTCGCTGAGTTCTTCGCCGGTTTCCGCGAGACCGTTCTGCGTCCGGGCGAGTTGATTGCAGCGATTCAGGTTCCCAAGCTGGCGGCTGGTCGGCGAGGGCTGTGGTTCAAGGTCGGGCTTCGCAAGAACCAGGCGATCTCGGTTGTGCACGGTGGCATCGTTCTCGGGTTCGACGGCCAGCAGATCGCGTCCGCACGCCTCGCACTCGGCAGTGTGGCTCCAACGGTCGTGCTCATCGAAGAGTTCGCAACGGTGCTTGCCGGAGCGACCCTCACCGAAGAAGTAGTCGCCAACGCAGCCCAAGTAGCAGCAGGCGCCGTCTCGCCGATCACCGATGGCCGGGGCACAAGCGAGTACCGCACGAGCGTTATCGAGACCGCCGTCCGGCGTTCGCTCCAGTCCATCGCCAACGGTGGCGAACAGGCCGCCTGGCTCGACTCGCCTCCGACCCTTCGGGTTGACGCTTCGCCGAGGGGTGGCAACGTCGCTCCTGCGGTCGTCACCGATGACATCGAAATCGCAGTGACGCTAAACGGTCAGCAACACACCGGCGCCAATGCAGCAAGCCTGACTTTGCTGGATTGGTTGCGCGAGCAGGCCCCGGTAAAGGGTGCTGGGCTATGGGGCACCAAGGAAGGTTGCGCTGAGGGTGAGTGCGGGGCGTGCACCGTGAACCTCGACGGCGCGGGCGTCATGTCGTGTCTGGTCCCGGCCGCTCAAGCCGACGGCGGCGAGATTGTCACCATTGAAGGACTCGCCCAAGACAATGGGCTGCACTGTGTGCAAGAGGCCTTCGTCGACGAGTTCGCGGTGCAGTGCGGCTATTGCATTCCCGGTTTTGTTATGGCCGTCGAAAGGCTTTTAGCAGCAACGCCGAACCCAACCGACGACCAGATCATCCAGGGACTCGGCGGAAACCTGTGCCGATGCACCGGCTACTACCCGATCATCGAGGCGGTACGCCGTGCCGCGGCGAGCGGAGCACAAGGGAGCGACTCATGAGCGTCGGCGCATCCACCAGCCGCTTCGACGCCAGCGACAAAGTCACGGGCGCCGCGCGCTACGCCGGCGATAACGTCCCGGTTGACGCGTTGTTTGCGGTGACGGTGTTTTCCGGACAGCCCCACGCACGGATGACCCGAATCGATGTGAGCGCGGCCGAGGCTGCGCCCGGAGTCGTCACGATCGTGATCGCAGCCGACGTTCCGGTCAACGAGTACGGCCTCACCATGTTCGACCAACCGGTGCTGCTCGGCCTCGAACACACCGGCGTCAGCGCGGTCGATCCAACGGTGAGTCGTTGGGAGGCAGACCAGGTCGCGGTGATCGTCGCCGAGACCGAAGAACAAGCCCGTCACGCGGCCACGCTGATCGAGGTCGACTGGGAGCTACTGCCGATCGTTGCGGACATCACACAGGCTCAAACCGACGACGTGCTCGTGCATGGCGAGGTCTCCAGCAACAGTTATCACCAGCTCAAGATCCGCAAGGGCGACATGGATCAGGGCTGGGCCGATGCCGAGGTCGTGGTCGAGGGCACCTACGAACTGCCGTATCAAGAGCACGCCTTCCTCCAGACCGAGTCGGGCACGGCATGGGTCGCCGACGATGGCGTGGTCACGGTCGAGACCGGTGGCCAATGGGCCTGGGAAGACCAACAACAGGTCGCCCACGCGCTCGGCATCGACCCCGATCAGGTGCGCGTCATCTACTCGGCGATCGGCGGAGCGTTCGGCGGCAAGGAGGACATGAGCCTCCAGATCGTGCTCGCCCTCGCTGCACGCAAGCTCCACCGCCTCGGAATAGGCCGGCCGGTGTACGCCACGTGGACCCGGGAGGAATCGATCGTTGGGCATCACAAGCGGCATCGGGCCACGATTCACGCCAAGCTTGGCGCAACCAGTGACGGCACGATCACCGCCCTTCACGCCGACGTGTTGTTGGATGCGGGCGCCTACAACTACACGTCGAACAAAGTGCTGGGCAACGCACACCTGAGCGTGGCCGGCCCTTATGTCGTGCCAAACGCACACATCGACTCGACAGCGATCTACACCAACACGGTTCCCGGCGGGGCGTTCCGCGGCTTCGGTGGTCCTCAGGGGGCATTCGTTGCCGAGATGCAGATGAACAAGCTCGCTGAAGCCCTCGGCATGGATGCGGTGGAGCTGCGTCGACGCAACGCGATGGTCGAGGGCAGCTTGGGGTTGACCCAGGCGGTCATGCCCGAAGGGGTCACGATCCGAAACGTCATCGACGAATGTGCCGACAAGGCGCAGCTCGACGGGCCGATGTTCGATGCCAAACCCTACGCTCCCGTCGCAACGCTGCCAGCGGACGCTAGTGACGTGAAGCGCGGCCGCGGGTTTGCCTCGGGTTTCAAGAACGTCGGGTTCAGCTTCGGCTTTCCCGAACGTTGCGAAGCCGAGATTCATCTCCACGGTGACGAGAACGATGAGTTCCCCACCTCTGCCGACTTCTATCACGGTGCGGCCGAGGTCGGCCAAGGCGCTCACCAGGCGCTGCGTCAGATGGTGGCCGACGCCACCGGGGTGTCTATCGAAAACGTCACCGGCCACTTCTCGGACACCTCGGCGCCAGCGTCGGACTCCGGTTCGGTGTCTGCGTCGCGCATGACGTTCATGGCGGGCAACTCGGTACTCGGTGCAGCCGAAGAAGCCGAGAAGGCCTGGCGCGAGGGGGCCCGGCCTGCGGTCGGAACGTTCCGTTACACGCCGCCGCCGACCGAGGCGCTCGATGTCGAGACAGGCGCTGGGCAACCGAATTTCTGTTACGGCTACATGGCCCAAGCTGTCGAGGTCAGTGTCGACACCGGCACCGGGCACATTCGCGTCGACCGGGTCACGAGCGTCCACGACGTTGGTCGGGCGATCAACCCGCAGCTCGTCCGAGGCCAAATCGAAGGCGCCGTCGTCCAGGCCCACGGCTACGTGTTGAGCGAGAACCTGATCGTCGAAGAGGGGCGAATCGTGAACCCTCGATTCAGTGGCTATCTGATTCCTGGAATCGGTGACGTTCCTGAACACGTCGAGAGTGTTGTGCTTGAACTCAGCGACCCGCTTGGGCCGTGGGGAGCGCGCGGCGTCGCGGAGATGCCATACATTTCCTATGCGCCAGCGGTGATCGCCGCCGTGCACGATGCCACCGGCATCTGGTTCGACGAGTTCCCATTGACGCCGAGCCGCGTCCTCGCGGCGATTACAGAATCGCAGAAAGGCTGATGATGGCAACCTTTGATGGATCCGTTGGCAACGTCCATTATGAGAAGTGGGGTCCCAGCGGTGACGCGTCGAGCATCGTGGTCTTCGTGCACGGTTACGCCGAGTACGCGGCCCGGTACGCACACGTTGCCGAGCGCCTCATCGCCGAGGGCGCAGTCGTCTACGGCGAAGATCACATGGGTCACGGACATAGCGATGGCGAGCGAGCGCTCATCAACGACTTTGCCGACGTGGTGGCCGACATTCGTCGATTGGTCGACATCGCCGTTGGTGAGCACCCCGGGTTGCCGTTGATCATGATCGGGCATTCGATGGGTGGTCTGCTCACATCTCGCTTCGCGCAGACCTACCCCGAGGACGTGTCAGCCATCGGCTTGCTCGGCGCGGTAATCGGCGACTGGACCTGGGCTCGTGAAGCCCTCGCCGCACCCGACCTTCCACCTGCGAGCACCGACTTCGCGGGTATGTCGCGCGACCTGGCCACGGTACATGCGTATGCGACCGACCCGCTGATTTACCGAGACAAGTACAAGCGTCCGCTACTCGTTGCTGAGATGGTCGCCCTCGACCAATTCCAAGCCGACATCGACAAGCTCACCATGCCCGTCTTGTTCTGCCATGGCGACGACGATCCCTACGTCGACTACCGAACATCACTCGCCGCCGTCGAAGCCATGCCCAGCGCCGACAAGACCATCCGGGTCTACGAAGGGGCTCGTCACGAGCTCGTAAACGAAACGAACCGCGAAGAAGTCATCGAGCAAATCTCTGCCTTCGTCCAAAAAATAGCTCTCAACGAGGAAACACCATGACTGAAAAGACAACCAACGAAGCCACCGACGGCCTTGCCGTATTTGGTGAATTCGCCCCGGACGGCCAAAGCGCCTACGACAACGCAGTCCAGCGGTTCCGCGAGCGCAACATTGTGCTGCCGACCTTCGGCCAACTGCGCGACCCGTCGACAATTCCTTCTTCGATCCCTGACCAGCTGAGCGGGGTGGAGAAGGACGCCGCCGATGCCCGCAACCTCTTCCGGGTGCACTGGTTCAACGAACATGCCGATCAACCGGGCGACAACTTCCCAGGATTTGTAGATGTTCCGACCCACATCGAGTTGCCGAGTGAGATGACCGGTGTCGATGCACGCATCGTGCTGGCCTTCGGCAACCGTTTTCCAATGATCCGTGCGCACAAGGTTCTTGCCGCATACAGCTGCTTGGTCGCTCGATTGGTGACCGGCCGGTTCGACCCCACACAGCACCGTGCGATCTGGCCATCGACAGGCAACTACGCCCGCGGCGGTATTGCCATCAGCAAGATCATGGACGTTCGTGGCGTTGCGATCCTGCCCGAGGGCATGAGCCGTGAACGATTCGAATGGCTGAACCGTTGGACGATCAATCCCGACGAGGACATCATCAAGACGTTCGGTACCGA
>CAZLWE010000066.1:0-14899 GCA_964562985.1 uncultured Acidimicrobiales bacterium
CGATCGGCGGTGTCGATCAGGGCATCGACGTATCGATCAACGACTGCGGAGCTGTCGTTGCTGAAGCTCGCCTGAACTTCATCATGGACGGCTCTTGTCTGCGCGGCGCGGTCGTGGATTCGATCAACGCCACCGACGAGCAGAGTCGAGCGCTTGCCTGGCGGGCGATCGCGATCTGTTCGGCATCGATGCGGTTGCGTTCGTTGGATGTGCCTCGTGCGGCTGGTGGAGTCTCGTCGCTTGAAAGGCACGAGGTCCGGGCGTGGGGCGCGACAGCGCGCCTTCTCGAGCAGAAGCGCCTCGATCCGGACATGAGTAATCATCGCAAATCGCCCGCGAGCCCGTCGCGTTCTGAGACACAACACCGACCCGTCGGGGTTCGACTCGGAGCATCATCAGCACATGGCATGTGGTCGCGGTTCTTCGACCTGGCGCTGTCGGGTTCGGCGATGGTGGCGACGGCTCCGGTGGCACTTGCCGCGGCGGTGTGGATTCATTTCTCGAGCCCAGGACCGATCCTCTTTCGACAGATGCGACTCGGTGCGGGTGGGCAACCGTTCCGGGTGCTCAAGTTCCGCACGATGGACAACAGTGCCGGAGGGGACGTGCACCGTTTGTCGATCGAAACAGCGATGGCTCGCGGCGAGCCCGACGCAAAGATCGAAGCCGACCCGCGAATTACTTCGGTCGGGGCCGTGCTGCGCAAGACGAGCCTTGATGAGCTGCCTCAGTTGCTCAATGTGTGGCGCGGCGAAATGACGCTGGTTGGGCCTCGGCCATCGTTGTTGTGGGAATCGAGTTTGTTCGCATCGTCCCTGCGCGGTCGGCTGTCCGTGAAACCCGGCATTGCGGGTCTGTGGCAGGCGAGTGGTCGCGGCGCTCTCTCCACCGAGGAAATGCTCGAGCTCGACTTGCGCTATGTGGAAACCAAGTCCGCGATGACGGACACCAAGCTCTTGGCGAAGACCGCGGTGGCCGTCGTGCGTCGAAAGGGGGCGGTATGACCACGATGTTTTTGGCGACCCATGGTGGCCACATCGATGAACTCGTCGGTCTTGCTGAGCGTATCGAGCATGAGGACGAAGCGATTTGGGTTACGACACCCCATCCCCAGACCGAGCGGCTGAGCGCAGATCGCGATGTTCGATTCGTGCCAATCATCGAAAGTAACGATTGGTCAGGGGTGCTGAAAGCAATACCGGGGGCGTTCGCGTCGCTACGCCGAGAGCGGGTGAATCGGGTCATCAGTACTGGTTCGGCGATCGCATTGGCGTATCTGCCCACCGCTGCCCTGATGCGGATACCGGTCCATTACATCGAGAGTTCAGCGCGGGTGACAGCGCCATCGAAGACCGGACGCTTTCTCAGCCGTATCCCCGGGGTCACCTTGTGGTGGCAGTTTCCCGAAGCACCTGACGGATGGACATCGCTCAGCGGAGTGTTCGACGCGTTTCGTATCGTCCCCCGCGAAGCCAGGCGCGACGTTCGGCGGGTGCTTGTCACAGTGGGGACCACCGACTACTGCTTTCGTCGCTTAGTCGAGCGACTCGTCGAGATCATTCCAGACGATGTCGAGGTTGTGTGGCAGGTCGGCAAGAGCAATGTGGAAGGCCTCGGCATCGACGGTCACGACCAGCTCTCCAAGAACGACCTCGACACTTACATCGCAGAGTTCGACGTCGTCATTTCTCACGCGGGGTCTGGCTCGTTACTCACGTGTCTGAGCGCCGGGGTCGTACCGGTGCTCGTGCCCCGATTGGGGTCGCTCGACGAGCAGAACGACGATCACCAATTAGTACTTGCGTCTTGGGCGGGGAAGTCCGGGCTCGCAGTGGTGAGCGACGCGTCCGAGGTGGCCTGGAGCGACCTCGAGACCGCCGCGAACCTTCAGGCCATAACGGCACCGGCTAGCACAATTGAGCTTACATAATGACTGATTTGCAAACCCCCCCATCCGAAGTCTCTCTAGCGTCGCCAGAGCGATCGGTCGACACGACCAACACGCTCTTTCATTCGCCGGCGTGGCACGACGCAGTGGAGGAAGCGTTCGGCCTCACGATCGCTACCTTTGAGCCGCCGAGCGAGCCGAGTGGGGCGGCGTGGTACAGCGTGGTCGACGATATCCGCGGGAAGCGGGTCGTCGGGATTCCTTTTAGTGACTTCTGTGAGCCACGGATCGCAACCGCTCAAGGCTGGAGCGAATACACCCAGCATCTGCGCGGCTATGAGTGCCCGGTGACGCTAAGACCCTTCGTGAACTCTCAGGCCTTGACCGACCACAGCTTCGAACACGTCGGTGGGTTGGTGTGGCACGGCATCGACATTCGTGCCGGGGCCGAGGACCTCTTCGAACGCGTCAGTACCAAGGTCCGCACGAAGATCCGACGACCCGAAAAACAGGGCGTGACCTTCCGTTTGTCGTCGGCGCCAGAAGACATCGCGCACATGCACAAGATGCACGTCGAGCTGCGTAAGAACAAGTACTCGATGCTTGCGCAACCGAAGCGGTTCTTCGAAGCCCTTTCGGCGAACTTTGGCGAGGACATGGTGGTGTGCTTCGCCGAGCTCGACGGCGAGCCGATTGCCGGGATGACGTTCTTTGCGTGGAACGACGTGTGGTATTACAAGTTCTCGGCGTCGAAACTTGGGTCCATCCGTCCGAACCCGGCGCTCATGATGTTCGCCATCAGGCGTGGCGCCGACCGCAATCTCGGTTGGGTCGATATGGGTCGCAGCGACGATGGTCAGGCAGGTCTGCTCGATTTCAAGGGCCAGTTCCGTCCCGAGATGAAGAGTTTGACCACCTTGCGCTGGTCGCCAGAAAATTTCGATAACCCCCAGGGGAACGCGACCGGGGCGATGCTCGGCCAGCTGACCGATTTACTCACCGAGTCCGAAGTCCCCAACGCGACAACGACCGCGGCCGGCGATCTGCTCTACAAATATTTCGCCTGATATGACCGGGCAGCGTCACAAAACCTCGCCAATCGATACGCAAACCGGCGATCATGTCGGTCGGAGCTCGGTGACGATTGGGGCTGGCGTGTTGCTGAGCCGGATCACCGGCGCTGCTCGGCTGCTTGTCGGTGCGGCAATTTTTGGACGCTCGGTCGTTGGTGATCTCTTCGTGGCCATCAACGTGTTGCCGCTCACCCTCTTGGCTGTCTTTGGTGGCCCGGCTGTCACTTCGGTGTTGGTGCCGCCGCTGGTCAGACTTTGGGAAACGTCGGCCAAGCGTGCCGAGGAGCTCGTTGCCAGAGTGCTCGGTGTGAGTGTGCTGTTCCTGGTTGGTGCTTCGGTCGTGTTGGTGCTCGGCCGAAGCTTGATCGCGCAACTCTTCGTCACCGCCGTTGAGCAGGACCGTGACATGGCGCTGGCCACCGCATCGCAGCTGCTTGCGGTGATGCTGCCCCAGATCATTTTGTACGGGATGGTGGCCGTCCTCGTATCGGTGCAACACGCCCGCGGACGATTCGCTGTCGCCTCGATCGCTCCAGCTTTTGAGAACCTCGTGATGATTGCCGTTCTTTGGGTGCTCTCCGACGAGATCCAGGGGGCGACGTCTGGGGGTGGGGTAAGCGAAGCGACCATCTGGAAGCTTGGCCTCGGATCGACGCTGGCTGTGCTTGTGCACGTTGGGATGCAGTGGTTTGGCGCTGCGAGTGACGGCACGCGGATCTCCTTCGCGTTCCGTTCGAACGGCGCCGATATCGGCTCCTTGGGCCAACCCGTAGCGGGTTCGTTGGCGTGGACGATCCAAACCGCAGTGGCTCGCATAGCGTTGCTCGTCGCCGTGGGGTTTGTGGGTGTCGGCGGCGTGCAGGGCTTTGAGATCGCCACCTTGGTCAGCGTTTTACCGTGGGCGACCGTGGCCTACCCAATCGCTGCCGCCACGTTGCCAAAGATGGCGACGGGAGAAGGTTCCCTACGCCGCCTCGCTGACGCCACCGCCGCGAGCACGATCGTTGCCTCGTGGATATTGATTCCCGCCGGTGTCGGCATGATCGTGTTCGCATGGCCGCTAGCCGAAGTCGCAACCCTCGGTCGATTCAGCGATGCAACGAGTGTGCAGATCACCGCGTGGGCGCTGGCCGGTGTCGGCGGAGCGTCGATTATGCAGTCGTGGTATGAGATTGCCCGCCAAGCCACGATGGCAGCCGAACTCTATCGGTCGATGAACCAGTCGGTAGCTGTAGCCGCGGTGCTCACCGGTATCGGCCTCGTCAGCGTGGTGGCGCTCAGTGACGGCAAGGTTCTGAGCCTCGCGGTAGGGGTTGTCCTCACGGTCGCAACGGGTGGGGCCACGGCGGTTATCGCCAGACCGTTCTTGTTGCAGCTCGATTCGGGCGGCTGGCGCCGAATCCGGCACCACGGCATCCGGATTCTTGCGATGACAGCGTTTGCATCTGCGGCTGGTGTGCTCGCGTGGTTCCAGTTGAGCAGGGCTACCGAGTCGGCAACGCTCGTGTTGGCCGGACTCGGCGTGGCTTATGTGCTGGCTGCTTTGGCAGCTGGGTACCTGTTGACCGATCGATCGGCTACGTTGCGCTCACTGGTCGATGAACTCAACACTCACGGCAGCGCTAGTACCTGAGGGTTGTTGCTGGTGCGCAATGACGGGATTAGCCCGGCGCTTCGTCCCACGGTCGGCTTGCGAGGTTGGCATTGACATCGTCGAGGTATCCGAGCGCTCCTTCGTCATACCACTCTCCGGAGAACCAGGATCCGGCGCATCCGGCTTCGTCTCCGGCCTCGTAGCCCTGTTCTTCGAGCCAAACGAATGAGCCTTCGAGGCAGGCTCGTTGCCAGGCCATGGCGTAGTCCAAGCCCCACGCACTCGATTGGAACGAGTACGGGAACGTGCCTTCGTGGACGGTTCCCTTGACTTGGAGCAGCCCGTAACTTTGGCTGCACGGGGCGTCGAGACCAATCAGTGAGCAGAGTGCAACGTCGTCGGTTTCGTCGCCTGCGGTGGTGACCCGCCACGAGCTTTCCGTCCATGCTCGGGCCCGGACGAAGTCTTCGTCGAAGCCCCACTTACATGAAACCCAGCGCAGGAGGTCTTCAGTGGTGCCTGCGAAGTTGCCGGTGATCCGTGGTGCCAGTTCTGCGTTCCAGACTTCGTCGGCGCCATCGATCGACACCGTTGGCCCGCCGGTGGAAGCATTCATCTCGCTGTTTTCGGGGTGGGTCTCTGGCTGAGATTCGCCGCTCACGAGCGCAGCGCAGACTTGTTCGGTCGGCAGAGTCGTCCCCGGCCCCAACGTGGAGAAGTAGATGCTTGGTTCGGGAGTCTCCACTTCGGGATTCTCTTGTTCGGACAGCACCTCCGTGTCGGCTTCCGACGCTTCGTCTTGCGAAGGTTGTGGTGCTTCCTCGACCGGCGTGGTCTCGATCGTGGTTGGTGGAGGTGTGTCGACTGCTGCCGATTCGTCAGCCTCTGCTCCATCTCCGCACGCGGCGAAGAGTATTGCGCACACCCCGACCGCCATCATCCAATTTCGTGTCTTAGCGCCGAAGCGCAATCCCGCTCCGAACAAACTCATGTCCATTCAAGTCCGGAGGGTCTGCCGCGCAGAGCAAGTTTTTTAGCCGCCATAGTCACAATCCTAGCGCGGCTACCACGCTGAATTCTCGTCGAGGAACCGCAGCGAAACGGCTTAGCCGTTGGCGACGAGTGCTTCGTAGTCTTCCCATGTATCGACGTCGAGCGGCACGTCTGCGTCGACGGTCGCATGCGCGGCGGTGAACTCACCCGATTCGAGCAGTTTCCACACCGCCTTGTCGCCGTGCAGGTTGCCGAGGGCGCCGAATACCGAACGCGAGAACCAGAACGGGTGGCCGGTGCCGTTTCGATAGTCAACGACGGCGATCTCGGTATCGGCCGCCACCTCGGTCAGCGCATCGACGGCCGCTTGGGGCACCAGGGTGCTCGGCGGCTGGCAACCTCCAGCGACCGGCGCGGTCTACGTGATCCTCTACCGGGCCGACCCCGTGGGTAAGCCGCACGACTTCGCGGTGATCGACGTCGACCACGCCGACGACATGCGCGAAACCAAGCTGCCCTTCGCTCACCCCCGGGCCAAATGCTGGGAGCGGCGGGCGGGCAACAAGTGGGGTGTCCACATCGCCACCTACGAAGTCCCCGGCGGAACCACCGCCCACCGCGAACAGATCGTCAAGGAACTACTTGCCGTCTACAAACCAGGCTGTGCCCCCGAGCAATACGACCAAGCCTGGGCCGACAACTGGATCCAAACCTACGACGCCCACAACACCACCGGCCCCCTCACCACATCGCGAGACGCGACCGAAACGTAAGGTGCCAGGCACCTTACGTTCCTATGGCCGTCCCGAGGCGACCGACGATGAGATTGAACAGGCTGGGCGCGCTGCGGCGATTCACGATCGGATCATGGAGTTCGACGAGGGTTACGACACGGTGGTGGGCGAATGTGGTTTCCGTTTGTCGGGTGGCGAGCGTCAGCTTGTGACCATCGCACGAGTGCTGTTACATGACCCTCAGGTGCTCGTGCTCGACGAGGCCACTTCGGCACTCGACACGGCGAGCGAACGAAGATCCAATCCGCACTTGGCGACCTGGTGGAGGGGCGCACCACGTTGGCGGTTGCGCACCGGTTGTCGACCATTCAATCCGCCGACGTGATCCACGACGGCCGAATCATCGAGTCGGGCACCCACGGCGATCTCGTCGAGGCGGGCGGCGTGTACCGCACGCTCTATGACGAGCAGTTCGGTTCGGGCACGATCGAAACCCATTGCGCCGACGGCGTGATCTTGGCCAACGGCCAATGGCGATGCCACGAGGTCGCCGCCGCGGGGTCTAATTAGTACGCCTCGAATCGGTGCAGCTGGGTCGCGAGCACGCCGTGATCACTCGCAGTTGGTCCTGGTTGTTGCCGACGACCAGCATTTTCACGGTGATCGAGGAGCCATTGACCGTGTACTCATCGCCGTTGCGAAGCTCGGGGTTGGGGCAAAAGTCGGGATGGATCCACATCGAAGAGACCTCAAAGCATCGTGAGGCATCGACTATCTCCCCAATCGTGCCTCGTCTACGGGCATCATAAATCTGAACTGAGCGCGGGATGAACATCGCAATCACGCCTCGAGGTCTAGCGGTGGGTATTTCTCCCACGCCTCGCCGGGTCCGTAGCCATGGTATTCACCGTTCAGGTGTTTGGTGATTCCCCACACGGCATTCAACGCGGTCTGGACTGTCTTTGGCCACTATTGGCGGACCGGCACGCCAACGCTGACCGGACCAAACACGGCGTGCGTCGACTATTGGGCTTGCAAGGGCGGACCGCTCGTGGCCTACCGCTGGAGCGAAGGCGAGCCGCTCAGCGACGATCGGTTTGTGACGTCGTAGCGCTTTGACGCCGGGCTTTAGCGCGGTCGGCAACGGACCGATAATGCGAGGTGAACGTTGAGCCCAAGGAGCAGGCGTGGTTGACCGAACCGATGTTGTAGACGCTGGCGTTGACGCCACCCAAGAAGAGCTCATGCGTCTTCAGGAACGTGTGCTCGAACTCGAAGCCGAGCTTGGGCAGCGTTCGTGGAAGGTCGGCGACTTCTACCGAGTGCCGACCGCATCGGGTGCCCCAGCGGTACTTGGCCAGGTCGTTACTCTCGCACCAACCGGCCGACCATTTCAGGTGATCGAAGCGGCCGAACCTGGCCTGATGGATTCGGTACCGACGGTCCGCCAACTCACTGACGGACTAGCGCCCCACGTTGTGGGCTGCGACAAGCCCAGCTGGTGGCCGCTGTAGCCGCTAACCGGCTGTGCTAGACCGTCCGTCTTATTCGATGGTGTGAGAGGCGAAGCCCCATTTGCACATTGAGTACTTTTCATATACTTTCATGCCATGCCAGTTGTTCGCATGCATTTGGAGAGTGCAGATGGTCTCGTCGACGAATACCGCAACGCCGCGGGCAACGTGCGCGACATCCTTG
The DNA here is from genome assembly GCA_964562985.1 of uncultured Acidimicrobiales bacterium. Classification (GTDB taxonomy): domain Bacteria; phylum Actinomycetota; class Acidimicrobiia; order Acidimicrobiales; family SHLQ01; genus SHLQ01. The sequence continues at coordinate 7,981 of CAZLWE010000066.1, forward strand.
CCGATCTCTCCCCATATGTAACGGACGCGTACGAACTGTTAGGTCGCGGCGGGAACCCGGCCTACGGACCGCGGGCCGCCCTACAGACACTGGCCAACGACCTGGGCGTCGAGCGCGAAGACCTTGCCTGGCGCGTCGATTACATCCGTACCTTCGACGGACAAGACCTCGGCATAGACGGCCGAGTAACTGCGACAATTCCAGCCACCCGCGACGCCGCGTTCCGCCAAGCAGGGCTCACCGAAGAACAAGCAGAGATCGCCAAAGACCTGCTGGACGACGGCGCATCGTTCGTCGACGCCATCACCGCAGCACAAACCGATGACCCCGAATCCACTCTCGCCGCGATCCGACTCGTCGAACTCAACGCCCAGATCGAGAACTGGAACGGCACCGACAACGACCCAAAGCTCGACGCACTCCTCAGCGAATGGCGAGCACTTATCAACGAGCTCACTGGCAAAGAACCGTGGGAAGTCGACGAAGACCTCACCGTCCTCGCGGCGCTCAACAACATCTCCTATGAAGAAGCCGAGTTCTGGACGACGGCCGCCACCATCGACGAACTGAACGCAAACATCGAGAACTGGACCGGCCACCCGAACGATCCGAACTACAACAACATGTCGGCCGATCTCAACGAACAGATCGACCAGTTCGCCCAAGGCGACCCGGACCTCGCCCGCCAGATCCGCGTTCATCTAAGCGAAGGTCTTCCCGCGAACGAAGCGCTGTTCGAAGGGGCGCTCGCAGCCTTCGCCAATACCCCGCTCACCGAGTTGATCACTCAACTCGAAGAACGAGACGGCGACGATTCTCCCACTAACCCCGAAGCCTTCGATCCGATCGGCATGGCGTTGCAAGCGTCGCTGCTTTCGAACCTCGAAGAGTTCACCGGCGCTGACGCTGGAGACGTGAACCTTGGCGTTGCCGCCATGGCCCAAGACAGCGGCCTCACCTACAACGCAGCGGTGGCCATGCTGAATAGTTCAGGCGAGTTCGGAACGTTCGACTACCTCGCCGGACCTATCTCCAGCGGCGAAGAGGCAGCCTTTCGAATCCTCGGCGATCGCGGCGCCTTCGACGAGATCGAGCACGCCAACGGCGGCTGGTTCGGACCCGACGCAAAGCTGTCGACCGACGACTTTGAAACTGTGCTCGCTAACCCCGAGGACTTCAGCCCCGAAGCGATCGCGTTGGCCACCTTCTTCAACAACAACCCCGACGAGTGGGCCAAGTTCGATTCCGCACGTGAAGGCGTAGCCCTGGCGGGTCTTGCAGACGGCGAATATGTGGTGACCGACGGCGACGGCACAACCTCGTTCGCCGATATCGAGCAATACGTCACCAACATGACGTTGTTCAACACGCTCACCGCCGAGATGGACCGCAACGGCGACTTCCTCCAGGACCTCGACAACTCAGGCCACCTCGACCAAGCCGAATTCGAAGCCGCACTCCAACAACTGGAAACCGACAACGAGAACTTCGAAGGCCTGCAACAAACACTGCAGTTCGCGATCGATTCCGATCTGATGAACGAGCCCGACAACCGATCAACGTTGGCCCAAATCGGCGACAGCCTCTACGCGATCAGTTCGCTGAACCCGGGGTCGCCAACCAACATCTACCGGGCAATCACCGAACCAGGCGACCTACTCAACGACTACGTCTCCTTCGCCCAAGGCGCAGGCAACACCGTGGTCGCATTCGGCAAGCTGGCCTACGACGTGTCGGTCATGAGCCCGCTCGCACCAGGCTTCTACTTCGAAGCGTGGCGAGTCGACGGCGACATGAGCCAACACCGCGGCGTGCAAATGGCACGAGCAGTGCCCGCCATCGCCGAAAGCGTCGCATCGCTAAGCCCGGTCACACCACAGTTCTGGAGCGAACTCGACGAAGTCCGCCAAACCGGCACCTGGGACAACCACGGAGGCATCAACCTGATCGAGGCCTCGATCGACTTCGAAACCTTCCTCGACAACCCCGCCGAATGGGCCGGCCAATTCGCCCCCGAAGTCCTCATCACCATCGCCACAGGCGGAGGCGGCTCCATCGCCAAAATCGGCACCACGGCCACACGCGCTACCAACGCTGCACGACGAGCAGCCACCACCGCCCGACGCATACTCCCCAACGCAGCCGACCTCGCCGACCTACGCCGCATCGGCAACCAATGGATGGACGAAATCGCACTGACGCTCTTCCCCCAACCCGGCCTGAGACCTGCATGGGTAGACAACATCCACGCTGCTTCACGAATGGATGGCGTACCTGTCCGCACCCAATGGCCAGAAGGCGGACAGTTACCTAAGCGCGTTCCAGCCGGTATCGCAAAACAGAAGATCGCTGCCGCGCTAAAGGAATGGACGTCACCGGAAATAATCGTCGGTTCCAAGCGGATTCGAATCACCAAAGAGCGCATGGAGCACTTTCTCAAGCGGCATAGCCCCGATCACTGGTACACGGACCCGACCACAAAGCAGTCGTTCTTTCCAAATAGCTGGGGTGTTGATGAAATTGAAGCCGCGATTCGGGAGGCGCTTCGTCAGCATCGCAACCCAGTAGACGAGGCACCATTCGAGGCTGTGGTTGAGATGTCTGGTTCAATAAACGGGCGAAGCTACTTCGGGAAGGTCCAATATGGCGAAGTGGTTCAATTCTTCATGGAGTAGCGATGAATCCGGTTCTAGTTTCGACAGTGTTGGGCACAGGGCAGTCAATCCCATTTGTACGCATCGAGGACGCCGACGTGATGGCCAAACAGGCGGAGACGTCGCGTCCAGGCGCAATTGTCATCAGTGTCGACGGGGTCGAGTTCATTGGGCCTGACCTTTTCGATGAGATCGATACGTTCTGGTTCACTTTCATCGAAGGCGTAGAGCGAGTTCGAAAGACGGGCTCTGGAAGCTCTCTTTGGTCGGCGCAGAACATTCGGGTGGACTATTCCGCGTTTGATAGAGCTGCTGGTGAAAGGTTCCTCCATATGCGTCTCGTGGTTGGAGACGATCCAGTAGAAGGCCGAGAGGCCTACGCTCCCCTAAAGGATTTCTCGAGCGCTGTCGCCGATGCCGCAACCTTATTTTTCGAGAAGGCACACCTTCTCGACCCGGACCGGTTTCGGAAGAATAGCTACTACGAAGACATGATCGACCGGTGGCGTGCAGAAGACGCTTGAGCCATTGGTCCGTAGGCGACGCGGTCATCACCCTTCGCCGGGCTGCCCAGGCACTGCACCCCGAAATATTGAGCAGATTCTGAACGGTTGATACAACATGGCGCACGAAGACGACAACTCGCTGATCTTCATACGAAAGTACCTACTCGGCCCGTACTTCTACCAGGGCTGGTTCGAATTCGAACCTGAGCCATTCGAGATCGGCTACATCGACGGCAAAGAGTCGGGGGGGTTTGGTGCATGAGTAGGTGACATCTGTTGCTCAGAGTTTTGGGCTCTGGGCTGGAACGATGTCTGTTATGTCTAAGCGCTATCCGAGTAACACGTACGACATGGCCCAAAAGTAGACGAGCGTCGAGTGACCTACTGATCGCCCGCGACAACGAGCGGACGGGCCTTCGTGTGCCAGGCTGTTGCCATGGCGTTCGGCGACGGAGTTTCTCTGGGAGAACGTTGATGTCCTCGCCCTGCCCAGCGAATGCTGGTCACCCAACTCGGCGGCGATCCGACAGAACCTCGCCCATGCTAAGAACCACTCGCCAGCAATGTCAGCGGCCTTGAAGTCCGCACTATCGAGGAGTTCACGGGAGCGACGATTCCTGACTTCGACGCGAATCATTTCTGCGACTCGGGATGCTGTCAGATCAAGCTTGCCGACGTCGAGGCGTCGATCGGGATCGATCCGCCGCTATCGAGGTAGCGGTCCATCAACTCGCGTCGCTCGCGGAGAATCGGGTCGTCAACTAGGGGTCTCAGCAGCCGTCGTCGAATACCTGAGTGATGTCTCCATTTGTGTCGAGGAGAATTTCACGGCGCGGTTCGAGATCTTGTTCGGCGTCGTCGATGAACCCCGTTGCCTTAGGGCCGTCATCAGCGAGGTCCACCCGGAACGGCTGGTTCCCGGCGAGACTCTGGCCGATATCACCTTTCATCGCAGCGCATGTCTGGTAAGAGATCACCCAATAGCTCTCGTAGTCCAACAACACCGACACCAGAACCTCGGCGGGCACAGATGGCTGGACGTCAGAAGCCACGAAGCGACGAGCTTCTTCAAGTAGCCCATGGGGAATCAACAAGTCTCTATCAGTCATTGGTTTGTCCAAAGCAAGCTAAATAGTCGGTACTTCTCGCTCAGCTCTTTCACTGTACGAGCACTCCCGCGCTGGCCATCGAGCAACACTACTCGCCCACCTTGATTCTGAATGTTCAGAACATGGCCGTCACGCCCACCGCGTTTAGCTACGTAGATGATGCCACGGGCCCCGTCATCAGCTCTTTCAACCTGCGTCAAGACCGGATCGATGGATGGGTAACCCGGCCCCCAGGAGGACTCGAAGTGATCGCTGAGAATTGATATTGACTGGCCAGGTTTGGGGACATCTTTACCAAGTGCGCGTGCTGGAAAGCCAGCGAGTTGGGCATCCGTTGCGATCGCACAGTTGACGCAATTGTACGATCCACCCACCTGGTTGATGTCAGCTAGAGATCCGCGAGGGGCCCGCAAATCTGGAGTCCCCGCAACACGAGATGTATCGGAAATCAGGATCGTGTCGATCTCGATTCTCTCTAGGTTGAGACTGTCGATCCGGCCGAGGTTGTCTGAGATGGGCGGGTTGAGGTCAGCAGCGATTGCGGCGCTATTCGGTGGGGGCGGGGTGTTGTCGGCGGCTCGGCGTGCTGCGTTCGCGTCGGTGGCAGTGTCAGCTATGTCGGCGACGGTGTTCGCTGCGCGCCTTCCGGCTATGCCACCTGCGGCTCCTCCTCCGGTCAGGACTTCGATGACAACTTCGGGAGCGGCTTGGCCGGCCCATCGAATCGGATCGTCTTCGAGTTGTTCCCAGTTGACAATGCTGGCAACAAACGCGTCAGGGTCGGCGGCAGCGAATTGTGCCGCACCGATCAAAGCGTCGTTGACTTCTTGTCGGATGTTGCGGCCGGTGAACGTCTCTACCTGGAGGTTCAGGGCAGGATTCCCCGCGATGGCAAGGGCGCCGACGAGCTTTCCGGTGTCGACGGTGAAATCGACTACGCCGCCGCCGAAGTTCGCCCAGTTCGATGCGAACTGTTCCGGGTCGCTCAGCAGCAACGCGATGCCTTCCGGGCTGGTCGGATCCAGCGACGAGATCTCGCTAACTGCGTTCTCCACGGTGGAAGCAATGCCGGGGCCGTGCTCGACAACGGCTTGGGTCATCCCCACCGGATCCTGGGTGACGAAAGCACCGACCACACTTCCGCCATCCAACACGTTGTGTTTGATGTTGCCCCAGAACCCGCGGTCCTCCTCTACGGTTTCCGAAGCATCGGCGTTTGCCGCGTTATACGCGGCAAGAACTTGGGCTTCCCTCTGCTCGACAGCGAGTTCGCTCGCCGTCGCCAAGTCGTGGCCTTGGGTCATGAACCGGCCAATGGATGCGGCGATCACCACATCACCATCAACAAAGTCGAGGATCATCTGATCGCGTTGCTCACGGGCGACAGCAGCCCCCTGGGGTGACGGAATGCTGGCTGCCTGGTCATTGAGGCGATCGATCTCGTTGACCTGCAACGCGAACTCGGCTTCTTCGAAAGTGATGCCGTTGCGTTGAGCTATCGCCGCGGTGACCGGATCGGGGCGGCCATCGATGTCGCCGGCGAGGTCCGCGACCAGCAGGTCTCGAGTATCTCGAGCGTTCTCCACGAATGGGTCTGTTGGGTCCCCTGGATAGAACGTCGCATCGTGATCGGCGACTATCGCATGCAGCAGTCCAATATCGATAGTCCCGGGATTGTTGCGCTCGGCTTCGAGAAGCTGTTCTGGGGAAACGGTGACGAGTAGTTGCCCGAGAACCGGCGGAGCGATGGGTTCGCTACCGTCGAGATGTTCGTCGACTAGCCGTCGTCGTTCACGTAGAAGCTGATCGAGGATCGGATCGTTGTCGGTGCCGTTCCAGTTCTCGATCGCATCGTTCAACTCCGCCAGACGCATTGCTTCGAGCGCTGCTTGTGGGTCATCAGACTGGGCGGCCGCAACCGCATCGGCAAACGACACACCATCGCGCATCATCTCGTTCGCGAGTTCGATCTGTTCGGCGGTTAGCCCTGACGCCCGGAACGCCGCGTCGAGATCCACCGGCACCTCACCCTGTACCCGGCCCGACAACCCCAACGGCAACGCGTCGGTCGACTTCAACCAATCAACCCGCCACGTCACATCGTCTTGTTCGGTACGAAGGTCGTTGGCCAGGTTCACCAACGCGGGAATCGGACCATACAAACCGTTCTGGCTCCCCGTCCCCAACAAGTCATAGGCCTCAGTCACCAACGGCGACAGAACGTTCACAGCCTCACGCGTATCCGCCGACGCAGCACCGTACGCAGCAACGAGCCCCTCGGCGCTGTCAATGTGCATGCGAACAATCGGCATAACATGAAATATAATGAAACGCGCTCAACGCGTCAAGGTGGGGTGATCGCTCCCTAACCGCTTGTGGGCTGAACGACTGTTCAGCCAGAATGTGGGATGGCCGAGACGCGGACACGCATGCAGCGTGCCAAGGGATACGACCCCGAGCTGATCACCGTTCCGCCGATCTTCCAACGGCCCGCACGACCGGTCGAGATGTTGCGCTGGCTCATCACGAAATACATGTGGCCACAGTCGTCGCTCTGGATCGCGATCTCGGTCGTCGTCTTTCACTTCGCTACGCCCGACGTATCCCGATTCGCCTCGCTCAGCGTCGACGACGTTGCGCTCGTGTGGCT
>CAZLWE010000066.1:14999-17617 GCA_964562985.1 uncultured Acidimicrobiales bacterium
CCGCCATCAAGAATTTGTGAGAGCGTCACACCCGAGCGCGATACTCATTTCTACGCCTCGGTTGCACGGCATAAGTGCTCCCCTTCTACAACGTCATCTACTGACGCTCACCAAAGGGGCCGACATGCGTTTTCCAACCGCCCTCGATCAATTGATGTCCGACATGGAAATGCGGATCATCACCAACGGCTACACCGTCCAAGGAGTCATGGCCGATCCACACAACGTGGGCTGGACATACACCATCGGCCTCACCGAAAGTTTCGACCTTCCCGAACTCGTCATCACCAACCTCGACAGCCAAGACGCTGTCGTCCTGCTCTCCTGGGTCATAGAGCAACTTCGCAACGGCGAACGCCTCGATGCCTTCGAGCCGGAACAGTTCACCGCAGTTCCCGTGCATCCCGCCCACCTCGACGCCAGCCTCTTCAACATGTGGCGCGCGTACTACGACAAAGAACCAAGCACGGTGGAAGTCCTCCAACTACAGCTTGGCCCAGAGCTTGCCTGTCCCTGCTGTGCCGACAGCCAGGTCGACCTCTCCGACCCGAGCGCATCACTCGGGGTTTCTCGACGGATGAATAGAGCTCAGCGTCGAGCGAGGCGCAAGCGCCGATGAACAAGGCGAGCCTTGTCATACATCAGGCATACACGTATGTTAAACGTATGCCTCCAGATCAAGCCGACGAGAAACCACGACGCAAAGCCATGTTCCTCGGGCCGCAGGCACTGCGCGACCTGGCCTCCACATCAGCTCGTCGACGCACCGAACGCGAAGCCATGGAAGAGGCACTTGCGCTCTTGGTCGAGCGCGACGCCAAAGTCGATTCGCTCGCCGAGTTTGTGCAATGGGCAAAGGTCGAATGGGGCGAACCAAGCCCTGAAGAACAGGCCACCGCCGAACGCATCTGGAACGCACGGTGATCTTCGACGCGGGCGTCTTCATTGCGCTCGAGAAACCGTCCACCCGACGTATCGTTCTTGCACTGGTCGAGAAGCACCTCGACGAAGGCCTGCTACCAACCACAACGACCACCGCTCTCGCGCAGGCGTGGCGAGACCCCGCAAAGCAGGTCGCACTCACCCGGCTCGCACGCTCAGTCGAGGTGTTTCCCTTCGGTGATCCCCAGGTAGTCGGTGTCAAGTGTGGGCGCTCCGGAACGAGCGACGTTGTCGATGCGAGCCTTGCCATACTCGCCGAACAACTCCGCCAAACCATCGTCACCACCGACCCCGACGACATGAAGAAGCTAGGTGCGCCGCACGTGACGCTCTCGCCATAGTCGTCTGCAACCGATCACGTGAGCGCGCTCGACGAACTAGTCAAGCCCGAGCACTTTGCGCAGTCGCAGGCCAGACATTCGACACGGGTCGGCGGTTTGGGGCATGGAGTCGAGCAGCCGAACCAAATCGTCACGTCGAGTTGGGTCGGTGACAGCTTCTGTCGGCGTAGCTCCGCCCGAGTGGACCGCCATGATCGGTCGGCCCTGCAGCCGCCGCCGATACCCAAACCAACCACTCCCCCCAGTCGCTCAAGCGATTGTCGAGATATCCCGAAGTTGTCTGAGACGGCAGGCAAACAAGGGGTCGGTGTTCGATGGCAGGCGGAACGAACGACGCGCAAGTTCTCTTTAGCAAGATTCCGACAACTCATGGGTTGGCAAGAAAGACCCTGGCAAGGCAGCTCGGGTGGGATATCGACCGAGTTTCCCGTGCGTCGAGACAACTCCTCGAAGACGGTAGGGCTCGCTCACTTCCAGGCAGGATGGAGCCGCTGATCCGCACTCCCGTTCATCCCCGAGTTCCGAGCGTCCAGGCACCACGTCCGAGCGCTTCGGTCGTGCCGCCGCCACCACCGCCGCCATCACCACCTGCCCCAGGTGCGGTCCGCTCCGGAGGCAACGCCGGGGCCTCCGCGCTGCGGGAGTTCGAACGGCGACAGGCCAAACGCCATGCCCGAATCGAAGAGCAGTGGGGCACCGGCAAGCGCGGGACGATCGCAAAGTTGCTCAGCAAGCCTCCACTAAACGAGACCTCCTGGAAAACCGGCGCCGAAGGTGAGCGGCGGCTCTCCCAGCTGCTCGATCGAAAGCTCGGAGCGACCTGCGTCGTGCTCGACGACCGACGAATCCCTGGCAGCAAAGCAAACATCGACCACCTCGTCATCGCACCTTCAGGTGTGTGGATCGTCGATGCGAAGAAGTACAAGGGTCGTATCGAAGTCGTCTCAAAGCTCTTCGCCGACAAACAGCTGCTCGTAGCGGGCCGCAACAAGACCAAGCTGACCGAAGGTCTACACCGACAACAAGCCGCAGTCCTTCGTGCTCTGTCGACCGAGACTCACAACACGACGATTCACATGGTCTTGTGTTTCGTCGACGGCGACCTTCGCCTCAGCAGTCAGCGAGAGGTCAACGACGTCCTCGTCGTATCGAGCAATTCCGTGGCTCGACTGATCACAAAAAGCAGCGCCGCGAAAATCGACGTCGAACGCGTCGCCGCAATGCTCGACCAGGCGCTCCCACCTGCCTAACGCCAGTAGATGCTCAGCTAGCCCGACAGTCAGAGTCCGACTTGTCAGGGGTGCTGACTAATGTCGATTTCGCCCTCGAGGAACT
>CAZLWE010000067.1:0-17458 GCA_964562985.1 uncultured Acidimicrobiales bacterium
CGTGTCGGTTCGACCCCGTGGTTCAGACGAGTTGCGTACCCGCACCGAGACCAAGAACATCAACTCGATCAACAGCCTTGGTCGAGCCATCGCTTACGAGGCAAAGCGCCACATCGACCTCTACGTCGCGGGCGAACGCCCCATCCAAGAGACTCGCCACTGGGACGAAGAAGCGGGCCGCACCAAGCCGGGTCGTTCCAAAGAGAACGAAGAGGACTACCGCTACTTCCCCGAGCCCGACCTCACGCCACTGATCCCAACCCATGAAGAGATCGCCGAGATCGACGCAGCGATGCCGGAACTGCCTGGAGCACAACGCTCGGCCTTAGCCACAGCTGCAGACATTGTGCCGACCGAGGCGTCGCTCATTGTGGATCGAGGCGACGCTGGGTTCGCGTTGGCGACAATCGAAGCCGGCGCCGACGGAGGTCGTGTGGTGGTGCATCTGAACAACAACCTTGCCGACGGCATCGGCCAGCTCACGCCGCAGACGTTCGCCTCCCTGGTCAACATGGAGACCGGCGGTGAGCTCTCCGCCACCCAGACCAAAGAAGTCCTCGCGGAGATGGTCGCCAGCGGCGGCGAGCCAGCCGATATCGCTGCGGCCAAGGGTTTCGAAGCTATGGACTCGAGCGAGCTCGATGGCATGGTCGACCAACTCATTGCTAATCATCCCGACGAATGGGCCCGCTTCTGCGGCGACGATCCAGGCGATGCCAAGAAGATGGCTGGGTTCTTCACCGGTCAGATCATGAAAGCAACAAAGGGCCAAGCCGACGGCAAAGTCGTCGCTCAGCTACTCAACTCACGCAAATAGCAGGGGACCGCTCGTCGTTCGCTAGCCGGCTATCGCGTCGACGAGTAGCGGGGCGAGCCGCTCACTCGTATCGCTGGTGATGTGTGAGTTGTCGCGAAAGATCCATTGTCCATCGACCACGGGTCCACACGTTGTGCCTGGGCAGATCGCTTCGTCGAGGTTCAGGAACTCCACACCGTCAATAGCAAGAAGGCGGTCCTGTACTTCCTGCGCGTCCGCTCGTCCGACGTCAAGGTCCGGCCATGCCAGGGCAGCGGGAGCGCAGCTCTCCGGTTGCAGTGACCACGCGGCATACGAACAATCCCTGGGATGCCAGCCAGAGAAGTTTGGTGTCACCCCGACGTAGACGACGCGATCGGCAATGTTGGACATCTCGGTCAGTGCTTCGACAAGCCCACGTTCCACGATGCGCTGGCGTTGTGTCGTGTCAGAGGCCCACTCTCCACCATCGATTCGGAGTTCGGCGTTTTGGGACTTCAGGTACGCGTTTAGCGATATCGCGACCACGATGGTGTCTGGAGGGTTGGCGTGGAGGTCATCAAAGACGTCATCCCAGAAATGGCCGCACTCGACAAACTCGACTCCATAGGTGCGTGACTCGAAGCGGTTCGAGGCACAGAAGTTTTCATACGCGAGTCGAATGGCGAAATCGCCGTCATGGGCGGCGATCTGGGCTCCATCAAACAATTGGAGCGCGGTCGAGTCGCCGAGAAGCACCACGTCTGACTTCGGCGTCGCCGACGATGCCGAGCAGCCATCCGGCGGGGACTCGACGCTTCCGCAACGTGCGCCTTGTGCGGAAAATGGTCGGAATACATCGTTGAAGGCGGCAGCCTCTTCGCTATTCGATGTCGAGTTCGTGAGTTGAATGCCGATGACCCATCCGCCTAGCGCTATGACGAAGCAGGTCATGAGCACCGCAGGGGTGCGTGACCTTACGGTTGGGTTGTTTCTGAGCGGCTCTTCGATCGCGAGCGTGGAGAACGCCGCAAAGGCAAACGATCCAATCACGGCGAGCACCAGCGCAACGGTTGAGTTCGGAAAGGTGGCTTTGACAAAGACCAGTAGAGGCCAGTGCCATAGATACCACGCGTAGGAAATTCTCCCGACGAAGTTCGAGATCCGATGGGTTAGCGCCCGATGCACGACGTTGGTCGAGCTCGTCGCTGCGTGGATCATGAGCGCGCTCGCCCCGACGGGGATGGTGGCTCGCCAACCGGGGAACTGGCTTCCATCGCTGAACGTAAGCGCCGCAGCCATCAGCACAATGAATCCGAGCGCAAGCATGGCATTGGCTGCCGTGCGCGTAAGGCGGCGGGGTTCGACCCATACGAGTGCCGCGCCGACGAGGAACTCCCAAGCTCGAAGTGGCGAGAGGTAGAAGGCGAACCCAGGGAACGATCCAACGACGAGGAGAGATGCGACAAGCGAGATGGCGCCAATTCCGACGAACCATCGGAGAAGTCGGTTTCGCTTTTCTACAGAAGAAGTCGTCGAGCGACGCGTGAGTGCGAACACCAGGACCGGAAAGAAGAAGTAGAACTGCTCCTCAACGGACAGACTCCAGAAGTGCAAGAACGGGTTGAGTTCCGCCGAAGAGTCAAAGTAGTTGGCGATTGTGTCCCCGAAGCCGTCGCTAAAGAGAAGGTAGTTGTTGGCGTTGAAGAGCGTCCCTGCGAGTGCCGTCCTGATCGCTAGGGGTCGATCAGCGAACGGGGCGAAAAAGGGCAGTGCCACGAGGACGACAGCGGTGGTGAGCGTTGCTGCCGGCAAGATCCGAGCGATCCGACGGGCAAAGAATCGGCGGAGGTCAACCGAACCCGTCGCCTCCACTTCCCAGAGCATTCCCCGGGTAATGACAAAGCCCGAGAGAACAAAGAAGACGTCCACGCCAATGAATCCGCCAGAAAAGCTGAAACCTGCGTGGTAGAGCACGACGAGGGTTACTGCGAGCGCTCGGAGACCCTGGATGTCGCGGCGGTGCGCGGGACGCGGAGATGGCGTCTCCACAGATTCGCTTTCGTTAGCCTCGGCCCGGCCGCTCACCCGTTACTGATCGGCTCGCTGCGTGCCCGCTAAAGCTAGATAGGTCGTCTGCGCTTCGCCTCAAGATGTTACGAAACGTCACGGGAAAGAAATCCCACCGTCAATTAACACGTCGTGCGCAAGCGCGCCTACGTTGAGCGTCCATGGGGTACGGAGAACTCGAAGTCCACGTGACGATCGCAAATTCTGGCAAGCGGCGCCAACAATGGATCACGGCGGTTCCGGGTGTACGCCCGGGCCGCCGGATCCGCTTCAGCACGTCCAAAGTCGACCACTGGTGGCGCATTGTTGAAGTCGGCCAGATCCGTTTGCGTCAAGCAGCCACGGTCGAACTCGCGTCGTAGGCTCAGGCGCCGAGCACGATCCAACGGTCAGAGCGGAAGCGCCACAGCACACCAATGGCGCGTGTGGCCATCAGTACCCATATCGTTCCCCAGAGCCATCCGAGCCCCAGGCCTAAGGTGGGCACGAGAATGGCGAGTGGTATGAAGGCCGCTGCCGAGATGGCCATGGCCCAAGCCAAGAAGGTCGTATCCCCAGCGCCGATGAGGATGCCATCGAGCGCGAAGACGACCCCGTTGATGGGTTGCATGAGTGCGAGGTGTACGAGCGCCAATGTCGCAAGTGACGCGACAGCCGCGTCGTTGGTGAAGAGTTCGGGCAACCAGGGCGATCCAGCGCCGAAGATCACGAGCGCGATCAGGCCCACGCCGACTCCCCATTGCAGCACTCGGGACCCAGCGCGGCGTGCGCCCTCTTCATCGTCGGCTCCGAGATAGCGTCCGATCATTGCTTGTCCGGCGATGGCGACCGAGTCCAACGCGAGCGCGGTGAAGATGAACAGCTGAAACGCGATTTCATGCGCGGCCAGTGCTTCGGTGCTGATCCGGCTCGCCGCAGCCACCGAGACCGTGAAGGATCCGCGCAACGCAGCAGTTCGTACGAACAACGCGCCTCCGACGCGCAGCAGCCGCACGATTTCGCGAAGGTCAGGCCCTAGTCCCACGCCATGGGAGGTGACGTCTCGGCCGATCCACCACAGATAGGCGGCCGCAGCCAGCCACTGAGCGATCACCGTTGAAAGAGCCGATGCCCCAATCTCGAAACCGAACCCAAGGATCAGGACGAGTTCGAGCACGAGGTTGAACAACGCGGACGCCATCGCAACAATGAGCGGCCGCTTCGTGTCCTGAAGGCCGCGCAGGTAGCCCACGCCGCTCAACGTCAACAGCAATGCGGGCAGTCCCCACAAACTCACCAGCAAGTAGATTCGTGCCTGTTCGAGTACGGCGCCTGCGTTGCCGTCGTCGGTCTCGCCAAGCAGACGGAGCACCGGATCGGCGAAGACCCACATGAGCACGGCCAACACGACGCCCATGACGCCAGCGAGCCACATCCCTTGCACCGCATGATGCGCGGCTTCTCGGTGCTGGCCGCCGCCGAGCAAGCGAGACACCGCTGCGGTCGTGCCGTAGGCAAGGAAGATCATGATCGCGTGCAGCGTCAACAACGTCTGGCCAGCAACGGCCAATCCAGCGAGTTCGGTCGTGCCGAGGAAGTTGCCGACTACCGCCGTATCGGCGAGAACGTAGAGCGGCTCGGCGATGAGCGCGCCCAAGGCCGGGATCGCCAAACGAGCGATCTCTTTGTCAATGCTGTTCCAACGGCGCGATAGCGGGGAGGTGTCCACTCGAGGTTGGATGTTACTGGTGGGCTCGTCCTTCGAAGTGTCTGAAATACTGCGATGCTCTAGAGTCTTTGCTCGCACGCCTCTTCGAAAGGGAAACGAATGCTCGATCTCAATGGTGCTTCTGCGCTGGTTACCGGAGGAGCCTCCGGGCTTGGATACGGCTGCGCGGCCAAACTCGCAGCCAGCGGAGCAAAGATCTTGGTCGCTGACCTCGACGAGGAAAAGGGAAACGCAGCTGCGACCGAGTTCGGTGGCATGTTTGTCAAAGCCGACGTCGCCGACGCCGAACAGATGCAAGTCGCTATCGATACCGCTGGGGAGATGGGCCCGCTTCGCGCGGCGGTCAACGCAGCCGGTATGGGCCACGCGATGCGCACCGTGAACCGCAACGGAGATCCCTTCGACCTGGAACAATTCGAGTTTGTCGTACGGGTCAACCTCATCGGCACCTTCAACTGCACTCGTCTCGCCGCCGCTGCGATGAGCAAGGTCGATCCACAAGAAGACAACGAGCGCGGCGCCATCGTGAACTTCGCCTCCGTCGCTGCCTTCGATGGGCAGATCGGACAAGCCGCGTACTCAGCGACAAAGGCTGGCATCGCCGGTATGACCTTGCCGATCGCTCGTGACCTGAGTGCAATCGGTGTGCGCGTCAACACCGTCGCACCGGGTCTCTTCGACACCCCCATCTACGACAAGATGGTCGCCCAAGGTCGCGACCCACAAGAATTCAAAGACGCGCTCGGCCAAGCGGTGCTCTTTCCGAAACGTCTTGGTTTCGCGGATGAGCTGGGCAACTTCGTCTACGAGATGCTGACGAATAGCTACATGAACGGCGAGACCATTCGACTCGACGCTGGCATTCGTCTACCGCCGAAATAGTCGCCATCAGGTCCTAACCCAGAGGGGGAAAGATGTCAGAGGAAACAGTCGTTTTGAGCGAGGTGCGCGGAAGGGTCAAGATCATGACCCTGAACCGTCCAGACGCGATGAATGCGGTCAACCAGCAGCTGGCTCAAGAGCTCGCCGCCGCCATGGACGAGATGGATAGCAATCCCGATATCTCCTGTGGTGTTCTGACCGGAAACGGGCGCGGCTTCTGTGCCGGTATGGACCTGAAGGACTTCGCGGCTGGCAATTTTCCAAACACTCCTGACGGTGGCTTCGCCGGCATCACCGAGCGTCCTCCGAAGAAGCCGGTCGTGGCTGCCGTTGAGGGGTTCGCGCTCGCTGGTGGTATGGAAGTTGCGCTGACCTGTGATCTCATTGTCGCCTCCGAGGGTGCGAAGTTCGGGATTCCTGAAGTGAGCGTCGGACTCTTCGCAGGTGCCGGGGCTCTTCTCCGGCTGCCTCGGGTGCTTCCCTATGCTGTTGCGATGCGGATGGCCCTGACGGCAAAGCCGATTCGAGCGGAGGAGGCCCTCGTCCACGGGATGGTCGCAGAGGTGACGCCGAAGGGCGAAGCGCTCGAGAAGGCCATCGAGATCGCAGAGGAGATCGCGGTCAACGCGCCTCTAGCGCTCGCAGCCTCGAAGGCGGTCATGCGAGAAATGCAAGGCCGGACCGAAGAGGAGTTTTGGGCGTTTCAACAAGAGCATTACTTCGATCAGGTCTTCAAGAGCGAGGATGGAATCGAAGGGGCCACAGCGTTTGCCGAGAAGCGGCCGCCGAACTGGGCAGGGAAGTAAATCCTCCCCAAAGCGATCTAAAGTGCGCATCCCATGAACCGAAGGTCTCGGTATGGACCTCGGGGCATCTTCGCCAGAAAATCAGGGTTCTCAAGGGTCGAGAGGTCGATTCTTCGGACCTGCTTTCGCTCTCCTAGGAGCGTTGCCCACCGTGGTGCACGCGGCACTCAACCCCGGGTTGCTGCTCGATGACATCGAATTCGCACAGAAGGCCCAGTTCCGGGGTTGGGAAGCGTTCTATCCAGAGATGGCGCAACGGCCGGGCCAAGGACTGATACACGCACTCCAATTCATCTACTTGGGCGAGCGAGCCACGGTGCATTTGCTTGTGGTCGCAATCGTGACAGCGCTCGCATCGTGGTTGTTCTGGCACGTCACGCGACTGCTGATACCTCATTCGCTAGCGGTGACCGCGACCGTCGTGTTCCTTCTTCTCCCAAATCGAAGCGCGCTACGTTTTTGGGCCTCGACGGTTCCCAACAATGTTGCCTTCGTGCTGTTCCTAGCGGCGGCTCTCGTCGCGGCCCGAGATGCTACACATCGGAGAGATTCGGGCGAACGAGCTCCGAGCGGCGGCGTGTGGGTCATCTCGACGGTTCTTGGCGTACTTTCGGTCCTCACCTATGAGGCGGCCGCGGCCTTGGTCATTTTGGTACCGGCTGGGTTGGCGATCACCTCGAAGACCGTGGCCGGGCGATATGTAGCCCCGCTGTTGTCCGCATCCATACTTTCGGTCGCCGCTCTGGCTGCGCTGGTCTTATCGCCGCGGCCCGAACGGTCCGTGCTCTGGGGGCCACCGCTTAATGCATTCGAGAAACACTTCAGCTCGCTTGCTCCAACACCGCTCAACATCATTGTCTTGGCCGTGTTTTTGACAGGTGCTGTGTGGTCCTTCGCAACGTTGCTGCGCCAGCGCGGTGGCGATGCGCGGGTGGCTCTCATCGGCTGCACGGCCGCACTTGCTGTAGCCGCCGGACTCGCGCCGTTCATCGTCGGTGGGTTCAACATCCAGACCCAGGGAGTTCTCGATCGGGCGCACCTGTTCCCCGGTGTCGGGTCCGCGGTGGTCATCGCCGTCGGGATCGACCGCATTCGCACGGTCATCAACGCGTCGTTGCTGCGGCCCGTTCTCGCTGGACTGGCGATGGTGATGCTCGCCGCGGTTTTTGTAGATCTCGGCCCCTACTTGCGTTCGGCTGAAGACCAACGCGAAGCCTTAGCGTCGTTCACGACGCTCGAAGACCCCGCTGCGCTGTCCGTCGAAGAGATTCGGGTCGTTCGTCCAAGCTTGGCCGGCGGTGTCGCCTGGGGACATAACGCCGCGCAGGCCCGGTCGTTGTACCAACTCGCCAAGGACGATCCGGTTCGTCCAAAGTGGTTATCGTTTTTCGTGGATACGTCTGAGGTTGCCGACGCGCCGCCCGCAATAGCGTTCTTCGAAATTGAAGACGGCCAGTACGTCCAAGTCGAATCGGAATAGTCGACCTACGGCAGGTTGCCGACGAGGACGACTCGGCCAGAGCTTTCCGCCTGGCCGATGTCTTGGATCGTGATGGCGAAGCGCTCGAATCCTGCGGGCTCGACACCTGCCCAAAGGACGATCGCATCGTCGCCTCCTCGTAGGTGGAATGTTCCGGCGCTGATGAGCTGGTCTGCGTCGCTAATCCAGGCTTCGTAGTAGGTGCCGGCCTCAGCTGGTGGGAGACCGTTGACGTCGAGCACGATTCGGGTGCCAGCGGCGCGGTCATCGAGTCCGGCCGTTGCGGTCGCTTCCGGTGCGAGCTCTGTCGCTTCGAGCTCAATGCAGATCGCTGGCTCTGCGGCCGCTTCTTGGGTGTCGGCGCGACCGATTCCAAGGACGGCTAACCCGACTATCAGCGTCGCGAGAAGTCCAGCAGCGATGCCGGCGATGAACGGTACCGTCCGGCTTGAGCGACGTTCATCAAGGTCGATGATCGACGCAGCCGTGTCGTCGCGATCAGCTGGTGTGGCTTCGCCTCGAATCTGCTCGAGTACTGCGTCCAATCCCGTCTGGGGCGCTGGCTCCCAGGTCGCAGACGATGACAGGCGCGCAAGAACCGTCTCGCTCAGCGGAGATGGTGAATCGGGGTCTTGTGAAGTCATAAATTCTTAAACCTCCTCTACGTAAACATCCGGCGGTTGGTTCGCGACATTCTCAACGACTTCCGATTCGTCGAGGTGCGCCAGTGCCTCAGCCAATCGCTTGTGCGCTCGCGACGATCTCGACTTCACGGTTCCGATTGGAATCTCCAGCCGTTCGGCGATCTCTCGATGACTGAGACCAGAGCCGTGTGCGAGACGCATCACGTCACGTTCTTCGCTCGGCAGCGCGTCGACGGCTCTGCGTACCTCAAAGGCTTGGTAGACGTCGTCGAACTGGGCCGAATTAGCGGTGAGTTTGTGGGCGACCGCGTCGATATTGGTGGCGGGGTCGCGTTCACGACGCAGGGCATCGATAGCCGTGCGTCGTGCGATCGTGTACAGCCACGGTGCGAACTCGCGCGTGGCATCGAAGGATTGGGCACTGCGCCAAGCCTTAAGAAAGGTCTGTTGTACCACTTCTTCAACTAGTTGTGGAGAGTGCACGATTGACTTAGCCACGGTCGTGATGGCGCCACCGTATTGACGGTAGATCTCTCGTACCGCGTCCTCGTCGCCGTTCTGCAACCCTCTTACAAGGTCATTCATAACCACCTAGAGCCTGCCAGGAGTTTTCTGATTTCCTGCGAACCAATCGCTACCGATCAACGTACAGGCTCTTAACCCTCCCAAAATTCGCGGCCCGAGAGAGGGCTGATCCACCACTGCCTTACTGCCGCAGTGGTCCCTACTCACACTCTCGGACCGTCGAGAATGACCCCGCGGTACCGCCAACCGCGGGGTCATTCGCCTTTTTTGAGACCGTGTTACTGTGAGCAAAGGAGGGGCAACGATGACCAGCGATAGGGCCGACGACGGCGACGAGCGAGAATGGAAGAACTCGCCTGAATACGCCGCCTGGCGCAAGCGCTACGACGCTGCGAACCTTCGCGACAAGCCCTTCCAAACAATGTCGGGTGTACCGGTCGAACCGATCTACGGGCCTGGCCCGTACCCCGGCGAGTACCCATATACACGCGGTGTGTACCCGACGATGTACCGCAGTCGGCTCTGGACCATGCGAATGTTCGCGGGATTTGGTACTGCCGAAGACACCAACGCCCGCTTCAAAGACATTCTGCGCAACGGCGGGACAGGCTTGTCGACCGCATTCGATATGCCGACGCTGATGGGGCGCGACTCCGACAGCCCGTGGGCTCTTGGCGAAGTAGGGCACTGCGGCGTTGCGGTAGACACGCTCGCCGACATGCGGGATCTCTTTGCCGATGTCGACCTATCCAGTGTGTCCACGTCGATGACGATCAACGGCCCGGCCGCGGTGATCTTGGCAATGTACATCGCCGTCGCCGAAGAGAAGGGTGTCTCGCCCGATCAACTCGCTGGCACGATCCAAAACGACATCTTCAAGGAGTACCAGGCGCAAAAGGAGTACATCTATCCGCCCCGACCAAGCGTTCGAATCGTGACCGACATGATTCGCTACACGGCGGCCGAGATGCCGAAGTGGCACCCGGTGTCGATCAGCGGTTACCACATTCGAGAAGCCGGAAGCACTGCAGCCCAGGAACTCGCCTTCACGCTGGCAAATGGCTTCGCGTACGTCGAAGCCGCGGTGGCCGCCGGCGTCGACGTCGATGACTTTGCCGGCCGACTGAGCTTCTTCTTTAACAGTCACAGCGACTTCTTCGAAGAGATCGGAAAGTTCCGCGCGGCTCGCCGAATCTGGGCCCGTTGGATGAAGGAGCGCTACGGCGCCCAACGCGAACGTTCGATGTTGTGCCGGTTCCACACCCAGACGGCTGGCGTGTCGCTCACCGCTCAACAACCAGAAATCAATATCGCCCGCGTCGCGATCCAAGCATTGGCCGGAGCACTCGGTGGAACCCAGTCGCTGCACACCGATAGCTACGACGAGGCGCTCGCGTTGCCAACCGAAGACGCCGCTCGAATTGCACTTCGCACGCAACAGATCGTGGCACACGAGGCCGGCGCGGCAGATGTGATCGATCCGCTCGGAGGGTCCGACTACGTCGAATGGATGACCGACGAGATGGAGCGTCAGGCCGAGGCGATCTTTGCCCACCTCGACGAGTTAGGCGAAGGCTCCATACTCGAAGGGGTGTATGCCGGTATCGACAACGGATACTTCGTCGGTGAGATCGCCGACTCGGCGTACCGATTCGAACGCGAGGTCAACAACGGCGACCGAATCATCGTCGGAGTGAATGATTTCACCGACGGTGACTCGGGCGAACAGAACATTCTGCGCATCGGTCCAGAAGCTGAGGAGTACCAGCGCAAACGCCTGGCAGACATCAAGGCACAGCGAGACGACCGAGCGGTTGCCACGGCGCTCGCCGCGGTGACCGCGGCGGCCGCTGACCCCACCACCAATGTGATGCCCTCGATCATCGATGCGGTGAAGTCCTATGCCACCCTCGAAGAAGTATCGATGGCGATGGAGTCGGTGTTCGGAACCTACGTGGAGAAGGTGGTGCTGTAGTGGCTGACGACGTGCCGATTCGAGTTGTGCTCGCAAAACTTGGACTCGACGGTCACGACCGTGGCGTCAAAGTCGTAGCTCGAATCTTGCGCGATGCGGGGATGGAAGTGATCTACCTCGGACTTCGCCAGACGACCGACATGATCGTCGCAGCCACCGAGCAAGAGGACGCCGACGTCATCGGCCTGTCGATGCACAACGCCAGCCACATGACCTTGGCTCCGGCCATGGTGAAGGCGTTAAGCGAAGCTGGACTCGAGACTCCGCTGGTGGTCGGCGGAATCGTTCCGGACGCAGATGTCCAACCGCTCATCGATGCCGGCGTGGCAGCGGTAATCGGGCCGGGGGCTTCAGCTGAAGACGTCGCGCAGGTCGTGCGAGACGCCGCCGCTTCGGCACAAGTCTGACGTGTCGCGGCCCAAACGCTCGATACCCGACCTCTACGCCGCGGCACAGGTCGGGGAGCGGCGCGCCCTTGGAAGACTGTTGACCCTGGTCGAGCGCGGAGGCGTGGCTGCCGACGAGATCAGCGAGTTTGCGCACCCCGACCTCCAGAACGCACACGTCGTCGGCATCACCGGCTCACCAGGGGCGGGCAAGTCCACACTGGTCGGCGCACTGGTTGAAGAACTGCTCGCCCAAGGTCGAAATCCGGCCGTGCTCGCAGTCGACCCGTCGTCACCGCTCACGGGCGGCGCGATACTCGGCGATCGGATTCGGATCGAGCGCGAGGGGCACGGCTTTGTGAGGTCGATGGCTACGCGCGGTCATTCGGGGGGCCTCGCGCTCGCGGTGCCGTTGGCCGTACGGCTCTTCGACGCAGTTGGCTTTGACCCGGTGATCATCGAGACCGTCGGTGTGGGCCAGGTTGAGGTCGACGTGGTCGGCGCCGCCGACACGGCGGTTGTCGTGATGACACCGGGTATGGGAGACGCCGTGCAGGCGAACAAGGCTGGCTTGCTCGAAGTGGCAGACGTCTTCGTCGTGAACAAAGCCGACCGCCCAGGCGCAGACGATGTTCGACGAGACATCGGCTTGATGCTCGACCTCAGCCACGTGACTGGCCAAGAGGACGAGACCGGGTACCGCCCACCCATCGTGATGGCTTCGGCGCTGCACCATGAAGGCACGGTTGATGTCTGGTCGAAGATTGCCGAACACGTCGCGCACCTCGATGATCACGATTTGAGAACGGTCCGTCGCCAACGTCGGATTCGAACGGAGATTCGCGCTCGCGTTGCCCAGCAGATGGCCACCGCAGCAGAGGTTGCGATGGACAGCCCGCAGGGGCAGGCCTTGCTCAGCGCAGCGCAGACCTCCGAGATCTCTCCAACTACCGCGACCTCCCAAGTCGTCGCAATGTTGCGCCCAAAGGAGTCCGACCGATGAAACGACACACGGCGGTCGGTTAGCTCGCTACGTCAAGGCAAGATGTTTTGGGCCGAATTCTTCGTCGGTGTTCGAGAGCACCCATGACGTTGATGCTCGGGAGGCGAAGAACACCGTGGTGATGGCTCCGATGGCCCCGAATTCACCGAGCATGAACAGGGCGATGGTGAGGGCAGCAGCCACGCTGGCTTTGAGCAGTGCCGCGATCATGTCGTTGTGGTGGGCCCGCTTGCGGCTGTCGACACCGTCCTCGTGGAGCTGGCGAGATTGTTGCAGATGATCCGCAATCTCCTGTCGCAATCGGCTATCCAACGCCACACCGTTTTGTGCAGCGACGATACTGACGGCCTCGTCGCCACCATTGAAGAGCGCGATTGCCGCATCTTCGAGGAATCTGTTCTTGAGGACCTGATTGGCCACTGGTTGTCTAATTACTTGAGACATGGGAGTGTTATCGGCCCAGGAACCCCTCTGGATTTAGTAAAACTTTGTTGGTCATCACTATGTGGGGCTTGGGCTATGCGAACCGCGGGGCCCGGCGCGGCTACGGACGCCTTGTTCGAAGCTCATTGCGGAGGGGACTTTCGGTGACAATCCGAAATAGGATGACTAGCAGTGACCAGGGGGATACATGGCTACATCTACAACTGCAGCAGCTGACGACATCGTCATTTTGGAAGGTGCTCGCACACCGATCGGACGGTTTAACGGAACGCTGAGTGGCTTTAAGGCTGCCGAGCTCGGCGGCTTTGCGATCGCCGCGGTTCTCGAGCGGACCGGTGTGGTCGCGGACCAGATCGATTCGGTTGTTATGGGGCACGTCCTCACCGCGGGCGAGGGTCAGTCGGCCGCCCGCAACGCCGCGGTCAAGGGCGGCATCCCAATGTCGGTCAACGCGACGACGATCAACAAGGTCTGTCTCTCTGGCATGCAGGCGATCAACTATGCGGCCATGCAGTTGATGACCGGTCAGGCGACCACGGTGATCGCAGGCGGAATGGAATCGATGAGCGGCAGCCCACATCTACTCATGAAGAGCCGCACCGGCTATGGCTACGGCGACGGACAGCTCGTCGATTCCCTGCAGTACGACGGGTTGACGTGCGCGGTCGAGTCCAAGGTTATGGGACAGGCCACCGACGAGTACGCTGCTGTCGACTCGATTTCTCGAGATGCGCAGGATGCGTTTGCAGCCGAATCGCATGATCGTGCGGCGCGGGCCATCAAGGATGGGTTGCTTCGTAGCGAGACCATCGCCGTATCGGTGCCCCAGCGTAAGGCCGACCCGATCAGTTTCGAAGACGATGAGGGTGTGCGAGAGGGAACCGATGCTGCATCGCTCGGAAGGCTCAGAGCCGTTTTCCTGAACGACGGCACGATCACCGCGGGGAACGCCTCGCAGATCTCCGATGGTGCATCCGCGATGATCATCACCACTCGGGCGCGGGCCGAAGAGCTCGGCGTTGAACCGCTCGCAACCGTTCTTGGTTACGGCATGGTGGCCGGACCAGACAACTGCTCGTTGCTGCATCAGCCATCTCGGGCAATCACCGCGGCTGCCGAGAAAGCGGGAGTGGACACCGCAGACATCGATCTCTTCGAAATCAACGAGGCGTTTGCGGCCGTTGGTCTTGCGTCGGCCGACGAACTTGGCGTCTCCACCGACATCATCAACGTCAACGGCGGTGCGATCGCAGTGGGCCATCCGCTCGGCATGTCCGGCAACCGAATCACACTCACGCTCCTACACGAGCTTCGTCGTCGAGGCGGCGGAATCGGTGCAGCTGGACTTTGCGGAGGCGGCGGTCAGGGCGACGCGATCATCGTGAGTGTCTAAGCAAGGGCAATCTCGGTAGGCCAAACTCCCCAAAATCCGATGAAATTCGACGGTTAGGGTTGAGAACTCGCGCCGAATGCCGATCGAAGCGAATGCTCATGGTTGAAGTCATCGCGTATTCAATGGTCACCGTGATTGGTCTGGTGGTGGGTGGATTCGTCACTCACGTGTTCTTCCAGCGGTTGATCGAGCTCAATGTTGCTCGCGTCGCACGGGTGGAAGCATCGGGCCTCGACGACGAACTACGACGGTTCAACGAGCGCCGCCGGGGCTCATAAGGCACCTCGCAGAACACCGTCTTCGACAACTGAAGATCGCGCCAGACTTTCACGACTACCCTGCCGTTTTATTTCGCCAACTGTCTGGCGAGCTGAAGAATCTTTCAGACAATAATTCTGCGCCTCGCGACTGGACGACATCGTTCCGGAGGTGAACAATGTCACTACCTGTCGCAGGGGGCGATTGGTCACGGGGAATTGTCGCTTTGAAGATTTTGGTTTGCCGAGTCGGTAACGCTGCTTTGTCACGAGTGTCGAATGGCTGACACCGATACGGGTCTGACCAAAGGGCCAGACGACGAGACAGTGCAAGAAACTGGGTCCGATAAGGACATCGTCCAGAAGGCCGAGTCGCTACTCGACGAAGATGCGAACCTCATCGAGGTTGAGGCCGAGAAACCAGCGACCGGGCTTTGGGCCGTCGCCGCTGGATTCTCTCGAGTCATTGACGCAATATCGGGGTTCTTCGGCAAGATCTCCCAAGGGCTCGTGTTCGTCGTCTTCTTGATTGGCATTCTCAACGTGCTGTTGCGCTACATCGGCAGAGCCACAGGAACGCAGCTCACGAGCAATCTTTGGATTGAGGCGCAGTGGTACACGTTCGCTGTTATCGCATTGCTCGGGCTGGCCTATGGCATCCGAGACGGTGTCAATCCGCGGGTCGACTTTTGGTATGCGGATTTCTCTGTGAAGAAGAAGGCTGCGGTTGACTTGTTCTTCCACTGGGGGCTTCTCGCATTTAGTTTCGTTGCGCTGCGGATCAGCCTCCCGTTCGTCGAGCGGTCCTTTAGCTCCCGAGAAGGCTCGCCTGATCCCAACGGATTGGCCCGCTGGCCGCTGAAGGCCGTAATCCTGGTCGCCTTCACACTGTTCCTACTTCAGGTGATTTCTGAGATCATCAAGTCAACGCTCACCGTTGCGGGACGCTCCGGGCGTCTCGAGCGTTCAACCCCTTACCGAGTCGAGTAGCTCATGGATCTTGGCGTTTTCTTTGCGCTGTCGATGTTTGCGATCTTTATGATCATGATTCTCATCGGCTACAACGTTGCGTTCTCGTTCGGAGTCACCGGTCTGGCCTTCTCGATCTTGGGGGATCTCACCGACACGTTCGAACCCGGACGTCTCGCGTTGTTGCCGTCAAACTGGTTCAGTGCTGTCAGCGATCAGACGCTGCTCGCCGTTCCCTTCTTTGTCCTGATGGGGGCAATTCTGGAGAAATCCGGACTGGCCGAACGGCTATTAACGACCGTCGGCATGTTGATGGGTCCGCTGCGCGGCGGCGTAGCCGCAGCCGTGATCATCGTTGGAACCTTGCTCGCAGCGGCGACCGGGGTTGTTGCGGCAACGGTGATCGTCATGGGCATCTTGTCGCTACCGACGATGGTGCGCCTTGGCTATGACCACAAACTGGCGACGGGCGCGATAGTTGCGTCGGGGACACTTGCCCAGCTGGTGCCGCCATCGTTGGTGTTGATCCTTCTCGCCCAGCAGATGAATATCTCGATCCTCGGATTGTTCCGCGGCGCGCTGTTGCCCGGGTTGCTGTGCGCCGGTCTCTATGTGCTGTACGCGTTGGTAGTTGCGTTCTTTAAGCCCGAGGCAGCTCCTGCGCTACCGCTCGAGGAGCGTTCCCTCAGGGGAGCGGCGTTGTTGCGCCAGGCGCTCGTTGCTGTTGTGCCTCCGCTGCTGCTCATCGGAGCCGTGCTCGGGTCGATCTTCGGCGGTATCGCAACGCCATCGGAATCGGGTGCGGTTGGTGCGCTGGGAGCCATGGTGTTGGCACTTTCCAACCGGTCGCTCACCCGCGAGGCGCTCTGGGCGTCCGCCAAATCCACGGCGAACATCACCATCTTGGTTATGACGCTGCTGTTCGCGTCCTCGTTCTTTAGTGTCGTGTTCGAAGGCCTCGGCGGTCAGGAACAAGCGACCGCGTGGTTGTCTGGTATCGGTGGCGGCAAGACGGGCTTCGTGATCGTGGCGATGATCGCCGTGTTCATCTTGGGTATCAACCTGGAGTTCCTCGAGATCACCTTCATCGTGGTGCCGATCTTCGTGCCGGCGATGTTGGCCCTCAACTTCACGGAGGCCGAGTTCATCTGGTTCACCGTGTTGATGGCGATCAACTTGAACATGGCGTTCATCTCGCCGCCGGTGGGGTTCTCACTGTTCTATTTGCAGAGTGTCGCGCCGCCTGAGGTCAAGACGGCCGACATCCACAAGGGGGCTATCCCCTTCATGTTCTTACAAGGCTTCGCGCTCTTGCTCGTCGCCTTTATTCCGGGGATCGCGACGTGGCTGGTGTGATCTCAACAAAAGGTCGTGTGCGGGAACACGAGTAAACCAACCCTAGGAGGGGGATATGTCAGAAGAAATTATTGAGGGGGAAGAGGATTTTTCGACCCTAGAAGGTCGAAGGTCTTTCCTTCGCAAGTCAGGATTCACGCTCGCGGGCATGGGCGGCGCAGCCGTCCTCGCTGCGTGTGGTACCGACGGCGGTGACGAAGGCGCTGCCGGCGGTGACGCTGATGCCGGTGGCGGTGGCGGTGACGACGCAGACGCCGAAGGCGTGGAACTTACCCAATCAGACGTAACCGTCGAATGGGACATGACCACCAGCTGGCCCGCTGGCCTTGCGACGCTCTACGGTGCTGAGGACAACCAGTCCGGCGCACTCGGCTTCGCACGAAACGTCGGCATGTTGACCGGTGGCCGGTTCACGATCAACACGTTCCAAGCAGGCGACCTCGCCGGTGGTCTCGAAGTCATCGACGTGATCCAAGCTGGCGCTGTCCAGGCTGGTCACACCGCATCGTATTTCTTCCGCGGTCTCGGCGAGCCATGGGCATTTGGCACGGCGATTCCGTTCGGTTTGACCTTCCGTCAGCAAGCGTCATGGCTGTGGGAGAACGGTGGCTTGGACATGCTGCGTAGTTACTACGCAGAGAACTTCAACCTCATCAACTTCCCCTCTGGAAGCACCGGCGTGCAGATGGGTGGTTTCTTCAACCGAGAGATCAACTCGGTAGATGACCTCCAAGGTCTCACCATGCGTATTCCAGGTCTCGGTGGCGCGGTGATGAGTGAGCTTG
>CAZLWE010000068.1:0-16878 GCA_964562985.1 uncultured Acidimicrobiales bacterium
TAAGGCAACGGGCTTCTATCCCGTCGACTGCAGGTTCGAGTCCTGCCGGGGGCGCCACTCGGCCAGTGGATGGCTCCTATGCGACTTCTACGAGCCGGTCGCCGAACGTCGCTTCGTCCAGCGGCTCGCCCGGCCGAGGAGCGGGGTAAGCGCCAATGCCGAGATCGGTGCGTGCCACAAGAAACCCTGGCCGAGGCGAACACCGAACTGCTCGAGGATCTCGGCCTGTGTCTTTCGTTCTACGCCCTCAGCTATCGGGGTGAGAGATTCCGTGGCGACAATTTCCAGGATGGCCTTCAGGCGAGCTTGGGCTCGCTCATCGACGTCAATCTCCGAGACGAAGGACCGATCAATCTTCACCGTGTCACTGGGGATTTGGAGCAGACGGTCCATATTCGACCCCTCAACACCGAAGTCGTCAATGGCAACCTTGATGCCGCGTTCGCGAAGGCGGTGGAGAGAATTGATCAGGTCGTCGGCGTGAGTGTGGAGTCGGTGCTCTGTCACTTCGATCTGCAGCATCGAGAAAGGAACGCGATGCTGGCGCAAGATGTCGAAGATCTTTCGTGTGGAGTCGGAGTCGCTGACGTGATCCGGCTTCAGATTGACCGACATGGTGAAACGTTCATCGACCACGCCGGCGGAGAACCACTCGCCAAGTTGGGCGATCGAACGCGTCAGAATTTCCAGATCGAATTGGTCGAACATTCCGGGCTCGGTTCCCGGCGGCAAGAACGACGACGGGTCCAACATCCCGAGCACCGGGTGCATGTAACGCGCGAGAACTTCAATGCCCAGGATTTGGCCGTCGGTGATATCGACGACGGGCTGGTAAACCAAGCGAATCTGCTCAAGCGAGACTTCGAGATCGTCAACGCCGCCCTGAGCCGAGTTGCGGAGGCCTCTGCGGCGTTCCTTCTCTCGGTACATCGCGAGATCGGCGCTGTTGAGCAGCGAGTCTGGCGTGTCGGTGACCTTCGCAATGGCCAAACCGACGCTGCCACCGATTCGAAGTTGGTTGTCGCGAACGGCCACAGTCGTGTCAAGCGCTCGCTCAACCTTTCCAGCGAGCTGACGCGCTCCCTGAGCGGTTGTCCGGCTCAGGACACAGAACTCGTCGCCACCGAAGCGAGCGATGAGTTCGCTTGGCCCGCACACTGAACCAAGCTGGTTCGCCACGAATTTGAGAACCACATCACCTGCGTCGTGCCCGTGCGTGTCGTTGATCCCTTTGAAGTTGTCAATGTCGCAAAACAGCAGGGCCGCTGACTTGCGATCGTTCAGCGCGATGGTCAGCTCCTCGACAAACTTGCCGCGGTTCGCCAGACCGGTGAGGGGGTCGTGAGTTGCTTGGTGTTCCAGTGATGTCGCCGCGCGAGAGCGTCGGTTCTCTTCAGCTTGGAGACGATCGTCCAGTGACTTGAGCGTTCGTGAAAGGACGCCGATCTCATCGGTTGCCGAGTCGTTCAAGGTGGTCTCCAGGCGCCCTCGCGAGAGATCTTGGGCACCACGGGTGACGGTCTGCAGCCGCGATCGCAAAACGGCGATCGGAAGGAGGGCGATCAACCCCACGGCGATGATTCCGGGGAGGAGCCAGACCGGGAGCAGGGAGCTCACTACCTCAGCACGATCTGTGGTGACCGACAGCACCCACTCCACGCCGGCGATACGTTGCGCGGTAATGACCGAACGGCGCCCGTTGAAGAGTTGGTCGGAGGAGTTGAACTCTTCCTCGCCGTTCAACACAGCGTTGAGAATCGCCGAGGTTGGCGGGTCGGGGATCCCGACTTGTTGGTCCTGGCTATGACGTGACGGTGAAAAAATGAGTGGCCTACCGTCGGAGTCACGGACTGCGAGAAGCGCTTCGGTGCTGCTGCCAACCTGCACCTCGGAAACCGCTACCAAGATGCCCGATACGTCATAGGCGCCGACAAGAATTTCCCCGGTGGCGGGTACCGGCGTACCCAACAGGACGCCGATCGAACCCCCGACGTCCAGGGTGGCTCCGATTGTGGTGCCGGCGCGGGCTCGAGTGAGGAAGTTGGAGGTGGCGTTGAGTTCAGAGCGCTCGCCGGTCTGCAACAGCTCGGCTCGAATGAAGCCGCGGCTCTCCAACTCATTGGAGATGCCCGGGGTTTCGCTTTCCGGAGCGATCTGGCTCGCAGTGACTTCGAGGAGCTCGCTCGCAACGTTCAGCTCGTTTTCGATAGAAGAGGCGAGTGAACCAGCGATGGCGGTCCTCTGCTCGGTGGATCGAGCCAGCGCCTCAACTTGGAGGCCCGAACGAGCAACGAGCACGAGAAGTAAGACTGCGCTGAGCGCAATCGCTACTGCGAGGGCGAGACGCCGTCCGACTGTGAGGCGGAACACGTCAGGACCCGGGTGGCTTTAATCGGTCGTAGATTCGCTTGCAGTCCGGGCAAACGGGAAAGTCGTCGGGTTTGCGAGTCGGAACCCACTTCTTTCCGCATAGGGCCCGTACGGCTTTACCCGTGATGGCACTTTCGGTGATCTGTGCCTTTCGCACATAGTGCGCGAACTTGTCGTGGTCACCAGCATCCGTTGGATCGGGCTTGGTTATCGTTTCGCCATCGGGAGTGATGGTGTCGACATCGCTGAGTTGCACACGGCGCATATGCACCGATGGTACCCCTAGACGCGAATGGAGTGAAATGAGCTAGATAGCTCTTCGACGACCGTGTCGAGATCTTCTGTTTCTCGGACGACGCGTTGGGCGAGAGCAGCGGTTGGTTCAACGTACTCGTCGTGCATCGGTGCGACCGAAGTCCGGAACTGGAGCTCGACGCTTTCGACGGATCGGCCACGTTCGATGGTGTCGCGTTCAAGGCGTCGGGCGTAGCGGAGTTCCTCAGAGCACTCGCGAAAGATCGTCACGTCGAACTTCTCAAGGAGTTCCGGGAAGGCGAAAAGCAAGATCCCCTCAGCGATGATGATCTCCTTGGCTGGCAAGATGATCAGATCGTCAGCACGTTCGTGACGGCCGAAGTCATAGACGGGCACCGCGATATCCATGCCCTGTCGTAGGCCCTCGAGGTGATGGCTGAAGCATTCAACGTCAAGGGCGTCTGGATGATCGAAGTTCACCGCATTGCGCTCGTCTGCGGAGAGGTGGCGAAGGTCTTTGTAGTAACTATCGAACGGCAGGATCGTTACTCGATCCTGGCCCAGTCTTTCTGCCAGCTCATGGGCGAGTCGGCTCTTGCCAGAACCACTGCCCCCGGATATGCCGATAGTCAACGCAGTCACAGGGAAAAAACTTACTCGCTCAACGCTCAGAGTCTCGACACCGCCAAGAAAATACCGTCACAACGCTACGTAACGTGACGGTTGGCTTTTCTCGAATGGCCGTAGGTCCGCTAGGTTTGGCGGTAATGGACATCCAGCAAGAGTTGATTGCCGCGGTCGACGACGACATAGAGCGTTTGATGACCGAACACCTTGAACGCCGTCCAGTTTGGTATGCCCACGAGCTGGTTCGCTGGGAACAAGGCCGAAACTATGTGGATGAACCGTGGGATGAATCACAGTGCACGATCAGCCCGGAGGTCCGTGAAACGCTGATCCTCAACCTGCTTACCGAAGACAACCTGCCGTACTACCACTATTCGATCGCAAGCCGTGCTGGTGAAGACTCCGCGATCGCTCGTTGGACGCGTCGATGGACCGCGGAGGAGGGGCAACACTCGATTGCCATCCGTGACTATCTGCTCACCAGCCGTAATTGCGACCCTTCGGCCCTTGAGGACGAGCGGATGTCCACGATCACCAAAGGTTGGGATGCCCCCTGGAGCGACCCGGTCGACATCTTCGTCTATACGTCTGCTCAAGAACTTGCGACCCGGGTATCTCATCGCAACACCGGGTTAAAGACCGATGATCCAGTGGCCTACGAAATCATGAAGCGTGTGGCTGCTGACGAGAACTACCACTACATCTTCTACAAGGGCATCGTGGCCGCCATGATGTTGCAAGACCCATCGATCTGTGTGTCGTCTATGCGCAAGGTGTACGAGAACTTCAACATGCCTGGAACGGTGGTTCCGGGCTTCCGCAAGCGCGCCGCGATGGCCGCTCGGGCCAAGATCTACGATCTCCGGATCCACGCGGAGAAGATCATCGCTCCGGTGTTGCGTGAATGGAAGATCGAGTCGCTCGAAGGACTAACCCCGCAGGCCGATGAAGATCGCGAAGCGTTGATCGCAATGCCTGGTGCGCTTATCGAGCGCGCCGAACGCCTCGAGAAGCGCGCAGCAGCGAAGGTGTAGCTTTCACGCTTAGCTGGCTGGGAGAGTTGGCTCGTCAGATTTCTCGAGACGAAGCGATGCCGAGTTGATGCAGTAGCGAGTTTCCGCGCCGCCGGGTCCGTCCGGGAAGACGTGACCGAGATGGGCTCCGCAGTCAGCGCACACGGACTCAGTTCGTGGAATGCCAAAGCCCCAATCGGTACGTTCGCCGACCGCCTTGGCGAGTGGGGCACGGAAGGCTGGCCAAGCACCGTGTGGGTCGAACTTGGTCTCGCTCGAAAAGAGTTCAGCGTCGCACACTCGGCAGTGGTAGGTGCCCTCGGCATCTACCTCGCGGTACTCGCCGGAGTATGGCGCTTCGGTACCGCCCTTGTGCAGCACCCGATACTCCTCGTCGGTAAGTCGCTCGCGGAGTTCGTCTTCGCTGTATTTGGTGATTCGATTCTTTCGATTCTCGATGCGTTCACGAATGCTCATGGTTAGAGAACCACCATGAAGGTTTGGTTGTTCCCCATAGGGCATCCGGCTCGTTCACAACGCGGTGAGCAGCTCGATCAACTCGTCGATGGCTCGATCGGCCAGGGCATACATTTCTTCGTCGGTACGATCCTGGATCGGGTGATCCACGAAGACTCGGGCGGCATCGAAGCCGAGCCGCTCCGCTTGGCTCTGGGCTGCATCCACAAATGGTGAGGAGGCGACCAATACACCGAGGATCCCGCGTCGTTCGAATTCGCTGATGTCGTGCACACTGCACGTCGTGCAGGAGCCTCAATCGGCGAGCGCCTCGATGACCGCATCGCAATTGGTGGCGATCTCCTCGCGCAGGTCTATCGGCGCCGGTTTAGCGAATGTGGGTTTCCGGTACCGGACGACCTTGGCGTCGAGATCCTGCAAGCGATTCTGGATCTGATCGAGGAACACGTTGCCCCGAGGCTTGGAGATATCGAGGAGTCCGATCGTTAGCCCAGTCAGCGCAGCGGGGCGTGGGAGCCGTTCGCGAACTTGCGGGGTGTTCTCGTCCGTCGGGTCGAGCACGGTCATCGGTTCGGTCATCTCGTAATCTCCTTTGTCACTGGGTTGCTACCCATTTCGCCGCTCACCCATCCGCCGCACACCGAGCTGAAGAGCCCAGCGGATCCGCCGGCATGTACGAGAAGGATCCCGCCTTCTCGAAACTTCGGCAATGTCGAGCCTTCGAAGCCGAGCCCGGGAGGAATCCCTTCGCCGATACCGTCGACGCCGCGCAAGATGGTGTCTACCTCGATGTCGAGGTGGCCCCGTAGTTCGCTTTCGAAGCGCGCCGCGTCCCATCCTGCTTCACGGAAACGGGCCATGTGCTCTGGGCAGAGGATGAGCATGGTGTCGAACCCGGTGATGCGTGGGTGGAGGTTCCCGAGCATCACCTGGGCGATCGAGGCCGTGAGCGATTCAGGGCTGCGGCTGAGTTGATCGAAGATGATCCGCGGTGCCTCGCCGCAGAATGCGGTGACCGCATTGGTTCCTGCGGGCAGGCCCCTCGCCTCGGCGAGGCTTGGCCATGGTGAGCCTTCTTCGTCTTCGGCGAAGCACAACCCGAGCTTTCCCGGTTGGCCATGTGTTGCTCGGTCGATCTCGCCGGGCCGGCCGCCGCCAATATTACGAACACAGAGCTGGACCGACCGCCCGATGGTGGCATTCGCTCGGTTGCCCTGACCGAGCACGTTGATCCCCGAGTTCATCTCGAGTTCGTGACGGATTGGGCCGTTGACCACCAAAATCGGACCGACGCCCATGGTGGTGGCGAGCACCCCATGCATGTTGAACTCGTCGTTGCATACCGCCTCGACTCCGGCGATCACGACCGGGAGGTATGCGGGGCGACATCCAGCCATGACAGCGTTGATGGCAACCTTCTCGACCGATGCCTCGACGAGGTTTGGTGGGATGATCGCGACGATGTCCCTGCGGTCTCGACTGGTACCAGTCAACATTCGTTCGACGCGTTCAGGGGTCGGGGGGACGAGCGGTAGGCCGTCGCTCCAACTGCGGTCGTACATTGCCTCAAAGGGGTCCTCGGCGGCACCGAAATGGATTCGTCGACTCGATGTGGCCGCATCTCCAAACGTTGCGGCAAGTGCGTCGACGATGTCGGGATCCACGTTTTTCGAGCCGCAGCCCGGACGTTGCTCGGGAAGGTCGGGTGCGAGCCCATCCACACCGAGCAGCTCCTCCCACCGTGCGCGGTGCCAGCCGACGGTCCTTGCCGACTCGGCTCCATCGACGAGTGAGATGATCGTCGGGACCGTCTCGATATCGGCCTGCCAGGACCGCTCTAAGGTGTCGTCATAGGTGAACGCGGCGGAGTCGAGGTTCCAAAACTCCTCGTCTTGCGATACGACTTCGTCGAGGACGTTGTCCGCCGCGAGTTGCGCGAGGAGCGGCGAGACCAACTTGCATGTCTCGCAGTCAGATTTTACGAACGCGATTCGACGCATCACACCTGGAACTCTGCCATATCGCTGGCAGGCGCTGCCGGAAAACGAGTCGGCGTGTACCTATGCACCTGGCGAGCAGGTGATGTCGGTCCGGACGCCGTCGGTGCGGGCGATGATGACCCAGGTGCTATTCACGTCGCCGCTGAGCGAAACCGAGCGGTCTCGGGCAGGGGCTCCCTGTTGCCAGATGCCGTTCTCGCGCAGGTTGATCGAATCCGCGGCGAACGTCCACGTCACCGTGACGCTTTGGTTGTCGCCCGTAACCGTGCAGAGTGCGCCCGGGTTGGGCTCTGGTGCCGGTGGGGTGGGCGCTGGTGGGGTTACACCGCCACCAATCACGCACGTAACATCGGTGCGGATACCGTCGGTGCGGGCGATGATGACCCAGGTGCTATTCACGTCGCCGCTGAGCGAAACCGAGCGGTCTCGGGCAGGGGCTCCCTGTTGCCAGATGCCGTTCTCGCGCAGGTTGATCGAATCCGCGGCGAACGTCCACGTCACCGTGACGCTTTGGTTGTCGCCCGTAACCGTGCAGAGTGCGCCCGGGTTGGGCTCTGGTGCCGGTGGGGTGGGCGCTGGTGGGGTGTTTGCTTCGTCACGAACACACAGCGCATCGATGGGCACCCCGTTGGGATGGAACCGGGCGAAGTAGTCCGCGGTGTCAGTCGCTGCATTGCTGATCGTCGCTGTGGTGGCGTTGAACGGAGGGGTGCTATGCCACGTCGAGTTTCGGCGGATGTTCGCTCCAGCGAAATCGGTCGACCATTCGAGAACGAGATCATTGCCCGACACGGTCGCCGTGCACTCCGGAGCAGCAGGCTCCGGCTGTGGTTCTGGCACTGGCACCGGCGTTGGAGCTGGTGGCGCCGGTACATCGTCGCCGGCAGCTGTCCGTGCGGCGATGTAATCGCGTCCGCCAACGAGTTCAGTGATGTCAGCGACGTTGTCAACAAGTACGGGGGAAGAACGATCCTGCGTGGTTCCGTCACCGAGTTGCGCCTCGTCATTTCGGCCCCAGCCGTACACGTCGCCGTTAGCCGCTGCGGCCATGGCGAAGTCGCGGCCGGATCCGATTACGGCGATCGTGGGAAGGTCGATCTGGACGGGGCTGTTCCGTTGCGCCGTGGTTCCGTCGCCGAGTTGCCCGAAGGTGTTTCGTCCCCAGGTCCAGACGTTGCCAGCTGCATCGAGGGCAACGGTATGGAAACCAAAGGCCTCCACATCGACGATGGTGGGTAGTCCGGTCACTTGTTGTGGAGTATTTCGGTTGGTGGTATTGCCGAGGCCGAGTTGACCGAACTGGTTATCGCCCCACGTCCATACGGTGCCGTCAGAACGGAGCACCGCGGTGTGCACTCGGCCGGCCGTGATCACAGCGACGTTGGTGATACCGGTGACGTCGACCGGACGGGTTCGGTCGGTGAATGTGCCGTCGCCCAGTTGGCCGTACATGTTTTCACCGATGGCGCTCAGGGAACCGTCGGAGTGAAGGACGATTGAATGCTCACGGCCCGCTGCGACTGCTACCGCGTCGGAAATGCCTTGTACACGAGTTGGGATAGAGCGATTCGCGTTGTCACCTTGACCAAGCTGGCCGTCGATGCCGCGACCCCACGCCCAAACTTCGCCGTCGGTGACGGCGAGGGAGTGATAGTGGCCTGAGCCGACCGCACTTACTGAGGTGAGCGAAACCACTTGTGGACTATTTCGGTTGACGAACGTTCCGTTACCGATCTGGCCGTTGCCGTTCAGTCCCCAAGTTCTGACCGAACCGTTGTCACTCAGTGCAACGACGTGGTGGCGTCCGCCAGCGATGTCGACGATGGCCGATAGGCCGGTGTCGACCGCGTCGCCTCGGTCGGTATTGGTGCCATCGCCGAGCTGACCAAGACCATTTTCGCCCCAGGTGAATACCTCGCCGTCGCCGACGTTCGCGCCGGCGGCCGGAGCCGCCGTGATCAATACCGCAACCATGAGGAGTGCGGTCACAATCGCCAGCGCGCGCGAGCCGACCTTTTGAGTCGTGTCCACCATATTTACAGCCATAACCCGATAATACTCGGTATAGCCCGACGCGGAGTAGGTTTATTGGCCTGGGGGTTTGGCGCTCGGTGAGGGTTTAGAGCTCGTTGAGCGTGTCCTCTACGCCCTTGTAGAAGGTCGGGTAGGCATATGTCATTGACCGTAGGGTGGCGATAGGAACCTCGGCGTGCACCGCGAGTGCCAGCAAACCGAGTACTTCACCGCCATGCGGGCCAGCCGACGTCGCGCCGATGAGCACGTCGCGATCAGCGTCTACGACGAGTTTGATAAAGCCGTCGTTTCCGTGCATGTGCATCCATCCACGAGCGGTGTGGGCGACGAGCTTGAAGGCGGTCTTGACGTTGATGCCAGCGTCCTTTGCTTGCGCCTCGGTCTTGCCAACGACGCCGATCTCGGGGTCGGTGAAGACGGCTGCGGCCATGGCGTCGTAGTTCACGGGGACGACGTCGTTGCCGAGAATGTGTGCGACCGCGACGTCTGCCTGCTTGAGGGCGAGGTGGGTGTAGAGGCCTTCGCCGGCAATGTCTCCAACCGCCCACAGTCCATCTTGGACCTGAGCGTTTTCGTCGATCGACATGAAGCGGGCATCTTCATCGAGGCCCAGGTTGCCGATGCCGAGTTCCTTGAGGAATGTCTTGCGGCCCACCGCGACGAGAAGCTTCTCGGCTGCGACCTCGGTGCCGTCCGCGAGCGTCACGGTAAAGCCGGTGGTTTCGTCATAGGCGACCGATTCGGCGGATTGGCCGACGTGGATGTCGATGCCGCCGTTACTGAGGGTCTCTTGGAGAGTGTCGTCGACCTCGGGTTCGAAATTCGGCATCAATCGATCTTGTCCCTCGACGACACTGACCTTTACGCCGAAGCGGCTAAGTGCCTGGCCCAATTCGAGGCCGATTACGCCGCCCCCGAGCACGACCATTGATTCGGGAAGCTCTTTGACCTGAACGATTTCCTTGTTCGTCCAGTACGGCGTGTCCGCGAGGCCGGGGATCGGCGGTACGAGGGCTTGGGTGCCCGTAGCGATGACGATGCCCTTCGAAGCCACATACGTGTCGTCGCCAACTTGCACGGTCTTGGGCCCGGTGATTACGCCGCGGCCTCGAACGAACGTGCCGCCCTTTCCGACGAACCGGTCGACTGCGATCGTGTCATCCCAGTCAGCGGTTGCCTGCTCTTTGATTCGCTGGGCGACCGGCGTCCAGTCGGGCGTGGCTGATGCGGTGCCGGCGAGGCCTTCGACGTGGCCGACCTCGGCCAACGCGTTCGCCGCTCGAATCATCATCTTGGACGGGATGCATCCGTAGTACGGGCACTCACCGCCCACGAGATTCGCTTCGATGCCAATGACGTTCAGACCCGCTTCGCCGAGCTGTCCTCCTACCGACTCGCCCCCTGGTCCCATTCCGATGATGATGACGTCGGTGTGGTGCTCGACCATGTTGTTGCCCCCGTATTTCCTGTTTCTTATCAATTGCTTGCCACGACAACCACTTGGGTTACGCGAAGAATTCCATCCCCACGAGTCTTCGAGGCCGCGAGCGATTGGCGAACCACTCTAGTACCGTCCGATGATGCTGAATGTTGACGCGGTCAGAGCAGACACCGTTGGGGTGGAACGCACAATTCATTTCAACAACGCGGGATCCTCGCTGCCTCCGACTCCCGTTGTTGACGCGATGGTTGACTACCTGCGTGCTGAACAGGTCTCGGGCGGGTACGAGACGGTGGCGGACAACCTTGAGCAACTCGATGATGTGTACACGGCGACGGCGACATATCTCGGGTGTGAATCCGATGAGGTGGCCTTCGTCGCTGGAGCGGGCGATGGATGGTGGCGAGCGTTCAGCGCGATCGACTTAGCTCCGGGCGATCGCATCCTCGCAAGTCATAGTGAGTATCAGGCCAACGCGTTCGGGTTTATGCAGGCGGCCGATCGGGGAGTGTCACTCGAAGTCGTGCCCAACGACGAAGACGGACTCATCGACGTGGACGCGCTTGTGGACATGCTCGACGAGCGGGTCAAGCTGGTTTCGCTCACGCACATCGGCATGGCGAACGGAGCGATCCAACGGGCTGGCGAAGTGGGACGCGCCGTCGCTGATCATCAGGCCATCTACTTGCTCGACAGTTGCCAAGCGGCTGGTCAGTTGCCTCTCGATGTGGACGACCTCGGTTGTGATTTCTTGGTGTACACCGGCCGAAAGTGGATGAGAGGGCCGCGTGGCACCGGCATTCTCTATGCGCGAAACAGTGTGCTCGACAAGCTCGGGACTCAACCGTTCATCGACGGACGGTCAGCCCATTGGCTCGACGCGGGCGGCTACTCGCTCGAGCCAGGAGCGCGACGCTTTGAATACGGCGAGCAGCACTTCTCCGGCAAGGTCGGGCTTGGAGTCGCTACTCGCTACATGCTCGATGTTGGCGTCGACGCGATCACCGAGCGAACGCAGGCTCTCGGTCATATGTTGCGAGCGGGTCTCGAAGAGCTACCTCAGGTCGAGGTGCACGACGAAGGTGTCCTACGCGGCGGCGCGGTGTGCTTCACCGTTCGCGGCACGGCCTCCATCGACAACGGGGTGTTACTGCGTGAGCAAGGTCTGCAGATATCGGTACCCGGTCGCCGGAACTCGCAGTACGACATCGGTCGGCGTGGGATCGAGGCGGTGTATCGGGCAGCCCCGCACTATTTCAACACCGAAGACGAAGTGGAAAGGGCCATCGAGTTGATCGGGGGGATCTAACGTGATCGAGAACCTGTCATCGCTTGGATCAGCGCTATACTGACAATCCCTTTGCGGGTGTAGTTCAACGGTAGAACCTCAGATTTCCAATCTGA
The DNA here is from genome assembly GCA_964562985.1 of uncultured Acidimicrobiales bacterium. Classification (GTDB taxonomy): domain Bacteria; phylum Actinomycetota; class Acidimicrobiia; order Acidimicrobiales; family SHLQ01; genus SHLQ01. The sequence continues at coordinate 11,622 of CAZLWE010000068.1, forward strand.
TGATGGGGTTTCGATTACCCCCACCCGCTCCATATCGCAGCGCCTGAGTCTTTGGCTCAGGCGCTGCGTGGTTTTTGGCGCTGCTCGTCGAGAACCACCGCAAGTCTTGGCGGGAGTCAGCGGAGATAACAGTAGGCTTCTCTCTCTGTGAACAGCACGCTTGAAACCCTCGAAGACAACAAGGTCAAGTTGTCGGTCACCATCGAAGAATCCGAGTTCGAACCCAAGCTCGACGCGGCCTACAAAGCGATCTCCAAAGAGGTCAACCTGCCGGGCTTCCGCAAAGGCAAGGTCCCTCGAAAGCTGATCGAGCAGCGCTTCGGTCCGGAGGTGGCTCGTGAGGAGGCGCTTCGCCAGGCGCTGCCGGAGTACTACTCCCAAGCGGTCATCGACAACGACGTAGACGTGATCGCCGCTCCGGAGATCGACATCACCGCTGGGGAGTCCGCAGGCGATGTCAGCTTCGACGCTGTAGTGGAGGTGCGACCCGTGATCTCGGTGAGCGGTCACGACTCGCTTCGCGTGGAGATCCCATCACCTATTCCGACCGATCAGGATCTCGAGGATCGCATCGACTCGATCCGTCGACAGCACGCCGAGCTAGACACGGTCGATCGAGCCGCCGCTGACGAAGATCACGTCACGATCGATATCGCTGGCACGGTCGACGGCGAACCGGTCCCTGGCCTCACCGCCGAGGACTACGACTACGTCGTTGGTTCGGGAGCGGTCGTCGCCGAAATCGACGAGAACCTGCGAGGCGCGAGCGCCGGCGACGAGTTGACGTTCTCGGCTGATCATCCCGACGACAGCCAAGACGACTCCATCGACTTCGTCATCACGGTGAAAGAGGTTCAAGCGTCGGTTCTTCCTGAGGTCGACGACGACTTCGCCAAAGAGGCCAGCGAGTTCGACACTATGGACGAGTTGCGCGACGACCTGATGTCTCGCCTCGACGACGTCAAACGAGCCCAAGCCGCACAAGCGCTCGACAACAACACCGGCGAAGCGCTTGCCGCTCTCGTTGAAGACGACCTGTCCGAGGCGCTTATCGAAGACGAGATGGACAACCGAGCCCAGGACATGGCGATGCGCCTCCAGGCCCAAGGCATCCAGCTCGAGCAGTACCTGCAGATCACCGGCACTACCCCCGAGCAGTTCCGCGAACAGCTTCGTGAGCAAGCCGAGGTCAGCGCCCGGGTAGACCTCGCACTACGAGCGGTAGCGGAGCAAGAAAGCATCGAAATATCAGACGATGAACTCGACGAAGAGCTCATGGTTTTGGCCACGCAACTCGATCAACCGCTCGACGCAGTTCGGGAACAACTAGAATCGGCAGGGCGTTTAAACCCCATACGGTCCGACATGCGGATCCGAGCTGCGCTCCAGTGGGTTACAGATCACGCTGAAATTGTCGATGAGGATGGCAACCCCGTAGATCGTGACCTTCTTGAGGCCGCAGACGACCACGCTGATCACCAATCAGAGGAAGAGTAGACATGAGCATTCTGATCCCGAATGTCATTGAGAAGACCCCCCAGGGCGAGCGACACGGAGACATTTTCTCCCGGCTCCTTCGCGAGAACATCATCTTTCTTGGCACACCGATCGACGACATGGTCGCCAATGTCATCTCGGCACAGCTTCTCCACCTCGAGGCGGAGAACCCCGACCGTGACATCAGCCTCTACATCAACTCGCCCGGCGGCGACATCAATGCGCTGTTCGCGATCTACGACACGATGCAATACGTCAAGCCGGACATCACCACGATTTGCTTTGGTCAGGCAGCCTCAGCTGCGGCGGTTTTGCTCGCAGCAGGCACGCCAGGCAAGCGTTTGGCGCTCAAGCACAGCCGGATTTTGATCCATCAGCCGTACTCGGGGGCCCAAGGTCAGGTGTCCGACATCGAGATCGCAGCAAATGAGATAAATCGCATGAAGGTCTCTTTGGAGCATGTGCTGGCGCATCACACCGGCCAAACTGCAGAGAAGATCTCGTCCGACACGGACCGTGATTACGTAATGACCGCCGATGAAGCCAAAGAATATGGGATCATTGACGAAGTCATCGACAACCGGGACATGGTCGATACCACAGGACCTATTAAGGCCGTCGACTAGACGGCCGAAGATCTGTGTGTTCGACAGAATAGGGAGACCAGCACGTGGCCAAATTTGGTGAAGGTGGAGAACTTCTAAAGTGCTCGTTCTGTGGCAAGTCACAGAAGCAAGTAAAGAAGCTCATCGCTGGTCCAGGTGTGTACATCTGCGACGAGTGCATCGACCTGTGTAACGAGATCATCGAAGAGGAGTTGGCAGAGACCAGCGACGTTGACTTCGGCGATCTTCCTACCCCAACCGAGATCCACGAGTTCCTCAACACCTACATCATTGGTCAGGAACACGCGAAGAAGATCCTCGCTGTCGCGGTCTACAACCACTACAAGCGTGTCGAATTCGGTAGCAACCTCGACAACGAGGTAGAGCTGTCGAAGTCCAACATCTTGTTGGTCGGACCGACCGGTTGTGGCAAGACCTTGCTGGCGCAGACGCTCGCACGCATGCTCAATGTGCCGTTTGCGATCGCTGACGCCACGGCACTCACCGAGGCCGGCTACGTTGGCGAAGACGTCGAGAACATCCTGTTGAAGCTGCTCCAGGCTGCTGACTACGACGTCAAGAAGGCCGAGACCGGCATCATTTACATTGACGAGATCGACAAGGTCGCACGCAAGAGCGAAAACCCGTCGATCACCCGAGACGTCTCGGGCGAAGGTGTGCAGCAGGCCCTCCTCAAGATCCTTGAGGGCACCACGGCAGCCGTACCTCCACAGGGCGGACGCAAGCACCCACATCAAGAGTTCATTCAGATCGACACCACCAACGTGCTGTTCATCTGTGGCGGTGCCTTCGCAGGCATCGAAAAGATCATCGACCAGCGCGAGGACCGCGGAAGCGTCGGTTTCGGCGCTTCATTGTCGAGCCGCCAAGAGCGAGACGACCTCGGCGACGTGCTCACCCGCATTCGCCCGGAGGACCTCGTCAACTTCGGTCTCATCCCCGAGTTCATCGGCCGCCTGCCGGTCGTAGGGTCCGTCGGCAACCTCTACCAAGAGGACCTGGTTCGGGTGCTGACCGAGCCGAAGAACGCGCTGATCAAGCAGTACAGGAAGTTCTTCGAGTTCGAAGAAGTCGAACTCGAATTCACCGAAGACGCACTCGGCGCAATCGCCGACCAGTCGATTGCCCGTGGCGTCGGCGCTCGTGGCCTTCGTGCTGTGCTCGAAGAAGTCCTGCTCTCCACCATGTACGACCTTCCCGGTCGCGATGACATCGACAAGGTGACCATCACCGAAGAGGTTGTCAACGAAGGTGTGCTGCCCACGATTATGGGTGGCGGCAAGAAGATCGACCGGGAATCCCGCGCTGCTTCGTAGCTGCCGGGTCTAACCAAACCCGTACTGTCGCCTCCCGCGGCGCATCGCTTCGCTCGCTTGCAACGTCGGCGCCATTTCGGATTGGCCCACCCGTCATCTCCAAATCAGCGCACCCAATCTCTTGACGGGCGCTCGCTAGGGCGAGCTTGTTGGGGTCTGACCCCTTTCGTCCCGTTCAGGGACGCGCGGTGCCAGGGCAACTCCCGCAAATCGTTGATTGTTCAGCGTTCCGGTGGCTTGGGTAATCAACGGGGTCTGACCCCCTTCGGCTCGTGATACCTATAGGGTGCTTTTCGGGGACAGGTCTTGTCGGGACTGATTGGTCGATGGGCGTAGGCTCGGCGTGTGAGTTTTTCTGAGGCGATTCGGTTTTTGGATCGGCATATCAACCTGGAAGCGCGGGCCGGGTTCTTTGAGGATTTGTCGTTGAGCTCGATGGAGGCATTGATGCATCTATCGGGGGATCCGCAGCACGCGTTTCGGTCTATCCACATCACCGGCACCAACGGCAAGGGGTCTACGGCCACGATGGTGGCTCGGTTGTTGCAGGCGCAGGGGTTGCGAGTCGGGCGGTATTCGAGTCCGCATTTGTCGTCGATTACCGAACGCATCGAGATCAACGGCGAACCCGTGAGCGAAGAGCTGTTCGCCGAAGAGGTTCTGGCGCTCGCAGCGGTGGCCGACATGTCGGAGTATCCGGCCAGCTATTTCGAACTGTTGACCGCTGCCGCCTATCGAATCTTTGCTGTAGAAGGCGTCGAGGTCGCCGTGGTCGAGGTTGGTGTTCTCGGGCGTTTCGATGCCACCAACGTGATCGAAGCCGACGTGGCTGTCCTGACCAACATCGGTACCGACCACACCGACCAGCAGGGCGACTGGCGCCGCAACATCGCCGGGGAAAAGGTTGGGATCTCCAAAGCCAACTCCGTGCTGGTTGTGGGGGAGACCGATCCAGACCTGCGTGACATCTTCGAGTCAGAACCGTCGGCCTCGCTGCTGTTTGCCGAGACCGACTTCGAACTCACCGACGATCAACCTGCGGTCGATGGCCGTCTCCTCGGTTTCCGAACGCCCCGCGGCCTCTACGACGACGTGTTCGTGCGAGCTCATGGCTCCCACCAGGCACAGAATGCTTTGCTCGCCCTCACGGCTACCGAGGAATTCCTCGACGCTGCACTGCCAGATGATGTCGTAGCAGAGGCGTTCGGTGAGCTGACCTTGTCCGGTCGGGCCGAGGTCGTTGCGACCGAGCCGACAATCTTGCTCGATGGAGCGCATAACCCCGAAGCGGCTCAAGCCCTTAAAGAGACGCTGGACGTCGCCTTCGCTGTCAGCGAGCCTCGAGTGTTTGTACTGGGGGCGCTCGAGCCACGCGACCCGGCCGACTTCATCGAGAACGTTGGCATTGGCCCGGGCGACTACGTAGTGGCCGCTGCCGTTGACTCGCCCCGATCCATCGAGCCCGCCCGTATCGCCGATGCCGCTGAAGCTGCTGGCGCCACCGCCGAGACCGCTACCAACGTCGATCAGGCTGTGGATCGAGCCAAAGTGCTCGCCGGTCTGGAGGGCATCGTGATCGTCACCGGATCGCTGTACGCCGTCGGTGAGGCTCGCTCTCAACTGGCTTGACGCGAAGCCCGGGGCGTTCAGTCGAAGAGAGCCATGGCTTCTTGGTTCGAGTTTCTCCTCGGCTCGGTGGGTGCGTCCGCGGAGTTGGCTGCACCGCCGAACGAATCGATTCCAAGTCGATCTCTGGTCGATTCGCTCTTCTGGAGAATCGTTGGGTCGAGCTGAATGCCGGTGCCGTCGGCAACGCGC
>CAZLWE010000069.1:0-16704 GCA_964562985.1 uncultured Acidimicrobiales bacterium
GCTCCACGATCGGTGCAGCTATCGGCGCAATCATCTTCGCCATGATTCGCTCCGGCATCGGCTTCGCTGGCTGGGACTCCAACTGGCAGTTCTTGATCCTTGGAGCGTTGCTCCTCGGAGCTGTCATCGTCAACAACTCGATCCGACAGAGGGCGCTGAAGTCATGACCGAATTTCTCGAACTCCGAGGCATCTCCAAGTTCTACGGCAACATCGTCGCCCTACAGAATGTGACGACGACCGTGAATCCGGGCGAGGTCACATGCGTGCTCGGCGACAATGGTGCGGGGAAGTCGACCTTCATCAAGATCCTCGCTGGAGTACACCAACACAGCGAGGGCGAATTCCTGCTCGAGGGTGAAGCGGTCAATTTTGAGTCACCTCGCGCAGCGCTCGATAGGGGCATTGCGACCGTCTACCAAGACCTCGCCATGGTGCCGCTGATGTCGATCTGGCGAAACTTCTTCCTAGGCGCCGAGCCCACCACAGGTGTGTGGCCATTCCGCTGGGTCGACAAGGCCAAAGCGATGGCAATCGCCGTCGAAGAAATGGGGAAGATGGGCATCGATGTCCGCGACCCCGAACAACCCGTAGGCACGCTTTCGGGTGGTGAGCGCCAATCGGTGGCCATTGCACGCGCCGCGTACTTCGGCGCCAAGGTGCTGATCCTCGACGAGCCAACATCGGCTCTCGGTGTGAAGCAGTCCGGTGTGGTCTTGCGCTACATCGTGGAGGCTCGTAACCGGGGCCTTGCCGTGATCTTCATCACGCATAACCCGGCACACGCGTATCCCGTTGGCGACCGATTCCTCATCCTGAACCGAGGCCAATCTCTCGGTAACTTCGCAAAGGAAGAGGTCACGCAACAAGAGCTCACACAGCTGATGGCGGGCGGCGCCGAGCTTGAAGAACTACAAGAAGAACTCAGCGCCGCGATCTCCGGCGTCGACAAGTAGCGCAGGGAGTCGAAGTGACGTTGGAAGTGCTCACCGTCGGGCGGGTGAGCGTAGACCTCTACGCCCAGCAACTCGGGGTGCCGATGCGCGAGGTGACGACCTTGCAGAAATCGATCGGCGGTACCGTCACCAACGTTGCCGTTGCCGCGGCTCGTCTCGGGCGCAACGTCGGACTCGTCACGAAAGTCGGTGACGACCAGTTCGGCGACTACGTGCGTCACGCCCTGGAACACACGTTCAACGTTGACTCTCGGTATGTAGGTGTCGACCCTGACTTGAAGACGCCGTTGGCCTTCGCGGAACTCGATCCACCAGAGGACCCCAGCATCATCTTCTACCGAGAGCCTCGGGCTCCTGATCTCAACATCGAAGTGGGCGACGTCGACGCCGCAGTGGTCCAAGAAGTACCGATCTTCTGGTTTCCGGCGTCTCGGTTCGCCGATGAGGGTGCGGGAAACACGATGCGCGAGCTGCTCGAGATACGAGGCCGTTCGTCCCATACGGTGATCGATCTCGATTGGCGCCCAATGTTTTGGGATTCAGCCGAGCAGGCCTCCGAGGCAATCAGCCCAATGCTCGATCACGTCACGATTGCGATCGGTAACAAAGACGAGTGTGAGATAGCCGTCGGCACGCGCGATATGAACGAAGCAGCTGATCGGTTGCTCGAACGCGGTCTCGAGATGGCGGTCATGAAACTCGGCGCCGACGGCGTCATGATCGCCACCGCTGACGGCACGCGCGTGTCGGTGCCTCCATATTTGGTCGATGTCGTATGCGGTCTCGGTTCGGGCGACGCGTTTGGCGGAGCGTTCTGCCACGGACTTCTCGAAGGCTGGGACCCCGAAACCATCATCAAGTGGGGCAACGCTGCGGGTGCGATCGTCGCGGGCCGCCTGATGTGCGCGGACGACATGCCCACCATCGACGACATCGAGGCACTTCTCGCAGAACGAGACCCCTCATGACCAACCAATCTGTGGTCCAAAACCGGGCTATAGCAACGGAAACCGACCACAGATCCCTAATTCGCCCCCGTTGGAGAACACAGTGACCGACCGCCAACCACTTCGTATCGCCGTGATCGGCCTCGGCTGGATGGGCCAGGCCCACAGTCGAAGCTATGCACGAATCCCGCAGCTGTTCAGCGACCGTGAGTACGACCCCGTGCTCGCAGTGTGCGCCGACAACTCCGAAGAGCGACGTGATGCCGCCATCCACGACTTTGGCTTTGAAGAATCGGTAGCTGACTGGCGCGAGATTATGGAGCGTGACGACATCGACGTCGTCACGTGCACCGCTCCGAACATGTTGCACGAGGAGATTTGTGTCGCCGCGGCCGATGCTGGCAAGGCGATCTTTTGTGAGAAGCCAGTGGGCGGCCGCCCCGATCAGACCGTGCGTGCCGAGAAGGCAGCTCGCGACGCTGGGGTAGTGACTGGAGTTGGCTACAACTATCGGTTCGCTCCGCTCGTCCAATACCTCAAGAACTTGATCGCCGACGGTGACCTGGGCGAGATCACCAACTACCGAGGTCGCTTCTTCTCGATGTATGGAGCAGACCCAATGGGTCTACTCAGCTGGCGATTCAAGGTGGACCAGTCTGGCTATGGCGTAAGCACCGACATCCTCAGCCACTCGATGGACCTCGCCCACATGCTCGTCGGCCCAATCACCAAGGTCATGGGCATGCAAAAGACGTTCATCACCGAACGTCCGCTGCCCAAAGAAGGTGGCACCCACTACGACCGTGGCGAACCCGGTGACCCCACCGGCGAGGTGACCAACGAAGACTATTTCGGTGCGTTCTGCGAATTCGAGAACGGTGCCATCGGCACGTTCGAAACAAGCCGAAACATCATCGGCCCAGAAAGCCAAAACGCCTTCGACGTGTACGGCACCAAGGGGGCAGCGCACTGGAACCTCGAGACCATGAACGAGATGGGCCTCTTCCTCTTGTCGGACCAGGCCCGCGGCTACACGACGGTGCGCGGCGGCGACCGCTACCCGTACCACGGCAACTTCGTTCCCGGTGATGCCAACAGCATCGCCTTCGAAGACTTGGTGACCATCGAGGACTACGAATTCTTGAAGGCGGTTACTGCGGGCACCAAACATTCGGCCAGCTTCAAAGAAGCCGTCGACTACGTGAGCGTGCAAGCAGCGTTGATCAAGTCCACCGAAACAGGCACCTGGCAAGATGTCGTCGATCTGACGGAGTCGTGATGTTCTCTCTCGCCCCGCCGGCTGACGCTGCAGCGGCCTTTCCTCCCGCTTCGCATCGCTTCGCTCGCTACACAACGTCGGATGCGGCTCGCCACAGCGTCAACCGGCACCTCGAGACCCCATCACGTCTCCGTGTCTCCTCCCGCGAAGCGGGTCTCACAGCTTTCTACATGCAAGGGGTCTCTCCATGAGCACAATTCGATTGACGACTTCGCAGGCGATTGTGAAGCATTTGATTGCGCAGAAGTCTGTGCAGCGCGATGGGTCTGTTGCTCCGTTGTTCGGTGGGGTGTACGGGATCTTTGGGCATGGCAACGTGACGTCGCTTGGGCACGCGCTTGAGCGGGCCAAGGACGAATTACCGACCTATCGAGGTCAGGCCGAAGAGGGCATGGCCCTCGCTGGTGTCGCGTATGCCAAGGCGACCCGCCGGCGTCAGATCATGGTGGCTACAAGCTCGGTTGGGCCGGGTGCCACCAACATGGTCACCGCCGCCGGTGTAGCGCACAGCAACCGCTTGCCGCTGCTGCTCATCGCTGGCGACACGTTCACGAGCCGTATCCCGGACCCGGTGCTACAGCAGGTCGAACACTTCGGTGACCCGACCCAAACCGTCAACGACAGCTTTCGAGCCGTCACGCGATTTTGGGATCGCATCGTGCGACCCGAACAGCTCACAAGTTCACTTCCTCATGCGATTCAGACCATGCTCGACCCCGCCGATTGCGGCCCGGCCTTCATTGGCCTGCCGCAAGACATTGGCGCCGAAGCGTGGGACTTCCCGGTTCGGTTCTTCGACGAAGTCGTGCACGATATTGTCCGACCTCGCCCGGACGAGCGCCAGCTAGCTGAAGCCGTCGCCTTACTGAAGAGTGCAGAGAAGCCGCTCATCGTGGCGGGTGGTGGAGTGCATTACAGCTTGGCTGAACCCGAATTGGCGGCTTTCGCAACGGCCCACAACATTCCCGTCGTTGAGACCGTCGCTGGAAAGGCATGCCTTGAATGGGACCACCCTATGTATGGCGGCCCGATCGGCGTGACCGGCGGAACGTCAGCGAACGCACTCGCAGGCGAGGCCGACGTGGTGCTGGCTGTCGGTACCCGTCTTCTCGATTTCACGACCGGTTCGTGGACTGTGTTCAAGAACGACGCGGTGAAGATCATCGGCCTCAACGCGGCACGCTTCGATGCCACAAAGCGCCAGTCGGTCCCGCTCACCGGCGATGCTAAGGCCACCCTCGCAGAGATGACCGCAGCGCTCGGTGACTACCGCGCGCCCGACTCGTGGTCGACCACTATGGCCACCGAAGTTGCTCAGCACAACGCCTACATCGACAAGATCGCAGCGAAGGAATCGACCGGAGATAGCGGTCTGCCAACGTACGCCCAGGTCGTAGGTGCGGTCGATCGAATGGCCGACGAGAACACCTTCGCGCTCGCTGCTGCCGGTGGCTTCCCCGGTGAGGTCAACAACGGGTGGCGCGCCAAGCATCTCAACAGCTTCGATTGTGAGTACGGCTTTAGCTGCATGGGCTATGAGACCAGCGGTGGTTGGGGCGCAGCGATGGCCATGCCCGACAAAGACGTCGTGGTCTTCGTTGGCGACGGGTCCTACATGATGCTCAACAGCGACATCTACAGCTCGGTCATTCACGGGCACAAGATGATCGTGATCGTGTGCGACAACGGCGGCTTCGCCGTGATCAACCGACTCCAAACCGGTATGGGGGGCGAGCCGTTCAACAACCTGATCAAGGACAACCCCACAGTCGTCAACCCGGTCCCCGTCGACTTTGCGAAGCACGCCGAAGCAATGGGCGCTATCAGTGAAACCGTTGGCACGATCGATGAGCTCGAAGCTGCATACGAACGAGCCAAGGAGGCCGACCGTACCTATGTCATCGCACTGGTAACCGACGCCTACAGCTGGACCGAGGGCGGTTCGTTCTGGGAAGTCGGCGTACCCGAAGTCAGCGACCTCGACAGCGTCATCGAAGCACGCGCCGCCATGGTCGAAGGCAAGAAGGAGCAGAGAATCAGATGAGGGTGTGGATTAGCGGTGGTGGCGGTTTTGTTGGTTCGAACATCGTGCAATCAGCGCTCGACGCCGGGCATGAGGTTCTGACCACGGCCATTACGTGGCGTCCGCCCGAGGGTGCGCCGTACGCCGTCGAAACCGTCGACATGGTCGACGAAGCACAGGTGCGCAACAGCATCGACCCCTTCGATCCGGACCTCGTGATCCACTGCGCGATCATGAATGACTGGGATCAGATGTACGCCGACCGCGAGGCGGCCTGGGCGTCCTATGTGCATGCCACTCGCTTCACCCAAGCTGGGGCCATCGCATCGGATGCCACCTACGTCTTGGTGTCCACCGACTGGGTGTTTGACGGCACCCAAGGTGGCGCCCACGAGGAGACTCCACCCAACCCGATCAACCTCTACGGCACTCTGAAGCTCGCGTCAGAGATGGTCTCGTTGGAGAACGGGGGAGCGGTCGCTCGAGTCAGCGGCGTTAACGGATTGCACCTTGCGCGGCCCAACACCGTGCGAGCACAGGACCGCGGATTCGGCTATTTCGTGGCGTCGATCGTCGACGCCCTGTCGGCAGGAAATCCGTTCACCGTGTGGGAAGCGCCAGAGATCAACATGCGCGCCACCCCCTCGCTGGCGCTGGAGTGCGGCGAGATCATGTTGCGCATTGGTGAGGAACGCGCGGATGGCGTGTTCCACTGCTCGGGTGCCGACTCGCTTACCCGTCGAGAGCTCGCCGAGCTGACCTGTGATGTGTTCGATCTCGACCCAGGAATGCTCCGCTACGGACCGCCCGACCCAGCTTCGCTTATGGCGGCCCCGATCGCACACGACAGCTCGCTCACCACACCTCGAACCGACCGGGTTCTCGGACGCTCGGCAACGCCAGTGCGAACGCTGTTAGAACGATTCAAATCGCAAGTAGAAAGCGCTGGCTAGACCTATGAAAACCATCGCCGTGCTCGGTACGGGCCGCATCGGAAAGATGCACGCCGAGATCATCACCCAACAGATCGACGGGCTCGAAGTCGCTGCGGTCTATGACGTTTACACCGAAGGCGCCCAGGCCGTGGCCGACAGCATCGGCTGTGACCGGGCCGACTCGGTCGAAGAGATCATGTCGAGCGATGTCGACGCGGTGGCGATTTGCTCCAGCACCGACACCCACGTCGACCTCGCAGTCGCAGCTGCCGAGGCAGGCAAGGCGATCTTCCTCGAAAAGCCCGTGTCGCTGAACTTGGCCGAAGTCGATCGGGCTGTCGCTGCGATCGAAGCTGCCGGCGTCCCGATCCAGATTGGATTCAACCGACGATTCGACCCATCGCATGCCGCCGTCCAACAGGCCGTCGTGAACGGCGAGGTTGGTGAGTTGCATATAGTCAAGATCACGAGCCGTGACCCTGAACCACCGCCGATTGAATACGTGAAGGTGTCGGGCGGCATGTTCAACGACATGACCATCCACGACTTCGACATGGCTCGCTTCGTAACCGGCAGTGAGATCGTCGAGGTGTACGCCAAGGGTGCAGTGCGGGTAGATCCGGCGATCGGCGAAGCGGGCGACATCGACACCGCGATGCTCATCCTCACCCACGAGAACGGCACGCTCAGCTACATCGATAACAGCCGCCAAGCCGTCTACGGCTATGACCAACGTGTTGAGGCGTTCGGGTCCGGGGGCATGGTCGCTTCGGAGAATCCGCGGCCGCATCAGGCCCAGCTCCACACGGCCACCGGGACACGTCTCGAGCCGGTGCCCTATTTCTTCATTGAGCGCTACACCGAGAGCTACGTGAACGAGTGGCTGGCATTCGTCGCTGGGCTCGACTCTGGAACGATGCCGCTTGGCATCGCCGATGGCCGCGCACCGCTCGTCGCCGGACTCGCTGCAGCCAAGAGCCACGCGGAGAACCGCCCGGTCAAGACATCGGAGATCAGCTGATGCTGGATCAGAGCCTGAACCCCTCGGCGCCGCATCGACATGGCACGTTCGACGCTCAAACGTGTGTGGTTACCGGTGGCTCGCAGGGGCTTGGTAACGCTGTCGCCCGGTTGATGAAGGCCCGCGGCGCGCAGAACATTTTGCTCGTAGGTCGCGACCTAGCCAAAGGTGAAGCTGCAGCGTCGGCGCTCGATGGGGACGGCTGCTCGGTGAGCTTCCTCTCGTCCGATCTCGCTACGACCCAAGGTGTCGAACTTGTCACGAGCACCGTCGACGAGCGCTACGGAACTGTGCATGCGGTGGCATTGTGTGCAGCGGCCACCTGGCGTGGAACTGTATGGAACACAACCGGCCCGATGTGGGACGAGATGCTCGCCATCAACGTGAAGGCAAACGGCTTGTTGATCACCGGTATGTCTCAGCTCATGGCCCGCGACAACGTTGCTGGATCGATCGCGTTGGTCGGCAGCATCGCCCACCACGGCGGTATCGGTGAGCTGTTTCCTTACGTAGTGGCCAAACACAGCCTTGAAGCAATGGTTCGCCACGCCGCCTACTCGCTGCGGATGGAACAGATTCGGGTGAACCTGATCAACCCCGGCTGGATGGACACCCCTGCAGAAGACGCGGTGCAAAAGAAGTTCCACGACGCCCCCGACGACTGGTTAGCTCAGGCCGAAGCGCAACAGCCCTTTAAGCGCATCCTCAAGCCCGACGAAGTGGCTCGCGGGATCTGCTTCATGCTCAGTGGTGAATCCGGAATGATGTCGGGGTCATCGATCGACTTCGACCAGACCATGCCCGGCCAGGGCCCCTCCGCTCCATTTGAATCCGTACCTCGACACTTCCCTTGGGAGAACGCATGACAAACTCACTCGTCAAGAATTCGGGAGGTGGCGGCGTTCGTCTTTCGGTCACCCCCGAGAGCGCGAACTGGCGCTTCTTGAGCTTCGCCGTTGTGTCGCTCGCCGCGAACACGACCCACACGGACCTGCGCCCCGACCAAGAGACAGCAATCGTTCCGCTGTCCGGCTCAGGCATTGTCGTCGCCGGTGGCAAGCGTTTCGTGTTGAGCCGTAGCAGCGTCTTTGAAGAGCCGCCGTCGATTGTGTACGTGACGCCGGGCGACGCTATCGAGATCGTTGCCGGTGATGAGGGCTTTGAGTTCTCGATTGGATCCGCTCCTGCGGAGGGCCTCTATCCGACCCGCCTGATCAAGCCCGACGAGATGAAGAGTGAAGTGCGCGGCGGGGGCGCATCGCACCGTCAGGTCAACCACGTACTCGCACCTCCTGTCGATGCCGAACGGCTGATCCTGTACGAGGTATATGTACCGCGCGGGATGTGGGCGGGTTGGGCTCCGCATCGCCACGACGGCGAGGACGGCTCGCCTTATCTGGAGGAGACCTATTACTTCCGGACCGATCCCGGGAACGGCTTCATCATGCATCGCAACTGGACGCCCGACGGCGAGTTCGACGAGATGATGGCGTTGCACGATGGCGACACCGCATTGGTTCCGAAGGGCTACCACTCGACTGTGTCGTGTCCGAGCACGAACATGTTCTTCCTGAACTATTTGGCCGGGGAGCTCGTAGACAAAGAACGCACGACACCGCCGTGCTTCGACGCAGGACACACGTGGATCCACGATGCATGGGAGAACGGTGATGAAGGCGCGTGGAAACAGCCGGTGATGCAGACGCCGAACCTGAACAACCCAGGCGGAATGCCAGTCGGCGCAGATGCCGACGGCGTCGACCCGTACAAGGTCTCGGGCGACAAGCCCGAGGAGGGCTGACATGGCCAAGCTCACCCCTGGAAAGATGCGCGGCATCGACCAACTCGCAACCGACGAGGGCGTCATCGCAGTTCTGGCCATCGACCATCGAGATTCGCTTAAAGCCGTGCTCGATGCTGATGTCACCGACGAAGAGATCACGCAGTTCAAGCTCGACCTCATTGCGGGCGTCGGACCACAAGCGAGCGGGGTGATGTTGGAACCGGAATTCTCACTTCCACAGGCGATCGAAGCTGGCGTCGTGAAGGGAAGTCAGGGTTTCATGGCCGCGCTTGAAGCGCAAGGGTACATGCAAGACCCGTGGGCGGGTCCGACCCAGATGATGCCCGGGTGGAGTGCGGCTGACGCCAAAAAGATGGGCGCAAGCGTCGCGAAGTTGCTGTTGCCCTACGCCCCAGAACGGCTCGAACACGCCGAAGCGCAACGGGCCGTAGTGGCCGAAGTGGCCGCTGCGTGTGCTGAGCTTGATTTGGCGCTGCTGGTCGAGCCGGTGGCCTTTGGGATGGCCGACGAAGCTCGCCCGCAGACCGTTCTCGACACCGTTACGCAGCTGACCGATCTGCCAATCGATGTCATGAAGGTCGAGTTCCCAGGTGAGTTCTCGAACCCCGCTGGTTGGGCTGACGCCTGCGCCGCCGTCGACGCTGCGTGCAACCAGCCTTGGGTGCTGTTGTCGTCGGGGGTGACCTTCGAGCAGTACCGAGACCAGCTCGACGTCGCGTTCGACAACGGCTGTTCGGGCTTCACCGGCGGCCGAGCTATTTGGCGCCCGGCGAGCGACGCAAGCCCAGAAATGCGCAACGAGATCATCGCCACGGTGGTAGCTGAACGCTTTAGCGAGCTCCGGGCGCTCGCGGTGGAGAAGGCCACGCCGTGGCGAGCGGTCTGACCGAACACCGATAATCCGATAGGCCAAAAACGAGGAATGATGAGCGAACCAGAAGGCAACAATCCAGAAACCATCTACGGCCAGACTGCGAGCTACGCCAGCTACCCGTCGCTCGACGACAAGGCTGTCTTCATCACCGGCGGCGCCGACGGTATTGGCTCCGGTTTGGTCGAGCAGTTTGCAATGCAAGGTGCGAAGGTCGGGTTCGCCGACAAGCAGGCCGATAAGGCAGCCGCCACCCTCGAACGTTGCGCGGCTCGAGGCGTGAAACACACCCCGATCTTCTATGAGCTGGACCTCGTCAATGTCGACGCGCTGCAATCGGCTCTCGCCCAAGCGGCTGAGGACCTTGGTGTGATCACGGTCTTAGTAAACAACGCGGCGGCTGACGATCGGCACGGCTGGGAGGACATGACCGTCGAGTATTGGAACGATCGGCTCAACACGAACCTGCGTCATTACTTCTTCGCTATCCAGTCGGTGGCGCCGGGGATGATCGCGTCAGGTGGAGGATCGATCGTCAACATCGGTTCGAGCAGCTATCAAATCCAAGAAGATTTCTTCCCTGGGTACGCGATTGCCAAATCAGGTGTGGAGGGAATTACCCGGACGATGGCTCGCACCTTCGGGACCGACAACGTGCGGGTGAACACGGTGTTGCCCGGGTGGGTGGCGACCGAACGTCAGCTCGAAAAGTGGTGGTCGCCCGAGGGTGAGGAGGGGACACTGAACGACCAGGCGCTCAAGCGTCGGATCTACCCACCGGAGTTCGCGCAGATGGTGCTGTTCCTCGCCGCTGATGACGGAGCCGCTTGCACGGCCCAAGAATTCGTGGTCGACGGGGGACGTCGGTAGTACACGACTGCTGGTAGTGCCTGGTTAGGCCGTGAGGTGGGCTTGGTCGTCGAGGCCGAGTTGTTCGATCGCGACCTCGCGGAGCTTGAACTTTTGGATCTTGCCGGTCACCGTCATCGGGAACTCTTCCGTGACCTCTACATAGCGGGGGATCTTGTAGTGGGCGATCTTGTTCTTGCAGAACTCGCGGACCTCGTCTGCGTCGAGTCTGTCCCCTGGCTCCACCTGGACCCAGGCCATGACCTCCTCGCCGTACTTGGTGTCGGGAACGCCAATCACCTGCACATCTCGGATCTTTGGATGACCGTAGAGGAACTCTTCGATCTCTCGCGGATATACGTTCTCGCCGCCGCGAATGATCAGGTCCTTGATACGGCCGACGATGTTGATGTAGCCCTGTTCGTCCATGGTCGCGATATCGCCGGTGTGCATCCACCCTTCAACGTCGATGGCAGCGGCGGTCTTGTCCGCTTCGTCCCAGTAACCCTGCATCACCGAGTAGCCACGGGTGCAGAATTCGCCCGACTCACCCCTGGGTACGGTCTCACCAGTCTCGGGATCGATGATCTTGATCTCGACATGGGGGTGAACGGTTCCGACGGTGCTGACCCGACGGTCGATGTCGTCGTCGACACCGGTTTGGGTGCTGACCGGTGAGGTCTCGGTCATGCCGTAACAGATCGTGACCTGATCCATGTTCATCTGCTCGATCGTCTGCTTCATCACTTCGATCGGGCAAGGTGAACCGGCCATGATGCCCGTACGCAACGACGAGAGATCGGTGGTGTCGAAGCTCGGGTCGGCCAGCTGAGCGATGAACATCGTCGGCACGCCGTACAGACTGGTGCAGGACTCGTCCGCGATCGTGGCGAGGGTGGCGGCGGGGTCGAATGCGGGTGCCGGAATGACCATGGTCGAGCCATGAGTGGTAGAGCCGAGGTTGCCCATCACCATGCCGAAGCAGTGATAGAAGGGCACCGGAATGCACACTCGGTCGGCTTCGGTGTAGTGGAGGGTTTCGGCGACGAAGTAGCCGTTATTCAAAATGTTGTGGTGGGTGAGCGTTGCGCCCTTGGGGAACCCGGTCGTGCCCGAGGTGTACTGAATGTTGATCGGGTCCGACGGCGACAACGCGGCCTCGGCATCTATCAATTGTTGATCGCCTACACGATCGGCCTGGGCGATCAGGTCGGTCCAGTCGTCGGTGCCGATGAACACTATGTCTTCGAGTGCGGGGAGGTCGTCGCGGATCTCGGACACCATGGCTACGTAGTCGCTGGTCTTGAAGTCAGTGGCAGCGACGAGACCCTTACAGCCGGATTGGTGGAGGGCGAACTGAACCTCGTGGTTCCGATAGGCCGGGTTGATGCACACCATGATCACCCCTATACGCGCTGTGGCATATTGGGTCAGTACCCACTCGGCGTGGTTCGGAGACCAGATACCGATGCGGTCGCCCTTGCTGAATCCGCGAGCGAGAAGTGCCTTGGCGAGTTCGGCAACCTTGGCGTCGAACTCGGTGTAGGTCCAGCGGATGTCTTGATGGCGCACGACTAGCGCTTCACGGTCTCCAAACTCGGCGACCGTGCGAGCGAGGTTCGCTCCGATCGTTTCATCGAGCAGCGGAGTCTCGGTTGATCCGGCCGCCTCGCTGAGTTCCATCATCCCCCCTTGACCACAGCTCACCCCCCGATGGCTGTGGTCGTACCGTAGTTTACGTGAGGATTCGAAATGTAGCGATTGCTGCTTTAGAGCTTTCAGCGCCTTGTTCGTCGCGCCACTCGTGCGGTCAATCGTTCAGTAGCATCGTTGGATGGTTCGTCTCGCCCGATGGCTTCTCGCTCTTATGGCTCTCGGATTGCTCGTGGCCGCGTGCAGCGCTGAGGAGAGTGATGCAATCGCCACCGGGACTACCGAGGTGCCCGATGAGCCGACCGAGGTCGCGCCCGCGTCAACCGAAGAGGTGATCTCAGACGTTCCCGCCGAGATCGAGTCGGTAGAGGAGGAACCCGAGGAGACGACGACTACGTCAATCGAAGAGTCCACAACGACCATCGCGACTCCCACGACCACGTCCACGACAACAACCACGACGACCACTGCACCACTCGAGCCGTTGGAGGCATTGGACCTCGACCTCCAGCGGATCGCTGTCCTCTCCAGTCCGGTTGCGCTGGCCTCACGCCCAGGAACGAACGATCTGTTCATCGTCGAACAACAGGGGCGAATCGTGCGTCTGCCCGATGGCCTCGATGCTGGCGCAGACACTGCGCTCGACATTCGTGGCCAGGTCAGCCTGGGCAACGAGCAGGGCTTGCTGGGCCTAGCGTTCTCACCCGATGGTGGGCGGCTGTTCGTAAACTTCACCGATAGGGCCGGGACCACGACGATCGCCCGTTACGACATGGCGGGAAACGCGGTCGATCCCGGGTCCGTTGAGATCATTCTCACGATCCCCCAGCCTGCAGCGAACCACAATGGCGGCCAGCTCGCTTTCGGGCCAGACGGATTCCTCTACATCGGTACCGGCGATGGCGGTGGCGGTGGCGACCCGTTCGGCAACGGCCAGAATCCGAACACGCTGCTCGGCACGATTCTCCGCATCGACGTGAGTGGTGAGTCCGGCTACACCGTGCCAGCCAGCAACCCGTTTGTGGCTGGCGGGGGAGCGCCCGAGGTGTGGTCGTGGGGCCTTCGCAATGCGTGGCGCTTCGGGTTCGACTCCGGCAGCGGCGACCTGTGGGTCGGTGACGTCGGTCAGGACCGATTCGAGGAAGTGACCGTGCTTCGATCCGCCAACGGTGGTGGCAACGGCGCGAACCTCGGTTGGAACGCGACCGAGGGCGCCGAGGCCTTCCGCGGCGCTGCCATTCCAGCCGACCACGTCGCACCGATCATCACCTACGGCCACGCCAATGGTCGGTGCTCGATCACCGGTGGCGAGGTCTACCGGGGTCCGTCCATCCCATCGCTTGAAGGCACCTACCTCTACGGCGACTTCTGCAGCGGCGAGGTGTTTGGCTTCCGGGCTGACGGAAGCGAGCGCGCTATCCGTCTAAACATCCCCGTGGTCAGCCAGCTCACCAGCTTCGGCCTCGACGCCTCCGGCGAGGCGTACGTGTTGAGTCGTGCGGGTGGCGTGTTTCGCATCGTCACCTGAGCTCGGCAACGGGCTGGTAGACAGGATCGGTGACCAGCGCACCGACGTGTCCTATCTGCACTATGCCCGAACCTTTGATCGCGGCCGACGGGTTTGAGTGTGCCACGTGTGGTCATGAGTGGGAGCCCGACCCCGGAGACGGAATCGGCGAGGTTCGAGACGTCAACGGCAAGCTGCTCGCCCCGGGCGATGACGTCGTCGTGATCAAGGACCTCAAGCTCGACGGAAAGTCGGGCGGCATAAAGATCGGCACGAAGGTCCGCGGCATCCGGCTCGTACCCGGCGACCACCCAATCCAAGGCAAGGTCGACGGCAGAACCGTGCTCATCACGGTCGACAAAGTCAAAAAGGCCTAACCCCACAAAGATCTGTCCCTCTTGTCTGGCTATTCGGTAGGGGCTAGCAAATCGAGGGTTGTCGACAGTACGTCGACGAGTTCTTCGGTGGGGACCGTGCCGGTGATCAGGGCGACCTGGTCGCCGGTTCTGCCGAGTACGGCTTCGTCCTCGAACAGGACCGCGCCTTCGCCGAGGCCCAGGTCTTGTACCCGTGACGGGTCGGCGGTTCCTTCGATGGCGTGTTCGATGAAGATTTGTGGGTCGGGGACGGTCTCGACGCGGATCTCGACGGTCTGTGTTGGGTCGTCGACGGAAGTGAAGACACACTCGTCGAGGCGCTCAACGGCGAACGTCTCGACTTCGACTTCGGTTTCCATAACCCCTTCGATCAGTTCGGTCGATGCAAAGTGACAGGATGCGCTCGACAGCACGCCGCAGCCGCTCACGACGACAGCAAGGCTCAAAGCGACCGGCAGGGAACGAATCATGTGTTCACAAGCTGGTCCATGACCGCCCGTATCTCTCCCTCGCTCAAGCGACCTTGCCAGTTGAGGACGACCTCGCCGTCGTCGTTAATGAACATCCACCAGGGCTGATAGGTGACGTCTAGGTTGAACCAGAAGTGGCCGTCGAGATCGGCGAGGTGCGTGATATGGGAGAGGTCATGACGGTCGACGAAGTCCTGCATACTCGCTTCGTCTGACACGCCCGCCACACCGACGATCTCGACCTGGTCGGCGAACTCGGTGGAGAGGGCATTGACTCGGGGAGCTTCGGCGTTGCACCAAACGCACCACGGGGCCCAGAACCACAGGACCACGTCTTGGCCGAGGTATTGGCTGACGTCGACCTCGGGCCCGCCGACCGATCGCAGCGAGACTTGCAGTGCGTCGGCTACCGAGGTTCGCGGGTTGCCGCCCCCGAATGCGGGGGCACGGCCACTCTCACTCAACGCGGCGACGATTGGAGTATCGACAAGGTCGAGGGGTGCTACGTCGACTGGCGCTTCGAGAACTTCCTGGTCACCCGAATCGACCTCGGTCACGATTGCTTCTGTTGTGGCCGTGGTGTCGGCCGTGTCAGCGCCGGTGGTACCGGTCGCCGGATCGGGCTGGGTGGTGGTCGTCTCGATTTGTGCAGCATCAGCCGACTCTGCCGCTTGCACCGCTGGACTGTTTTCAATCGATGTAGTTTCAATCGATGTAGAACACGCAGCGATGCCTACGGCGAGAACCCCGAACAAAGCCCAGCGCAATCTGGCGCTCCGGACTCCTTGAGATGTTCTAGCCATCGTGCCTCCGTGTCGGTGAGAAAAGCGTAGGACACGAGCGCCCGCAGCGGATGTCGCTATGGCTAGACCGTGGGTCGACGGCGAGACCGCAGGTACCAGCCGGCGCCGCCTGCGAGTACACCAGCGCCCGCGACGAGTGCCCCGGTCTTGGCGTGTTCCCCGACTCGTTCACGAAGGGGTACCGGGTTCGAGAACTCACGGACTTCCCAGCCGCGTTCGTGGGCTTCCTTGGCGAGGCCGCGATCGGGGTTGACCACGATTGGATGACCGACGGCTTCGAGCATCGGGAGGTCGGTGATCGAGTCGGTGTAGGCGTAGCTGGCAGAAAGGTCGAGGTCGTGTTCGAGGGCTAGGGCCTCCATGGCATCAACCTTGAATGGTCCGAACGAGTAGAACTCGACGTCTCCGGTGTACTTACCGCTTCGGTCGACTTCGGGAATCGTTGCGACAGCGCCGTCGGCGCCGAGGTGGCGTGACAACGGGACGACGATCTCTTCAGGAGACGCGGACACCATGAAGATCTTGTGCCCGGCAGCGCGATGGGCGGAGATCTCCTCCAGGGCCTCTCGATACACGATGGGGTCGATAACGTCCTGGAGAGCCCCGCTCACGAGATCGCTCACCTCTCGCTGATCCCAACCGGTACAGATCTGTAACGCGTTGTTACGCATGTCCTCCATACGCTCATGGCTGGCGCCCAAATACATGAACATCAGTCGGCCCCATACCGCTCGAAAGATCAGGCGTGTGGAGATAAAGCCAGCATCT
The DNA here is from genome assembly GCA_964562985.1 of uncultured Acidimicrobiales bacterium. Lineage (GTDB taxonomy): Bacteria > Actinomycetota > Acidimicrobiia > Acidimicrobiales > SHLQ01 > SHLQ01. The sequence continues at coordinate 16,263 of CAZLWE010000069.1, forward strand.
TTGAGGGCAGGACTAAAGGCGAACAGCGCCGCGCTGGCGATGGTCGTCTTGTCGAGGTCAAAAAAGGCACCGATATTGGAGGAGCGAGCGGTGTTCGTCGCGGCCATAGATCCACACTAGGAGGTTGGGGCGCTCGTACTTGGGCATCCCCCGCGGGTCGGTATTGGTTTCGTGGGATCTCGGAGGCGACCGTGCGAATCGTTCGATCGCGGTGCGTCGCTACGTGACGACTGCGGCAGATTCGTACTTCGTGTTCTTCGACAGCACTTCTGGTGATGTGGGTACCTACCTCGACACGGCTCCTCCGGCGAATGCTGGACTCGGTTATGTCATTCGTGGTCTCGACCCAGTAGAAGACTTCGACTGTGGCACCCCTGCTCCGGCTTGATCCGGCGCCACCGGCTCCCGCTGATCCGGTGAACCAAAACAGACATACGTAACT
>CAZLWE010000070.1:0-16639 GCA_964562985.1 uncultured Acidimicrobiales bacterium
CGAGTGTGTCTCGGATGAAGTGCACGAGGAGCAGTCGTCCCTCGATGTCTTTGGTCTGGTCGACTCCGTTGACGTTGATCGTTACTTCCATATCAGGCCTCCTGACCCGTAGCGCGAGCTACGGCGGTGCGCAGCGATCGTTGTGTGAGTTCGTTGGCGAGGTGCTTCTTGTATTCGGCACTGCCTCGCATGTCGGTGTCGGGGTCGCAGTTCGCCGCACATACGGCGCCGACCTGGGCGTACAGTTCGTCCGACGGTGTTGCGCCCCGCAGCAAGTCACGGGCTGCTTCGATGGTGGTGGTGTTGGGCCCGACCGCCGCAAGGCCCACCCGGCCGTCAGCGATCGTGCCGCCGTCCATCCACACGGCAGCTCCGGCCGATACAACAGCCCAGTCGCCAGCGCGACGCTCGACCTTGTTGTAGGCGCTGCTTCCGTTCGGGCGAATTGGCACCCGAACTTCGGTGAGTATCTCGGCGTCGCCGACGGCGGTTTCGTACGGCCCTTCGTGGAAGTCGTGCATGGTTACCAGGCGCTCGCCGCCCGAACCCTTGATTACGCAAACGGCGTCGAGTGCGGAGCACACCGCCGAAAGATCTTCAGACGGATCGGCCTGGCACAGTGAGCCACCGATCGTTCCTCGATTTCGGACAACCGGGTCGGCAATAACCTTCTCGGCATCTCGGAACATTGGGAAGTGCTCGTTGAGCAGGTCGCTCTCAAGGAGCGCTTGGTGACGGGTCATTGCGCCGATGTGCAAATGATCGCCTTCGACACGGATGTAACCAAGCTCTTCGGCGAGGTCGTTGATGTCGATGATGTACTCGGGGTTGGCAAGGCGCAACCGCATCATTGGGATGAGGCTGTGTCCTCCTGCAACGAGTCGGGCTTCGGAACCGAGACGTTCGAGCAAACCAATTGCGTGGTCGACGCTCGTCGCTCGTTCGTATTCGAACGGGGCAGGTACTTGCATGGTGGAATCCCCCAGAGTTGTGGCTGGGGTCACATTGGCGCGTCTTTCAGCGCGTCGTCAACAGCGCTTAAGGGATCACTTAAGTCGTGCTGTGGGTTATTCCTTAGAGCGCAAGAACCACGATGACGACGATCAACACGATGAGCGCGATTACGGCAACGGGGATGAAGCGCTTGAACACCGCGCCGCCGGCAACGTCGAGGAGATCGAGAACCTCTTCGTCCTCATCGCTATCGCCGCTTTCGCTCGATGTGGCCTTGCTGGCCACGGCCCCCGCACCTGCGGCAACCCCGGCGGCTGCAGCGGCGACTCCGGCCGATTTGGTTGCCGAACCGGCGTCTCCAGATGACGCGGTGTCGTCGGAGGTCGCGGTGGCTTCGCTGGATGATGTTGTTGTGTCGCTCGATGACGCGGTGGCTTCGCTCGATGACGTGGTGTCGCCCGAGGTAGCGGCTTCGGAAGTCGCGGTGGCTTCGTCGGATGATCCAGCGTCGTCGCTCGATGAGGTCGACTCCTGAGCGGCCTCAGCGCTCGCGGCGGTGGCGCTATCGGTAGTGGCAGGCTCACCGATCTTTTCTTCGAGGCATTCGGCGAATTTGCCGAGCAGTTTTGTGGAGACGTCCTGCATAACGCCGCGCCCGAACTGGGCGACCTTGCCGGAAATCTTGAGGTCGGTCACGATGTCGACGGTGGTCTTGTCGCCGTCGGGAGTCATCTGCGCGGTGATTAGTGCTTGCGCGTTGCCAGCACCGCGAATGTCGCGGCCCTTGCCATCGATAACGGCCTTGTAGTTGGCGTCGTCTTTCTCGACGAAGTGCGCCGACCCTTTGTACTCCGAGGTCACTGGCCCCACTTTGACCTTGATGCCTCCCGAGTACACGCCGTCCACTTCGTCGGTGAGCTTTGCCCCTGGGAGACACGGTGCGATCTCGGGAATGTCCGTCAGCAACTCCCACGCTTGTTCAATCGGCGCATCAACGGTGAACGAGTTCTCAATCTTCATAACGGCAGGATTCCCCCAAGTGGCTGTGTCGACACAATCCCAAGGGCTGGCTATGGTCGTCAATGCGACTTAAGGAACCACTTAAGTCGCGGCAAGGGGAAGGCTCCGGGGGGACGCCGTGACACCAACACAGCTGCGCTGCTACGCGACGGTCGTTCGGACCGGAACCGTGCGCGGCGCGGCCGCTGAGCTCGGAGTCACTGAGGCAGCCGTATCGGGAAACGTCGGGTCGCTTCGACGCGAGCTTGACGACCGGTTGTTTCACGCATCAGGACAAGGACTGGTCTTCACGCCCGGCGGTCTACGGCTGGCACACCGCGCGATTGAAATGCTTGGTTTGCAAGAGCAGACGCGCCGTGAAGTGAACAACGCCGGAGGACGACGGCTGCTGCGTGTTGCGGCTACGTCGCTCTTTGGTGAGTTCGCAGCTCCGGGCCTCATTGAGATCTTCACGAAGCGGGCCGACGACCTCGACGTTGAGTTGGTGGTAATGGAGGGCTCTCGCTTTGAGGATCAGCTCCGAACCCATGGAGTGGATGTTGCGATCGGTCCTCGGCCAGCGACTCCTGCGCCTACTGGAATGGCCCGAGAGGAATTCCTGCGCTACGACATGATCGCGGTGGCGTCGCCTGAATTTGCTGGTTCCCCGAGCGACGCCACATGGCATCTTGGGCCATCGGCGGTGGAGTCCGATGGCGTGTCGCGGTTCATCTTGGAACGCGCTCAGGTCCCGACAGACAACCAGCGCATCTACACCAACCACGCGACCGCGATTAGTAATGCGAGGAACGGTGGCGGAATAGCGCTCACGCCAAAGTTCGCGGCCGCGAAGTCGCTAGCCGACGGCAAACTCGTCGAGATCGACGCGAGCGAGTGCAAGGCCACGGGAACCTGGAGCGCCACGGCGCTGACCGGCGAACGCTCGACGCAGGTCGCGAGTGAGCTGATGCGCTTTGTCTCGACTCCCCGAGCAATCCAGTCGATGCTCGCGGGCGCCGGAGCGAACATCGCTCGATTCAAGCCATCAGTGCACGTCACCCTCTGGAGCTGACCGGCCATATCGCCTGACGAAATTTGGACCGACTATTGCGAGCGTCGCAGGATCGTTAGCGATAACGGTGGCAGGGTGAGCCAGATCGATTGCTCGTAGCCGTTGTGATGCTCGGGTGTCGTGCCATAGGTCGACGGGCGTGAGAAGCCCGAGCCCCCAAATTTGACGTCGTCGCTGCACAAAGCGAGGTTCCAGGTGCCGGCAACAGGGGCGCCGGTCATGACGTCGGTGCGCGGGACCTGTGTGGCATTGAGCGCCACGATCGCGATGTCGCCGTCACCGTCTTCTCGCATGAAGGTCAAGATGCTGCGTTCGCTGTCGTTGGCATCGATCCAACGGAATCCACCCGACTCGGTGTCGAGCGCGTGGAGTGCAGGAATGGTTCGGTAGGCATGGTTGAGTGCCGACACCCATTGGACCATGCCTTCGTGGTTAGGTAGCTCGGTGAGGTGCCAGGGGAGGCTTTCGTCATGGTCCCATTCATCCCATGGCGCAAGTTCACTCCCCATGAAAAGGAGTTTCTTTCCCGGGGTCGTGTACTGATAGCCGAACAGTGCGCGAAGGTTGGCGAACTTCTGCCATTCGTCGCCGGGCATCTTGTTGAGTAGCGAGCTCTTGCCGTGCACGACTTCGTCGTGGCTGAGCGGGAGGATGAAGTTCTCGGTGAACCCGTACATCGAACGAAACGTCAGCAAGTTGTGGTGATAGCTGCGGTGGACTGGTTCCTCTTCGAAGTACGACAGGGTGTCGTTCATCCACCCCATATCCCACTTGTACCCAAAGCCCAGGCCGCCATGGTTGGTGGGACGGGTCACCCCAGGCCATGCTGTCGACTCCTCGGCGATCATCACGATGTCGGGAAAGTTGGCGTACATCTCGTGGTTGAGCTGTTGGAGAAACTCGATCGCTTCGAGGTTCTCGCGGCCGCCGTAGCGGTTCGGAATCCAATCGTCGCCGCGGCTGTAGTCGCGGTAGAGCATCGAGGCCACAGCATCGACCCGAATGCCATCGATGTGGAAGGCCTCCAGCCAGAATCGGGCACTCGACAGCAAGAAGCTACGAACTTCGTGGCGGCCGTAGTTGAAGATGGCGCTCTTCCAGTCTGGGTGGAAGCCTTCGCGCGGATCGCCATGTTCGTAGAGCGACGTGCCGTCGAAGGCGTTGAGCGCGAAGGCATCGGTGGGGAAGTGCGACGGGACCCAATCGAGGATCACCCCGATCTCCGCGTTGTGGAAGGCATCGATGAGATCCATGAGCTCTCGCGGTCCGCCGTAGCGAGAGGTCGCGGCGAAGTAGCCGGTGGTTTGGTAGCCCCAGGAACCAAACAGCGGGTGCTCGGTGATCGGAAGGAGTTCCACGTGGGTGAACTCCATCGCCGTAACGTGGCTCACGAGCGCATCGATTAGTGCCGTGTAGCCCAAGAACTCGTTGTTCGGCACGCTGCGGCGCCACGAGCCCAGGTGAACTTCATAGATCGAGATGGGTTGATCCACACGATGGCGATCAGCGCGTGAGCTCATCCAGGCATCGTCGGACCACTCATGGTTGAGGTCGCTCAGAATAGATGCGGTCGAGGGGGCAACTTCGGCTTCGAAGGCAAGCGGGTCGGCCTTCTCGACGATCGTTCCTTGCGCGCCCACGACTCGATACTTGTATCGCGCACCGTGCTCAAGGCCGGGGATGAACCCTTCCCACACGCCACTGGAGCCGACGGGTGTCATGGCCTCGCCCGGGTGGGTCCAGTCGTTGAAGTCGCCGATCACGCTGACCCCGGTCGCGTTGGGGGCCCATACCGAAAAGCGTGCGCCGCCGACCCCGTCGCGGTGGACGAGTCGCCCGCCGAGGTTCTCCCAAAGCCGGGTGTGATCGCCAGCATTGAAAAGGTATTGGTCAACGCCGTGGAAGCCCTCCGAGGTGCTGGGCTGATCTACATCGTCGTGAGTCACGACCTGAGTCTTGCCGATCTCTAGTGCGTCGCGGTCAATACTTGGGTTACTTGCGAGTGATGGCCGGTTCGTCCATCAGTTCCTCGTACAAGTCCATGTGTCGTCGAGCGGGCTTTGCCCAGGACCAGTCGGCGTTCATGCCGCGCCGTTGGATGGCGGCGCGCCGTCGAGGGTTGGACCATCCTCGAATCGCACGGTGCAACGCATCGAGAAGCGAGATCGACGTAGCGTCTCGAGCAACGTATCCCGTTCCGGCACGACGATTCGCGTCGATGTCCAGGACGGTGTCTCGTAGCCCGCCTACATCAGTAACGACCGGAATCGTTCCGCAGGTCATCGCCTGCATCTGAGTTAGTCCACACGGTTCGAACCGGCTGGGAACCATCAGGAGGTCGCTGCCGGACACGACGAGGTGCGCGAGGCGTTCGTCGTAGCCGTCAAAGACATGCACCCGATCGGGGAAGCGAGTTTGGGTGAGTCGCGCTAACCGTGCCAGGTCGATCGAACCCGAACCGATGACTACAAGGCGAGCATGGAGGTTCTCTAAGAACGGGGCCATCGACAGAGCCAAGTCGATTCCCTTTTGGTGATCGAGGCGCGCAACGACGCCGAGCACTGGACCCTTGTCTTCGGCGAGTTCGGTCAGGGAAAGCAGTTCCTTGCGGCACATTTCTTTGCCCGAAAGGTCGGCTTGATCGTAGTTGTATGGCAACAACGGGTCGGTGCTTGGGTGCCACAGGCCGAGGTCGATGCCGTTGCGTATGCCGACCAGGTCGTCGCCGCGGGCGATCAGGCGCTCATGAAGTCCGAATCCCGTGGCAGGGCGAACGGCTTCTGCCGCATAGGACTGGCTAACCATGACAACTTTGTCAGCCAGGCTGATGCCGCCGGCAAGCGCGTTGTATGCACCCTTCTCAAGGAATGCCCTTCCGTGAACACCAACTTTTTGGGCCCACTCGGCGTCGGTTACTCCTTGATGAGCGAGGTTATGGACGGTCAGAACTGATGGGGTGTCTGCAGGCAGGCGCCCGACGGCGGTGGACGTGTGCCAATCGTTGCAGTGCACGACGTCGGGCTTGCGAACGACGGCCAACTGCGCCAGCGCCGTTGCGAAGGTCATGAAGTACACGTCGTTGTCAGTCCATCCTTGGCCGGTGCCAGGGTCGACATAGGGATGAGGGCGCTCACTGCCGGGGAACGACAACAACGTGATCTCGCCGGAGTAGTCCGCCCACCCACGACGCACCGTGACAGGTGGGCACCAGCTGGGCAAGTGGTCGAGCGTGTCCTCGGTGACGTCTCGTAGTTCGATCAGGCCGTAGTCGGGCATGACGAGTTCGACGAGAGCGCCCATCGTGCGCAGGACTCCGACGAGTCCTGAAGAAGCCTCACTCAGCCCGCCGACTTTTACGAGTGGGGCAAGTTCGGTCGTGGCAAAGAGGACCTTCGGCCCGGAGGGTTCGCCCTCTGGAAGGTGCCGATCAATGCGCCGTTCGTCCACCTCGTCATTATCGACCAAAAATCTAGGTCCATAAGTGAAAAATTATCAGAATTTACCAAATCGCAACGCGTAACTCACGGACCACCCCCGAGTTAATTTGGGACTGCGTGGACCTCTGCCGCATCGCTATCCGATCGAAGAGCGGCGCCCGCAATAGCTCACAAATGGGCCGATCAGGACGATAGGGAAGCCATGTCAACGGCAGAAAACGCGCCCCCCGTCTACCCAACCATGCCATCTTCGATCGAAGATCTTGGCATCACCCCATCGTTGATCGAGGACATCATCTTGCAGCGGCTGGTGATGGACGGCCGCTCGTCGGTGACCCGTATGGCTCAAGCCACTGCGCTGTCGGTCGGTGTTGTCGATTCGACCGTTGATGGACTCCGACAACGAATGATGCTCGAAATTCAGGGCATGGACGGTCGTGACTACATCTTGGCGCCGACCGATAAGGGCAAGACCGAGGCGGCAAATCGCGCTCAGGCAATGATGTATGCGGGTGCAGCGCCGGTTTCGCTGGACGTGTACACCGCTACCGTCAACGCACAGCGGGGTCGCGCCCCAATCAACGCGGCGACCTTGGACGAAGCGTTCAACGATCTCATCATCCCACCTGGATTCTTCGACGAGTTGGGGCCAGCGCTCGTTTCCAAGGGTGCGGTCTTCTTGTATGGCCCTCCCGGAACCGGCAAGACCAGTCTCGCGGAACGCATGATCAAGATGTACAAAGATCCCGTGCTCGTTCCTCGCGCTGTGGAGTTCGATCAAGCGGTTATCACCGTGTTTGACCCATCGATTCACGAGCCGGTTACCCCCCAGCCCGAAGGTCTTGACACTCGCTGGGTGCTCTGCTTGCGCCCATGTGTAATCGTCGGTGGTGAGCTCACCGAAGATCAACTCGAACTGAAGCGGGACCCGAGTTCGGGCGTGTACCGAGCACCGCTGCAGATGAAGGCCAACAACGGCATCTTCGTCATCGACGACTTCGGCCGCCAGAAGATGACGCCCGAAGCCGTGCTGAACCGCTGGATCGTTCCGCTCTCTCGTGGGGTCGACTTCTTGACACTTGCACATGGCGCGGCACTCACCATTCCCTTCGATGCAAAGGTTGTGTTCTCTACCAACATGCGCCCGGATCAACTTGGTGACGATGCGTTCGCTCGTCGTATCCCGAACAAGGTGTACGTCGGTTCTATCGACGATGCCGGGTTCGACCAGATCCTCGCTGCGGTGTGCAAGGGCATGGGAATCGGCTGCAACCAGGAGTCAGCGAACTACCTGCGCAACCTGATTCGCGAACAGACCGGAACCGAGCTTCGCCCGTACTACCCGGCGGACTTCGGTAAGACGCTGCTCGCGATCTGTGACTACGAAGGCCGACCGAAGGTTCTCGACCGAGACGCGATCGACCGAGTGGCAAATATCTACTTCACTCGCAACGACAACGCCGAGGTCTGGGAGACCCAAGCCGACGTCGCTGCGTAGTCTTTCGTAGCGCTCGGTTTGTCCGGGCCGGCGTCGGTGATGTGTGCGGCTGGGTAGCCCGTAACGCTTGGTTTGTCCGGGCCGGCGTCGGTGACCTTAGCTCAGACGACTCGAACGACCGTGGTGTGATAGCCCTCGGCGCCGTTGGGAGCTGGCGCAACCGGGAACGGTGACTGGGTGAATCCAGTCTTATCGGTCGCTCGAACTCGCATGACCCATTCGCCGCTGGTCGCTTCCCAGTCGTGGCGCCATTGGACCCAGGTCTCGTCGGACTCGGTATTGGCGAGCTGTACTGGCGTCCAGGCGTTCTCGTCGAACATCTCGCGTTGTCGCACGAGGTTCGCGTCTTCGATAGCGATCTCGACCTGTTCGATACCAATGGTTGGCGACCATGCAACGCCGCCGACTGCCGTCGAGCCGCCGGTGATGGTCGCACCGCTTACGGGCACGTCGATACGAGACTGGGTCTTGACCGGGCCTTCTTTGCTCCAGCCACGAGGCATCCAGAAGCCGTCGACACCGATCCAGTCGGTGATGGAGATTTGTTCGATCCACTTGGTAGCGGACACGTATCCGTAGAGGCCTGCGATTACGAGACGGGCGGGGAAACCGTGATTGATTGGAAGCGGCTCACCGTTCATCATCAGGGCGAGCATCGCTGTACGGCCGTCGTAGGCAAGTGGCAGTGGGAAACCGCAGGTAAAGCCGTCTACCGAGCGGCTGAAGAATTGGTGTTGGTCGTTGGTCGGATCCTGAACACCGGCTTCTTCGAGCAGTTCGGTTACCGGGATGCCCGTCCATATCGCGTTGTCGACAAGGTCACCGCCAATCGGGTTCGAGACACACGACAGCGTTACTTCCCGGTCGACGAGGTCGCGAGCGAGTAGCTCTTCGTACGTGTAGGAAATCGGGTTGTCGACGTACTCGCCGTTGATGGAGAGCGACCATGTCGCAGGGTCAACTTGAGGCTTCGCGAGAGCGGTGTCGATGAGGTAGAAGTCATCTACGGGGCTAATTGGCGTGATACGGCTCGCGAGGCCAGCGACGCCATCAAAGTCGCCCACCGGAAGGTCGATTGTTGGGGCTGGGATTGTTCCGGTCGATCCCGCACCGCCGGTGATGATGTTTTCGCGGGCGAGTTCGGCGGCACTCGTGCGGCCGAGTCGGCCAGCGCCGGTGAGCACGACTGCTCCTGCTGCTGCGCCACCGAATGCGAGTAGGTGGCGGCGATCGGTGGCTTGGCTTAGTGGTGTTCCTGGGACGATTGCTTCGCCGTTGGCGGCTCCCGCCGAAGTGCTTGCAAGACGCAGAAGACCGATAGCAACGGCGGCTCCCACAGCTGCGGCGATCAGGGCGACGACGAGGGAGAAACCAGCAGAGGTGAGTTCACTGCGTCCAGCAGCCCAACCACCGAACAGGCCGAAGATGCCAAAGCCGACGATGATCGGAGTGATGGAGTTGCGGCTTCGAGTTCCGAGGAAGCCGCCGAGCGCGATTGCACCCACGGTGATGCCGCCGACGAGCAATGGTTTTTGGAGTGGCCCGAGCGTGTTGATACTGGTGGCGACCAGATCGCCCGGGGTCAGATCGACAAACAGGTTGCCTACACCGATAACGAGCGACGTGAGTTGGGAACTCAACCGGTCGAAGAGCTCGCCAAACGCCAGTGCGACCGCTGCGCCGAGAGCGCCCGCGAGCCATGCGTTGCTGAAGGAGGGGCCCCGGTTGTCGCTCTCTGAAGCGGCCTTTGTTTTTGTTTTCGCATCGGATTCCGTCATGACGGCTGTCCTTCTTTGAATTATTAGGTGTTGCAGTGGGTGAAGTCTTGAACGTCTTCACCTAGGTGGATCGACGACCAAATCAGCGTTGTTTAGCGAATATTTCTTCGTACGAAGCGTCTTTTGGAAACTGTCCTTCGGCGTTGTCGGTCTTTGATAAATGGCTACTGCTGTATCGTCGCACATTGATCCTTATCTAGAGTCAATTACGTGGAACGTTCAGAACTCTTTCACCTAGGTTGGGATCCCGTCTGGGACCAGGTTTGGTCAGAGCTACCAGAATTGCAAAACAGCGTCCCCGGGCGGATCCAACGGGTTGAGCGAGGTGAATGTGATGTTTCCATCGCTCACGACGAAGCTGACGTTGTTCGAGCGGTTTCTGATTCCCAGCGATCCCAAGACGACACCGCCCCAGTCACCGGAGATTGGGTGGCGGTCAGTCCTGGGGATGAAGACGGTCGTTGGCGGATCGACCAGATCTTGAACCGTCGCACGGCGCTCGTCCGGCGAGACCCCGGCGAGCGTGAAGAGGAACAACCCTTGTCCGCAAATGTCGATGTGGGGTTCTTGGTCCATGGCTTCGACCGGCCGTTTCGTGCCGGGAAGCTAGAGCGCTTCTTGGTGCTGGTCTGGCACTCGGGTGCCACCCCGGTGGTCGTTCTCACGAAGGCCGATCTCGCCGAGTCCGACGAGATCGAGGAACTGCGCAATGTGGTGCGGGCGGTCGCCGATGACGTCGAGGTGATCATCGCCAGCTCCGTTGATGGCGAAGGATTCGATCGAATCCGTGAATTACTTGGGCCGAATAAGTCGGGGACGTTGCTCGGTGAGTCTGGAGCGGGGAAGTCCACCCTTGTCAACGCGCTTTTGGGCGAATCAGTGCAGGAGACCCAAGAGGTGCGCCGTGGCGATTCGAAGGGTCGGCACACCACGATCACTCGAGACCTCTTAGTGCTGCCGAGTGGGGGCATCCTCATCGACACTCCCGGGGTGCGCGCGGTTGGGTTGTGGGATGCCGAGGACGCGCTAAACCGGGTGTTCACTGACATCATCACCATCGCTGAGGATTGTCGATTCAATGACTGCGCACATGGCTCCGAGCCCGATTGCGCCGTGCGCGCCGCGGTCGAGAGCGGCGAGATCGATCATCGGCGGCTCGAACGATTCGGAGCGATGGCCGCGGAACTCGCCGAGACCCAGCGGCGTCTGGTCGAACGCGAGCGCTCCCATGGCTCGCGTCCCCGCCCGCGTCGCGGCAAGGGGCGGCGGCGGTAATTTCTCCGCGAAACCGACGGATTTTCAACGACTTTGAGTCAAAAAGGCTATGTCGAAAATGCCGCTGCAAGACGTACTATCGCGAAGGTGACCAGTCCCCAGCGCACCCGAATCCTGCTCGTTCTTCTCGCCATTGCCACGGCGGTTCTCGTATTTTCCACCTTCGGTGAAGATCCGGTTCCCGACGCAACGCCTGTGGTTGAGTTCGGGGTCCTTGCGACGATGGTCGAAGACGGGCTCGTCGACTCCGTCGAGTTCACAAACGGTTCAAGCCATGTGCGGGTCGATCCGGCGACTGGCGAACAGTTTCTCTCCATCGTTCCGCCCGGATTCACCGACGACTTTACGGAGATCCTCCTCGCAGCTGAACCGGCGGTCGCTGTATCGACCGTGAACCCACCAGCGGCGGGCATCAATTGGGGGCCGGTTTTGGCCACAGTGGCCCCGCTGCTTTTGATGATCATCCTGGTCGTTGTGATCCTGTCTCGCATGAGCGGAGGGAAGCGCGCCCGAAAGAAGTTCACGGCAAAGAGTCGCAAACAAGCGAGCGCACTCCAAGAAGTCACGTTCGACAACGTTGCTGGCGCGAACGAGGCCTTGGTCGAATTGGGAGAGATCCGAGAGTTCCTCTCGAACCCGAAGCGATTCCATGAGCTCGGAGCGAAGATCCCGAAGGGCGTTCTTCTCTATGGCCCACCAGGAACGGGAAAGACGCTCCTCGCTCGCGCCGTAGCCGGCGAGGCAGGGGTGCCGTTCTTTAGCTTGTCTGGTTCAGACTTCGTCGAAAAGTTTGCAGGTGTCGGTGCAAGCCGCGTCCGTGATCTCTTCGAACAGGCTCGCAAAGAGGCACCGGCGATCATCTTTGTTGATGAGATCGATGCCGTTGGACGACACCGTGGTAGCGGCGGCCCCGGCGCAGGCAATCAAGAGCGGGAACAGACGCTCAACCAGTTGTTGGTTGAAATGGATGGCTTCGACGTCGAGACCGGCGTGATCTTTATCGCCGCCACCAACCGCCCCGACATCTTGGACGCGGCGCTTACACGTCCGGGCCGCTTCGACCGCCAGATCGCGGTCGAGCGCCCTGATCTCGCAGGTCGGCGTGAGATAGCGAAGGTACACGCGAAGGGCAAACCACTCGAGGGCGACCTCGACATTGAGACGATCGCTCGTCGTACTCCTGGATTCACCGGTGCCGATCTCGCCAACTTGTTGAACGAAGCAGCACTGCTCAGCGCCCGCCGAGGCAAGGGCGCCATCGGGCGCGCCGAGATCGACGACGCGCTTGATCGAGTGATCGCTGGACCGGAAAAGAGTGCAGGAACGCTTTCCGATAGGGAGAAACTGATCATTGCCTATCACGAGGCGGGTCACGCAATTGTTGGGCATGTGTTGCCTGGCAGCGACCCGATCCACAAGGTGTCGATCATCGCCCGAGGCAAGGCGCTTGGCTGGACCTTGGCGCTGCCCGAGAAGGACAAAGTCTTGATGTCTCGCTCTGAGCTCGGCGACGAGATGGCGATGTTGCTCGGAGGACGAATCGCCGAAGAGATGATCTTTGGCGATCCGACCACTGGGGCAGCGAACGACATTGAGCGCGTCACCGCCATCGCTCGAAACATGGTGACGAACTTTGGCATGAGTCCGACGCTTGGGTTGCAGAAGTTTGGCGTCGGGGTAGGCGAGTCCTATGCCGCTGGGGTGCAACAAAACTATTCAGACGTCATCGCAAGCCGTATCGATGAGGACGTGCAGATTCTGGTCGATCGGGCTGCTGATGAAGCGCGCGAGATCTTGACCCTCCACCGAGAATTGCTCGACCAGATGGCCGATGCGCTGATCGAATACGAGACCCTCAACAAAGAGGAACTAGCCGAGATATTCGATGGTGTGGAACCGTATATCCCGGTGCGTGTCGATGGTCCCCGAGGGCTTGACCTGCGCGATCCAATTGCCCCGTAGTTGATCTCGACCGATTCTGAGGGAACTCGCGCTAGCGAAGTTCCCCGACGACGTGGTCGATGCATTGGGTGAGTGCTTCGATGTCGGACGGCTCGACCGAAGGCATCATCGAGATTCGCATTTGGTTGCGGCCGAGCTTGCGGTATCCACCGGTATCGAGGACACCATTCGCTCGAAGTACCGCAACGACCGTGTCGGCGCTGATGGCGTCGTCGAGGTCGATAGTGGCGACCACGCGGCTGCGGTGATCGGGGTTCTGCACGTAGGGGGCAGCGAAGTCGCTCGCCTCGGCCCAGCCGTAGAGCGTCTCGGCCGACTGGTCTGAGCGCTTGGCCGCAAACTCGAGGCCACCGTTCTCGTTGCACCACTCGGTGTACTTGAGGGTGAGGTAGATGGTGGCGAGGGCCGGCGTGTTGTAGGTCTGATCCTTGAGGGAGTTGTCCTTCGCCGTCTTCAGGTTGAGGATCTCGGGCATCCACCGGTCGCCCGAGCAGAGCTTGTCGATGCGATCCATCGCAGCGGGGGAGCACAGGGCAAGCCAGAGGCCGCCGTCGGAGCTGAAGCACTTCTGTGGAGCGAAGTAGTAGGCATCGGTGTTTGCCGGGTCGAAGCGAAGACCGCCGCCGCCCGACGTGGCGTCGACGAGCACGAGGCCGTCGGCGTCTGGCCGCTCAACTGGGAACTGCACGCCGGTGGAGGTTTCGTTGTGCGGGTAGCAGTACGCATCGACGTCGGGGTTTGCTGCGAGGGCTGGGGCGGCCCCAAAGTCACCTTCGATCACGTCGGGGTCGCCTAGGTGCGGTGCAAGGGCTACGGCCTTGGCGAACTTGCTGGAGAATTCGCCGGACACGAGCATCTGGGCGGAGTTCTCGATGAGGCCGAACGTGGCCGCATCCCAGAATAGGGTTGCGCCGCCGTTGCCGAGGAGGATCTGGTAGCCGTCGGGAGCGTTGAAGAACTCGTTGAGTCCGTTGCGTAGCGCAGCGACGACGAGCTTCACCGTGTCTTGGCGGTGGCTTGTTCCCAAGTAGTCGTCGGCCTCGGACGCGAGCGCGGCGACGGCCTCGGAGCGCACCTTCGATGGCCCCGAACCGAAACGTCCGTCGTTCGGAAGCATGGAGTCGGGGATGGTGATGTCTGGGATTGCGCTCATACCCGATAGTTTCGCAGGGGAAATCGGCGAATACGCGCCGGTTTACAGAGATAAGTTTCACGGGAGTCTTCAATGGGTGCTCGCATTTCGGATCGGATTGGCGCAATTCAGGAGTCGGCGACTCTGGCCATCACTGCGAAGGCGAAGGCATTGAAGGCCGCTGGCGAGCCAGTCATTGGCTTTGGCGCCGGCGAACCAGACTTCCCGACTCCCGCGCACATCGTCGAGGCTGCGGTCGCCGCATGCAACGATCCCGTCAACCACAAGTACTCGCCAGCTGCAGGCCTGGCGGTGCTGCGTGAAGCGATTGCCGAGAAGACCGGCCGAGACTTCGGCTTCCAGTGTGAAGCGTCCAACGTGCTGGTCACCAACGGCGGCAAGCACGCCGTGGCGAACGCCTTCGCGGTGTTGCTCGACCCGGGCGACGAAATGATCGTCCCCACCCCGTACTGGACGACGTACCCGGAGGCCATTGGCCTCACGGGTGCATCTGCTGTCACGGTCCTGACCACGGTCGATGCGGGGTGGAAGGTCACGGTCGACCAACTCGAGGCCGCCCGTACCGACAAGACGAAGGCGTTGCTGTTTGTTTCGCCGTCGAACCCGACCGGCGCGATCTATGCCCGCGACGAGATCGAGGCGATCGGTAAGTGGGCCGCTGAGCATGAGATCTGGGTCGTGACCGACGAGATCTACGAGCACCTCGTGTACGGGGATAATGAGCATCACTCAATGCCTGTCGTCGTTCCGGAGATCGCCGACCGATGCCTGATCCTCAATGGCGTCGCCAAGACCTTCGCCATGACCGGTTGGCGTGTGGGTTGGATGATCGGCCCTGCCGATGTCATCAAGGCTGCGTCAAACCTGCAGAGCCACTTCACCAGCAACGTGAACAACGTAGCCCAGCGTGCAGCACTCGCCGCCGTGTCGGGATCGCTCGACCCGGTGATGGAGATGCGAGAGCACTTCGACCGTCGTCGCAAGACGATGTATGCCATGCTCTCGGGCATCGAGGGTGTTGTGATCGCCGAACCGGGCGGAGCGTTCTACGCCTACCCGAGCTTTGAAGGCGTCCTCGGCCGCAACATCGGTGGTACCCAGATCGACACGACCCTCGATCTTGCTGCGGCGTTGCTCGAGCAGGTGAACGTCGCCATCGTTCCCGGAGAAGCCTTCGGTGCGAGCGGTTCGGCTCGCCTGAGCTTTGCGCTCGGCGACGACGACCTCGGCGAAGGCGTGAACCGCATTATCGATTTCCTCGCCTAGCTGGGGCTGGCGTGGGCAACCTCGGCGTCGTCGGGGATGAAGAGCGCTTCGATGGGTTCCTCGAACACCGATGCCAACTTGAATGCCAGTGGAAGGCTGGGGTCATAGCGGCCCGCATTTCTTTGACGCGGTTCCTCATGGGCGATGCAACCCTCGTCGGAGAATTTCGGCGAGCCAGGTGGCCATGCCGACGCTGAAGATCACCCAGGGACCCCATGGGTCGGTGTTGAGACCGGCGATGGAGAGGAAGCCGAGAGTGATCGCAGCGAAGATAGTGGGCTGGCGTGCTATTCAATCGCTTGGACGTCAGAAGGTGTTCAGAGAGGACGCCGCCGCTTCGGTCAAGGAGCTTCAGGAGATCTAACACTTCCGATATCGATGTCGAAAGAATCGCTTAACCCTGACGTCCTGCACGGCGCGAGCGCCGGAGCTCGCGCGACACTGGAGTTGATGCGATTCCCGAACGGTCCGAGCAATGCTTGAGCACAGCGACAGCGACTGGACTCACGGCGGCCATGACCACCCGCCGAACTGGACGCGTCACGCGCTGATCATTTCGGGCACGTCGCCCGGTTTCTTCGCGTTGGCGATCTTCTTCGCATTGCGGTGGGTGTTGGTCGGTGGCGAGCGGGCGCAGGACTTTCAGACGACCGCGATCTTGTTCGCCGTCGTCGGCCTGATCCTCTTGTGCGTAAACATCACCCTGCGGCGCCACCTCGAGGAGCGCTACGGGCAGCACTAGCCTTTGGCTACCTCGACCTCAAACTCAAGTAATGTTGCACCCATGCTGACGGGGGGTTTTGGCGCTTCGCCTTCCGGTGTTGCGTGTGCCTGGGCGGCACGGTCGCCATCTCGCCAGGCTTCGTAGGACGCCTGGTCGGCCCAGCGGGTGTAGACGAACCACCGGGTCTCGGTGTCGCTTGTGGGGCGAAGCAACTCGAAACCGTGGAACCCTTCAACCCCATCGAGGCTCGACATGCGGGCCGTGAACCGCTTAACGATCTCATCGCCCGCCTGGGGTGGGATCTCGAGAGCGTTGATCTTGACGACGGAGCCAGGTGAAGTTGCCATGGCCTGATTCTACGCCGGTGAACCTGTTCGGCTATCTCGCACAAACAGCGTGTCACCGCCACGGGACGTGTTTGGGCCTGCGCCGCTCAGATCTCTCAGGCGAGCGCTTCGGGGGTTTGGGTTTTCGCACGGGGGCGACCTCTTCGGGGGTGGCGGGCCGGGTTCGCCAGATGA
>CAZLWE010000071.1:0-15862 GCA_964562985.1 uncultured Acidimicrobiales bacterium
GCAGAACTCGGTCCAGAACCGCAACTCGCCGCGGCCGTCGCAGAGCTATTGGACCGGACATCACAACAATGCGGCCCCACAAGATCCAAACTCATCGAGAAAGGGCTGCTGTACACGCCAGATCATGGCTACGCAGCCTTCACCGTCCCCCAGTTCGATCGATACCTCAAACGCGACATCAAAGAACTCGTGGTTCCACCCGTGAAGAAGCGTAAGAAGCGCGAAAAATAGCAACTAAACAACCGAGACTCGCGCCATTCAGGTGAAGTCGTCACCAAGTACCACAGCAGCACCGCTGCCTAAACCAAATCTGTCACCTCAACGCGAAGACGATTCCAGCGGAATGTATTGAATTTCTCGGGTATAGGCCGATTGGCCTATATGCGAAAGATATTGGTTCGTGCGGCGACGGTGGTGTTCGTGCTATCGATGGTCGCGAGCGCGTGTGGCGCCGATGCACCGGGTAGCCCGGCAGCAGCGGTCGACCCGGGCACCCCGAACGAGGAACCTGCGGTGGCTGATATCGAACCCGAACCCGAAACGACTACGACCTCCATCGCTGAAGAGACCGAAACAGCGACGACTGCGCCCGCGGAAGCTCTTGCGTTTCAAGACGAGGACGAATTCACCGGGCACCAAATCTGGGACGATGTGCAAACGGTGTCGCTCCGGATCGCTTTCGAATTCGACGCAGAGCCAACGCTGGAGATCTCTGGCGGCTTCACCTCAGGTGAGGGCGCAACGCTTCGATGGGAAGATCCCGTCGAAGGCGACATTCTGGCGCTGTACAACGGCGAGCAGGTCGTGCGCGCGTTCCGCGTCGGAAACGAGGTCTTCATCGCCGACCAAGCTCGTAGCGACGAAGAGCAACAGCGAGACCCGTTTGGTCCGTTGTTCTTCGGTGACATCGTCGCTGAGACCGTACTTCCATTGGACGATGACGAGCTGCCCGTATCCGCTCGTACTTTCGTGACGAGTGAAAACGGGCGATCGGAATTTCCCGACGTGTACTACGAACTGCCTCCAGGCGAAACCGAAGGGCGAATCCTCGTCGGGGGTGCGTGGGAGATCGGCGTAATCGACCTTGGCTCGACCGTGCGCTACGAGATCCCCGAAGCAGGCGTTGTCCTCACCCGAGAAGAAGTCGGAAACTTCACCAACGACATCCTCCGCCAGTGGTACCTCGACCAATCCGGCTAGTTGCCGTTCGGCTGCGCCTCACTAACCGAGTTGTTCGCCCAGGGGCTCACAACGTCGCCGTGTAAAGCCCCAAGGGGAGCGAAGCTCGCTTAGCGACCATGTAGATCTCCACGGTTGTCGGACGGAAGTTTCGACATGTAACAGCGTGGGGGGCAGGAGCCACGGACGACCAGTACTGGGTACCGGTTGTGATGCGTGGAGGGAGTCGTGACTCCTACCCGTATCCCACTGAGTTGTCCGGCGAGGGCGAATCACCAGACACCAGTAACATCGGGATCGAACTCCGCGACCTTGAGAGAATTTCGTGTTTGCGCAAACTCTTTTTCTCGGCGAGAACCTTTTGCCGTTGCTCGCCCTTGCCTTTGGTGGCGCTCTGGTTGTCGGTCCGCTCTTCGCGTTGATCAAGCCGCCCGAGACCAAACGCAACGACAGCGACCTTGAACGACCGCCGCTCATTCGAACCCTGGCGTTTGTAGTGCTCGGCGCGGTGATGACGATTTGGGCCCTCGCGAGTCTGCTTTCGGGCTAGCCGCAAAAGAAGAAACGCCCCCAGCCGCGTGGCGGAACGCGACTGGGGACTTCCTGAAAAGGGACGGCGGTTCCCTGGACAGGCGTGACTACTCTAAGTGCATCTTTTCGACTTTTCACCGATTAAAATTGGTATTGATATTGCAGCTTCGAGGCGGCTGAATACGTCTGCGAATACGTTTACAAATAACCGCGGAAAGTGCCTACTACGTGGGTCGAAGTGATGCAGATAGCACCGCGAGTTCAACGGCGACTGTTGCCGCTTCTTCGCCCACGTTGTGCCCGCCAGATCCCTCGCTTCGCGCCATCGCTTGGTCGTCGTTTTCGACGGTCAGCACACCCATCCCGATCGGCGTGCTGGTCGCCAGCTGGACGTTCATGATCGCTCGTCCGCACTCGCCCGCCACCAGTTCGTAGTGGGTGGTCTCACCGCGAATGACGGCGCCAATTACCACGATGCCGTCGACGGTTCCTGAGTTTGCGAGGAACTGGGCCGCGAGAGGTAGTTCGTACGCTCCTGGTACGGTCAGGTCGGTGATCTGCGAAACCCCATAGCTCCTGAGCCCACGATGAGCTCCGTCGCGAAGTCGGTCGACTATTTCTGCATTCCACCGAGTGCCGATGACACCAATGCGCAGGTTTGAGCCGTCGAGATCCAAGGTCGCTGCCCGCTCGTCACCCGATGCCATTATGCGTCGCCGTCGTTGTTCATTATGTGACCCATGCGGTCTCGCTTCGTGTCGAGATAGTGCGAGCGGTCTGGCGTCGACTGGATCTGGATCGGAACCCGTTCGGTGATCCTCAGACCGTAACCGGCGAGTCCGCCGAACTTCGACGGGTTGTTTGTCATCAGCCGCATTGTGGTCACACCAAGGTCAGCGAGCATGTTTGCGCCGACCCCGTACTCGCGTGAGTCGACCGGAAGCCCCTGGGCGGTATTCGCATCGACCGTGTCGAGCCCTTCCCCATCCTGCAGTGAATAGGCACGAATCTTGTGCCCGATTCCGATACCCCGACCCTCGTGCCCGCGCAGGTACACGAGAACCCCGCACCCTTCGGCGCCGATCATCGAAATTGCGGATTGCAACTGATAGCCGCAATCGCATCGCTCCGAAGCCAAAAGGTCGCCCGTGAGACACTCCGAATGCACTCGCACGAGTGGGGCCTCTGCGGCGGCGATGTCGCCCATGGTGTAGACGAGGTGTTCTTCACCATCGAGCAGCGATCGGTACGCGTGGGCGGTGAAGTCACCATGCTTGGTGGGAATCGTCGCTTCGGCAAAGTGCTCGACCAGCTTCTCGCTTCGTCGGCGGTACCGAATGAGATCAGCGATGGAGATCAGCTTCAGATCGTGCTCGTCGGCGAACGCACGACACTCCGGTAGTCGCTTCATCGTGCCGTCGTCGTTGACGATCTCGCACAGCACTCCGACCGGGGCGCGTCCCGTCATCTTGCATAGGTCAACCCCGGCCTCCGTGTGGCCGGCTCGCTTGAGTACACCACCGGGTCGGGCACGAAGTGGAAAGATATGACCAGGGCGGGCGAACTCGCTCGCCGTACGGTCGGGGTTGGCCATGGCCAGGACCGTGCGGGTTCGGTCTGCCGCGGAGATGCCCGTCGAACAGCCCTCGATCAAATCGACGGTGACCGTGAATGCGGTTCGATGCGATTCGGTGTTCTCGGCGACCATAAGCGGCAGTTGCAGTTCATCGGCTCGTTCATCGAGTAACGGAGCGCAGATCACACCGCTGGTGTGGCGGATCATGAAGGCCATCTTCTCGTCGGTCATGGCGTCAGCGGCGATGATCAGGTCGCCTTCGTTCTCGCGGTCCTCGTCATCGACGACCACAAGGAATTCGCCGTTGCCGAATGCTTCGAGTGCGTCCGCAATAGGGTCGAGATCGATCTCGGATGGAGCGGTGTCGGTCATAGTTTGTGCTCCCTCAGAGCGAGTTGCCGTTCGACATATTTGGCGAGCACGTCTACCTCGACGTTGACGACGGCGCCCACTTGCTTCGAACCGAGCGTGGTTACTTCGGCGGTGTGGGGAATCACGGCGATCGAAAAGGATCCTGCTTCGAGCGATGCGACGGTGAGGCTGATCCCATCGATGGTGATTGAACCCTTCTCCACGATGTAGGGCGCGAGGTCTTCGTCGAGCACGAAGTGAAAACGCCATGAGCCATCGTCGTAGGACTCAATCTTGAGGATGGTCGTGGTTGCGTCTACGTGGCCCTGCACGATGTGGCCACCGAGGCGATCCGAGGCACGCACCGATCGCTCAAGATTTACCGGTGAGTCGGCTGCGAGGGTTCCGAGGCTGGTGCGATCCATGGTCTCGGGGACGGCGTCAACAGCAAAGCCAGCGTCGTCGAACTCGACCACGGTTAAGCACACGCCGTTCACGGCGATCGATGCGCCCATTTCTATGTCGTCAAGGACGGCAGCTGCGCTAATGCGCAGGCGAATGCCGTCACCAATAGGATCGAGCGCCGTCACGCAACCACGCTCTTCCACCAATCCGGTGAACAAATTCCTTCCTCTCCCATCCGGACTATTACCGTCGGCCCAGGAATCACACCTGCTCAGCTGCACCACCAAAGTGGCCGCTCGTGGGCTTGTCGCAGCACCGTGGCTAGGCCACAGCGTCGTTGCATCACCACCGGTCGGGACTTGCACCCAACATCCCGAGGACTATTCAGTTGTGGTTCCAGAGTGCCCCAGCTAGGCCAGCTCGGCAACTTCGGAGGGGGAAGTGTCCACTATTGATTTGTCTATGGCGTCCCCGGCGCTGTCTATGACCGCATCGCTTGCGATCACGATGCCGTCGATCTCGAGGGCATCTCGGTTCGCGTCGAAGTCCTGATCTGAGTAGCGATAGTTGACCAACAGGCCGTGCGACTCGCGAAGCCCTTTCTCGGAAAGATCGCCCTGCCAGTTGATTCGCTCGAGTCGGGCTCCATTGCGCAGGTGAAACTTCGCAACCGGATCTTCGGGGAGTCCGCGGCGCCGAGCGTTGAGCAAAAACCGCGCGCACGCTGCCACGAGTTCTTCTTCGTTGTCCGGATCGACATCGATCTCGTGGTGATCGAGCCATCGGCGGAACCCGGGGATTGGAGACAACGTCGCAAACGTGTCGACTTGTGGCAGTTCCTCGCTAAGGCGCATGGCGACGTGTTTGATGAGGAAGTTTCCGAACGAGATTCCACTCAGGCCTCGTTGGCAATTGGTGATCGAATAAAAGATCGCCGTATCGAAATCGAGATCTTGTTCGGAGTCGATCATTGGCTGGTCGATGATGTCGCTAATGCGGGCGGCCATACCTTGGGTGAGCGCGACCTCAACAAAGATGATCGGCTCATTCGGCAACGAGGGATGGAAGAAGCCGAACGAACGGCGGTCGGGAGCCAGGCGTCGGCGCAGGTCGTCCCAGCCTCGAATTTCGTGGACTGCTTCGTACTCGATGAGCTTTTCGAGGACATGTGCCGGGGTTTGCCAATCGAGCTGGCGCAATGTGAGGAACCCGCGGTTAAACCACGACTCCAGCAGATGACGCAGGTCTCTTTCGATGGGTGAGAACTCCGGCGTTGAACGGACAACGTGGCGCAGCTTGGCACGCAGTCGCAGTAGGCAAGCAATTCCACCGGGTGCGGTATTGATCGTGCGGAACAGTTCAAGTCGTCCGGTCTCGGTGGCGTCGGCAAGATCCGCGATCGTCTCCGGACCGGGTTCGGCGCTGTAGGCGGCTATCGCCGTATCGATCGCGGTGGGGTCTGCGCCATGGACGTCGAGGAGGTGGCGAAACAGGTGGTCGAATCCCTCATCGTCTAACTCGTCGATACGGCGAACCAACTGCGTTGCGAGCACCTGGGCAGCCGTTTCGCCGCGCAGCAAAAGCAGAGCACGAATCGTGTCTTGTACTACTCGGTCGATTGCCCTCATGGGAGACTTTCAGATGTTCGCTGCAAAACGCGGCGGAGGACCCCGCCATTGCAGGGTCCTCCATCGGTTTGTTCGCTATGCGTCGTGAATTTCGCTATTGCGGAATTCGCAGAACTTGACCTGGGAAGATCTTGTCGGGATCGTCGAGCATCGGCTTGTTTGCCTCGAAGATCTCCGGGTAGCGGTTGCCGTCGCCGTATGCCGCGGTTGCGATCGCCCAAAGGGTGTCGCCCTCTTCAACCACGTACATCTCCGACTCGCTGCCGTCGTCTTTGACGATCTTGATATCTTCGTCGACCTTCTCGACCTCTGCGACGTTGCCCACCGCGAGGATGACTCGGTCCTTGGTTGCAGCATCTGCGGCTTCACCGTCGATGTAGGCGGTACCGTCATCGAAGCGAATGTCGAGCATCTTGATGTCGAAGCCCAGCTTGCGGACATATTGCTCAAGCTTGACCGACTGCTTCAGTTCGGCGCGCTTCTCGGCAGCAGCGGCCGAGCGACGCTCAGCTGCAGCAGCACGCATCTTTTGACGAGTCTTGTTTCGTTTTGCTGCCATTGCCTTTGCTTTGGCAGCTGCTTCGGCCTTGACCTCCGCTGCTTCTTCTGCGGCGATCTCGTCGGTGCTCTTACCGATGCCGATCTTGGCCCCGGCGTTGCGTACGAAGTCGAAGATTCCCATATGTTTTTGCTCCTCTTATGAGCTGAGTCAACCAAAGGTGGACTGGATTTACTAGTACCCCACCAGTGCTTGTTCTTATCAGACGCGCGGGTGGCGATGTCGATCATCGGCACAATCGCCGAGATTCCTTACTGATAACTCACGAAGTCTGGGACGGGGTGGTCGGTGAAGTTCAACACGTCGGCCGGTTGGAAAATTCGAGTGTCCTCGTCGATGAAGAGCTTGAATCCGTTGTAGAACGGCGGATCAACTTGGATACGGCTATATGTCGCCAGCTTGATCTCTCGGCCGCCAAACCCGTCGGCGTGAATTACCGTGGCGAGACCCTCCCGATCGATGAGGTCTTGGCGGTTGGTGATCATGCGTTCTTGGAACTGATGCACCATGAAGATCTTCTCCGGCAGGTTGTTGTCCACCACGAGGTTCGACAACCACTCCGATACCTGGTTCACCTCCGCAGCGCTGACTTGCCCGACGACGGTGCCCGGAACTTGACCGGGTCGCATGCGCCATTCGGGGTCGAGGGCCAATCCAACGTGTGGCCGCAGCAGAAGCGATTCATAGCGAACAGATTCGGTGAGGAAGTCACTGGTGCCGGGCTGTATGTCGAGGATTACGTACACCCCAGCCTCTTCAGCGATATCGACCCAGCGTTCGACGTCTTCGATGTTCGACGGGTGACTGAAGTTGCCGTCGAGGCCTGCTGAACGCTGCGCCACGGTCACGATCATCTCGAAAGCCCCGACCGCTCGTTTGTCCGGGGTATCGAAGGGAGCGGCCGCTGCATTGACTCGATCGACGGCTGCTTCGGGGCCGGTCTCGCCAAGAACGCCGAGTAGCGGCGTCAGATGGTTGCCGTAATAGGCAATGACCCGCTGATCTTCAAAGACCCGATCGGGCCATGCACTGAAATCGCTCGTTCGAGGCGGCAACCGCCGTGAAGGGGTCCGAAGGTCGGCGATACGAACACCGTCGCCGGTATCGACGAAGACCATCCCCACGAGGCGACCGCCGAGCGGTAGTGGCTCGTTCGGAATGAACGACACGGTGGAGGTTCCCGGGCGAAGGCCCATGACCCCGCTTTGATCTTGTTTGCGATAACCCAATGCGATGGCGAAGTCGTCCGTGCGTTCAAAGCCGTCCTCGAGTTCGAAAGCGAATCGCTCGATGTTTCCGGCGTCGTCGAAGTGCAGAACAACTTCGCGCACGCCGAGCTCGTCAGGATCGTAGTTGGCTCGTTCGAGAAGTCGATTGGTCAACCGTTGGCGAAGTGCAAGGTAGGTCTGTGTTTCGCTTCGCGCGATTGACTGCGTATCTCGTGAGAGCTCCTCGGGAGTCGGCGCTCTCCCAAGGGCTTGTTCATAGACGGCTCGAACAAAACCGCCGCGAGTTTCGTCGGTCGCTTCCTCCAGAAAGGCTCGACTCGCGAGCACACGAAAACGTACGTCGTGCATCGATTGACGGACGCCGAGCTTGTCGATGAATCGGCCGACTTCGTCTCGTGTAGCCGGTCTGTCGAGGAAGTCCCGATAGATGCCGTCGATCGCGGCTTCCTTCTCCGCTAGGACATCGAGCGTTTGTTCCGCTCGGGCCTCGGCTGGATCGTTGATAGCAAGTGTCGCTAGCCCCGCAATCGCAAGGACGAGGACAAAAACCCCGACTTGTAGTCTCCGCATGGGCTGACGATAGGTGACCGCAGAGCGTGATGGTGTGACTTAGGTCTACTTTGTCGCCCAATGGGGCATTTAGCCAGCGAAGGACCGCACAAAGATCGCGATGACGACGTAATGGCAAGCCGCTCCGGCGATGGTGAACACGTGAAAGATCTCGTGATAGCCGAACGATTTTGGCCACGGGTTAGGACGTTGTAGCGCATAGATGATTGCGCCGAACGTGTAGAGCCCACCACCGACGAATAACAACGTTGATGCCGCGATCCCGAGGGCATCCCACACCGTCGTCACCACGGTGAGCGAAGACCAGCCAACAACGACGTATGGAATGGCGATTACCCAAAATGGCGCGTCGGTCGCGAAGAGTCGGCCAGCGATTCCGAGAACCGCGCCGCCCCACACGATGCCAAATAGCGTCCAGCCCTGAACACTCGGTAGCGCGATGAGGGCGATCGGAGTGTGCGTCGCGGCGATGGCAATGAAGATCATCGAATGATCGAGCCGCCGCATGAGCAGCGTTGCGCTCTCGGACCAGTCGTTGCGATGGTAAAGCGCACTAATGCCAAACAGGCCAACGATCGACACTGCATAGATCGCCATGATGAACCGGTCCGCGATCCCTGGGGTAAAGACGATCAACAAAGGAGCGAGGGTCAACGCGCTCGAGAACGCAAACAGGTGTGAGAGGCCGCGAAAGCGAGGCTTGGGTGCCCGCGTTTCGGTGAAGGTCATCGAGGTATCGCCGCCCGGCGCCTGGGGCTCGTGTTCGGGCGCAATCTCAACTTCGACCATAGGAGAAGTGTAGAGAACCGCGTTCCGACGGCAAGGGCGGTTGTGCGGTCAGGCACGTCGAGTCGAAACGGCGCGTGAACAGGGGGTGAGGATGCGCGGGGCGTGGATGGTCGCGTGCCACCCTCTACTCATGGTCTCCTCGACGCGTCGCCATTCATCTCTCGACCCTGCCCCACCGACGACCGTCGTGCTTTTCGGCGCGACGGGCGACCTCTCTCGTCGCAAGTTAATCCCCGGTCTGTTCCATCTGCTGACCGTTGGGCTGATGCCCCATATGCGCCTCGTCGGTACATCGCTGGAGGACCACACGCGAGAATCATTTATCGAGTTTGCGCGACAGGCGCTCGACGAGTTCGAAGGAGACTTTGACGAAGGGGAGTGGGGGCGTTTTGCTGGACGGTTGTACTGGGCGCCAGGCGGTACGCCCGATGCGCTTCGTGCAGCGATAACCGATGCCCAGGCAGACCTCGACGAGCCTCAACGCCTCTTGCACTACCTCTCGGTTCCTCCCAAGGCTGCGTTATCGGTCATCAAGACACTCCAAGAGGCTGATCTGATCGAGAACAGTCGGGTCGTGATGGAAAAGCCATTCGGAACCGATCTGGAGAGCGCTCGTAGGTTGAACAGTGCTGTCCACGAAGTGTTCGACGACGAGCAGGTTTTTCGGATCGACCACTTCCTCGGCAAAGAGGCAGCGCTCAACATCTTGGCGTTCCGGTTTGCCAACGGCCTCTTTGAGCCCATCTGGCATCGCAACATGATCGACCACATTCAGATCGATGTACCCGAGTCGCTCGGCCTTGAACAACGCGCCGCGTTCTATGAGTCGACCGGCGCATACCGCGACATGGTGGTCACCCACTTGTTCCAGGTGTTGGCCTTCACCGCCATGGAAGCCCCGACCTCTATCGATGCGGACGCAATTAGCGAGGAGAAGATAAAGGTCTTCCGCTCGATGTTGCCGATCGGGCCCGAGGATGTCGTACGCGGTCAGTACACCGGGTACACCGACGAAGAGGGCGTTTATCCCGAATCCGATACGGAAACCTTCATCGCCCTTCGGTGCTACATCGACAACTGGCGTTGGGCGGGCGTGCCCTTCTACCTGAGGACCGGCAAAAACCTGGCGGAAGGCAAGCGCATCATCTCGATCGCTTTCAAAGAACCGCCGAAGTCGATGTTCCCGGCCGATGCTGGCGTCGGCCAACTAGGACCCGATCATCTCACCTTCGACTTGGCCGACGAATCGAAGATGTCGCTCTCGTTCTACGGCAAGCGTCCGGGGCCGGGATTCCGGCTCGACAAGTTGTCGATGCAGTTCAGCGTCGATGAAGTTGATAGTGCAGGCGAAGTTCTCGAGGCCTACGAACGATTGATCCTCGATGCGACCAACGGTGACCGAACATTGTTCACTGCGGCACGAGGCGTCGAGCGGTTGTGGGAAGTGTCTGCTCCGCTGCTCGAAAACCCGCCACCGGTTCGTCCCTATCCCATCGGATCTTGGGGTCCGAACCAGATCCACCAACTCATCGCCCCCCATGCGTGGCGTCTGCCCTTCGAACGCGAGTGGCGTGAATAAGGTGTCGTCATGATGGGCTCAGCTACGCACCTGGTCTTTGACTGCGATGGGGTTCTCGTCGACAGCGAGGCCATTGCGATTCGTGTCGAAGAAGCGCACTTGAACGAAGCTGGGTTTGCACTCACGGCGGACGAGATTTCGGAGCGGTTCGTTGGCTTGAGCTATGCCTCGATGGCTGCTCAACTCGAAGCGCAGTTCGGGCATGCGCTGCCCGATGGGCTCATGGCAGCGGTGCAACAAGAAACGCTGGATCGGTTTCCTGATGAACTCGAGCCGATTGCAGGCATTGGTGCGGTTCTGGCCGAGAACCCCCTGCCGCGCTGCGTCGCGTCGAGCAGCAATCTCAACCGGATTCAGTTGTCGCTCCAACTCACCGGACTCGCCCACATGTTCGACGATGAGCTGGTCTTCTCTGCCCAAATGGTCGAGAACGGCAAGCCCGCACCTGACCTCTTCCTGTTCGCGGCCGACAAGATGGGCGCGGACCCTGCGGGTTGTGTGGTGATCGAAGACAGCCCCCACGGAGTCACCGCTGGGGTTTCCGCGGGCATGACCGTCATCGGTCTCACTGCCGGAGGGCACGCCAGCGCGTCACTCGCCCAACGCCTCCTCGACGCCGGCGCAACCACCGTCGCCTCCTCAACCGAGGAACTCGCGGCAACGCTTCGTGAAATGCATGGGGTCTGACCCCGAACGTCCCATCTGGGGACGCATGGGGTCAGACCCCATCGGTCTCTAACGCGAGTTGTTCGGCTGCGCTCTCGTGTTCGAGGAGCCAGCGCTTCGCATCGATGCCGCCAGCGAATCCGGTGAGTTTGCCGGAGCTACCTACGAGCCGGTGGCACGGAATGACGATCGACACGGGGTTGCGCCCGGTGGCTGCACCGACGGCGCGAGCGGCGCCGGGTTTGCCGAGCGTGTCGGCGAGTTCCCCGTAGCTGCGGGTTTCGCCGTGGGGGATCTCGGCGAGTGCCTGCCACACGTCGATCTGAAAGTCGGTGCCCACCAGGTCGAGGGGAATGTTAAACGTCGAACGATCGCCAGAAAGGTACTCATCAATCTGCTGACGGGCGGCCGCAAGTATCGGATGTTCGCCCGGTTCGGTGGCTTCGGCGAAGGTCACTCGGCCTTCGCGCTCGACTGGCCACAGCACTGCGCGGAGTCCGGCGTCGGAGCCGACGAGGGTGAGCTCGCCAACCGGCGAAGGCATCGTTGAAGAGGTGAGGTTGGTCATGGTGATTCGCTTTCCATCATGTCTCGGGTAGCCCACAACGTGCACGCCGCGTAGGAACGCCAGGGCGCAAGCATGGTGGTGTCGGTGATATCGAGCGCTTCGAGGCGTCGGCGAATGATCAGGTCGGTGTCGAGCATGACGTCGGGGTCGCCGAGGGCTCTCATCGCAATGACGTCAGCCGTCCAGGGGCCGATGCCAGGTAACGCGAGCAACCGTTGGCGAGCCTCGTGGCGATCGACGCCGATATCCAGGTTCAGCTCGCCGGCGGCAACTGCTGAAGCGAGCGCTTTAATCGTGGCTATCCGGCGGCCGGTCAACCCGACTTCGCTGAGGTCAGCCTCCAGGAGTTCGTGGGCATTGGGGAAGACAGCGAAAGGACGCGAAGGGTCTGACCCCGAACGTCCCTCAGCGGGACCGAAAGGGTCAGACCCCGATGTTTGCTCGATCAGACGTCCCAAAAGGGTTCGGGCTCCAGCGACGGAGATTTGCTGCCCCACGATCGCTCCAATCGCTGCCTCGAATCCGTCTACCGCGCCAGGTACGCGCACGCCTGGTCGGAGTCTTTGGAGCCGGGCGAGTGCGGGGTGTCGTGCGAGTGCTTCGCCGATATGAGTTGGGTCCGCGTCGAGATCGAAGAGTCGCCGGATCGCAGCGATGGCCGGAGCGAGCTGCGATAGCTGGGAGAGCTCGAACTCTGCCCAAACCCCTGGGTCATCCCCGCCGGGGAAAACGGTCACTAGGGCTGATTCGCTCTCCAGCCGCAGTGTTCGGCGGTACTTGTCTTCGGTCACTTCAGTAACTCCCGGAATGCCGTGTCCGGAAAGAAACCCGAACATCCAGGTGGCATCGATGGGTTCGCGAGCTGGCAGCCATAGTCGCAAGTCGACGCCGTTGGTCGCTTCGCGGATAGCCCCTGCCCGCTTCTGTCGTAGTTGGGTCGGTGTTCGGTCGTAGACGGCTCGAATCGTGTCGTTGAATTGGCGAACGCTCGAGAATCCGGAAGCGAAGGCGGCTTCGGTGATCGGCATCGAGGTGGTCTCCAACAAGATGCGAGCCAGATTCGCCCGGTGTGCTCGCGCCAGAGCCTTGGGTCCAGCGCCAAGCTCGGTCTTCAACAGCCGGTTGAGATGTCGTTCACTGACGTGGAGTTGTGCGGCCAGACCAGCGACGCCCGCCCGATCGACTTCACCCCGTTCGATAAGGCGCATAGCCCGCCCGACGAGATCACCTCGGTGATCCCACTCGGCCGAACCGGGCGCCCCGTCGGGGCGGCACCGCTTGCACGACCGGAAGCCGGCTTGTTGGGCAGCAGCTGCCGTAGCGAACACGCGCACATTCGACCGCTTTGGCCGCACCGGAGCGGGACAGCTCGCTCGGCAATAGATGCCTGTCGAGGTGATTCCCGCGATGAACTGCCCGTCGAATCGGCGGTCGCGCGACACGAGCGCGTCGTAACAACGATCCTCATCGAGTCGCAGGGGCATCGAGTGCATACCGACATCATGCCCGGCAATCGGGCGATCGACTAGCGGTTTTCGGACATCCGACTTCGTGGGTCGAACGGATGACTCCTACCGGTTGACTAGTGGTCCCCAGAGGTCCGAAGGATCTACCCGACCGTGACGATGGCCTCTCCGGTCACGGGATCGACGCTGATGATAATTGTTGGGCCATTGTTTTCAGATGGTGGCCCCGGCCGTTCCTCACATTTGATGAACATGCTTGTCTCTTCGTCGGGATCATCAAGGCAGGAATCAGCCCCGCCGCCGCCGTTTGTAGGTGTCTACGCCGAACCCTCCGTTGGGGATGTCTGGACGAGTACCACCGACGAGGTTGTCGTCGCCGTCGCCACCCAAGATCAGATCTGCTTTTTGGCCGCCTCGGAGTTCGTCGTTACCGGCACCGCCTTCGAGCGTGTCGGTGCCCTCGTTGCCTCGGAGGTCGGCAGCGCCGTTGCCGCCCATGAGTACATCCTTGCCTTTACCGCCGGACACAAAGTCAGCGCCGCCTTCACCGTGGACGATGTCGAGGCCCTGACCGGCAAAGACATTGTCGGCACCCGGACCAGCGAAGACGACGTCGGCGCCGAACCCGGCGTTGATTGTGTCGTTGCCACCGAGCCCACAGATGGAGTCCCTGCCGTCGCCAGCGTTGATCACATCGTCGCCGTCGGTCCCAAGAATTACATCGTCCCCATCGGTTGGCCGGTCGCCAGCAGCGATATCGACCGTGATGCCGAGTCCGTTACAGCTGACTCCATCGTTAAAGACCAACGCCACACCAGCACCGCGGACGTCACCTACATCTTGCGATCTTGCTCCGATCACGCTGACCCTGCCTCGGTGAGGCCGTCGGTGGCCGTGCCCGTGTTACCTACGACCAACGTGTCGTTGTCGAGCGCTATCGAAAACACGCTCCGTCCTATTGACTCCGGATGAATCGGGAACGTCTGCTGTTCGGTCCATCTTGAGCGGCTCCTAGTGAAAATGGTTACTGCGCCCTCGTCAGTGTTCGTGAGAACTGCAAGGCTGTCTCCATCCAGGGCCAATTTTCGGCCAAAGAAGGACCGGCTACCGGTGAGTGTGGCTTCCTGCACCCATGTCGTTCCTGAGCGAGCGTAGATATACACGAGGCCTTGGGACGGATCGCCAATTGCCATCAGGCCGCCATCGATGACAAGCGCTTCAGCAAATCCCGTTCGAGTTAACCGCGGGAGACGCGACCCTGTAGCGCCTTGAGCGACATGGTTTGGCTTATGGCACCGAGGATGAAGATGGCCAGCAGCGCCTGGCCAATCGCGGTGAAGTCCCAGTCGTCGGTGAGCAGTGAACGCATACCTTCGAGCACATAGGTGATCGGGTTGAATCGGGCGATCCAGCGCATCCATGGCGTGAGGTTCTCCAGCGGGACCGTAGATGAAGTGAGGAATGCAAACGGGAAGAACAAGATGAAGCTCGACGCCACCGCGCCAGGGTTCGCTGTCTTGAGCGCGATTGCGTACGGGAACCCAGTGAAGGCCAAACCCCACAGCGCGCCGATCAGGATGAAGACAATTACACCGAGTACCCCGGTACCGAAGTTGACCCCGACGATAAAGCCGAGGATCACCACGGGGATGCAAAGAAAGATCACGAGCGCGAAGTCAGCCACCATGAGTCCAAGCAACATGGGCAGCCGTCTCGCCGGGCTAAGAAGCAGTCGGTCGAAGTAACCCTGCTGGATATCGGTGACCAGCCCTGGAGCGCGACTGATACCGGTTACCGCGAAGATGATGCCGGTCGGTAGCTGGAAGCTTCGGTAGTTGAAGTCTTCCGTGATAGGGAAGGCTTCGGTGAGGTCTTCGAGCGCGCCGATATTCACGATGTAGAAGAACGCTGGAATGAACAGCGCTGGGATGAACGACTCCGGCTCACGGGGGATGCTCCGCAGCGCGCGGCCAGCGATCGTGAAGAGGTCACCGAAGAACCCCGAGGGCCGTGCCCGGACGTCGGAACGGATGGTTTTGGCTGTGGCTGTCATGCCGATACCTCGATTCGGTCGCCGGTCAGTTCGAGAAACACGTCGTCGAGTGTTGGGGTGCGAAGGGTGAGCTCGGCGACTTCGGCCCCGATGTTGTCGAGTGCGATTGCCACGGGCGAAACCGCGGCGGCGCCGTTGCTCACCGATACGAGCAACGACCGCGGCCCCCGCTCCACCTTGTCGACTTCGGACAACGCCTCGAGCGCGGCGACGGCTGGATCGTCATCGGAATTGAGTCGCACCTGCACTACATCGGACCCGACCGAGCGCTTCAGTGCGTCGGGGGTGCCCTCGCCGACGATCTTGCCGTCGTTGATAATGCCGACACGGTCAGCCAATTCATCGGCTTCTTCGAGGTACTGCGTCGTAAGGAAGATCGTGGTGCCGAACTGGTTGTTGAGCGAGCGCACCTCTTCCCACACTCGGGAACGACTCGTTGGGTCGAGGCCGGTGGTGGGTTCGTCGAGGAACAAGAGGTCGGGGTTGTGCATGAGCGACGCCGCCAGGTCGAGGCGGCGCTTCATGCCGCCGGAGTACTCGCGGATCCAGCGGTCGATCGCGTCGAACTCGATTAGCGTCGACAGCTCGTCGATCCGCTGGGCGACTTCTTTCTTGGTCAACCCGTAGAGCGCCCCTTGGAGCTGCAGGATTTCGCGGCCCGACTGCTTGTCGTCGAGCGACGCGTCCTGCAACGCCGCGCCGATCCGCAGCCG
>CAZLWE010000072.1:0-15726 GCA_964562985.1 uncultured Acidimicrobiales bacterium
TGGCGACTCCTCCAACAACACCCACCACAACTTGCCAACCCATAGGAGCATCTCTGGGCATTCTGCGGATTTTCCCGCTTCGCTGATCTTCCCGGGCTGCGCCCTCCAGGGCTCGGATCCGAGCCCCAGGGGGCTCTCGACCTCGCTCCTGCTGGTCGGAGGCCCTAACCGCCCGCATTCTCTTCGCTCGAAGGTCTGCGCAGCTGCAGGTTCGTGTCGCGCCTTCGGCGGTCGGTTCGGCGTACGCCAAAACATCAACGCAACTCGTGGAGCTTTTCGGGCGTCACATGCCGCTCAGAAGTACTCTCAGTACATGATTGATCTCACAGCGACGCTCCACCATGCCGATAGCGGGTTTGAGATTCACAAGCTGGTTGTGGGGCCCATCGATAACAATGTATTCGTGCTTCGTTGCACCCAGACCGGCGAGAGCCTGCTCATCGATGCGGCCAACGAGCACGAGAAGCTATTGGAATTGGCACAGCTCTTGAATGTGCGCCGAATCGTTGAAACCCACGGGCACTGGGATCACATCGCCGCCATCCCCGCCATGCGAGACGCGGGTTACTCGGTCGGCGTTACCAAACAGGACTCCAGGATGCTCGATAGCTACGACGAGATCCTCGAAGACGACACCGTGATCGAGGTTGGGCGACTCAAACTACGAACCATCCACACCCCCGGACACACGAAAGGCTCGATGAGCTTCAAACTGGAAGGCGCACCGATCCTCTTCACCGGCGACACCCTCTTCCCTGGCGGCGCCGGAGCAACCAAGTTCCCGCGCAATTTCAAACAGATCATGACGTCGATCGAGGATCGGTTCTACCGCGTGTTGGACGATGAGGTACTCGTCCTGCCCGGACATGGCGACGACACCACCATCGGTGCCGAGAAGCCCCACTTCGACGACTGGGTCGCACGCGGCTGGTGAGGCTAGCCGTCAACGGCTTCGCCCGACAAGCGCCAGATCATCGATAGTCCGCACAAACCATCAGAGCTGTACGTACAAACCTACAAATTTGTTTGTGCCGCTTGGCTCATGAGTGAGGCCCCGCAATTTGGGCGCTCGTAGAGTCGAACTAATGAGCGAGTCGCCTATCGATGTATACGAGGCTGAGGAGCGTTCGTTTCCTCCCTCGCCGGAGTTCGTAGAGGGTGCGTTAACCACAGATTATTCGCTCCATGACGAGGCGAATGCGGACTACGAGGCCTTCTGGGCCCGTCAAGCTCGTGAGCTTGTGACGTGGCAAAAGCCCTTCACGAAGGTCCTCGAATGGGACCTACCCAACGCAAAATGGTTTAGCGATGGTCAGCTCAACATGAGCGAGAACTGCCTCGATCGTCACGTCGAAGCTGGTCGAGGCGACAAGGTTGCCTACTACTTCGAGGGCGAGTCCGGCGACACCGCGACCCTCACCTATTCCGAACTTCTCGACGAGGTCAAGAAGTTCACCAACGTGTTGAAGTCCCTCGGGCTCGAAAAGGGCGATCGCGTTGCGATCTATCTGCCGATGATCCTCGAACTGCCGATCGCCATGCTGGCGTGCAGTCGAATCGGCGTTGCCCACTCGGTCATCTTCGGTGGGTTCAGTCCCGATGCGGTCAGAGACCGCTGCGAAGATGCCGGCTGCAAGGTGGTCATCACCGCAGACGGCGGGTTCCGTCGGGGCAAGCCACACGGCCTGAAGGCAACGGTCGATGAAGCCCTCTCCGTTGGGGCGCCGACCGTCGAGCACGTCATCGTTTTCGACCGATGCGGCACCAATGTAGAGATGACCGAAGGGCGCGATCTCTGGTGGCACGAGCTGATGGCCGATGCGTCGCTCGATTGCCCTGCCGAGCCCATGGACGCCGAGCAGTTGTTGTACTTGCTCTACACCTCCGGAACGACGGCAAAGCCAAAAGGGATCATGCACACGACCGCCGGGTACCTCACCCAGGTCGCGTTCACGCACAAGTATGTCTTCGACATCAAGCCCGAGACCGACGTCTATTGGTGCCCAGCCGATGTCGCATGGGTAACCGGGCATAGCTACGTCGTATATGGACCGCTGAGCAACGGTGTTTCGAGCGTCATCTACGAAGGCACTCCCGACACTCCTCGTGAAGACGAACGCGTCGGAACCGAACGGTCGGGCTGGCACAAGGGTCGTGTCTGGGACATCATCAGCCGCTATGGCGTAACCCAGTTCTACGCCGCACCAACCTTGATCCGAACCTTCATGAAGTGGGGAGCGAGCACCCTCGCCGACTACGACCTTTCTTCGCTACGGGTACTCGGATCGGTCGGGGAGCCAATCAACCCTGAAGCGTGGATGTGGTACCACGAGCACGTCGGCAACGAGTCGTTGCCGATCGTCGATACCTGGTGGCAGACCGAAACCGGTGGTGCCATGATCTCGCCCCTACCGGGAGTGACAACCACGAAGCCCGGATCCGCCTGTTGCGCCCTTCCTGGCGTGTTCCCCGAAGTGGTTGACGATGCAGGCAATCCGGTAACGAACGGTGTTGGCAATCTCACGATTACGAAGCCATGGCCTGCGATGCTTCGCGGCATCTGGGGCGACCCGGACCGCTACCAATCCACGTACTGGGATACCGTCCCTGGTCGCTACTTCGCTGGCGACGGGGCAAGGGTCGATGACGACGGCTACCTCTTCATCAGCGGACGAGTCGACGACGTCATGAACGTGTCCGGCCACCGAATCTCTGCAATCGAGATCGAATCGGCGCTCGTTGACCACGACTCCGTGGCAGAGGCTGCTGTTATTGGCGCAAACGACGATGTGTCTGGCAAAGCCATCGTTGGATACACCATTCTCGCCGAGGACGCCGAGGTGACCGCAGACCTTCGACAGGAACTAGCGAGCCACGTCGCGACCAAGCTCGGGCCGATCGCACGGCCCCGACAGGTCTACCTCGTGAAAGACCTACCAAAGACTCGAAGCGGAAAGATCCTGCGTCGCCTGCTTCGCGACATCGCCGAAGGCGACACGCTGGGGGACACCACCACGCTCATCGACGACACGGTCGTCGAGGCAATCCGGGTTGGCGCAGCAGCAGCCGAGGGCCAGGAGTAGCGCAGCAGCAGCCGAGGGCCAGGAGTAGGAAGCCACCCATTGGTTGCCATTGCGATTGATGCGTTCGCGTGCTTCGGAAATACACTGCAGCTATGGGCGCTCCGCTGTTTGAACTGACCGACGTACACATCTCGACCCCTGAGGGAATCGAGATTGTGAAGGGCGTCGATCTCACCGTCAACGAAGGCGAAGTTCACGCGCTGATGGGGCCCAATGGTTGCGGCAAGTCCACCCTCGCATCCGCCCTTGCCGGAAGCCCCGAATACGAGATCACCAGCGGCGAAGTAAAGCTCCACGGCGACGACATTGTCGAGTGGGACCCCGACGTCCGCGCCCGCGCAGGACTCTTCCTCGCGTTCCAGTATCCGCAGGCAATCCCGGGCGTGTCCGTTCGCAACTTCCTTCAACAGGCCGTGCAGGCCCGCACAGGCGAAGACGTGTCGACGCTCGAGATCTTCATGTCGCTCAGCGAGTGGATGGACAAGCTCAACATGGACACCTCGTTCATGGACCGCTTCCTCAACGAAGGCTTCAGCGGTGGCGAGAAGAAGCGCAACGAGATCCTCCAGATGGCCCTGCTCAAGCCCGAGATGGCAATTCTCGACGAGACCGATTCGGGCCTCGACATCGATGCGCTGCAGGTCGTTGCCGACGGCGTCGGCGCGGTACGGGAAGAAACGCCGGAAATGGGCGTACTCACGATCACGCACTACCAGCGACTCCTCGATCGCCTCAAGCCCGACCACGTACACGTCATGCAAGACGGAAAGATCGTCCAAAGCGGCGGCATGGAACTCGTCGAAACCATCGAGTCCGACGGATTCGATGCATTCGGTGGCGCAGCCTGATGAGTCTCGACGTCGCGGCCATCAAGGCCGACTTCCCGATGCTCGCCAAGCAAATCGACGGCAAGCGTTTGGTCTATCTCGACTCGGGTGCAACATCGCAAAAGCCGCTCCAAGTCATCGAGGCGATGGATGACTACTACCGCAACGCCTACGCGAGCGTGAACCGGAGCGCGTACCGCATCGCCGCCGAAGCAACGGATCTTCTCGAGGGAGCCCGAAAGGACGTCGCTCGATTCATTAACGCTCCGAACACCCACGAGGTCATCTTCACCAAGAACGCCACCGAGGCGTTCAACCTCTTCGTGCAGGCATGGGGTGGCGCCAACCTCGGGCCCGGCGACGCAGTCGTCATCACCGAGATGGAGCACCACGCCAACATCGTGCCGTGGCACATGCTGCGTGAGCGCCTCGGGTTCGAACTGCGCTGGATCCCTATCGACGCGGACGGCAAGCTCGTCCTGACCGACCTCGACACGCTGCTCGACGGGGCGAAGGTCGTTTCAGTAACGGCGATGTCCAACGTACTGGGAACTCTCAACCCAATCGCCGAGATCACTGAGGCGGCGCATGCGGCGGGTGCGATCATGGTGGCCGATGGAAGCCAGTTCGTTCCCCACCTCCCCACCGACGTGCAAGCGCTCGGCGTTGATGCGCTGGTATTCACCGGTCACAAGATGTGCGGCCCGACGGGAGTCGGCGTTCTGTGGGGAACGACCGAACTCCTCGAAGCCATGCCCCCGTTTCTCGGTGGCGGCGACATGATCATGCAGGTCACCAAAGAGGGATTTACCCCAAACGTTCTCCCGCACAAGTTTGAAGCCGGCACCCCAAACATCGCCGAAATCATCGGCCTCGGCGCGGCGGCCCGCTACCTCGAAGGCCTCGGCATGGAGAACGTCCGAGAACATGAAGTATCGCTGACCGCATACGCCCTTCGCACACTCCATGAGCGCTTCGGCGACGACATCAAGGTCCATGGACCGAGCGAACCGGCCGCCCGCGGTGGGGTGCTGTCGGTCGAATACAAAGACGTCCACCCGCACGACATCAGCCAAGTACTCGACCAAGACAACGTCTGCGTACGCGCTGGTCACCACTGCGCTAAGCCACTGATGAAAGTGATGGGCGTAAACGCCACGGCACGAGCCTCGATGTATCTCTACAACGACAAAGCCGATGTCGATGCGTTCGCCGACGCTCTCCAGAAATCTGACGACATCTTCGGACTAGGAATCTGATGGGCGCTCTCGATCAGCTGTACAAAGAGATCATTCTCGACCACTACCGCAACCCCCGCAACCAGGGGGAATTGCCGCCTCCGGCGACAAAGACCGAGGGCTTCAACCCCCTGTGCGGCGATGAGATCGAGCTCTATGTCCACATTGAAGATGGCAAGGTTGTCGACCTATCGATCGGTGGCCATGGTTGCTCGATCAGTCAAGCATCGGCATCGATGATGTCGGTCGCGGTAAAGGGCAAGACCGTCGATGAAGCACTGGCCCTTACCGACAAGTTCAAGTCGATGATGTCGATCCCAGATGCACGGGATGACGCGAACGACGACGACATCGCCGAGGCGAAGGCATCGGCTTCTGCTGCTGATCTTGGCGCGGTAGCGGGCGGAGCGGAGGGCCCTGACCGCGAGATGGGCGAACTCTCCGCTTTGCAGGGAGTAAAGAAGTTCCCGGTGCGAATCAAGTGCGCGACGTTGTCGTGGAACACCTTGCTCGAAGCGATCGCGAACGCGTAAGCAAGGTCAGCTAGACGCGCTTCGCGACTCGTTCGAGATCTGCTTCGACCATCATCTGCACGAGCTCCTCGAAGCTGACCGTCGGCGACCAGCCGAGC
Organism: uncultured Acidimicrobiales bacterium; assembly: GCA_964562985.1. Classification (GTDB taxonomy): domain Bacteria; phylum Actinomycetota; class Acidimicrobiia; order Acidimicrobiales; family SHLQ01; genus SHLQ01. Next base: position 5,780 of record CAZLWE010000072.1, read on the forward strand.
TCCTCATGAGCAAGTGAGGAGTCACCGATGAGCTGGTCGACTTCGGCGGGCCGGTAGAAACGCTCATCGACCACGACGTACTCCTCCCAGTTCAGTTCCGCAGCAGCAAACGCGACTTCACAGAACTCGCGGACGGTATGCGTCTCGCCGGTCGAAATCACGTAGTCCTTCGCTTCATCGCGTTGGAGCATCCGCCACATGGCATCGACGTAGTCGCCAGCGAAACCCCAATCTCGTTGTGCGTCGAGGTTCCCTAATCGAAGTTCGGCCGCTTTCCCGTGCTTGATTCGAGCGACCCCGTCGGTGATTTTGCGGGTGACGAACTCCAACCCACGCCGCGGGCTCTCATGGTTGAATAGCATCCCCGACACCCCAAAGGTGCCGTAGCTCTCTCGATAGTTGACGGTGATCCAGTGGCCATACACCTTGGCTACGCCGTAGGGACTACGCGGGTGAAACGGCGTGCTCTCCGTTTGCGGAACTTCCACAACTTTGCCGAACATCTCGCTCGATGATGCCTGATAGAACTTGGCGTCCGGGCGGACGATTCGGACAGCGTCTAAGAGCCGGGTCACACCCAATGCCGTGATCTCACCGGTGAGCACCGGCTGCCCGAACGATGTCTGCACGAAGGACTGCGCGGCCAGGTTGTACACCTCGTCAGGCTCGTAGTCTCGCAGCAGGTTGACCATCGAAGCGCCATCGATCAGATCACCCTGGGCTAGCTCAATGTCCTCACGTATGTGGTCGATCCGCTCGAAGTTGACGGAACTTGATCGACGAAGCATCCCGATGACGCGGTACCCCCTCTCCAGCAAGAGTTCCGCCAAGTAGGAGCCGTCCTGGCCTGTGATTCCGGTGATGAGTGCCGTCGGCATGTTTCGGTGTCCTCAAGAGATGGTGTAGGCAACTTAGGGCCGAGAGCGGGGGCGTCCAACATTGGCCTAGCGACCTCTTCTAGAATGCACGAATGGGCAAACGTTGCCGTTGGGCAGCGTTGGGGGCGACGTTCGCCCTGCTCGTCGCCGCCTGCGCTGCGACCAATCCTTCCGAAACATCCTCTGCTGACGCGACGACTCCCGTCGACGTGTCAGCAGAACAGCAAACGACCGCAGCGCCGAACGTGACTGACGCTGTGGAGACTGATGCCACCGCACCGCGTACTGAGGAGTTTCCTGAGTCGCTGGCCGATGCAAGCTTCGTGCAACCACCACGAGACGACACTTGTGCGACATCGAATCACGCCAACCTCGCCGTGTTCGCGCCCACGACCGGGGAGCTGCGGTCAACGTTGTCGATCCCTCGACCGGCACCCACCTCAGCCTTGCAGGGGTCGACGGCCTTCCTCGGGTTCGGCTTCGACAACGGTCAGCGACCAGGCGTTGGGGCAGTAGACGTCACGCAAGCCTCACCGCTGTGGCAGCGATTCCTCGCGAGTGAACCTCAGGACCTCACCGTCATCGACGACACGCTGATCGTCGTCACCCGCGAAGACGTTCGCGGCCTCGACCCCGAAACCGGCCAAGACCGTTGGGTCCTTGATTCACAGTTTGAAATCCGCTCGATCGTGCTTGGGTCCAGTGTGGTATTCGCCCTCGATCAAGTTGGCGTACACGCCATCGATCCCGCTACGGGCGATGTGCTTTGGCAGCTCGCAATCGATCGCCCCGATACCATCGCCGCGAGCGAGGACTTTCTCGCGGTGGCGTCACGAACTCGCCTGGTCGGTGTAGACATCAACGCACAACAGAGGCTCTTCGATATCGACGTCGATCGCAGCGGCAATGACGGCATTTGGGTAGCGGACCAGACGGTGATCCACGAACTGTCCGCGACGGTAGCTCCCGGTGGCGGAGTCGCATCCATCGACCTACGTACCGGCGCTGAACTCTGGCGCGAAACGAACATTGGCGAAACGGTCTTCACCGGCGGCAATGCCCTCCTCGCCTCAACGGCCAATGCCGAACCGAACCCAGGCACGCCATTCGTGCTCTTCGCATTAGACGCCTACACCGGCGAACGCCTATGGGAAACCCCCGCGACAGCCCAGGTCTTTGAGGGGGTAATTGGCTTCGCGGACAACCGGGTCGTCTTCTCCCAACCTCACCAGGCGTTGCCTGGACTCCGGTCGGTACGCATGCTCAACAGCGCGGATGGCAGCTCGCTGTGGGAAGTATCGACCGACCTCGACATCGACCACGCATCCATTGGACTTGCCGATTTCGTCGCACTCTATGGCGCAAGATCCTCGATCGGTGGCGATCGAGGCGTCGTAGCAATGCGCGCTGTGTCATCGCAATGGTGGACCGCATCGACCGCAGAGGGGATTCTGCAGGATCCGGCACTCAGCCCGGCAGGCCTCGTCGTTGTCGCAGGCGAGCGCTCCCCAGCATGCGTCGCGCGGGCCGTAGGCGAACCAACCATCGAAGCCGAAGTTCTCGGCGCAACAGGGTCTCGCTAGTAGAGAGGTTTAACCCTCGTTGAGGTTTAGAGCGTCGGCGAAGGTGGTTTCGCCGAACGGGTTGTCATAGGCGCTGGGGCCGTCGTGCTCCTCGACGAGGTCGGCCCACTCGCCATAACCAGTCTCCTCAAGTTCCGCAGCTAATTCAGCTCCGCCACTCTTTTGGATGATGCCTCCTGCGAATACATGAACGTGATCGGGCTCGAGTTCCTCGAACAGTCGCTTGTAGTGCGTGATTGCGAGCACGCCGAGCGGCTCGCCGGTATTGGTGAGTTCTTCGATGCGACGCGTCACCGATTTCATGGCGTCGACGTCGAGGCCGGAATCGATCTCATCGAGAATCGCGAACTTGGGCTCTAGGACGCCGAGTTGAACGGTCTCGTTGCGCTTCTTCTCACCACCGGACAAGTCGACGTTCAGCGCGCGAGTGATGAGTTGAGGTTCGAAACCAATGCGCTCTGACTCTTCGGCAATGGCGTCGGCGATCGTATCGACGTTGCGCCCCGCAGCCTCGGCCGACGCAGTGAGCATCGCCTCAAGAGACACACCGGGCACCTCCGTTGGGTACTGCATGGCGAGGAAAAGGCCGGCTTGGGCACGCTCCCAGGCTGCCAACTCGAGCAGCTCCACTCCGTCGAGCGTGACGGACCCACTGATTACCTCGTAGCCGGGCTTGCCGGTTATGACATGGCTCAGTGTGGACTTGCCCGAGCCGTTGGGCCCCATGACCGCGTGGACTTCACCTGAACGGATCGTCAGTGACACTCCGTTGAGGATGGTGCGGCTTCCCGCCTTGGCATGGAGGTCGGTGATGACCAGTTCGCTCATTCTTCTTCCTCCGCTATTTCGAGTGTGACGTACACGCCGTCGTCTCGAATATCGACCGGGTGGCTCGCAACTGACCTAATGGCGGGCAAGGTAAGTGCCTCACCCGTCTCCAGCGAGAACAGCGCGCCGTGACGAGGACATTCGATAGCGAGGTCCTCTTCTTCAACGATGCCGTCAGCCAACGACACTTTGGCGTGGCTACACGTATCGTCCAGCGCGTACCAGCCATCATCGATGCGAACGCACAGGATTGGACGGCCATCGATATCAATGGCTTTGGCGTCGCCTGGTTCGATCGCGTCAAGCTCGCATAGTTTGACCGTTTGTTCGACCACGCCGATCACACACCTTGCCGGACACGATCGGCGGCGAGCGCGTCATCAATGATGCCCTGGAGTTCTGCCTTCACGGCGTCGATGGGCATCTTCTCGATGACCTCCGCAAAGAAGCCCGACACCAGTAGCTGTTCGGCAATCGTCGTCGGCACGCCGCGGCTTTCGAGGTAGTACTGCTGGTCTTCGTCGATCTCGCCAACGGTTGACGCGTGGCTGCATGCCACCTGGTTCTGTTCGATCTCCAGGTTCGGCACCGAGTACGCCCATGCGTCGTCGGAGAGCTTGAGGTTCCGGTTGGTCTGGAACGCGTTCGTTCCGGGAGCGTCTTCGGAAACCCGGATCAAACCGCTGTACACCGACTGTGCCGACCCCGTAACCGCGCCCTTGAACAGCAGGTTCGATGTGGTGTCGGCCGCGTCGTGATCTTGGAAAGTTCGGAAGTCGAGCATCTGATTGCCGTCGCCGAAGTAAGCCGACAACAGGTCTCCGCTCGCGCCTTGACCGATGAGCTTGAAGTCGGCGCGGGTCCGGGCATAGGAACCACCGAACGCCGCTACGGAGGACACGACGTTGGCCTGCTGGTCGGCGCTCGACACGAGGTGTTCTAGCGATGTGGTAGCCGGTCCAAGCTGTTGAATCACGAGATACCCAACGTTCGCGTCGTTCGCTGCCTGCAGCTCCACGACCGGTACGACGAGTTGGTCGGAGTCATCGCTTCGACGACGTTCGAGCACGGTGACCTGTGAGCCGGCGGCCGCTCGCACAATCGTGTGCGGGCAGGTAAGAGCGTCGCTGCCCGAACTGTAGGTATCGATCACGATCGGCTCTTCGATCGCTACGCCCCGCGGCACGTCGATCACGATCACGTCGCCGAGGTTCGCATCGTGCAAGTGCCCGATGGCATCGATCGCATCGCCTCGGACGGAGTTCAGCAAGGATGCCCCATCGTCGTGTTCTGCGATGACGGCAACGGTGGCCTTGCCCAGCGAATCTGCACGTTCGATCTCGGCGATCCCGTTGCGGATGGTGACCGTTGCGGCCGCACCTCCGATGAGCATCGGTTCTGGTGCTTGCGAAACCTCGCCAGCCGAGGTGTAGCGAGTGAGATCGACGTCGCCGATTCGGCTGTAGCGCCAAACTTCGTCTTCATCGGAGGGGACGTCAGCATCGACGAAAGCGGCTTGGGCTGCGGCGCGAATTTCGTCGAGCCACGGCGCCGTGGAAGGGACAGCAGACATAGGTGCTAAATCTACCGGCGCCGAACGTTGACGCCGTGCCCGAGCATAGATCGGATTGTGTGGCTCGTGTCGTTACTTGTTTCGGCGGAAGAAGCGTCCAAGCCCCTTCTTGCGCCTCGCCGCAGCTTCGCGTTCGGCTTGAACTTCGGCTTTGATGTCGGGACCAGCGGCGTTGACGATGTCTTCAGCCGCATCGAGTAGCGCTGCGATCGAATCGTCCTCGCCCAAGCTCACCGGCTCCTCGGGAGTGGCCGGGGTTATCAACGTGCCGTGACTCCATGCCACGTCGGCCAACCTCGGCTCGTAGCTTGAGCAATCCGCTGGGCAACGCCACGGTGCTTCAGGCGCGAGATCGAGATCGCACTTACGAACGGTGTCTCCGGTTGGATACGTGCGACTCTCGAAGTACTTACAGTCCTGGCGCATCGGCATGCATCCATAATGCATGGCCAGCGATAGCTACATGAACCGCGTCCTCAACCTTTGTGCAGATCTTCAGGTCTGCACCGCTGAGAGGAGCGCCCCTAGGACCCAGTTGCGCCGGAAAGCATCACGCCGATGGTCCGAAAGAGGTAACCAATATCGCTCTTGAGCGAAACATTCTTCACGTACTGCGCATCGGCATCGAGTCCGTCGCGAAGGTCGCCACTAAGTCGAAGGTCAGACACCTGGTACGGCCCGGTCATTCCCGGCTTAACTTCATGACGCGGATGATGCAGATAACCACGAGCCTCAGCCACCTCGTACACCTCAGGGCGAGGCCCGACGAGGCTCATCTCCCCTCGCACGACGTTGAATAGTTGCGGTAGCTCATCCAGGCTGAACCGACGCAACACCCGTCCCACACCCGTGTGTCGCGGATCATCGCCATCCTTGTGGGTCGAACGACGGTCATTGTCGACGGGAATGTCTTCGACCTGGCGCTGGCGCCGGTCGTGGGTCATCGTACGGAACTTATAGATGATAAAGGGTCGCTCCTGCTCGCCAACGCGCTCCTGGCGGTAGAAGACGCCCGTGCCAAGCTTGATCCGGATCATGGCAGAAATTGCGATGAACACCGGGCTAGTAACCAACAGAATCGTTATGGAACCGACGATGTCAAGGGGCCGCTTCAACCTGCGTTCGTAGGTTGATCGGTAGCGAACAACATGAAGATCATCAGTTGCGGCAGAGTGCCTATCTACGGTTTCGGCCACCTTAAGCTGGCTCACAGTGAATGTTCCTCACGTAAATCACCACGGAATGTGAAGGACCCGCCATTCCGTACACTAGATAAGTGTAGCGAAGCGAGATTCAGCGATGCAATCCCTACTTACTGCGAAAAGAACAGAAGAGGTCTAATGGATCACTGCGGTGGTGGGCTTGCGCCCGATAGTTGGCTAGTGGACGCTGTCACGCTGTTGTAGGTGCGCGCAAAGACCTCGGGGGAAATGGCGCCAAGATCTCGGACTGTCGTTAGTGCATCGACTAACAAGGGCTGAAATTCGCTGATACCGGGGAACGCATCTTGGGGCTCAACTTTGGTTCGCAACTGCCGTAAGGCAGCTTTCATACCCACGATCACTTCGAGTTGACTGTCGATTTCCTCAATCGAGGCCCGCAGAGAGATCCGCTCCGAAGACGGTGGGAGCAATCCGTCTTCACCATCTCCGCGCTGCAGCGCACGGACGATGTCAGCCTTGGTGTCTCGTAACGTTCGCGACGTGTCGGTGTAGATGCGATCGGAGACGACGACGTATTCGGCCCACGTGCCGCCGGCATGTACCGAGTCAGCGGCCACGAGCGACCGCTGCTGGACTAATAGGATGCTGGCGACCCGTTCGGCCACCGTATCCCCGCTCAACATCATTCGATCCCTTTCGTGGCGTATGCCAGCCGCCAGAACCGATGCTACCCGATTGAGCCTTCCATTTGTAACTCGATCAGACGGCTCCACTCCACGGCGTACTCCATTGGAAGCGTGCGGGTTATCGGTTCGATGAATCCGTTCACGATCATGCCCATCGCCTGCTCTTCGGACAGACCGCGGCTCATGAGATAGAAGAGTTGCTCGTCGGCAACCTTTGACACCGTGGCCTCATGTCCAATGATTGCGTCACGAGCGCCGATCTCCATGTAGGGATAGGTATCACTGATTGAATCCTCGTCGAGGATAAGCGCATCACATTGCACATGGCTCTTACACCCAAGTGCGTCTTCGGCGACGTGCACGAGCCCGCGATAGCTCGTTCGACCGCCATCGGAGCTAATCGATTTGGACACGATCTTCGAGGTGGTTTCGGGTGCCGCGTGAACCATCTTTGCGCCAGCGTCTTGGTGTTGCCCATTACCTGCGTAGGCAACGGAGAGAACCTCACCCGAGGCCTTCGGGCCAACCATGACAACCGCTGGATACTTCATGGTGAGGCGGCTACCGATGTTGCCGTCGATCCATTCCATGTGGCCCTCGGCGTACACCTTGGCGCGCTTGGTCACCAGGTTGAACACGTTGTTCGACCAGTTCTGGATGGTCGTGTAGGTGACGCGAGCGCTCTCCTTCACGATGATCTCGACGACGGCTGAGTGCAATGAATCACTGGTGTAGACCGGGGCAGAGCAGCCTTCGATGTAGTGCACCGACGAGCCCTCGTCGGCGATGATCAGGGTGCGCTCAAACTGACCCATATTCTCCGCGTTGATACGGAAGTAGGCCTGCAGCGGCTGATCGACGTGTACGCCTGGAGGCACGTAGATGAAGCTGCCACCCGACCAGACAGCCGAGTTGAGAGACGAGAACTTGTTGTCGTTCGGCGGGATGACCGTGCCGAAGTACTCCTTGACCAACTGCGGGTACTCGCGAAGTGCGGTGTCCATGTCGCAGAAGATGACGCCGAGCGCTTCGAGGTCTTCACGGTTGCGGTGGTAGACAACTTCGCTCTCGTATTGGGCGGTTACACCCGCGAGATACTTGCGCTCTGCTTCTGGGATTCCGAGCTTTTCGTAGGTGTCCTTGATCGCGTCGGGGATGTCGTCCCAGTCGTCCTTTACCGATTCGGTTGGCTTGATGTAATAGAAGATGTCGTCGAAGTAGATCTCGGACATGTCGCCGCCCCATTTGGGCATTGGGCGCTTTTCGAATCGCTTGTAAGACTTGAGGCGAAAGTCCCGCATCCAGGCCGGTTCACCCTTCATCCACGACATCTCGTTGATGATGTCGGTGTTCAGGCCCTTCTTGGGCTTGTAGATGTAATCCTCGGCATCGGACCAACCGAGGTCGTACTTCGAGAGGTCAACACCGATATCTGCTGTGGTCATGGGCGCCCTTTCACCGAATAAGAAGCCAACCCCAAGTTACCGCCGTTTAGCCTGGTCAAGACTTATCAGCCGGGATGTCACCCCATCGACCGCGGCGCTCAAACTGCCACCCGGTCGGCGCTTCGGCCGCCGGCAAATCGATCACGTCGTCGTCTTTGCCGCTATCAGCAACCGCGCGCTCCAGACCAGCGAGCCGCTCAAAGAGCTCGCCGATCTCGTCTCTGAACTCGATGTCGACCTCGCGGCTGCGAGTCCGTTCGAGCTCGTCCTGGGCCTCGATGAGGGCAATGCGCTCACTCTGCGCGTCGATCACTTCGAGGTGGCCCTCGACAAAATCTTCATGGTCAGCGCGCACTCCGTCTGCACTATCGGCAGCGAACTCGGCTTTATCGGCTGCCTTGATCGACAGCTCAAGGGTCTCTTCGGTAGCGCTGAGTAGTTCCTTGGCTTGCTCGCGCAGATCCGCTTCGACCGATTCCAAATGCTCGACGACCTCTTGTTGTTCAGTGCGCATCGATGTCTCTGAAAGCTCGATTCGCTCGACCAACTCGTCGTGGCGAGCCGACGCCGCCGTTGTGGTTTGCTTCGACTGATCGATTGCCTGTTCGGCGAGCACGCGGGCTTCGGCGACCGCGAGCTCCAGCTCCTCGGCCAACGTTGCAACGCTGTCGTACTCATGTCGATCAACGACATCGCGTTGGGATATCTCGGCTATGGCGACGCGAAGCTCAGCAAGAACCACATCGGAGGCCTCGAGGCGACCACCGAGTGCTGTCACGTCGGAACCGAACTCCCCGGCCTGTTCAGACACCAGGCGTTCGAGGTCACGTCGGATCTTGTTACGGTCGACGACCAGAGCCTCGACCTTTTCGCGCACGAGTTCATCGAGTTCGAGACGAAGTTCCTCACGCTGCGCGACGAGTGTCGATACATGGTCTGCTACCACGGCTTCTAAATGCACCCGGTCGGAGTCGCGTTTGCCGGATAGTTCCGTGATTCGCTCGGACAAAGCTGTGTCAACTTCACTCAACCGAGCGTCGAGTTCGGCGGCAACCGCCACGAGACCTTCGTAGGCTTCAACATCGACGACCTCACGATCAGCGACATCACCGATAGACGCTCGCAGATCCCTGAGGGCCCTGTCGGACTCGGTGAGGCGAGCATCGAGCGCCTCGACCTCGACTCCCAACCGATCCGATTGTTGGGTGGCCAAGCCATCGAGCTCCGCTCGCAATGAGCTGTGTGCCGTGTCGAGCGCATCCACTCGTTGCGCGATGAGTGCTTCCAGCGCCTCGCGGTCTTCGCTTTGGCCTCTGACGAGCGTTTCGAACCGTTCACTAATGAGTGCATCTATGACTTTGGAACTCGACTTGGTGTCCTCATCTAGGGACGCCAGCCGGGCATCAACCGCGTTCAAACGACCGTCCATTTCGGCCGTCACATCCGTGAGCGTCTGATAGTCGCTCATGTCTATGACCTCTCGCGCGCCGACCTCGTCGACGGTGCCACGCAATTCGGCGAGAGCCTGGTCTGATGCCTCGATTCGTTCGTCCAGCGCGGACACCTCAGCGCCGAGCCCGTCGACCCGTTCGGTGACGAGGTCGTCCAAATCGTTGCGCAATGCATCTCGGCCCTCCGCAACCTCTTCCGATCGCGAAATCGCCTCGTTGGCCAGGACTCGTGCCTGAGTGACCGCAATCTCCAACTCCTTGGTCAACTCGGACAACACCGCATAATCATCACGACCAACAACATCACGGCCAGCAACCTCAGCCACCGCCGCCCGCAACT
>CAZLWE010000073.1:0-14982 GCA_964562985.1 uncultured Acidimicrobiales bacterium
TTCGCGGCAATCGCAGCTTCGTCGCTGCGCTCCTCTGGCTGCTCTGCGGATTTTGTCTGCAAGCGCCGAGGGGTTGCGCCGCTGATTTTCGGCGCTCGCAACTCAGTCTGTTTCGCGGCAATCGCAGCTTCGTCGCTGCGCTCCTCTGGCTGCTCTGCGGATTTTGGATGGGCGTTCGGTTTCGGGGTGCCGACGTTGTGAGCGCTAGCGGGCAACTCGTGTAGTGAGCGAAGCGGACGACGGGCTCCGTCGCGATTTTCCCGCTTCGCAAGACCAGCGTATGAACGCGGTGTGTGGGCGGTGTGACGATCGGCCCTGATTGGCGCGCGACGTGGTTGTGAGTTTGTGTCAATCGTGTTGCGGGCCAGATGTTGTCACAGCTGGTACCTAAGGTGTCGGTCGTGTGGCTTCTCGGTAGCGAATGTGTGGTGTGCGGCGTCCCCGCACGCGGGGTTTGCGGGGGTTGCAAGGAACGACTCGAGCCACCCGTGGTGCCTCCGCTCCTCGCAATCGAGTCCGCCACCGTGCTCTGTAGCTACGAGGGAGTGGGTGCCGACCTCGTCCGAGCGGTGAAGTACGGCAATCGCCGACAGGCGATCGCCCCGATGGTCGAAGCATTGGCCCCGAGCCTGCCGAGCGACATACAGGCGGTTGTAGCCGTTCCATCCAACCCCGCGCGTACCCGCGAACGTAACTACGACCTCACCGCAACCCTCGCCAAGCGCATAGCCGACCTGATCGACGCTCCGGTCACCGCTCCCTTGGTTCGAGTGTCTGCGGGAACACAAACGGGGAAGGACCGGAGTCAACGCCAACAGGTCGAGTTCCGCTCGAGTGAGGCCGTACCCGAGCGAGTTCTGCTGGTGGACGACGTCGTCACCACCGGGGCCACGGCGGTGGCCTGTGCAATCGCGTTGGGTCTCGCTGGGGCACGCTCGACCAACTTCGTTGCGCTCGCCGCGACTCCGGCCAGTACGCACAATTTGGCTACGAGTTTGTAAACAACCGCCAAATCAATCTGACATTCAAGAAACCGTCCGGTAGTGTCGAAAGTCACAACTAAAGATCACCTGGAGGTGCTTCTATGCAGGTTCACATCAGCTCCCGCCGGACCCGAGTTAGCGATCGTTTGCAAGATCTAACCCGGTCCAAGCTTGAGCGGCTGGACAAATACGTACCTGGCCTTGAGCGCGCTGATGTGCACTTCCACGAGGAAACAAACCCTCGAATCCCCGAGAAAGAAGTCTGCGAGATCACCGTCGAGGGTGGTGGGCATCGTATGCGCACGAAGGTCGCCGCCGCCGACCCGTACACCGCAATAGACCTCGCCGCCTCCAAGCTGGAGCATCAGTGCTCAAAGCTCAAGACGAAGATGCACCGCTACGAGCACAGTGGGGTCGACACCATCCGGACCGACGCCACGCCAGCGCCCGCGCCCCCAGCCGATGACAACGTCTCCAAGATCGTGAAGAAGAAGCAGTTCGTGATCGACCCGATGACCGCCGATGAAGCGGTGCTGCAAATGGAACTATTGGGTCACGATTTCTTCTTGTTCACCAACGCAGAAACCGGCCGCTCCGCAGTCGTGTACATGCGAGACGACGGTGACGTAGGGCTGATCGACGCCGAGTAAATGCGTCTCGACGGCCATGTCGAAAAATCTTCCCCGATATAGGTCAAAAGGCTAAACAGACCCCCTTCCTCTCCGATAGATCCTCCACGAAGACGCTCTGTCAATACGAGCGCACGGGACGGGGAACGTAGGCAGGGAAATGAAACAAGCATTGGTGGAGTCCGTAGAGGGCCGCGCGGTCGAACCCTTTTCAGTTGTTCGGTCACAGGGCAGCATGCGGGACGGTGCAAAGTCGACCGGTACCGCGAAGATTGCCGTGGTGGGGGTTGGCTACGTTGGCCTAACCACCGGGAGCTGCTTTGCAGAGCTCGGCCACGACGTACTGTGTGCAGACATCGACTTGGACAAGGTCGAGCGGCTGAAGGAGGGCGAAATCCCAATCCATGAAGATGGATTGGAACTTATCGTCCGGGAAAACATGAAAGCGGGGCGCCTCGACTTCGTGTTGGGAGCAGCGAACGCGGTTAGCGGACGTGAGTTTGTGTACTTGTGTGTTCCAACACCACAGGGACTCGACGGACGCGCGGATCTTTCATATGTGGAAGCCGCCGCCAGGGAGATCGGACCGCACCTGGAACGCGGCGCCGTGGTAGTGAACAAATCCACTGTGCCGGTGGGGTCGACGACGCTGGTCGAAAAGGCGATCGGACGTACCGATATCTCGGTGGTGTCAAACCCGGAGTTTCTCCGCGAAGGATCCGCTGTTGGTGACTTCTTGAATCCTGACCGAGTGGTTATCGGAGCTGAAGACCGAGATGCAGCGTCACGAGTAGCAGCGCTCTACCTTGGGGTTCGCGCCCCCATCCTGATCACGGACCCGGCATCTGCCGAAACGTGCAAGTACGCAGCAAACGCGTTTCTTGCGACAAAGATCAGCTTTGCGAACGCGGTGGCAGCGGTATGCGAAGCCGCTGGAGCCGACGTCGCCGATGTCCTTATGGGGATTGGCTATGACTCGCGCATTGGGCATCACTTCTTGAACCCCGGGCCGGGGTGGGGAGGTTCCTGCTTCCCGAAGGACACAAAGGCAATGATCGCTATTGCTGAGGATGCCGGCTACGACTTCGCCTTTCTGAAGGGGGCTATCGAAGTAAACGACCAACAGTTTGACCGTGTGGTCGAAAAGATTCGCGTCGCTGCAGGAGGCACACTTACCGATGCTCGGATTGGTCTGCTGGGTCTTGCCTTTAAGGCCGGTACCGACGATATGCGAGACTCGCCGGCAATAGAAATAGGGCGTCGACTGATCGATGCTGGAGCGATCATCCGGGCATACGACCCCGTCGCCCGAGGTTGTGGAATCGACGGTATCGAAGAGTGCGGCGACGAGTATTCCGCCGCTGAAGGTGCCGAGGTTGTCGCCATTCTCACCGAATGGCCCGAATTCAAGTTCCTCGACCTCGACAAATTGGCAGAGGTCGTCACTAGCAAGAGCATCGTCGACGCACGCAACATCCTTGACCGGGGCGCCGTCCGACGCCGCGGATTCGCGTACGACGGAATCGGGCGATCATGACAAGCACGCTGAGGACTCCAACGCCATCAGCCGAGGAAACGGACACGGTTGCTGCTGTCATTCCAACCTCTGGAAGACCCTCCGTTGTCGCAGCTGTTCAATCAGTGCTTTCCCAGACGAGACCAGCCGATGATGTCGTCGTCGTGACGGCGCGGCAGAATGAAGCCGCTGTTCGCTCGCTATTGCGTGAGTACCTTGCGTTCATCGAAATTGAGGTAACGGAACAGAGTCCACCAACAGGCGGCCTTCTGAGGTACCTCGGCACTCGTTCCACCAGGTGTAACTGGTACGCATTCCTTGACGACGACGACGAATGGCTACCCGACAAGCTCGAACTACAGGTGCACTACGCCCGGTCAAGGTCTCTCGATGTTGCAGCGAGTGGCCTGTACTTTCGGAGCCCGAATACCGTCGGAGAAAAGCCCGTCCCTGCCCGACCGTACAAAGAGGGCCAGCCCGTTGCCGACTACCTGTTCGCCGGACGTTCGCTCCGAGCTGATCGCCCACTGCTTCACACGTCGACGCTGCTTGTCAGCCAAGAGGCGATAGATGTTGTTAATTGGGATGCTTCACTTTCGGTTCATCAAGATTGGGACCTTGTTATTCGGCTTGACGATGCAGGTTTTCGGATTGGGCAGAGCGCCGAGCCGCTCACCTATGTCATGACAGGTTCGTCGGGATCGATGAGCGCAACGAACAAATGGGTCGCGTCACTCGATTGGTGGACGAAGTCGCGTTCTGTGATGTCGAACGCCGCTTCGACCGACTTTCTGTACTCGCAAGTGCTGCGTTATGTCATTCGGGAACGCTCGCTTCGCGGACTCGGTCTCGTGTTTCGCTCGGCATTGGGCTCATCACGGCCTTCTCTATCGGCAGTAGCAATCGCCCTAACCGGGTTGGCGCCCCGGTGGCTTTTCGAGCGAGCAATGCTACGAGATGCGGGTGCGCGCTCGGCCGCAGAGGTGGCCGCGTGATTGAATTGCAATCGGAGGCCGATCAGGTCTTTCGCGAGGCATCGATTGCCCGTATGGGCGAGCGGATCAACTTGGCCGTCCCACGTCGACCCTCGATATCGGAAGCCTGGTTGGACCGACATGCATCAGCGCTTTCCTCGATGCTGACTGCGGTTTCCACCTTCGAACAGCCAACCACGCCTTGGCTTACGGGTGTACCTCACATCCATCTGGGTCCACGGGCCCCCATAATTCGTCGCTACGGCGTCGGACGTTTGACCTCGATGACGGGCGGCGAGAGCGCTCGGTCTCGATTGCGTGAAATTGATGCGACCGCAAATATCGTCCACTTCGCGAATTTCTTGAAGCTACTGGGTGATCCCGGGAAACTTCTTCCAGACGTAGCGACTCTGGTCTATGTGCACGGGTTTGACATCACCTGGTCGCCGTTTCGATGGTGTCCAATCCCCTACAAGAGCTTCGGCAACACCGAGCGATACGTCGAGAGGCTGATTGAAATGTCGCATCGCGTGCTGTTCGTAGCGAACTCTCAACACTCGCGACAACATTTGCTCCAAGCAGGTTTCCCGGAGGACCGGGTAGAGGTTTGCTATCTGCCTGTCGAGACTCCCAGAGCCGCTTCCAGGCACGAGGACCGAAAGAGTTTATCTCCCATCCAGCTTCTCTATGTAGGGAGATTTGTCGACTTTAAGGGGCCGGTCGAAACGGTGAAGGCGGTGGCGCTGGCGCGGACGCGGGGGGCCGAGGTCGAGCTAACCATGGTGGGAGATGGTGAACTTCGCGGCGAGGTGGAGTCGACAATCGACGCTCTTGACGCACGTGGATACATCAAGACCGTTGGCTTTGTTCCGAACGACGAAGTGCACCGTCGCTTGCGTGAAAGCGACGGCTTTTTGCTCCACAACAAGGTGGCGCGTAAGTCGGGGCAGGTTGAAGCATTCGGATACGCACACGCTGAGGCCTTGGCCAACGGTGTGCCCGTCTTGACAGCCACTGCCGGCGCGCCCGCTGAGTATCTCGAGCATTGTGGTAACAGCCTCCTTGTAGAGCCTGGCGATATCGAAGGCCAGGCGGCCAACATTGAGCGGTTCGCCTCAGACCACGCTCTTCGCAACACCCTGGAATGTGAGGCGAGAGCAACGGTGGAACGACTGTTCTCTAGGCAGGCGCACGCCGAGCGAGTAGGTGCGCTCTTGCGGAATGAACGAGGTTCATAGTGCGCTTGATCCCATCTGGTTGGTCGCTTTCTCTCATGATGGCGGGCACAATCGCCAACGTCACTACGGGACAGATACGTTTCGCCGCCCTCTCATTTGCGTGTGTAGTGCTGATGATCTTCGTACTCATCAACCTTCCCGTCACGACTCTTCAGAATAGGTACTGGCTGAAGAACCCCTTCGTCTGGGCAGTCGGGGCGTATGCGTCGATCATTCTTCAAGATCTTTTCTTGGGCGGTGCACACGTTCAGGCAATCATTTGGACATTGCCGATGTTTGTTCTGATCGCTTCAGCGGTTTTGCTGTGGCAACAAGGCTTTGTGCTCCACCCGAAGGATCTACGGACAGGTCTGTACGGTTTCTTCGCCGCAGGAGTGCTGCTCGGAGTCTTTTCGTCAAGCGCGACGAATCCCTGTCGTGAAGATAAGTGTTCTGCCCTCGGTTCGCTCTATCAGGGAGCGTTCCCTCACGAAAATACGATGGGTTACGCAGCGTCGATCGCCTTCATCGCACTGTTCACGTCCGCAAACAACGCAGATCGTCGGTATCGATGGGGACTTCGTGCTGTGGCGGTCATTCCGCTCGCAGCGGCTGTGTTTTCCGGAGCACGCATCGCCATGGCAGGGGTAGTTGTCGCTTTTGTCGTTGACCGGGTGCTTCGAGCCTTTCGACGACGATCCTTTCCCACAGCTGCCTTTTCTGCTGCAGTTGTTTGTTCGTCGGTCTACCTGATTTACACCTCCGAGGTCGAGGACTTCAGCTTCCGCGGGCGGCGCTGGATCGTATTGCGAGATTCGTTGAGTGACTTTCCGATCTTTGGAAACGGAGTTACTGCCTGGGACGACCTGCAATCGTCTTTCCTGTTAGACACGACCACCCATAGCGTCTATGGAAGTCTTCTGGTCCATGGCGGTTTACTCGCACTTGCGCTCTTTGCCGTCTTCATCTCCCGAATCGCAGTCTTTGCGAGCATCAGCACTCAGCAGGAGATTCTGCCGCTGTGGGTATTTCTCATGGTGCAGTCGGTGTTCTATTCGATTTGGGAGCCTGCACAGCTCCCGACGCGTGGGTGGGTCCTTGTAGTGATTGCGTTGGCAGTTCGCTATCGCGAGTTTCCGACGAAGTCCAGACCAAACGTCGATGCCAGTAGGTCACGAACCTGGGAATCGCAAAAATATCGACCCTATGCGCCGAGCCCAATTAGTGGGCGACGATTAGGAACCCGGCCACCGAGTGGAGATCACTATGCATCTCGTTAGTCGGATCCGTCGGAGTGAAGTCGGCGCTGCGCTGGAGTACGGTGCCTTGCGGCTCTACTCCCGCACTCCTGCGCTGCTTTCGGGTCCTCGAGAGGTGCCGTCCGCTTTGGTGTTCGGACATCAGAAGACAGGAACCAGCGTCGTTGCCTCGGTGGTCGCCCAGCAGGCATTGGTTTCGAATTCGATCGACTTACCCGCAGAGCGGCTACGGCCATCCGATCCTTCGCTGCATAGCGCCAACACATTGCTGGAACGATCCTCCCCATTCAGCTGCCGGACCCTTGTCAAGGAGCCGCATTGGACGCTCTTCGCTCCGAGTCTTCTTTCTGAACTGCCGAACGCACGCGCTGCGGGTGTCATCCGCGAGCCGGTCAAGACGATCGAATCCATTTGCTATCGCCTTCGGCTTCCAACCCAGGAACTCCATGGCATTCCACGTGTCGGGCCGTGGTGGCAGCCGATTATCGATGGTCATGGGCTGGCAACGCCGGGCACTAGCGCATTGGAGAATCTCGCTCGTCGGATCGTATTGTGTGAGAAAGTGATCCACGATACGTTCCGGCGATTTCCTGACCGGATGACGATCGTCCAGTACGACGACTTTGTGCAGTCGACGGTGGCTTCGGCTAAAGAACTCGTTCACTTTTTTGGGTGGGATGTGGTTGGCGAAGCCGACGTTGAACGCCAATACCAGCCTGGACTGCGAGCTGCCTCCGCTGAGGACAAACGGCGTTACCGCCTGGACGAACGCCAGCGAAGGCTGGTGTCTGAGATCGTGAGCGCTAGTTCCTCGCGTCGACCTGAACAGGTGTCGGTGGCGGCGAGTTCTGCGCTATGAGCGAGAGATCGGGGCTAGTGAGCACCGTCGCCGGGCGAGTGTTGGGCATCGGATCCTTTACCACCTCCACTGCTCTCATTGGTGCGAGCTTGCGTCTTGATGACGCTGGAGCCTTGCTTTACGTGCAGGCTTTATGTACGACGCTCGCTCTGTTTATGGTCTACGGCGAGGACCGGTTCGCCACACTCATCTTTTCTAGTGCCCGAAGGGAAACGTGGCGAGGTACCGCCAAATTCTGGCTTCAGACTCGGCCGTGGCAGAGGTTCGGCAAGGGCGCTTTGCTCACGGTTGTGAGCGCAGTCGCCTTCGTGCTCATTGGAGCGCCGCTCTCGGAGCTCCCGTTGTGGCAGGGGCTCGGAATTGTCGGAGCGATTTCCGCTTGTTTTGGGCTCCAACGGGTCCTGTCCGAGATTCTTCGTGCGGGGGGGTATGCGTTCCAAGCAAACCTCGGTACAGGGCGCGCCGGGGGCGTTGTGACGCAGAGCGTGTTTTCGCTTCTCTTATTCCTCAATTTCCTCGCCGAAGGGCGCGCAGGTCTTTCCTTGGGAGGAGCGCTCGTCATGCTCCTTGGGTCAGTCATAGCAGGCGTCGTCCATCTGGCAATCGTCTTTGTGGGCCTCGGGACAGGCGATCAGGTCGCACCCGATGAAGAGCTACTCAGTCGCATAACCCACTCGCCAGGAGAAACCCTTCTTGCCTCAGGCGCTGGCGGCTTGTTCTCTCAGCTCGACATGTTGTTGGCCGGGCTGGTGCTCGGGCCAACAGCCCTGGGTGTCTATGGGCTCGCGCGCCGAGTTGGCGTGCTGATCAACACACCTGGGTACGTGGCCAACCTCGTTGTTACTCGCAGGATTGCAAAGGCATCTACATCTCAGGAAGAGAACTCCGATGAACTCGCGAGATTCTTGCCCGCCGTCGCCGCTGCCGCGACAGCGCTCGCCTTCGTCGGCTCCATGGCCTTGGTCTTTGCCCCAACGCGTCTTTACGATCTCCTCATCCCGGTTGAACAAGTACCCGGTTGGCGCTATGTGCTCGCTGCTCTTGCGCTCGGACAAGTCATCAACGTCGCTTCTGGAAGTTGCGGCACTGTGTTGTTACTTTCCGGCTATCAAAGGCCGATGCTCGCAGCGGCTGCTGCCGGCATCGCCGGCATTGTGGTTGCCGCCTTGGTGGTGTCCGCATCGGGTTCAGCGACGGCATTCGCGATTGGGACGACCGCTGCGACCGCCCTCTACTTTGGGTTGCTAGCCGTCAGCGCTAGACGGTCTGCCGGAATCGTGACCGACATCTTTGGGCTGGTGCGAGCGCGTTCGAGGAACGTTTACGGCTTCGGATACGCGACGGATCGATAGGCACGGTTGTCGACATCTACGTCTCCCCAGGGGAGCGCAATTCAGCGAGCGACCTCTGGAATGGCGGGCGATCGTCGCGTAAACAGCGAGATCATTGTGAGAACCACCTGAGAAACTTGGGCGTGACACGGACCGGTCAGCTTGCACCGGTAGCCTAAGAAGGCTATGAGCATGTTCAAAAAGGTGTTGCGGAGCGGCGAAGGTAAGAAGCTGCGCGCCCTCGAAGCAATCGTTCCCGATGTCAATGCGCTCGAACCCGAGATGCAAGCGCTCTCCGACGATGAGTTGCAAGGCAAAACGGGGGAGTTTCGGACCAGGATCGAAAACGGCGCGAGCCTCGACGATCTCCTCGTCGAGGTGTTCGCGACGGTGCGTGAAGCATCGGTGCGTACGCTCGGCATGCGCCACTATGACGTACAGCTCATGGGTGGCCTTGCCCTGCACCTGGGTTGGGTTGCGGAGATGCGGACCGGCGAGGGCAAGACGCTCGTCTCCACCCTGCCCGTCTACCTCAATGGATTGAGCGGCGAGGGACTTCACGTCGTCACCGTGAACGACTACCTTGCCAGTCGCGACGCCGAGAACATGGGTCAATTGCACCGCTGGATGGGCCTGACCATCGGCTTGATCATTCCCGGCAACCGGGACTCAACCTTCAAGCGACAGCAATACGCCTCGGACGTCACCTACGGCACCAACAACGAGTTTGGCTTCGACTACCTGCGCGACAACATGGCGATGACCGCTGCTGCTCGAGTCCAGCGCGGTCACAACTACTGCATCGTCGACGAGATCGACTCGATCCTCATCGACGAGGCGCGTACGCCGCTGATCATCAGTGGACGTGTAGCCGACGCGGCCCAGATCTACTACAAGTTCGCAAGCATCGCCCGCTCGTTGCAGCGAGACGTCGACTACGACGTCGACGAAGAGAAGCGCATCGTCGCCCCAACCGAGGCGGGTATCCACGCGGTCGAGGGCGCTCTCGGTATCGACAACCTCTACGACCCTGCATCATCGAACGCGAACCTGGTGCACCAATTGCTCGCCTCCTTGAAGGCCAAAGAGCTCTACAAGCGCGACAAGGAGTATTTGGTAGACGGGGGAGAGGTCAAGATCGTCGACCAGTTCACCGGTCGTGTGCTCGATGGACGGCGCTGGTCGGATGGCCTGCATCAGGCCGTCGAGGCCAAAGAGGGCGTGAAGATCAAAGAGGAAAACCAGACCCTCGCAACGATCACGCTTCAGAACTACTACCGCCAGTACAAGAAGCTCGCTGGTATGACGGGTACCGCGCAGACCGAAGCGGCCGAACTTGCAGAAACCTACGGGCTGCAGGTGGCCCAGATCCCAACCAATAAGCCCGTCGTTCGTGCCGACCAAGCTGATCTCATCTTCAAGTCCGAGGATGGCAAGTTCGACGCTGTAGCCGATGACATCGCAGAGCGAAGCCGCACCGGCCAACCGGTTCTTGTCGGTACGGTGTCGGTTGAAAAGTCCGAGAAGCTCAGCCGTACGCTCGAAAAGCGCGGCATCAAGCACACGGTGCTCAACGCGAAGCAGCACACCAAAGAAGGTCACGTAGTGGCCCAAGCCGGCCGCCTGCACGGCGTGACCGTGGCGACCAACATGGCCGGACGTGGCGTTGATATCAAGCTCGGCGGCGACCCGGAAGGCCTCGCCGAACGAGATTGTCGTGGCGAACAGCTCGAGCCCGGAACCGAGGAATGGGACGAGCGCTACGCGGAGCTTCTGGAAAAGCACACCGAACAGTGCAACATCGAAGGCGAGCGAGTGCTCGAACTCGGTGGCCTCTACGTTTTGGGTACCGAACGTCACGAGAGTCGACGCATCGACAACCAGCTGCGCGGTCGTTCCGGGCGACAGGGCGATCCCGGTGAGAGCCGTTTCTACCTGTCCCTTGAGGATGACCTGATGCGCCTGTTCGCAACGGGTGCAATGAATTACGTCATGGATCGGGCACTTCCCGATGACGTCCCGATCGAAGCCAAGATGGTGACCAAAGCGATTGAGCGAGCGCAGAACACCGTTGAGGCGAAGAACGCTGAAGCCCGTAAGAACGTCCTCAAGTACGACGAAGTAATGAACGAGCAGCGCAAGGTG
Source organism: uncultured Acidimicrobiales bacterium (assembly GCA_964562985.1). GTDB lineage: Bacteria > Actinomycetota > Acidimicrobiia > Acidimicrobiales > SHLQ01 > SHLQ01. Next base: position 10,914 of record CAZLWE010000073.1, read on the forward strand.
ATCTACCAGCGCCGCAGCAACATCCTCGAAGGCGAAGACCTCCGCGAGGAAGCCGTAGACGCGATCTCCGAGGTCGTCGACCGTCTCGTCGAGACCCACGCGTCAGAAGAACACCCCGAAGCCTGGGACGTCGATACGCTCGAGTCCGAGGTCACCGGCTTTTGGCCGAGCGAGCTTGACGCGGACCGGTTTGCCGAAGAGCCGACGAACGGCGCACTGTATGAGACACTCGCTACCGAAGCGCTCGAGCGCTACGAAGACCGAGAAGAAGCACTCACGCCAGAAATCATGCGGCAGGTCGAGCGTCAGATCATGATGCGCCTCATCGACCAGCGCTGGCGAGATCACCTCTACGAGATGGATTACCTCCGCGAAGGCATCCACCTTCGGGCTATGGGCCAACGCGACCCGGCGATGGAATGGCAGCGCGAGGGTTTCGAGATGTTCGGCCAGATGATCGACTCGATCAACTCCGAGTTCGTGCGCTACATCATGCACGTAGAGATCAAGCAAGCCGAGCCGCCACAGGACGAGGTCGAGGGGGGCGGCTCCGCCGAGGGAACGAGCGAGAAGTCTGTGCCAAATAGCGGTGCACCAATCGTCGATGCCAAGGCAACAAAGGCCGACGCCAGCGCCGCAGGGGCCAAGCCCGCGGTCGCCGCGGCTCCATTGAAGAACGTCACCGAGTCCTCCTCGTCCGCACCGACAGGTGAGGCCAAGACAGCCGAAGCAGCGCCGCAGCCCAAGGTCAACAACGAGTTTGAGAACGTGGGCCGCAATGCTCCATGCCCATGTGGCAGCGGGAAGAAGTTCAAACACTGCCACGGGCGGTGACCCAAACCTATGGACGACTACTCAGATACCTTTGCCGCGCTTGCGACGCGTCTCGATGAGGCAGCGGGCTATCTCCGTATCGACGATCAGCGCGCCCGTCAGCCCCAGCTTGAGGCAGAGATGTCGCGTCCTGATCTCTGGGACGACGCCGAGGTAGCCCGCAAGGTGCAGACCGAATTATCGGCAGTAAACGATGACCTGACCCTTTTCGATGGCTTGTCGAGCCGTCTCGAAGACGCGCAAGTCATGGTTGAACTCGCCACCGAAGAGGATGACGAGTCGCTGCTGGACGAGGTGGAAGAAATCGTGTCCACGATGTCAACACAGCTCGACGACCTCGAGCTTCGCGCGCTGTTTACCGGCGAGTTCGATGAGCGCGATGCAGTGTGCCTCGTGAAGAGCGGGGAGGGTGGTACCGACGCTCAGGACTGGGCCGAGATGCTCCTCTCGATGTACGAGCGCTGGGCGAAGAAACGGGGCCTCGAGTACGAACTCCTGTCGGCCAACGACGGAACCGAGGCCGGTATTAGCCAGGCCGAGTTCATGGTGAAGGGCCGCCATGCCTATGGCCTCCTGCAAGGTGAGCACGGAGTGCACCGTTTGGTGCGGATCTCGCCATTCAACAACGAGGGCAAGCGTCAGACCGCATTCGCGGCCATGCAGGTGTCGCCCTTCTTCGAAGCGATGGCCGATGAGGTGGAAATCGATGACAAGGATCTTCGAATCGACACCTACCGATCCTCCGGCGCAGGTGGTCAGCACGTTAACGTTACGGATTCGGCGGTACGAATCACGCACCTTCCGACCGGCGTGGTGACGAGTTGCCAAAATGAACGCTCCCAGCATCAAAACAAAGACCGCGCAATGCAGATGATGGCAGCAAAGTTGCTCGACCTCGAACGTAAGAAGCGAGCAGATGAACTTGCTGCGATCACCGGCGAGCAGAGCAACGTGGGTTTCGGGTCACAAATTCGTTCGTATGTGCTTCAGCCATACCAGATGGTCAAGGATCTGCGAACCGAGCACGAAACTGGCAATGTTGATTCGGTCCTGAGCGGCGGGCTTGACCCGTTTATGGAAGCGTATTTGCGGTGGAACCGAGCCGAAAATGAGGTTGCATCATGATACGACTGGAGAATGTCTCCAAGGAGTACAACAAGGACTCGCCGGCGCTTATCGACGCCAGCGCAGAGATCGACAAGGGTGAGTTCGTGTTCCTGATCGGTGCGTCCGGTTCAGGAAAGTCGACGATGATCCGGCTACTCAACCGTGAAGAGAAGCCCACGAAGGGCAGCGTCTACGTGGCCGGAAAGGACATCGTCGAGCTGTCGAGTTGGAAGGTCCCGTTCTTGCGTCGAAACATCGGCTGCATCTTTCAGGACTACCGACTGCTACCCAAGCGCACCGTCGCCGAGAACGTCGCGTTCGCGCTCGAAGTAATCGGACGCCCAAAGCAGGTCATCGACCAGCAGGTGCCAGCAATCCTGGATCTCGTAGGACTTTCGGAGAAATCACATCGAATGCCCGACGAGCTCTCCGGTGGCGAACAGCAACGCGTTTCGATCGCTCGAGCATTCGTGAACCGACCGTTGATCCTGCTCGCTGATGAGCCCACAGGAAACCTCGACCCCGATACTGCGGTAGGGATTATGCGCTTGCTCGACCGAATCAACCGCACAGGAACCACTGTGGTCATGGCTACCCACGACCGGGGCATCGTGGACACGATGCGACGGCGCGTGATCGAGCTGAGTGATGGGCGTATCGTTCGAGATCAGTCCGGAGGTCAATACCGATGATTGGACGCATTCGCTTTCTCCTCGCCGAAACAGGACAAAACATCTGGCGCAACCTGCCATTGACGATTGCATCGATCGCCGTTGCCGCAGTCTCGTTGTCGCTCTTTGGCACGTCGCAATTGGTTGCGCGTGGCGTGGATAACGCCACGCAGCGCTGGGAAGGCGGCATCGAGTTTGTGGTCTTCATGAGCCATGATGCTGAACAGAGCCAAATCGACGCTATCGACACGCTTCTCGATGGAAGCCGTGGCACGACCATCGACGAATTCACGTTCGTCACCAAAGAAGAGACCTTTATCGAGTTCCAGGAGTTCTTCGCCGGCGACGAGGAGCTATTGCAAACGATCTCCGTCGACACCATGCCGCCAAGCTTCAGAATCCGGCCCACGAATGTTGATGCGGGAGCTGTCGAAGCGCTCGGCTCTACCTTTGAGGCCCGCCCTGGCGTCAGAACCGTGGTGTTCGCGACCGACGTCATTCGCGAGATCCAGAGCAACGCCGAGCGGATCAGCCGCGGGCTCCTGATCGCTGGCGCCGTGCTCCTGGCAGCTTCTGCGGTCGTGATTTTGACCACCCTGTCGTTGGCGATTTCGTCGCGGCGCAATGAAATTGAAATCATGAAGCTGGTCGGGGCGTCAAACTGGTTTATTCGGGTTCCTTTTGTCTTCGAAGGACTTATCCAGGGAGTAGTAGGTTCACTTCTCGCCTTACCTTTCCTGGCCGTGGTGCGGCGCCTTGTTATCGAAGACTTCTCGCAATCGGATACCTTGCGGCTACTCGAGGGCTTCCGCGTCACCGACCCGCAGTTCCTCTTTATCAGTCTCCTCGTAATCGCCATAGGAACCGCAGTAGCCACCCTTGGCAGCATCGTGGCGGTCTCCAGATACCTCAATGTGTGATGCCAGGCCTCTGGCCAACACAAACTAACCGGAAGACCCAGTAGCTCGCAGCTACCCCTTTATCGCTGGCGAAAGTGGCCGATAGTGGTTGAGACGGCGGGGATGGAATAGGTATTGCGGACCATATAAGCGGTCCGAGCCACACCGATTCTGTCTTATACACGTCTTTAGGAGATTGACTATGAAATGGCGCGCGACACTAGTATTTGCTGCCGCATTGATGTTTGGATTGTTCTCGATCCAACCTGCGGGAGCACAGGATTCAGCGGGAGGCTGCGGCAGCGACGCGAACTTCCCGGGAGCTACCAGCACCGACAGCGATGGCGACGGCGTAACCGATGCTGCGGAACTTGCGGCTGGCACCGACGTCTGTGTCCCAGACGCTCCAGCGCCTACCACCACCGCAGCGCCTGCGACGACCGCAGCGCCTACGACCACCGCAGCGCCTGCGACCACCGCAGCGCCTACGACGACCGTAGCGACTACCACGGTTTGTGGTGTGGCTGTAGCGAACTACAACGCCGCGACTGCTGACAC
>CAZLWE010000074.1:0-14647 GCA_964562985.1 uncultured Acidimicrobiales bacterium
TCAAACCCTGCCCTCCCCTGCTTCGCCGTGTTTGCCTTGATCGCCATGCGATCACTCTAATCGAACATTCGTTCGATTGCAACCCCGGCGAGTTCAAACTTCCCGATGGCTTGCCCGTCGGAGAACCTTGCGGCGCAAGGACTAGACCCCACCTGGATGCAATCGGTCCGGGGCAGCGCGCTTTATGGGCCACCTATCCGACGTCACGTAGCGTCGAACCCGTGCACGAAGAGCACATCAAGGGCGCCAGCGTCGAACCCCCAAGTGGGCGCGATTCCTTCGACCCGGCGAACCCGCACCCGCACCCACATTTTGTTGGCGACCCGTTGGGCCTGGTCTGGATTAGATTCATGGCCTGGTGGACCTTTCGGTTCGCCGCCATCCAGGCGTACGGGATCTCCGCTCTGCTCTGGACCTGGTCCCCAGCTGGCCGAGAAGGTGGCGCGTTGCTCCGCGTCCAATACGCCCGCGGCGTTGTGGTCGGAATCATCCTGGTCCAGTTGGCACTGTTTGTTGCCTTCGCCGACGTATTGAGAATTCTCAGCGTCCTGGGATTCTTCACCTAACCGGGCTTCCAGCTTCACCCGAAACGGCACCCGCCCAGCACCCCCACTTGCCAGGACGACGACACAGCACTTCGCACGAACTTACGCGGCGATGGTGCTCGCCGGAATCGCCGCATGGTGGCTCGCGTCGTGGAGCGGAACCATTGGAGCGACCGAGAGCTTCATGGAGGAGCTGTTCGCAGTCGAAGAGTTCCGTTTCGGCGGGATCGCCATTCTCGTCGCCTTTGCCATCTGTGCCGTTGCGTTCACCCTGATGGTCGTCATCGCTACCCGAACGACGATTCCGCGGGCCTATGCCCCCACGCTTCTCCTAGGGCTCGCGGCTGGCGTCTAGGCAGTGCAGGCCGGAGCCATCGAGCCAACCGAAGAAGCCCTCTCCGAACTATTCGCGACGGATGTACGGATCGACAAATCTGCAATCGCCACCTGGTACGCAGCGATCACCTTCCCTCTCGTGACGAGCTTCGTCATCCTTTCCCGACAGAGCTTCCTCCGGGCATATGCGATGGCCCTGATCGCCGGAATCGTTGCCGTGACCATCGCTGCCACTTCCAGCGTCGAAGACTCATCGTGAAGCTCGATCAACGAGTCCCAGCGCGGAACCTGTTCAAGGTGACGCCGGGAGCCGTAACCGAGCACGGTCGACGAATCCTGGTTCACGCCCGGACCAGGGTGGCACTTCGAAGACTTGGACGACACGGGTGGGGCCGAGCCCGGACAAACTCCGGTTGCTGACTCGAACCAACCCGCTCACGAAATTGTCGACCCCGACACCGCGCCGCACTCCGGACCCGAAGTCGGCGATGACGACGAACACTGCGACCACCCCGAGGCGCTCTCGCGCTAATCGGCGAACCGCTCCCTGGCCTAGTCCCTCAATCATCGTCGGTGGTACAAGTGGGATGTAACGAGGCACATCGGCCTCCCGGTATTTCACGCGGACGGTTAGAGCTGCATGCACCACCTCGAGAGTCGTTCATGGCGAGCGGGTTGGATGTTGTTCCTTGTGTTGCTCGTGCTGACGGGATGCGGCAGCGACGGTGAAGACACCACGGCAACCGGCGAAGAGACAACCACAAGCTCGTCAACTCTGTCGACCGTCACGACGACCACCACACCACCGACCACCACGACCGAGCCACCGCAGAGCGACAACGACGCCCCCACCGTCGACCCGGCAGCGGTAGTCGACCCCGCGAACCAGGCGCTCGGACGAACCCGAGCCGGCACGGCCAACTTCGACGGACGGGCGACCAACCAGTTCTACGCCGACGGCATCACCCTCACGATCGTCCTCCCGGGGCTTATCGGCCCGATTGAAGAGAGCGAATGCTTCGTCGCCTTTGAGGCCGACACCGTAGCCACCCCGAGCGCCATCGAAATCACCATCTATCGTCTTGCGCCCGCGGAGCCAGCGACAAACGAAGTGGACTGCACGGGAGAAGACGAGCTCCAATCGGAGCTCGTCGTCCAGCTCCCTGAACCGCTCGACGGGAGACCACTCGTCCGCGTGCCCGACCGGGTCGAGATTCCCGTGTCCGACTTCGCCAACCGTCGAAACCCCACCATGATCCCCGCCGGCTGGGAACCCGGCCTGCCGCCCGTCGTCAACTTTGAGACAACCCAGCAATTCGGACCGGTCACGGTGACCACGTCATCGGCTCATACCCGGAACCAAGACCGAATCGAAGGCCTTGCCAATAACCCGAACAGCGAAGTCCGATCGGTCGGCAATGGGGTCGAAACGGTCCTTATCCCGCGGCCGAACGGCACCCAGCGGGTGAGCTTTGTTATCGACGACTGGTTCTACGACATCGAAGCCAACGCCGGCACGTCGACCGACGACCTCATCAGCTTCGCAGACAGTTTCGAAGTCTCGGACCCAACAGCCCTCTTAATCGAACGCTGGGAGTCCGGTGAAAGCGTGCCTCTGAACAGATCCGGCAACCAGCTCACCTTCTACACGCGTGGCAACGAACTCCTCGCCGGGTTCCCATCGCTCGACCTGACGATCCCCATCGCCAACCCATGCAGCATCCAATTCGACCCGACAATCACCGAGACCGCCTCCGTCGTCAGCGTGGTCATCGGAAGCAAGCTTGCTGATGCTCCCGACGGCTGCAGGCGGGAGCCGTTCATTGCGCTCCCCCTCCCGCTCGCCACTCCCCTGGGACCTCGAACGCTGCAGTACAACGGCGAAACGGTCAGCACCACGGGCGTGTTTGCTCGACGAAGCCCAACCTTCGTGCCCGCCGGATGGCAGGTGGGCCCCGGAAGCACGACCGAGTTGCGGGGAGGCACGCTCGACTTCGGGCAGGCGCTGGTCTCGATCGCTCCGGCCTCCGACGAGACCAACATCGAGGTCTTCCGCTCACAGCCCCACGACGTGGTTGATGTCCTCGACACCGGAGACGGAGTGCTGCTGTCCGAAGGTGGCACCCGACTCGTCTTCGAAGAATTCGGCTGGGTGTACGACATCGAGACTCAACCGGGTGTCGATGCGCTCGTACTCCTCGAGTTCGCCCGCAGCTTCCAGTAGCCCCGGGCGAGGTGACCACTGCACCGGGTGGAACACCACGCATAGAGTCGCCGTTCCAATACGCTGTAGGCATGACTACACGTGATCTTCCAAGTGGCGTACTGACCGGCGATCTGGTCCAGCAAGTGTTTTCCCTCGCGAAGGAAGAGTCCTTCGCCCTCCCGGCAGCCAACTGCGTCGGCACCAACTCGATGAACGCGGTCATGGAGACCGCCGCAAAGGTCGACGCACCTGTCATCGTGCAGTTCTCAAACAGTGGCGGCTCATTCAACGCTGGCAAGGGTGTGGGCCTCGACGGAATTCAAGCCTCGATCGCTGGTTCGATTGCGGGTGCGCACCACGTACGCACCATGGCTCCTCACTACGGCGCCAGCGTCATCCTCCACACCGACCACGCAGCCAAGAAGCTCCTCCCCTGGATCGATGGCCTCCTGGGCGCAAGTGAGGAGTACTTCGAGACACACGGTGAGCCGCTGTTCAGCTCGCACATGCTCGACCTCTCCGAGGAATCACTCGAAGAGAACATGGAGATCTGCGTCGAATACTTGAAGCGCATGGAACCCATGGGCATGACCCTCGAAATCGAACTGGGAATCACCGGTGGCGAAGAGGACGGCGTCGACAACTCCGACGTAAAGGAAGAGGACCTCTACACCAAGCCTGAAGAGGTCGACTACGCCTTCGAGCAACTCTCCCAGGTTTCCGACCGGTTCACGGTCGCCGCATCCTTCGGCAACGTCCACGGCGTCTACAAGCCGGGCAACGTCAAGCTCACCCCGACGATCCTTCGAGACTCACAGGCCTTCATCAAGGACAAGCACGGCACCGGTGACAATCCGGTCAACTTCGTCTTCCACGGCGGATCGGGTTCGACCGCAGAAGAAATTTCCGAAGCCATCAGCTACGGCGTGGTGAAGATGAACATCGACACCGACCTCCAATGGGCGTTCTGGGACGGCATTCGCGAGTACGAATCATCGAACCACGATTACCTGCAGACTCAGCTCGGCAACCCCGAGGGCCCAGATCAGCCGAACAAGAAGAAGTACGATCCTCGCAGCTGGCTACGCGCTGGCGAGGTTTCCTTCGTGGAACGCCTCACCCAAGCCTTCGCTGAACTCGGCAACGACGTCCCCGCATAGAACCTCCCACGTGACTCCATGGATTGGCGAGCGGGCCGACGCGGTCATCTTCGACCACGACGGCACCCTCGTCGATAGTGAGACCATGACTCTTGCCTTGTTGGCGACCATGGCAGTCGAAGCTGGAGCGGAGGTCTACGAGGACGACGCCACGCGCTTCATGGGTGGCGACGTCAACCTGATCATCGATGCCATCGAAGAACGATCGGGAAAGACGGTCGATCGAGAAGCGTTCTTTGACGAATTCCGCCAGCGCCAGTACGAGGAAATCCGAAGCGGGCTCGCGGAAGTCGAGGGGGCGACACCACTTCTCGAAGCACTTCAGGAACGCGCCATACCCTTCGCCGTTGCGACGAACGCACCCATGGCGAAAATGGAACTGTGCCTATCAACCACGGGACTCGACCGCTTCTTTCGCCCGCCGACCATGGTTAGCGCCTATGACGTGGGCGTATGGAAACCAGACCCAGCGGTGTTCCTCGAAGCGGCGAAACGCTTAGACACGCCGATCGATCGATGCGTGATTATCGAGGACAGTCGCCCCGGTATCGAAGCTGCTATCGCGTCAGGAGCGCTCTCGATTGCCCTCGACCTCCACGACTCTCACCTCAACACGACGGCTGAGCGAGTTCGCAGTCTCGACGAAGCTTCGAAACTACTGCTCGGCTAGGTCGTGAATTGCGGCTCGGCGTTGCGCAGGGTTCCCCGTACCAAGGTCTCGCCGTCGATGTGCCCGACCAAGCACTGCACTTCGCGGTGGCCGTCTTCCCAGAGTTCAGCGGTGGGCACAAAGCTCAGGAATTCATAGGGCAGGCTCGGATGGTTCTGGCCGACGAACTCCGCAAACTGTTCGAAGCAGTATTCGTCGCCCTGCGAGAACGCCTCGTCAACTCCGGGAAATTGTTCGACGCCGGCCCAGGGGCTTGCGACGGCGTATACCTCGTAGGCATGTAACTCCGAACAGTCGGCTCGAGAGACGAAGAGGACTTCGAAGAATTCGCCATCTTCAGCCATCCGGAAGTGATCTTGTACACAATCCCCTTGATCGAGGCTGTCGATCAATGCAAGGTTCGACACCTCGCGGCCAAGGATCACGCCTCCAACGATGAGGCCCAGAGCCATCACCCCGATGACCAGTCCGATCGCCCACTTCGTCCCCGGCGAGGTGGGCTGGCGCGCTGCGACCGGCGGGGGTACGTGGCCGTGCTGAGCAAAGGAAGTAGGAGCCAAGCCTTGTTGTGCCGGGCTCGGAGCTGGCGGGGGCGGCTGTGTAAAGGCCGGTGGCGCAGGCGAATACACCCGCTGTGGCGCGACCGATTGCTCGGACGGAACGTCCTCGAAATCTCGTGGGAAAGGTGGGTGTGTCCCCCGCATCTACGAGTTTTCGACATGACGAAATCCGGACCATATAGGCTCCACGGACTACCGCATCTCCCGGCTCAATTGGAAGGATGACGGGGATGCTCCTCTGTTTGTCTCGCGGAGATGCGGCGGCTTCTGGTTCTTTTCGGTGTGATAGCAGCAGTGTCGACCGCGTGTAGCGGCCTGAGCACCGGAATCTTTACTGCGGAGCTCGATCCAATCAACTGAGCAAAGCAATCGGTCCTGCGACAACATCAACAACGCGTTCTCGACTGTCGACCGGCCTCGCCACGCAACGCGACGCGTGACAGACTTGCGCCATGGCAGGTCGAATATCGCCCGGGGCAAACCCGTCGTACCGTAGGCATCTGGATGGCGACGGCACACCTGAGTTCGCGCTCGCCGCTACAGACAACCACCACCTCGTCCTTGGCCCCGGACCGCAGGCGGAGGCCGAGTACGAGGCTGCTGGACTCAAGCTTCCCGATCTCGCCGCAATTCGCACCTATCGACACCAACAAGTTCGCGATGCCCTGAACCGCTTCGGCTACGACGGCGTGATCGTGATGGATCCAATGAACATCCGCTACATCACCGACACGACCAACATGCAGATCTGGGTCATGCACAACGCGGCTCGATACGCATTCATGTCGGCCGACGGAACGATCATCTTGTGGGACTACGACAACTGCCAGTTCCTCGCCGGTCATCACGACACCGTCACCGAAGTGCGCCCCGCGATCGGAACCACCTACTTCCTCGCCGGTGACCGCTTCGATGAAATCTCACAACGGTGGGCCGACGACATGGCCCAAGTGATCGAGAGCCACTGCGGCAAGAACGCCCGAATCGCCGTTGACCAGGTGAACTATCTCGAAGGCACCAAGCTCGAAGCGCACGGCATCACGATCGGGCGCGGCCAGCAAGTCATGGAACAAGCGCGGCTGATTAAGTCCGCCGACGAGATCGACGCGCTGCGATGTGCTGGCGTCGGGTGCACCGAGACCATGCGCGAGATGCACGAAGCGCTGACCCCGGGCATGACCGAGAAGGATGTGTGGGCCATGTTGCACGCGGGCAACATCCGTCGTGGCGGCGAGTGGATCGAGACCCAAATTCTCGCTTCGGGTCCGCGGACGAACCCATGGTTCCAAGAAGCGTCGTCACGGGTCATCGAAGACGGCGACATGTTGGCCTACGACACCGACCTCGTCGGCGCCTACGGCATGTGCGTCGACATCAGCCGTAGCTGGGTCGTCGGCGCTAAGGCGCCAACCCCGGCACAGCAAACGATCTACGACATGGCCCGGCACCAAATCGATCACAACATGGCGTTACTGAAACCGGGCGTCACCGTCGAAGAACTCACCCACAAGAGTTGGTTCCCATCGCCCGATGAGTACCGCCACTATTCATGCCTCTTCCACGGCGTCGGCCAATGCGACGAATATCCCGAGGTCTTCTTTCCCGCCGCCTGGGATGACTGGGGCGTCGAATGCGAGATGACCCCGGGCATGGTGATGAGCGTCGAGGCCTATGTCGGTAGCCGCGACGGTGGCGAAGGTGTCAAGCTCGAAGAGCAAGTGGTCATCACCGAGACCGGTGCCGAACTGCTGGCCCACTACCCGCTCGATCTATAGGCAAGGGCGGCCGAAAACTACGAGAGCCGGTGGCCTAGGCCACCGGCTCTCGATTATTGATCAGTCGTGTTGATCAGTAGGACTGGCTCACTCCGCTGGAGCTTCAGCCTCACCAGCTTCGCCGTCACCCATACCAGGGATCTTGCTTGTGGCTTCGTCGATCTTGTCAGCGATTCCTTCGCCGCCAGGAACCTTGCCAGCCATGTCCTTCGCCTGATCAGCGAGGCCTGCGGCCTTATCCTTCATCTCGTTGACTTTGTCAAACATGAAATACCTCTTTTGTTGCTACGCATCAAAGCGTAGGGGGTGTACGTATGACGCAACTTAGTCGCAAAAAGTCGCGGTTTCCCGCACTTTCAGCACCAGGCTGGCGACGATATGGTCGGAACGACCTACGAAAAACTGAAGCGATGGACCTACAACCCACCAGAATTGCGACATGAATACCGACTCCGACCGTTGGGATGAGCGTTATTCGAACGCCAGTCCTCCCGACACCCTCTCCGCCCATCCGCTACTCATGGAGGCGATTGGGCACGCTACGCCAACGGGCCGAGCGGCCGATGTGGCATGCGGTTGGGGCGATGCCGGGCTCCATCTCGCGCGGTCAGGTTTCGACGTGACCTGCTTCGACGTGTCGACCGTTGCGCTCGATGCGGTCGAGCGGCGAGCCACAGAACTCGACGTAGCCGTCTCGACAGCAAGCCACGACACGACCACCGACGGTGCTCCGGCTGGGCCGTGGGACATCCTTTGGTGCGCGCACTACCTCGACCGCGACTTCTTGGCCGGCCTCGGGAGCCAGCTGAACGACGGGGGCATCGCGGCGATTGCGATCGCAACCAAAACCAATCGTGAGCGCCACGAACGGCCATCGGCGCGTTTCCTGCTGGACCCGAACGAGCTCCAAGCTGTCGTCACCGACGGCCAGCCTGCTCTACAGGTTCTGCGATTCGATGAAGCGTGGCGAGAGAACGATGTTCACGAAGCTTGGCTGATCGTTCGGAAGGGCCTGGCGTCTTAGCTCTTCCGCGCCGAGTTATTGCGGGTTGAGTAGCGACCCGAGCATGGCCCGGAACTTCGCTTGCGTCTCCAGCAGTTCGGCCTCTGGGTCACTTTGGGCAACCACGCCTACTCCGGCACAGACGGTGGCTAGATGGCCTTGCACCTGCGCTGTTCGCACGCTCACGGCGAACTCGCCATTGCCGGCAGCGTCGACCCAACCAGCCGGGCCTCCGTACCGAGACCGATCAAAGCCCTCCAGCTCTGCGATCAGTTTCAGGGCATCGGCCTGGGGGTCGCCACCGAGCGCTGGCGTGGGGTGCACCCCGGCGACCAGTTCGACAGCCGAGACTGGTGGCGCTGACAGCACACCTTCGACCATCGTTCCCAGATGGTGCACGTTGGCCATCGAGAGCACCGATGGTTCGGGCTCGGCGTCGACGTAGGAACAAAACGGCAGCAGCTCAGCGAGCAGCCAGTCGATAGTTATCTGATGTTCGGTCCGATCCTTTGACGAGGAACGCAACGCATCGACTCGCTCGGCGTCGACCTGCGGGTCTGTGCTTCGACTCGCTGTTCCGGCGAGTGGGTGCGCCCGGACCGTACGTCCGAACCGGCTGACTAGAAGTTCGGGGGACGCGCCGATGAAACCGTCGATAGCGAAGACCATCGCCTCGGGGAACCGGCGGTCGAGATCTCGCACCACTCGTGCGAGCGGAAATGCGGAGTCGGCTTTCAACACGAGCTCGCGAGCGAAGACCGCCTTGCGCATTTCACTGGCACGCAACCGAGCACGCGCGACGGTGACCACTTGGTCACGCCATTCGACCGCTGACTTCCCTCGCTCAACTTGGACTCGCCCCGGCATCGCAGTAGCAGCTTCCGCGATCGCAACTGCAGCTCGAGCCTCAAGGTCGGCGACGTCGAGGGAGTCGGGGGCCGTCATAAACCGTTGCTCATCGACCTCCCCGATAACAATCTCTGGGATGACGCCGACGCCGGTCGCCGAAGGATCGAAGGCCAATACCGAAAAGGCGATCGGACCCGAACCAGGGATCTGCAATTCGTCGTTGCCACGCCGCGATTCGAGCGCATCTGCCAGATCGGCCGCTCCTGAACTCAGGCTCAACGAGACGTGGTCCGCCGCGCCCATCCCTACGAGCGTCACGTCGCCCGAACGCCACAACAACCCGGTGCTCGCCCCGAGCGAAACCAAGTCAACATCCACGAGCGCGCCAGCGGATAGAGGAAGCGTGTTTAGACCCACCTTTCGAGCCTAGGCAGAGGCACACTAGAGAGGTGAAACAGACCGCGAATCTCCAAGTTGGGGCGTCGGCGTCCATGGTGAGCGATGTCCTCGCTGACTTGGGCACCTACCCGCATTGGAATGACCTGGTGCAAGAGGCCACGCCCACCGAACCCAACGATGAGCGCCCCGCGTGGATCACCACCTTGCGAGCTCAGGTCGGGCCACTCGCGCGCTCCAAACAGTTGCGGTTCGTTCGTACGGTCGACAAGACCGACGCCGACATGCGCCAGATTCGTTTCGAGCGAATGGAACTCGACGGCCGCGAGCACGCCGCGTGGGTTATGGAGACCAGCGTTCGCGCCAGCGGGCCGGACTCATGCGAGGTGTCGCTCGAACTCAGCTACAGCGGAGGGCTGTGGATGCCAGCGCTCGGCAATGTGCTCGGCGGCGCGATCGAGCGCTCGACTTCTCGGCTCCCCGCCTACGTCGACGCACTGGGTTAGGTGTTATTGGGCCCGTCCTACAGCAGGACGGTCGCTGCCCATCCGGCCCACAAGATCAAGATCACGAATCCGGTTGCGATCTGGGCCAAGGCACTTAACCCGAAACCCTTGGCCACTGCGATGGTCGATTCCTTCGCGAGCGCCCAGTCCTCCTTGTCGAGATACTCAGCGACCGCGATGCCAGCGATGGCACCAATTGGCACACCGATCACCGGGATCACGAAGAATCCAATGATTCCGCCAAGGACTGCAGCCAACTGACTCTTGGTAGAGGCGCCGCTCTCATCGGCCAACCGCTTCGGGAGGATGAAGCCCAATGCGACTGCCGCAGCGGTCAGCAGCGTCGCCACGACGATGACCGCAATACCCACGCCGCTGAACCCAACGAGGAAGCCGTAGACCACTAGCGCACCCCACATCAACATGACCCCCGGCAGTCCGGGAACGACCGTTCCCACAAGACCGGTGAGCATTGCCAGGAGTACCAGGCCGGTAATCAGCGCGTCAGACACGGTCTCACGGTAGTAGTGCAGACACTGTCCGCCGCAATTTCATTAGTCCTTACGCGGCCATCCAGGCATAGTTCGTAAAAGGGTGTCACACTAGTCACAGATCAGCCAAAATCCTGGTCCAACAGACGTCACTTCGTGGCTGGGAATGACCTCCCCTCCACGTTTCCAGCCACGATGGCGTCAGGCTCGACTAGTGCGACCTGGCCAGAATGTGCCTGCGAGAAACATGATGACGCCGGTGAGGAACACCAGGAGCACCCAGTTCGGACCGGTGTTGCGGGCGATCAGTGATGAGATCTCCTCGCCCTCGGTGGAGTTGAAGATGAACGAGAAGGTGCCCTCTTGTACGTCTCCATCGACCGACGTCTCTACGTGGTTGACCGTGTAGCGGCCTTCGACGACCAGTGGTTCGAACCCAACCGAGGTGATCTGTCCGTTGGCTGCCAGTTCGGGTTCGGTGACCGTAATTTCGTTTCCTTCTGGGTCAACGAGCGAAACCGAGCTGTCGGTAACCGGCAAAAAGAACGAGATGTCGACGTGGTCGACGTCTCCGGTAACGACCTGACCGAGCGCCGGTGCACGTTCAAATACTTCACTGTGAGCTTGGGCTGAACCCGTCGAAAGCAGCAGCAACGCTGCGCATACGAGTAGCCAAAAACGAACAAATCGCATGACTTGATGGTAGCAACGCTTCCCGGTTCGGAACTATGCACGCACCCAAGACTCTTAGAGCTTTGTTACCTGTGTTAGTTCCGCCGAAAAAGGCCGTAGCGAACGTCGATGCCTTGGTACCCCGGGTGTTCGGGGAGGTACGGCATCGGGTCGGTGACGTCAACGACCGTCCAGGTGCCGTCGTCGGCGAGCGCATCGAAAGTGGCTTGGGTTGATCGCGACTCGAACAGATCGGTGCGTTGGGTGATCACGAGCGAAGCGTCGGGCTCGACAATGCGAGCGAACTCTCGACACGTCGCCTCGACATCGGGCAGATACGTCATCACACCAACGCAGATCAACCCGCCGAAATGATCTTCGGGAAGGTCGGTCGGCAGATCGGTGAGGTCGACCTCGGTAAGCGCCCGGTAGCAGCCGGTCTTGGCTGCAAGATCGAGCGAGGCGGACGAACCGTCGACCCCGACTACATCATGGAAACCAACGGCCGCGAGCGCGCCGCCAACCAACCCGATGCCACAGCCCACGTCGATGATCTGGGCGTTAGTAGAAGCGTGAGACGCAAGCAGATCTGCAGCGACGCTGGGGGCGACGTAACCCCACTTCGCGAGGTCAGCCTCGTACCCGGGAGCCCATTCGTCGTAGAGCGAGCGAATCGATGACGAGTCGCTCTGGTGTTGTGCAGCGAGTCCGTCCTTAGCCATCAATAGCCTCCCCCTTCGGACGCAGTGCCCGAGCCGGTGCCGCGCCCAGCTCGAAGTGCGTCGGCCATTCCGAGCCGCAAGGCGCTGATATCGGTCTGTGCGGTGAGCATCCGGAAGCCTCGCTCAATCATCGCCGAAATATTGGCCGGGTTCGCATGGATGCCGGGAACTACTCCGTGCGCCTTGCAGCGGGCGACGACGTGGTCCAACGTCTCGAAGAAGGTCGGGTCGGTCGTCCCACGACCGAGCCCCATGGAAACGCCGAGGTCCATCGGGCCTACGTACACCGCGTCAACGTTCGGGGTCGCCAAGATGGCATCCAGGTTCTCGATCGCCTCGGTCGTCTCGACCATAGGGATTACCTGCACATGCTCGTTCGCTACTTCGGCGTACTCGGGTCCTTCGAGCGGTTCAGCGCGAACGGGCCCCGAACTTCGTGAACCGCGTGGCGCATACATCGACCGCTGCACCGCAAGTTCGGCATCCTCGGCGGTGTTGACCATCGGCACGATGACGGCCATTGCACCAGCGTCGAGCGCCTTTCCGATTATCCCCGGCTCGTTCCATGGCACTCGCACCGTCGCCGTCGTATCGGCAAGGCTGAGCGACTGGAGCATGACGAGAGCTTCGGAGTAGCCGATCAAACCGTGCTGCATATCGATACAGCAGTAGTCGAAGCCAGTCTGCGCGATGACTTCAGCGGTGACCGGTGAAGGCATCATGAGCCAACTCCCCACCGCTACCCCGCCGTTTTTGAAGGCCTCTCGAAGCGGGTTTGGTCGCATCGAGCCACGCTAGCCCAGCGCACGGGAGCGATGTCTCGACGTAGCCGCAAAGGTCTGGCACTATTTGTGAACTGAACGGTCGTCCAGGGGGCTACGGACATGACATTCACACTCACCGCTGTCGCCGATAGCAAACGCCTGTTGTTCGAGAACGGTGACCGCCATTGTGAGCTGCACCCGATCTGGGTGCGCGAACGCACGACCGAACCGGGCACCGTCGATGAGGGCAGCCTCCAGCGTCTATTCACCCCAACATCGATCGATCCCGACGTTCACGCCGTGGGCATTGCTGGGGACGTCGAGCAGACCACGGTGACCTGGTCCGATGGCCACGTCCAACGGGTTGACCACCAAAAACTTGCGATCGATCTTGGGTGGCTCGCCGACCCGACCGCCCCACCCACCGCTGAACCATGGGCCAGTGAACCTGAAGCCTTCCCGAGGCTTCCTTGGCCGACCGATGATGAAGCAATTCTCGAAGCGTTGTCGGCGTTCTGGCGCCTTGGGTTCGTGGTCATGACCGACACACCGACTACTCCGGGAAGCCTCCTCGACCTGGCGGGAAGCTTCGGCGTGGTACGTCCGACCAACTTCGGAACCCTCTTTGATGTCTTCTCGAAGCCGAACCCGGTGGACCTGGCCTATACGCCCCGCGAGCTGACCGCCCACACCGACAACCCCTACCGCCGTCCGGTTCCAGGCATTCAATTTCTCCATTGCTTAGAGAACGATGCGCAAGGTGGTGAGTCGACTCTGGTCGACGGGCTTGCTGCGTTCGGCGATCTCCGCGAGATCGATGCGCCTGGCCATGAGGCGCTGTGCTCGATTCCGGTGACCTATCGATACCAGTTCGGTGACGAGCGACTGGCCGACCGCTCCCCCATTCTCGAGACGTATACCACCGGAGAGTTCGCGGGCATTCGCAACAGCGACCGTCTCGACTTCGTCGACGCCGTCGACCCCGACGCACTCGACACCTTCTACACCGGACGCAAAGCCCTACGCACGCTTCTCAACGACCCTGCGCGCCGGGCCACCTTCTTGCTCAGCAAAGGCGATCTCATGATGATGGACAACCGCCGTCTGCTCCACGGTCGACTGTCGTACTCACTCGACTCAGGATCACGCCATCTTCAAGGCTGCTACATCGAACACGACGGCCCCGAACTCCTGTGGCGCAAGCTGTCTCTCGCTGGGACTTCCGCCCAGAACCCCACCTGACTACGCGAGCTTCACTCGCCAAGAGCGCTTCCCGCTAGCTGGAGAGGGGCCTGACCCCTAATCACAGAACGGCCGTTGAGAATCAACAAACTCTTCGCCCGATCGGGTGCTGCCCTGACCCCTAATCGCAATTAGGGGTCAAGCCCCTAATTGGTTTCGCAAGTGATGCGGGTCGCCGCCACTGTCATCAAAGGTCAATGAGACCGGCGACGACTTCCACAACTTGACCGGCGACTTCGACCACTACGCCAACCACTTCCCCAGCCTCACCCACGACTTCCACAACCACGCCGACGACGTCCCCAGCGTTGTCCACCACTACACCGACGACCTTCCCCGAAGTGCCAACGACGTCGACCAACATCGAGGCAGCGTCAACGGGCAAGCGGACAACTTTGCCGAGAACCTCGCCGCCTTTGCCGAGCACAGGGCCAGCGACATCGGCAACAGACCCGGCAGCTCTAACGACCGTGCCAAAGGCGTCTCCGGCTGATCCGATGACTCGTGACCCAACGTCGACCACACCGCCAGTAAGGCGACCTGCAAGATCCATAGCCCCTCCGCCGACTCTGGCCAACAAGTGCACGGCAAGCTCGGGATCTTGGAGGGCAACATCGAGAACTGCCTCCCCAGCATCGGCGAGCGCGCTGCCACGCTGCTCGTCTTCCCCCTCCTCCACAGAATCCTGCGGCGTCACGTCCTGTGGCGTGGCATCTTGCGGGCTCTGGCTCATAGGTCCACATTACGGTG
>CAZLWE010000075.1:0-14452 GCA_964562985.1 uncultured Acidimicrobiales bacterium
TTGAAAACCGTTGAACCTTTACGGGTTCCGAGGGTTCGAATCCCTCTCTCTCCGCTCGATCCTGAGGGCCGCCGCAAGGCGGCCCTCAGACGCCCTCAGTTCGTTTTGGCCTGCGTGCGAAGTGTGCTGCAATTGAGCAACGCCTGCGATTAGGTGAACCCCCTATCAATCTTGTGAGACTTCGACATGGGCCGATCAATGGATAAGGGTTTGGCCGCAAAGCGTCGATACCTCCTGGGTGAGACGGCTGCGCGATCATCTTCCAAGTATCAGCGTGATGCTTGGCGTCATCGGGCTCGTTCTCGTCGTTCCGTTCGCTGTCGTGGCGACGATGCAGTTGCGCTCTGCCAGCAGCGACGTCGACGCTGCTGAACAGGTGCAGGAGTCTGCCCAACGACTCGTGACCTTGGTTCAGCTCCGCCCCGCGATCGATGCTGAAGTATTAGCAATTGGTCTCACTTCTGGTGAATCGGTGTTGTTCGATGAAACACCGTCGTTCGGAAGCCTGTTCGGCGATGAGCGCGCTCGCCCTCTGGACGAGCTCCAATACGAGATCGACCAGCTGGTTGACCAACTGGACGATCCCGAGCTTCAGCAACTCGTCGGCGAGGCTCGATCTACCATTGGCAATTCGGTAGAAGGCGTACTCGGGTCAGAGAGTATCTACGACCAAGTGCGCTCCATAATTTCTACAGAGATCGAGCAAGAGGTCGTCAATCTGACTTCCGCCGCCGGCGCGACGGAGAACGACGCGCTCAGTCACGCCGCTCAGCTCGCCGCCGGAGCCGCAGACCTACAAACGACGAGTTCGGAGCTCAACGGCCTCTGGGCACACTTGGAGTCCTCAAGGTTCGTGACACCGACCCTGGACGACGTGACTCGGATGTCGAGTGGATTGGCGAACTTCGAGGAACGTTCCCTCGCATTCGATCGACTCGTTCCCGAGACGGGGCCAATTCGTGAGAGCTGGGATGACGTTCAGGCCAGCGAACAACTTGCGCGTCTGCTGCCCCAGTACCAGGCAACCGTCGAACGGTTTGGACGCGAAGGACTCGATGCGAATGTCGGGGCAAGCGACGGACTTGTCGACTTCAGCGAAATTGCCGTTGAGGACCTCGCCAATATCGCCGCAATCGCCGACCGGCTAATGGATGGGATCGCAGATAGCGACGCCGTACAGGTGGATTTCACCGAACTGCTCGACGCAACGATTAACGAACTCTCGGGGAGCGGCCAACAGGCTCTTGACGACGCGAACCAAGATCGACGAATCACCATTCTCGCAATGATCGCGACCAGCATCTTCGTCATCGTGTCCGGCCTCGTCGCCGTCTTGCTCATCAGCCGCCCGATCAAACGCCTCGCCGGAGTAACCGAGCGGGTACAGCGCGGTGATCTGTCGCTCAAGGTCCCCGAAACGGGGCCCCGCGAGATCCGGGCCGGAGCACGAGCGATCAATGAAGCGCTCGCGTCGATGCGTCATGTCGAGGACCAAGCGGTCGCACTCGCCGACGATCGCCTCGATGACCCGGTGCTCGGAGATGCCGCACCCGGCGCCCTTGGAACATCGCTCCAGGTGGCTGTTCGACGACTCGCGGACTCCGCGGCCGAACGCGAAGAGATTCAAACGCGACTCGAGTACGAAGCATCTCATGACTCGATGACCGCACTCCCGAATCGACGAGCGCTTTTTGAACGCCTGCACCAGCGTCGCGCCGCCGGCAACCCATTCGCTTTGGTCTTTGTAGATCTCGCCGACTTCAAAGCCATCAACGATTCGCACGGGCACTACACCGGCGACCACGTTCTGAAGACAACGGCGACACGCCTCCTGGAATCGATGGATCCCGACGCCGTGGTGGCGCGATTGGGAGGCGATGAGTTCGTCGTCGTCACCGAGACAATAGAGACCCCTGACGAAGCAATATCGATCGCCGAACGGGTCCAAGAAGCTGTGGCCAAACCAATCGACTTTGAAGAGACGACCATCACCCCACGAGCGAGCATCGGCGTGACGATGTCAGACGGTACGGAACTCCCAAGCGAAGTTCTAAAGAACGCAGACCTCGCCCTTTCCCAATCAAAGGGTTCCCAATCAAAAGGTAGTGAGAACCGATCGATCGTTATGGCTGACGCCGCTCTTCGCAGTGCCGCCGACGATCGGACTGAACTTCGAAACGCCATCATGCAAGGCATCGAAAATGACGAGTTCACGCTCCACTTCCAAAGCATCGTCTCCGCAACGAGCACCTCGGTACTCCACATGGAGGCGCTCATTCGTTGGAACCGCGACAGCGAACTGGTCTCGCCAGGGGTGTTCATCCCCATCGCCGAGAGCTCCGAGCTCATCATTGAGCTCGACACATGGGTCCTCCATGAAGCGGCCGCGACAATCGCCGCCAACCCCTCGATCCCGCCTATCGCCACCAACATCTCGGCACGCCATGTCAGCAGTGGTCGCCTGGTAGAAAATGTTCGATCAGCGATCAGCACTCATGACATAGATCCAACTCGTCTCATCATCGAGGTCACCGAGACAGCGCTCCTAGACGACTTCGATCAAGCTGAACAAGATCTCGCAGAGGTTCGCTCGATGGGAGTCGGCGTTGCTCTCGACGACTTCGGTACCGGCTACATGTCGTTGGCCTACCTACGAACCTTCCCGGTCGATACGTTGAAGATCGACAAGTCCTTCATCGACGAGATCGCCACGAAGGACGGCCGTTCGATCGTGCAGCTCATCATCGACACCGCCCATTTGCTGTCCCTATCGATCGTTGCCGAGGGCGTCGAAACCCAAGTCCAGGCCAGCTTGCTCAACAAGATGGGTGCCGATTCATTGCAGGGTTACTGGTTTGATAAGCCGGCTCCACTCTCCGCTCACGGTGAAAGCGCTACCGCACTCGCGGCCTAAACCGCTATCCTCATTGAGTCTTGGAGAGATGGCCGAGTCAGGTCGAAGGCGCTCCCCTGCTAAGGGAGTAGGTGGTTTATAGCCGCCTCGAGGGTTCAAATCCCTCTCTCTCCGCTCGTTGGGTGTCCGGGTCGTTTCGGCCCGGACACTCCGCCTTTTTCGACACCGTCACGCGACGGTGAGATCGAACATCTTCAAAATAGGCGTTGCACCCTCGGGTGGATGAATCACACGCAACGTCCGGTTCCCTCGTTCCGCAGCGGCCTTCCCGCCCGCGATCGCATCGGCGATCGCCGCATCGATCGCCACGCTGTCCGCGAGATCGACTACCACGGGGCCCGACCCAGGGTCATTCGTGATGATTCGATCGAGTTCTCGCTTGAAACGCGCATTCGTTCCAATCCACAGGAGGCCTCGTGGTCGTAGGGACAGCCCACCTTCGGGCGTCGGTGCCTGCTCCACGCGGAACGGTCGTGCGACGTGGAAGATGAAGGTTGCGATCACGCCGATGATCACGCCGAATTGGATGTTCGGTGGCGTCACCAGTGTGGCGACGAAAGTAATCAGGGCCAGGGACCCCTGTACGGGGGATCTCCGCAAAATGCGAATGAGCCGACCTGGTTTGACGATGCTTGCGACAGCCCCAACGACGATGGACCCCAAGGCCGCTTCAGGGAGTCCGTCGAGCAGGCCCGCGAAGGGAAGAAACGCGATCACGATCAGTCCAGTAATGGCTCCACTGAGCCGTGTCTCAGCCCCTGCGAAGCGGTTTACAAAACTGCGCGAGAACGAACCACCTACCGGGTAGGCGCCAGTGGCACCCGCCACCGCATTCGCAAGACCGGACGCAAAGAACTCCCGAGACGATGACCACCGGCTTTGATCCTCGTTCGCGAACATGCGGGCGATTGACGCTGGCTCGGCGAAGCCGACAAGTGCGATCACGATGCCGCCGACGATGAGCGAACCAGTAGAACTCCATGGCAGATCGAGATCGAGCCGGGGTAGGCCCGGCTCGATGTCTTGCAATACGGCCGCTCGGTAGTCGGTTAACCGAGACACGAGGAGCGCAAAGATCACGGCAAAGAGGACGCCCGGAAACAATCGATGGAGGCGACGGCCACCGTGCATGAGTATGACGGTCACGATGAATATCGCGATGGCACCGACCGTCCACGAGCCGGGATTGGTCAGGGCCCACGCACCTCGTCCGATCGGGTTGCCTCGGGAGGCGATTTCCGGTGGCAGGGCGGTCCCCAGCGCTCGGGGCAACTGCGATGCCAAGATAACGATCCCTGCCGCCGAGGTGAATCCGATCGCGACGGGTTCGGCCATCAGGTATACGACCGAACCCAGACGAAAGAGGCCCACGATAAGTCGGACGACCGCGACGATGATCGCCAGGATTGCGGCCGCGCCAAGATAGGCCTCCGTGTCAGGTTCAATCCCGGCTCCCGCAAGAGCACCGGCAACCAACAGGCTGGTGAGCGCCACTGGACCCGTCTGCAAATACGGCGACGAGGCAAAGACCGCAAAGATGAGCAGTGGGAAGGCCGATGCGAACAGCCCAACCTCGGGAGGAAGGCCTGCCAGCGCCGCGTATGCAAGCGACTGCGGGATGAGCACAAGCGCCACGCTGATGCCACCGAGCAGATCTCCAGCCACCGGCCGAGGGATCTTTGCGAGGTCCGCGAGCTGACGGTCGATACCCAAGCGCCACCGTTCAAAGGCGGTTTCAACGCGGCTTGCCACTACTCCAGTTAACAGCGATTCAGCGCTTGCGCCATGACCCTCACCGGGCGATCCGGATTCTCCCGTCTACCTCGCTGGTATGAGACTTGTGGAGGCTTCCCGTAGTTCGACAGCTCCGCCACCGGGATCGAGCAAAATTCGGGCTTCTATGAGGTCGGGTTCTTCGCCGGCGATGCAGCCGACGATCAGCGGAACGGTGTTGATCAAAGACTGCGCTGCAGGGGCGTCGGATCTACAGTCTTCTGGCAGAAATGTCATGCGGAATATGCCCATCCGCTCTCGAACCATGACTTCTTCTTGCCAGATCCGGTCCGGGCGGAAATCGACCTCGAACACCGAGCCATGATCTGCTTGCAGAAAGATGATCGCTGTGGGATCAGCTTCGAGTAACTGGGTCATTGCAGTCACGAGCTGGTCAGAGAGGCATCGTGCTGCGGCGTCATACAAGGGCCGATGTTCCGGTGCATTGCCGAACGTAAGTGTCGTGCTGCGCTCGGCTACTGGAGAGCAGTCCGCATTGAATCGATACGGTTGATGCGGGCTAATGATGTGGGAGAAGACAAAGTAGGGCGTGTCCGCAGGGGCGCTCTGCCTGGCCTCAAGGATGTCAGCAACGACGATCGTAGGATCGGTCACCCCATCGAAGTCGACACCTATCAGATTGCGAATCGGCGTCTCGGCCCACACCGCGTTCAAGATCTCGTGAGACAAGCCGGGATCGCCAAGACAACGATCTGCTATCCGACTATCGCAGCTACTCGCCTCCCAGATCACCGAGCTTGAATGCCAATACTCATAGCCAACGCTCCGTAGCGAATTCACCAGCGCGTTGTCACCCATAATGGTCTGTTGGGCATAGGCAGCCAGTTTGCCACGATTGGCCGATTCGCCTGGCTGCACGTGGTAACTGGCGTTCAAGGTCGAGGGAACCGAGAGCACCGTGCTGCTGTAGTTCGCAGTTCCTTCGAGATCTTGTTCGAAGCCCAGTTCACCAAGTTGTGAGAGCTGAACGTCGATGTCGAAGTCGATGCCATGCTGAGCGAACTGCGTAGCGGTTATCTGTGGCCGCGCGAAACCATCAAGCACGAACAAGTAGACGTTGGGTCGATCTGTCGGGTCCGCTGCGAACGCGAGCGCTTCTGGGATTTCTCGGCCGCGCGCAGTCTCGGGAATGCTGTCTTGGCCGCTCGGAGCTAGCCCGTAAAGCACCGCCGCGGCGATGCAAACACCAACGCTGGCAGCGGTGACCGCCCAACGCGCATTCCCAATGAGCCAGAGCAGGACACAGCCGGCCGCAAGGGAAACAACGAACCACGTCGCGACCAAGATCCATGTGGGAGCGTTCCCAATCCAGGACAACGAAAAGAAGCCGTAGCCCAGCGCTCCTACGATCGTGCCGGCGATGTGAGGAGCAACGAATCGTCCGAGAACTACGGCAACAACGAAGGCGATGACGCTCGCAAACACCGAGATTCGGTGGAGCGGAGCCGGATCGATGATCGCTCCTGCGTTGAAGAAGTTCAGGAGGCCGAGCGGAAGCGACGTAGCTGCGGCGGCGAGACCGGCGCTCAGAAGGCGCGTGCCGGGGACCTCGTCGACCTTGCCGAGACTCATGAAATACCGCAGGAGCCACGACCGGGACTCGCCCCCGGACGGGGTTGAATTCCCGTCCCCTTCGGCTTCCACTGCGGTCGTCACTTCCGCGTGAGATGGAGCATTGTGCGGGTCCCGTTGGACAGCATTTCCTGACGAACGATTCGAAAGAAGCTACCGGTGGTTTGTAGGAAGTTCTCGAGCGAATAGTCGAAGCTGTCGGGATCGGTTTTTCGCGATAACAAGTGCTGTACCTTCTCGTCATCGCGATGCACAAACTCCACGAGAAAGTCCGCGTCGACCTCTGCCATCCAATGGCTGAGTTGGGTGAGGGGAACGTTGCCGGTTAAGGAGATGTGATGGAAAACCGCCAAGGCCATGACGAGGTCGGGTTGGATCCGATGTAAGAAGCCGGTTCGTTCTTGCGAGCGCCACCCCATAGATGGGGACGGGTTCGTCGCATCTTGAAGCAGGGGCAAAATGTTCGATGATGGTTTCGAGACGTAGAACCGATCGATGACCAGCGGATCACCGTCGGCTGCAACCACAGACTCCGCGTGCTTCGCGGCAATCGTCGAAAAGTAGCCATCGTTTGCACCCATATCGAGAACGGTGGAGGGTTGGCACTCAGCGAGCACCTCGTCGACAAAGGTTCCCTTTTCGTCCAGAGTGGCCTTGGAATAATGGCTCCGCTGGTTGTACTCGCTCCATGTGGAAACGCCTCCGGGTGCCTCGAGGCCCAGAATCAGCTTTCTGATCCCATTGAGCACATTGACAAAGATTTCCGTTGTCATATCGCTAGTCGACTCAGAGACCTCGCCAACTGAAAGGTCCGACTTTGTCGCAGCGAGATGCGGAAGCAGCACGTACTTGAGGACGCCCTTCTTGCGTTTGTGGGAGCGCAAAATCGCATGTGCATCGTTGAGGGAGACTCGGCCAAATCCTCCACGTAACAGGGGCGCCAAACGGGCGTTGGTGTAGCTCGTGACCATCAGTGGATACAGGAAGTGTTCGCAGAAGTCTGCGTAGGCCCACCACGGCTCGTTGTCATCGCGACGGACAAACGACCCGTGGTCAATGAAGACAGGTTGGCCGTTGGTGAAGACGATGTTGAACGACGTGGCGTCAGAAAGTGTCCAACCTTCGTGTGCGCAAATGAGCAGAAGCTCCACGTGAACGAGCGCTGCGTCGCGCAGCATCGACCAGGTCCACTCCCACGGGTAGTTCCAATTCGGGATTACGGCATGGCCGAAGGTGACTTCGCCATCGTCGGTTGTTTCGCTCCACAGCGGTTCATGAAGATCACCTCGTCGGGTAATTTTCCGGTACGCGTTTGAGTCCATGAACTCAAGAGCCTTCGAACCGGCATGGGCAGAGAACGTCCGGGTGATCTCGCCCGCAGCGGCCGTCACACGAGAATGTGGATCTCGAAACGACGATGTCGAGAGATCGGTCAGTACGTCGAGGTCGCTGTGATTTCGCCGATTAGTCACACGTATTAGTTCGGCAGCGATGCGCGAAGCCTGAGGCGACTAGGCCGCTTGTTGGTGAGGATCTACTTCGGCAAAATCGTCTTCTACATCAACATCGATTGAGCTCGCTACCTGAACGGATTCAGCCGCGTCGGTCTTCTTCTTGCCACGGAAGCCCGCAACGAAAGATTGAGCAGCAACCTTCGCCCCCGCTAAACCTCCGGTAGCCACTGCGGCAATAGCGGCAGCCGTTCCAGCATCGATATAGGCAAGCATGAGATCTCCCTTTTAAGGAGTGGCGACCTGGCACAGGACCGGATCTCTCCTCACATATCTATCGGAGATCACCAAACCCACATTGATGGGCTGTTTGACCCGCTCATCGAACAGGGCAACGCATGCTCGATCTGGTCTGCCGCCGAACCAATACCTACGATGCGTATGTGGCAGATGAGGTCCCCGGGCCGTGGGTACGGCGTCCAACTTCAGTGGTGGGAATACTGGTAGCGACAGCGCTGTCTCCGATCATCGCGCCGATCGCTCTCATCGTCTCGAACATCATTGATCGATTCCAGGGACAAACGCGATTCCAACGAACGCGTGCGGCAGCGCTCATCACCGGGCTCATCCTGATCGATTTCGTTGGGATGGTTGGCACCAATTTCGTCTGGCTCACCTCGCCATTCGGTCGAAACGTCCAGAGCCCTCGGGTGCAGGCTCGCTATAGCAAGCTCATGACGTGGTGGACCAGCCAGCTTCTCGCAGCCATTTCTCGGGCGAGTGTCTTGCCGCTCGACCGAGCGCAGCTCGACGAGTCTCTCCTCGGCGGCAATGCGATCGTCATCGGGCGACATCGCAGTTTGCTCGATGCCATATTGCCCGCAGTGATCTTTGGGAATCTTGGTGTAACGGCTCGTTACGTTCTCAAAGAGGACCTGCAGTGGGACATCAACATCGACGTCGTCGGGAATCGGATGGGTCACGTTTTCGTCGACCGAACTCCCGAAAACCTCGAGGACGAACTCGCGCCAATTCGTCAACTTGGGCGACGGATCGATTCCTGGTCGGTCGGTGTCATTTTCCCGGAGGGAACGTTCTTCAACGAGAAGCGCAAAGCCCGTGCCGTCACCTACCTAAGAGACATCAACGATCGACACGCGGACATCGCGGAGAAGTTGGAGTATCTACTGCCTCCCCGTCCGGCAGGCACATTGGCACTACTCGAGGGCGCGCCAGAGGCGGACATCATCGTGTTGGGCCACGTGGGCTTTGAAGCGTTCGGAACAATCGGCGACATCTTGGACAATCTTGGTGCGAACGAGCGCATCACGCTGATGGCATGGCGGTTCCCCCGAAAAGACGTCCCAACAGAACCAGATCAGCAGATCGATTGGCTCTTCGACCGCTGGCTCGAGATGGACGAGTGGATCGCGGCGAATCAGCCAATTCGGGGCTAGCCGTGGTCACGTCGACCCCAACATCACTAGTGTGGCCACGTGACTTCTGCCCCAATTGAAGAAAGCTTGCTTGAGCTCGCGGTCGAACTAGCGACGGGGGCGGGCGCTCTCACACGCAAGTGGTTTGATCGCGGCACAATCAATGTCGATACCAAAGACGATGGCTCGCCGGTCACCGAGGCCGACAAAGCGGCCGAGCGCTACCTTCGCGAGCAAATCAGCCAGGCATTTCCAACGGATGCGATCATCGGCGAAGAAGAGGACGACCGGAGCGGCACGAGCGGACGCACCTGGATCATCGATCCCATCGACGGTACGAAGTCATTCACTCACGGAGTCCCCCTCTACGGGACACTGCTTGCGGTGACCGACGAACATGGTCCAGCAGCAGGGGTAGTCGTGCTCCCAGCACTCGACGAGGTGGTTTCGGCTGGTCGTGGCATCGGTTGCTTCCACAACGGCCGGGAAACGTCGGTCAACGACACCAGCGAGCTGAGCAATGCCTACGTGATGACGAGCGGCTTGGAGTATTGGCCCGATACCCGTGAACGAGACCAACTACTCGACATGGACACCGTCGTACGTACCTGGGGCGATGCCTATGGATACGTGTTGTTGGCGACCGGTCGATGCGAAGTCACCATCGACCCGGTGCCCAAGCTCTGGGATGTCGCACCGATGCGGGTAATCGTCACCGAAGCTGGCGGCACCGTGACCGACCAGTTCGGCGAGCCGTGGGAAGAGGGCAAGCACTTCGTCGCATCGAACGGCGCCCTACACGACCAGTTCCTCGCCACCGCCTTCCCGTCCGAAGCATCGGCCCCTGCCGTTGTTGAGCCACCCGAGGACTCTCCGGACCAGCCCGAAGACGCTGAAGAATCCGAGTAGTCCGAAAACCCACACGGCCGACGCCCCGAAGGACGCCGACCGCAAGTTTGAAATCCGCAGAGCGGTTACGACAGTGGAACACCCACGGGTACTTCGCCCGCGCTGGACTCGACGAGCGTGATCTGCTCCATGCGGTCTTGCCAATCGCTGCGCTCACCGATCGCGTCTACGTATGCAGCCTTGCGACGAGCGGAGCGTCCGCGTGGTTCAACCTCGCGGCCAGCGGCCGAGTACTGGGCTTCGATGCCTTCCTTGAGCATCTGAATAGCCTCGGAGCGGACCTGACTGATCCGGCTTTCGGTTACGCCGAGGAAGCGAGCGAGCTCTTGGCTCGTGCGTCCTTCGAGAAAGTAGCCGATGATTACGAGTCGCTGGCGTTCTGGAAGAAGTGCGATTGCGTCACGAAGGTACGCATGAAGCTCGCGGGTCTCGAGCTCTTCGGACGGCTCGATCGCTGCGTGATCGACGAGCACGTCAACAAGGGTCAGGTCGTCATCGACATCGTCGGAGACTTCGTGTTCCAGGGCCAGGACGACTGAGCGGAACATACGATCACGAAGGCGGGACAACTCGTTGGTGTCCATGCTGAGCGCTTCGGCCATCTCCTCAGTCGTTGGTACGCGACCAAGCTTGCTTGCGAGACGCTGCTCGGTCGCTTCCAACTTGCGGGCCAAAGTACGGACTGAACGAGGTGCCCAGTCGGCGGCACGAACGGCGTCGAGGATCGCTCCTCGGATGCGCTGTGCGGCAAAGCGGTCGAAGGGTACTCCGCGAGACTCATCAAAGCGGCGCGCTGCCTCAACAAGCCCTAAGGCTCCGGCACGAGCAAGTTCTTCGCGTTCCACGTGTCGTGGAAAGTGCACGGCCACTTGCAGAACAATGTGCTTGACCAGTGGCAAGTTTGCCTCGATCATCTTGTTCAGTTCCGCGGTGTTGTGCACCTGCTCGTTGGTTTGACCCTTAGTCACGGTATTTTCTCCCTCACGTCGGTGGATGTGTCCCACCTCACTCACGAGAGATATAACGGCACGACCGGCGCGCACCTTTAGGGATTTTCCAAGAAATGTTCCCTGAATTGATTTTCGGCATCTTGGAGGGCTACCTGAAGCCCATTTTCTGAGTCATTTGGCCTATTGCATGTGGTGCTCGATACCAATAAAGCGCTCCGGTCGCAGCCCCAAACCGCGAACATGCTGGAGAAACTGAATTGGATCAAACCATTCGGCGAGGCCAGCTGCGCCGGTCTTGGCGACTCGGATGGAACGCGCGAGTTGAGCGGCGGCTACACCAGCGACGGCAGCGGCGGCTACGGCCGGCCGTTCTACGCAGCCGAGCACCAGTTCCTCACGTTGACCTCCAACCGTGCCACGGACCTCTACACGTACCGCCCCGAGCAAGCCCTCGGGATGCGGTGGGCGCAACATTGGTAAGTGCATGGTCAAACGGTCGCGCCGTGTGGCGGCCATACGAGCAGTGACCCGGCGCACATCGGGATGCATCCGGACCAACAGGAGCGGATCAGCGAGCGCGGCGCGGTAACAATCGGCGGCCTGTACGGGATGTGGGAACCACGCAAGTTCGCGGCCAGATCCCCCGGCTCTGCGCTGCCAACCGCTCTCGCGCCAATCGAAGCACAGTCGTGAGAGGGCGGCGTGGTGTTGACGGGCGCAATCCGGGCCGCCAGTTCCGAACTTTGCGACGTGGATCTCGTGTATCTCGTCAAACCACTGACGAGCGTGCGAAGCAAGAACATCTGACAACCCCGGCATCATCCCTGCGCCAACGATCAACCGGGCTTCGTGACGAGTCGCAAGATCGTCGAGTTCAAGAAGTTCTCGAACTTCGGCAAGGCTGTCGCTGACAGACACGACGTCGATTCCGAGCTCTAGAGCCGCTTGTGCACCCGGTGTATGGGTTCCAGTTCTCCCGACAAGAATCACAATCGAGTCTCGGTCTAAACGCTCGGGCTCGACCGTCTCACCAACTTCGATAACGCGATCTCCCAGGTCGTTGGCTACCGCTCTCGCCTTACCTGGTGAGTCATCGAGCAGGGTCAGATACGCGTCATGATCGAGGTGGAGCAGATGTCTCGCCAGACGTCGACCCGTCGCTCCGACACCCACGATGACATAGTGGGCCATTAGGTCAGATCATCGCCCGTCAGCTCTCGCCAACCACCGCCCCGAGGCGGAACACCACCACTCCCTCGCAACCGAAGGGCACCAGCAACCCCCGCAGCAATTGCCAACGCAGTAATGGCGCCGCGGAAAAGCGAAAGAAGCTGCATTGGAGAATCCTATCTATCGCCCCGTCCACAGAGCGAATGCGCATCCACGGGGAAGCGCACTTCATAGTGGACTGGTGGGGCGGCGACGCCTACTCCGACGACAGGGTTTCCTGGGCGTCTTCGATCAGTGCCCGAACTCGAGACGTATCGAGGTCGAGGGGCTCTAGGGGCTCTAGGGGCTTGTCGGTCTCGAGCGGGGCGAGCGGGACGAGACCCGCGCTTGAAACATCGGACTGCCGCTCCAACCTGCGACCCAGGACGGAGCTGAACGTCGGCCAATCAGTGTTCGGCGTTGTATCGACTCGTGATTCGGCGCCCAAGTCTGAGTCCTCTTCGGACGTCTCGGGTGTGAGATCGATCACCGGATCGCGCTCGGTCAGATCGATGATTACGTCCTCCTCGATTGAAGGAGCGTCAGTCTCCAACGAATCGGGCTGCTCCGTCGTGGAGTCATTTGCCAGTGAGGCAAGGTCGGCGTTGTCCTCGACCTGATCTTCGATCAACGTTCGATCGACCCCGTATCTGACAACATGCCCGGAGCCGTTCTCTGGCTGGGGAACCATCGGGTCCTGTTGTCCGTACCGGCTAACGCCAGCTATCTCTTCTTCGGGCTCGGGAATGACCTGTTGCCGATATTCGAATCGCTCGTTCAAGAAACCAGTGGCGAGCCTTGCGTCTATCAGCGGCGAGTCGAGCTTCTCGGATCCCTGCGCAGGAGAAGCGACGACCGGTGAGGCGTTGTCGCCCGTCGGGTCTGCAAAACGCTTCCTAGCGTCTATCACCAACGCGTCGGTCTCCTCAGAGTCCCCGGTATCACGAGCGACGATCGACAGACCTAATCCCTCTGGATCTTCAAAGCGCCTTTTCGAACCAGTGCCCTGAAGCTCCACAGGATCGCCGGATGGCTGAGTGATCTTACGCCGCGCAGCCATCCCGGCTACCAACACAAGCCCGAGCAGCGCCCCCGCGACAGCTCCGAGGACGCCAGCGAACAAGGCGCTACTGGACGATGGCGATACCTCGCGGGCTCGGCTGATGAGCACTGCCGAGCTTTGGATACCACGACTCTCGAGTTCGGCCTGCTCTGCTTGGACCTCGCTTATCAGCGTTTCGAGACTTCGCAGCTGCTGATCGAGTCGTACCGCGTCGGAGGAGGCCATAGCGTCCTCGCCACCGGCCTCGAACGCCGCTGTCAGGCTGGCCTGTACACCGTCACGCTCCTCGACTTGGGCCAACTCCAGCTGCTCCAGACGGGCGAGTTCCTCGTCGAGATGTATCCGGGCAGCCTGCTCGCTCAATCCAACAGTGGCAACGGCGACGCGGTTGGCCTCCTCGGCGTTCGCGAGTTGGTTGGGCCCCGAGGCATTCACGAAGACCTGAGTCATATCGTCTGGCGCGGGGACGATCTCGAGGTTCACCTCAGATTCGATAGCGATGGTAAGGCCAGCCTCCAGCGCCCGCTCGACGGTAAGGGCCCGCTCCTGAGCGAAGAATGCAGGAGAAACATCATCTGAAAGCCCAACGATGGCCTGGCTCTGTGGATCGCCGCTGCCCGAGGACGCCACCAGGTACGAAACCAACCCCACTGCGAGAGCTAGTACAAGAATGAGCCAGGACCACGGCGGGATTCGCGATCCGCCCCGCGTGTCAGCCTCAGAACTCAATCTTGCACCCTCGGTCGTGGCAGCCAGCCCGCGAAATCTGGCTCGATGAACAGCACTACATTCGCGCAAGATCGCCGGCAGGACTAAATGGAGTGACCGGCCGATTTGATTCTTCGACGTTGCGAAGCCAAACACTCCCCCACCACGACGCACCGTGCCAAATGAGGCTCCCCTACAACCGACTGAGCGGACGCAGTGAACGGTTCTCCGACGTTGCGGAGCGAAGCGGAGCCCGAGCGAAGCGAGTCACACCACAACGGACTGGGTGGACGGAGCGGGCGGTGCTCCGACGTTGTGGAGCGAAGCGGAGCGGGAGGAGTAACGAACGCTCCGTCCGCACAGCAAACGTAGTGGGCCTAGCTGGAGTCGAACCAGCGACCTCACCCTTATCAGGGGTGCGCTCTAACCAACTGAGCTATAGGCCC
>CAZLWE010000076.1:0-9319 GCA_964562985.1 uncultured Acidimicrobiales bacterium
TTCTGGAGAATCGTTGGGTCGAGCTGAATGCCGGTGCCGTCGGCAACGCGCACCAACCCGTTGAACGCCGCTACCGTGGCTGCCGCTTCGAGCACGCCTTCGTCGCCGACCGCTTCGCGCAGCGCCTCCCGAGCCTCCGGTAGGTCGCTCGACCGCTGATTGGCCGCAGTAGCGAACGCCAGGAGCGGAACGCCGTGGGGAACGCCGGCGTCTCCGGCACGGCTGGAGTCCATCGCGACCTCGAGGTCGATGTCGTAGTCGAACTTCTCACCACTCACACTGAGCAGCATCGTGTGCGATGCCGTTCAATAAAAGCACTCGAGTTCGGCGGTTGTACGAGCAGCGACGAGTTCAGCCTGAGGCCGGTTTAACGCGCGGTCGTCCCAGCGCAGATCCATAAATCCTTCGCCCCTCGAATAGAGCCCGTTGGACAGCCCACGCCACGCCCGATTGGTGACCGGCACCAGCGACAGCGCTCGACTCACGTTGGCTGTGGCCCCTTCGATGCTTTGATGGACCCAGGCGCCGACCTCGCCAACGTCGTCGGGGCGTTGCTCGGCGACCGCACCGTTGCCCGCATCGGCGATCGGTGTCTCGGCTCCGTGCATCGCCCAGTCGAAGGCATCGACGGTCATCGCTGTCGCGGCGATCCCGACGAGTTCGGTGTAGACGGTGTCGCCCAAGGCTGCCATCATCTCGTCGGCCCACGCCCGAGTAAGCCGACCTGGGTCGCTGGCCACCCGATGCAGCACCTCAATCGCTTCGGCTGACAGCTCTGCCGTCGCCTGATGCGCTGCCTCGACGGCATTGGGCGAGAGGGCATTGCGCCGGGCCTGGTCGAGTGCGTTCGTGCGAGCGTCACGTACTTCAAACCAGGCGGCACGCCGCTGAACGGCAGTCAACCAGTCACCTGCGTCGACGAGCGCTTCACGGGCCTGCTCAGTGGCGGCATGTATGACTTCGCTCGCTTCCGATACGTCAGTATCCATGCCTCATTCTGGCACAACGCTCATTGCTCCTTCGCGGAGATGAAGATGGGGATCCTGCGGTCGGTCTTCGCCTTGTATTCCTCGTACGGCGGGTAGACGGCAACCGACCGATCCCACCACAGGTCGTACTCGTCGCCGTCAATTTGGCGCACCGTCGTCTCGTAGGGCTTCGGGCCGTCTTGCATCTGGATGGTCGGGTTGGCGAGGAGGTTGAAGTACCACCCGGGATGCTTCGGGTCGCCGCCCTTGCTCGCGACCAGGGCGTACTCGCCCTCGTGCTCGACGCGCATGAGCGGCACCTTTCGGACCTTGCCGCTTTGACGGCCAACACAGCTCAACACGATGACCGGTATCCCGGTATCGAGAAGCGTGTTCGCTCGCTCACCACCGCTCGCTTCGTATTCGGCGACCTGGTCGGCCACCCATTGCCACGTACTCGGTTCATATTCGCCATCAAGGGTCATACGTCAGACAGTAGAGGGAGTCGTAGACTCACAGCTATGAACCGCACTTTCGTTATCTGTAAGCCAGACTCCGTCGAGCGAGGCCTCGTCGGCCGAATCATCAGCCGTTTCGAGGACAAGGGCCTCAAGATCGTGGCTGCTGACATGCGTGTGGCTGACAGTGACACCCTCGACAAGCACTACGAAGAGCATGTTGAGAAGGGCTTCTACCCAGACCTCAAGGCGTTCATGAGCCGAGGCCCGGTTGTCGCAATGGTGCTCGAAGGCCCAGAAGACACCTACGCAATCGTCCGCTCGATGATGGGCGCGACCAACCCGGCCGAATCACCATCGGGGACCATCCGTGGCGACTTCGGCACCGAGATGACCGAGAACCTCGTGCACGGCAGCGACTCCAACGAGTCTGCGGCGCGCGAGATCGGCATCTGGTTCCCAGCCTTGTAGTCCGGTCGCCCGAACGGAACTCGATGCCGCTGCGGTTGGGGTTTGCGCTAGGGCGCGGCGACTGTGGCGTTGGGGAAGGCTGCTATGTAGGCGAACCAGAAGGTTGATCGGCTTGGGGCGGGGGAGCGGTTGCCGTCGCCGTCAACAGTGAATGCTTCTGCACCGCCAGCGAAGTCAGGAACGACGAGGAACTGTTCCCCGCCAACCTCGACTTCGAATTCGCTGCTCAACAAGTCGATCGGCACTGCTGTGGCCTCCCCGTTCGCTTCGATGGCGATGACTTGGGAGGCAGGAGGGAGACGGTCGTCGGCGAGGGCTGCTTCGTCTACGGGAAACGGCGTGCTTCCGCCCGAGTTCAGCCGATCCTGGTAGCCGATGAAGGGGTCTCGGGTGTAGTCACGGCGAAATCCGAGATCGCGGGTGATGATGACGGTGTTTGGGTTGTCGAACCGCCAGCGTTCCCACGTTGTGGTCGTGGACGGCAGTACGCTCAGTTCAGCGCCCGAGAGTGCCCCCACGATCGAACGGCCGGGAACCTGCCACCAATAACTCGACGTTTGTCGGTCGACCATCACCATGTCGTTGTCGAATAGGGCGCTGGTGTTGGAGAAGGTGAGCTCGGCGTCTTGGCGAAGATCGTTAATGCGGCGGTCAAAGACCACACCGCTATTGCATAGCGGGCAATACGAGATGAGCACGGGAACGTCGGCGAGGTTGTCGTTGACGATCTCGTGGAAGTTCAGAATTTTGTGTGGATAGGCATATGCCTGTCCGTCCTCGGCGACGTAGCCGAGGACGATGTCCTGAGGGTCAAGCCATGGGTCGTCGTCGGGATTGATGTAGGCGGGGTTGTCGATTGGTGGGATTGCGTCGAGCAATCGCACGACGTCACCGTCGTTTGCCTCCTCGAGGCTGATCGACCCGCCGTCGAAGGTATCGAACACCACGTCTTCGAGCTCGACGATTGCTTGGGAGGTATCGGTCAGCCCGTTGAACCCATCGGGTGTCTCGGGGATTGGGTCGCCGAAGATCCGAGTGGGCGTGCCACCTTCCTCACTCGCAGGCTCTTCACGTAGCGTCGTAGTGTCGAGGTCGCTCCCGCAGGCGACCGCGATCATCGCTAGTAGCAGTGCGATTGCGGTCGTTTGCAGCGCGCGCGAGCGAGACGAATCGGTCAGCATTGGACAATCCAACCACGGATTGATGAGATCGCCTCCGAATTCAGATAGGAGTCCAGTAAAAACTCTCTGAGTAGTCGGTGTGACACACAACGTGATGGCCGTTTTGCAACTGCGTTACAGAGCTGCGTAAAGTCGGGGTTGGAGCTACGGGGCCGTCCGGGCAACGTCACTACTTTGGAGCATTGATGGCAGAGCGACGACTGGGTGCCTTTGCCAACTTCGGCTCAATCTCGGGCCGGGATATGGCAGTCGACCTCGGAACCGCCAACACATTGGTGTATGTCCGTGGTGAAGGCATCGTTTTGAACGAGCCATCCGTTGTTGCCGTGAACGTCCATACCGGCGAACCGCTCGCGGTGGGTGCCGAAGCCAAGCGGATGATCGGCCGTACGCCAGCGCACATCCAAGCTGTTCGACCGCTCAAAGACGGCGTCATCGCCGACTTCGACATTTGCGAAAAGATGCTGCGCTACTTCATCGAGCGGGTACACCCTCGCAAGTGGGCTCGCCCTCGCATGGTGATCTGTGTTCCATCGGGAATCACCGGTGTCGAGCAACGCGCAGTCCAAGAAGCTGCCGAGTTTGCTGGCGCCCGTAAGCCCGCCTACATCATCGAAGAGCCGATGGCAGCTGCCATCGGCGCCCAACTGCCCGTGCAGGATCCGACGGGATCCATGATCGTCGATATCGGCGGTGGCACAACCGAGGTGGCCGTTATTTCGCTCGGCGGCGTGGTGGCTAGCCAGAGCGTCCGTGTCGGCGGCGATGAACTCGACGACGCCATCGTCCAGTTCACCAAGAAGGAATACAGCATTGCGGTCGGTGACCGCACCGCAGAGGAGATCAAGAAGGCTCTCGGGTCGGCGTGGCCTCTCGAGCGCGAACTCAAGGCAGAAATTCGCGGCCGAGACCTCGTGACAGGCCTCCCGCGAACCATCGATATCACCTCGATCGACATTCGCGATGCGCTCGCGGAGCCAGTTGCAGCGATCTGCGATGCGGTGAAGATGACCCTCGACCAGACGCCCCCAGAACTCGCTGCCGACATCATGGAACGCGGTGTGTGCTTGGCGGGTGGCGGCGCCCTCCTGCATGGCCTCGAGCAGCGGCTGCGTGACGAGACGGGCATGCCGGTATTTGTCGCCGACCGTCCACTCGATGCAGTGGCACTCGGCTCAGGGCAGAGCCTCGAGGAGTTCGACAACCTCCGAGGCGTGCTCTTTAGCTCGAGCACCATCTAGCCCGCCATACTATGGCAGCTGTCCAGCAACATGGACGTCGTCGTGTCACCCTCGGGTTGATCCTGCTGGTGTCGCTCACGCTGATCACGCTCGACTTTCAGAGCTTCGGCCCCCTCGGCACCATTCAGACGGGGTTTCGCGAAGTCGTCGCTCCGTTTCGGGCGGGCGGGGAACGAATCGCATCACCAATTACCGGACTCTGGGACGGTGCGACGCGCCTCGATGACCTCGAGGCCGAAAACACTGAGCTTCGCGGTGAAGTCGATCGTCTTCGGGGTGAATTGGCTCAATCGGGCATAGACCGGGCCGACTATGAAGCCCTTCTCGCGATCAACGGCCTCGAGGTTCCTCAAGACCTGCCGTTACTTCTCGCGCGGGTGAGGACAGGAGAGGTTGGGAACTTCACGTCGGGCGTGATCGATATCGATGTCGGATCGGCCGATGGCGTGATGCGCGACATGGCGGTGGTGACCTCAGCTGGCGTCGTCGGACGAACCGAACAGGTCGATCGAAACTCATCGACCGTTCGATTGATCTCCAGCACCGAATTCGTTATCGGAGTCGAGGTCGCCGGCGAGGTCGGCCTTGCTCGTGGCGAGGGCGGCGCAGACGAGATCCTTATCGGGCAAGGAATCGGTATTCGCGCCCAAGTTGAGGTTGGCGATGTCGTCACGACGACGAGTAGTGAACGAAGCCTTTTCCCGCCGAACCTCATCATTGGTCAGGTCAGCGGCACGGTGGTTACCGAGGACGCATCCAACCAGGCGGTAACGGTCGAGATAGCGGCGAACCCGGTTGATCTTCGTTTCGTGAGCGTGGTGTTGGTTGAGCCGGGGGCCGAAGCCGACGACGAACCCCAAGGGGTGCTCGATGCGCCAGGTTAGAGCAGGGGCCGTGCTCTTCGTCCTCTGGGCCTTTCAGGTCTCGGTCTTTGCCCATCTTCGACCCTTTGGTGTCTCTCCAGACCTGCTCCTGGTCGCGGCGCTCGTCGGCGGATTAATCGCAGGCTCAGACTTCGGCGCTCGGCACGGCTTCGTCGCCGGCCTGCTACTCGACTTGGTGACGGCGGGGCCTCTGGGTCTGGCCGCAGGAATCTATGGATTCGTGGCCCACGGCATCGGTGGGTTCGCGCGGACGGTCGATTCCGACGACCCTCGCGTGTTGCCGATTCTCATCGGTGTAAGCGCCTTCTTGGCGACGTCCGCCTATGGCTTGGGCCTCGGCGTTTTGGGATCTGAGCAGTTCGTGAACGGGCGTCTGCTCCGGGTTGGATTCCTCGTGTCCGTGTACTCCGTGGTGTTGGCAATTCCCGTGCGGACCTTGGTGGGATGGGCGCTCTCGGACCGTCGAGCAGGGGCGCGTGGCGAAGCGACTCAGGGCGTGGTGAACTAGGTGGCCGTGCTAGTGGGAATCCTGGAGTTGTAGTGGAGGACAGCAGTCGCCTCCGGATGCGTATTCTCGGCGTTGTCGCCGTGTCGCTCTTCCTCGCGCTCTTCGGGCGGCTGTGGTTCCTGCAGGCCCTGGAATCCGAGCGGTTTGAGGTGCGAGCCGAGTCGAACATCAGTCGTTCGATCCGCACCCAAGCCCCACGAGGGCAGATCCTCGATCGCAACGGTCGAGTACTCGTCGAGAACCGCCTCTCCACCGTCGTGACGATCAATCGAGACGAACACGTACGAGTTCTCGAATCGGTTGGCCTCGACACTCGAGAGCAGCGAGACGATTTTCGAGAGGGAATGTTTGCCGACCTCGCCCGTGAGCTGAGCCAGTCAGGCCAGCTCACCAAGGTCGCTGATCTGGTCAGCGCGTTCAGTGATCGTTCGTTCACCGACTTCGACAACATCCCGATCGCACGAGACGTGGACGAGGAACTGCTCATCTTTATCGGCGAACGACCTGACCGGTTTCCCGGAGTGAGCGTCGAACAAGATGTCGTACGCAGCTACCCATTCGGCACGAGTGCCGCCCACGTTCTTGGCTACGTCGGGTCGATCACCCAGGGCGAGCTCGACGACAAGGCAGATCTCTACCGGCTGCCCGACCCCGAGAGTGAGGACCCCGAAGCCTTTATCGAAGATCCCAACGGCAAGCAGTACCGCAACAACGATGAGATCGGCAAGCAAGGCATCGAGGCGTTCTTCGAAGACGACCTTCGCGGCGTGCCCGGCACCCGAGAGATCACGGTCGACAACGTCGGCAACCTTGTTTCCGAAGATGAGGACGCTCGCCGAGATCCGGTCCAAGGGGCCGATGTGCAACTCACGATCGACATCGACCTCCAGGTGTTGTTGGAACGCGAGCTCGCTCGAGCCCTCGATCGTGCTCGCGGCATCGAAGTGCTACCCGACGAAGAGCCCTTCCGTGCGCCCGGCGGAGCAGCGGTCATCATGGATCCAACCGACGGTTCGATCCTCGCCATGGCGTCGCACCCCACGTTCAACCCTGGCGATTTCATCAACGGCATCAGCCAGTCCCAGTTCGACGATCTCAACGACCCGCAGGCCTTTAACCCGCTGCTGAACCGTGCGATTTCTGGTGCGTATCCGGCGGCGTCAACCTTCAAACCCTTCACGGCTATCGCCGCCGAGATTCACGACGTATTTGGGTGGGAGTTCGTCGACGACTTCAACGTGCCGATCTCGGACCCCGGATTCTGGGACCTTCGCTCGTGCAATATCGACTTCACTGGCGATGTGGCGGGCGCTCGGGCGAGTGGTTGTCGCAAAATCAACGCTGGTGGCCAACCGATCGAAGGGGTGGATCTGCTCCACTCGCTCGCGTTCTCGTCAGATACCTACTACTACCGAATCGGCGAGGCGTTCTGGGTGGCCCCCGACAACGAGATCGACCCGAACGGCATCCAAGACACCGCACGGGACTTCGGGTACGGCGCTCCTCTCGGCGTGCAGCTCCCCGACGAACGAGCCGGGAGCCTGCTGACCGCGGATGACTTCCGCGAGCGATTTGAGGAGAGCCCGGAGCTATTCGCTCGTGGCGATTGGACAGCTGGTGACAACACCGACGTCGCTA
This sequence comes from uncultured Acidimicrobiales bacterium, assembly GCA_964562985.1. Classification (GTDB taxonomy): domain Bacteria; phylum Actinomycetota; class Acidimicrobiia; order Acidimicrobiales; family SHLQ01; genus SHLQ01. The sequence goes on from CAZLWE010000076.1 coordinate 7,350, forward strand.
TCGGTCAGGGCGTTGTTTCGGTAACGCCGCTCCAGCTGGCAAACTCCTATGCGGCCCTCGCAAACGGGGGAACGGTGTGGTCGCCGAACATCGTGCAGCAGACCATCCCGAACGGCGAAGTCGACGAAGCGGTCGAGTTCGGTCCTCGAGTGTTGCGCGAGGCCGAGATCCCAGAGACGGTCGAAGGCGAGATTCTCGACGGCCTCCTCGGCGTGACCCTGCTCGCCGACCCGGGGATCTCCAACCCCGGCGGTACCGGCTGGGACGCCTTCAACAACCCGTTCGAAGAGGGCCTCGACGGCGCAATCATCGATCTGATCAACTACCCGGTTGCTGGTAAGACCGGTACTGCCCAGGTGACGGGCCGGGCCGATAACTCCATGTTCGTCGGGTTCGGTCCGAGCGGATCGACCACATGGGGGACATCGATCAACACCCCCGAGTACGTCGTCGCTGTAGTCCTCGAAGAAGCCGGATTCGGCTCGAAGATCGCAGCCCCGATGGTGGCCCGAGTGTTCGATCAGATCGCCAACGAGACCGTTCCCCGGGCACAAGCCCAGAGCGAAGTGGACGAGTTCTACAACATCGGTGGGACTCCCGAGGACATCCTCACCATCGGCGAAGATGAAGAAGTGCTCGAAGCAGCAGGAGGAGCTCAGTAATGACCGCATTACGCGCTAGCCGGGCCGGATTCAACGACCGAGATAGCCAAGGGTCGTTGTTCCTTCGTTTCGACTTCTCGATCGTGTTGCTTTCGGCGCTACTGCTCGCCTTCGGGCTCGTGGTTGTCTACTCAGCCACGCGCGGGGCGATCATCACCCCAGAAGATGTCCCCGATACGTCGTTTCTCCGACGTCAGGTGCTGTTCGTTGCCGTCGGCGGCTTCCTCGCAGTGGTGGTGGCATCGGTCGACTACCGCAAGGTCAAAGCAGCGGTACCGGCCATCTACGGCATCACGGTCTTGTTGTTGATCGGACTCTTCTTCTTTGGCTCCAGTTTCAACGGTGCGACATCGTGGTACTCGTTCGGGTTCGTGACGTTGCAGCCTTCAGAATTTGCCAAGCTCAGCCTGATCGTTGCGTTGGCGGCCTGGTTCAGCCACGTTGAGGACCGTGAAAGTCTGGCGTTTACCAACGTGATCGCCGGCTTGGCTATCGCCGGGGTGTTCGCTGGACTCGTTCTGCTACAACCCGACTTCGGCACCGTCATGGTCTACGCGGCGATCGTTGCGGGCATCGTGGTAGTCGGTGGCGCAACCATCCGTCAGGTGTTGGCGGTTCTGGCCGCTGTTGGGCTTGGGATCGTGGTGATGATCCGACAGGAGTTCCTGCGCGAAACGCAGATCAACCGATTCGTGGCCTTCGTCAATCCGGAGAGCACGGCCCGTCAAACCGTCTTCCAATCCGAGGTCGCAATCGGAAACGGCGGACTCACCGGGACCGGCCTGTTCCAAGGAACACAGAACAACAACTCGCTCGTGCCCGAGAAGGAAACCGACTTCATCTTCAGCGTGGTCGGCGAAGAATTCGGCTTTGTTGGCGGAGCTGCACTCCTGATCTTGTTGGGTCTGCTGCTCATGCGCATCTGGCGTGTCGCACACCTGGCCGAAGACACCTACGGCCGGCTGATCTGCGTCGGCGTGTTCTCGATGATCCTGTTCCAGGTGTTCCAGACGGTTGGGATGAACATGGGCATGATGCCGGTAACCGGTATCCCACTGCCATTGATCAGCTTTGGCGGTTCGTCGATGCTGACCACGCTGATGGCCATCGGATTAGTAGAAAACGTCCACGCCCACCGTTTGCGGTGAAGGCTTAGCCGCCAACGACTCCGTCGTAATTTTGGCGGCACGCGTTCACCGCGGATTATTCGCCGCAATCGCACATTCGCCTTCGGCTCGGTGTGCTTTGCGGATTGAAGGCTTAGCCGCCAACGACTCCGTCGTAATTTTGGCGGCACGCGTTCACCGC
>CAZLWE010000076.1:9419-14015 GCA_964562985.1 uncultured Acidimicrobiales bacterium
AGCCGCCAACGACTCCGTCGTAATTTTGGCGGCACGCGTTCACCGCGGATTATTCACCGCAATCGCACATTCGCCTTCGGCTCGGTGTGCTTTGCGGTGAAGGCTTAGCCGCCAACGACTCCGTCGTAATTTTGGCGGCACGCGTTCACCGCGGATTATTCGCCGCAATCGCACATTCGCCTTCGGCTCGGTGTGCTTTGCGGATTGGGGCCCTCCGTAACTCTCGATGGTGAAAGCTGCAAGTCCGTGGAGTTCAGCCGATACAGTTCTTGGGGAACCACAGGTGCATGTGCACCGGGTTCTTTCTAAAAGGTTTCAGATGCCGCACGACGACCTCCTCGAGAGAAGCGCAATTATGAGCGCTCACGAAGTCGGTCGTCCCGCACGCCCCAGAATCATCGGGAGCGGAGCGGCACAGATTGCTGCGACCACGCAGGTGTCAACGACACCTGGGCGAGTGGCTCACAGCACCGCACCCCTACGGGAGTGCGTGATGAGAAGGGAAATTCATGTCCGACGAACTCAATGGGGGCGGCCAATCCGCACCTGAACGTTCCGTTTCAACCCCGCAGGCGAAGGAGTCTGCAAACCAGCCGCAAAATGCGGCTACCACTGCTCGCAAACCAAAAATCGGAGACAAGCGTCCGGCGCCGACTGAAGGCGCGGGCTCCAACGATAACTCCGGCGGCGGAAAGCAGAAGCAAGGCAACCGGAGCCGTCGACGCCGTCGAGGTGGCGGTGGTGGCGGCCAAGGCGACTCGCCGAACAACAACCAACAGAACAAGTCGTCTCGCAAGGGCGGCGATCAGTCCGACTCGGGCGAACAGGGTGGCGGCGGCCAACGCCGTCGACGCCGCCGCGGAGGACGCGGGCGAGGCGGTTCGAAGAACAAGAGCAACGAGCCGGTCACCGCACTCACCGGTGAAGCCGTAGAACTCGACGAAGAAACCCTCGCCATGCGCAAGGGTCGGGAGCGCAAGGGTAAGCCGGCCGGTCGCTACATGATGTGCGTGTCCGTACGCGATCAGGTCACCCAAATCGCGGTGCTCGAAGGCCGAACGCTGATCGAGCACTACGTTTCGCGGCCCTCCGATGACGTCTCGCAGATCCACGGCAACATTTACTTGGGCAAGGTGCAGAACGTGCTCCCCGGCATGGAAGCCGCGTTCATCGACATCACCACCCCGAAGAACGCCGTTCTCTACCGCGGCGACGTGAGTGCGCCAGGTAGCGACAACCGTGGTACCAAGATCGAACAGCTCCTGCGGCCCAAAGAGAACATTTTGTGCCAGGTCACGAAGAACCCGATTGCACATAAGGGCGCTCGACTAACCCAAGAAGTGTCATTGCCAGGTCGGTTCGTCGTATTGGTTCCAAACAGCACGACATACGGCATCTCGAAACGCCTACCGGAGCGCGAGCGCAAGCGCCTCCGTAAGATCCTCGACCGGGTCAAGCCCGAAGGTGCCGGGATCATCGTCCGAACAGCGGCGGAAAACATCACCGAAGAAGAGATCGTTGCCGACGTCAAGCGGCTCGCCGACCAATGGGAAGCCATCGACTCCCTCGCGAAGCAAAACAACACTCCGACCCTGCTGTACCGCGAGCCGGAGATGGCCGTACGAGTTATCCGCGAAGAGTTCAACAAGGACTATCGGGGCATCATCATCGACGACAAGGCCCTCTACGACGACGTCAAGGGTTACGTCTCCTCGATTACCCCTGCCCTCGCAGATCGTGTCGAGTACTACGACCGTGACCAAGAGAACATGTCGCTATTCGAGCGTCACCACGTCACCGAGCAGCTCCGCAAGGCCGTCGACCAAAAGGTCTGGTTGCCGAGCGGTGGTTCGCTGATCATCGAACAGACCGAGGCGCTCACCGTCATTGATGTGAACACCGGCAAGAACGTCGGTAAGTCCAGCCTTGAAGAGACCGTATACCGGAACAACCTTGAGGCCGCCCGCGAGATCGCACGTCAACTTCGCCTTCGCGACATCGGCGGCATCATCGTGATCGACTACGTCGACATGGAGATCAAGAAGAACCGTGACGAGGTCGTCCGAGTCTTCCGAGAGGCACTGGCCCAAGACAAGACCCGAACTCAGGTGTTCGAGATCTCTGACCTCGGACTCGTGGAGATGACGCGCAAGCGCATCGGCGAGGGGCTCGTCGAGTCGCTCTCCAAGACCTGCGAAACCTGCGATGGCCCAGGGCATATTCTCGAGGAAGATCTACTCGACGTCTGAGTGGTCCCCCGTGGGTTACGCTGGCGTGCGCTATTGCTAGCGAACGCGACGAACCCCGGGGGACATAGTGGACGATCGAATACATCCTCGTCGTTGGGGGATTACCGTCCCCTTTAACGACGGACCCCTTCACGAGCAGAAGGCGCTCGTGGAGCAAGCCGAATCGCTTGGCTACACCGACCTGTGGTCGGCCGAAGCAATGGGGGTCGATGGGATGTCGCCGCTCCTGCTCGGATCACAGTGGGCGCCGAGCATGCGGCTCGGTACAGCGATTCTGCCGAGCTTCACCCGCGGGCCAGCGCTGATGGCCTCGACCGTCGCCGGTATGTGCGAAGCGGCGCCGGGGCGCTTTGTGCTCGGCCTCGGAACATCATCGAACGTGATCGTCGAGAATTGGAACGACATCGAGTTCTCTGAGCCCTACAAGCGGACCCGTGACATGGTCCGGTTTCTGCGGGTTGCACTGACGGGAGAAAAGGTCACCCAGAAATACGACACCTTCGAGGTCGATGGCTTTCGGCTCATGGCCCAGGTGCAGGAACAGCCGAAGATCTTCGTGGCGGCACTTCGAGCGGGAATGCTCGCGATGGCTGGCCGGGAGAGCGACGGCGCGATCTTGAACTGGTTGGCTCCAGAAGACCTCGAAACGATCGTGCCGATCGTGAAAGACGAGAATCCCGAAGCGGAGATCGCCGCCCGTCTGTTCGTTGTGCCGACCGACGACGCCGAAAAGGCTCGAGCGATCGCTCGGTTCTTGATGGGGATCTATATCAACGTGCCCGTGTACCGAGCGTTTCACGAGTGGATGGGTCGCGGCGCTGCGATGCAACAACACTGGGACCTGTGGTCCAGCGGCGATCGAAAAGGTGCGATGGCGGCCCTGCCCGACGAGGTGGTCGACTCGCTCGTGATCCACGGCACGGGGGAGCAGTGCAAAGCGCGGATCAACGAATACATGGATGCCGGGATCGATACGGCAGCGATCGCGATTGTGATGGGTTCAGGCACCAGCGACTCCGACGCCCTCGAAATGCTTGCGCCCTAGCCTGCAGTTGCTGTCGCTACAGGTTCCAGCGCTCGATGGGGTGTTCGTCCATCGCCGTGACGATCCGGAAGAGCTCGTTCGGGAGCTTGCCGATCGCGTGCCCCTCGGCGTCGTAGTCGGGGTACTTCGGAAACATCAGTAGGCCGTCGACGGGCGCTTCGATAGTGGGGGAGCCCGGTGCCGACAGCGTCTCGCCGGATTGCACAGGTACCAGATTGCTGAGGCCGTCTCGCAGGCGTAGGGCGCGGTCGGAGAATGGATGTGCGTAGGCCGTCTCGACGAACGAGAAGTCGGGTTGTTCCTGCGCCAGCGCTTCGATCGAGGCCATGTCCCCGTCCCAGTCCGAAGTTGCCGAAAGCAGCCGTCGCAGAACCGACATCGTCCGATCGGTCGACTCTTCGCTAAACCCCTTTTGTCCGAGTTCGAGGGTTAAACCCGGTTTGTCGAGTCCCCGGACAAACTCATCCACACAGCAGGTATTCGCCGAGAAGCTCGCGTCGGGAGCTCGCGTCGACCAGATCGGAGCGTTGCCGATCATTCGTGCCCAGTGCCAATCATCTCGGTTGAACGGAAAGGTATAGAACGCGGACTCCGTGGGCTCGATGGTTTGGTGAAGGTCGAGGAACATGTCAGCCGTTCGCAGAATCGGCTTCAGTTCGAGCGACCGAGCGCCCTCGTGATCGTCGGGTGGGGTGTCGGTGAAGACCCGGTTGAGATCTGACTCGAGGAAGCGAACGTTCTCCCGGCTGGCTTCAGGGTTGCCCAAGAAGAACGTTATTCGGCCGCCGTAGTCGATATCGCCAGCGGCCAAACGTTCCGCCGCCTCAACGATTGCGGGAAGGCTCCCGACCTCGTTGCCGTGCACGATCGACCCAACCACGATGTGCGTCGCACGGGCACCACCGTCATGGTGGAAACACCACTCGTAGTCGAACGGCCCGGAGCCATCCAAGGACCGAAAACGTGTCAGCAAGCTCTCCAAGTTCACCGCACGGATCCTACTCAAGGGTTGGGAGCAGAAGCTCTTTGCCGACGCGATGGTGCCTAGGACGAGTGCTTTGATAGGGACTCCGACACCTCGTCGGGCTCATAACCCGAAGGTCGCAGGTTCAAATCCTGCCCCCGCCACCAATCGAAAGGCCCGGAAACTTAACGTTTCCGGGCCTTTGTCGTTCTGAGGCAGTTTTACAGAACGGACGAGCATGTACCGAGGATGTACCAGCATGTCCGCAGCGCCCGGATCCGGATGCAATCGTCGATAGCCGTGAATTGGTAATAGCGCTTCTTCCGTTTGCCGCCGCC
>CAZLWE010000077.1:0-13346 GCA_964562985.1 uncultured Acidimicrobiales bacterium
GAAGAATCCGGGCAAGCCGATCGGCGTCGACGAGTACTACGAGATCATGTTCACCGAGAACGTGCCTGGTCTCGCCGAAGAGGCAGCGGCGGCGGGGGAGAGCCCGCTCGAGTACATGCGCAACCGTGGTGCGTACTCCATTCCTGGCGACACCCACGTTCCCTACGAGCGAGACATCGACCCCTCGGCCGTCGAAGGTTGCGAAAAGGACGAAGGCGGTGTTTACCGCAAGCCCGGTACCGCCGGCATGTGGGACGGCACTCCCGAGGGTCTTGCCGATATCAAGCTCCAAGGGCTCGGTGACGGTTCGCCGGCGATCGAGATCGATGGCGAGCTCAAGGAAGGCTTCGTTACCCCGTCGAAGAAGCTCGAGATGTACTCGACCACGCTCAAAGACTGGGGTTGGCCCGAGTACGCAACGCCCACCTGGATCCCGAGCCATGTGCACTGGGAAGAGTTGGACATGGCGGGCAACGAGCGAATCCTGTTGCCGACGTTCCGAATCCCGACGCTCATTCACACTCGTTCGGCGAACTCGAAGTGGTTGGCTGAGATCAGCCATCGTCATCCGCTGTGGCTGCACCCCGAAGACGCCGAGAAACTCAACATCAAAGAGAACGGACTCGTCCGGGTCACCACTCGCATCGGCCACTTTGTGATCAGCGCTTGGCAGACCGAAGGTATCCGCCCCGGCATTGTCGCTGCGTCTCACCACATGGGTCGCTGGCGTCTTGAGGAGGGCGAAGCCCGAAGTTGGGGAGCTGGCAAGGCCGACATTAAGTTCCCCGACCGCAAGCCTGACGAGCGCGGTGTTTGGCAGCTCAAGCGCACCGACGGCATTCGCACGTGGGATTCCGACGACGAGGACACGAACCGCATCTGGTGGACCGACACCGGCGTGCATCAGAACCTCACGTTCTCGGTGCAACCCGACCCGATCTCTGGCATGCAGTGCTGGCACCAGCGGGTGCACGTCACCCCGGCCGAGCCGGGTGATCAATATGGCGATGTCGTGGTCGACACGAACAAGTCCCGCGAGGCCTACCTCGAATGGCTCGAGAAGACCCGTCCGGCCCCCGGTCCCGGCGGTCTACGCCGCCCGCTCTGGTACGCCCGTCCACTTAAGCCAACGGCACCGACCTATCTCAGCCCCGAAGCCTAAACAGTTAGGGACTGGGAAACCACCCAGTCCCTAACCGTTTAGGTACGGCCCAGCGAGGAGCGGCCGATGTTTGGAGCGCAGCGAGAAACTCGGTTAACGACGAGGGCCTCTAGGCCCGAGGAGTGGCAGTGACGTCGGTAGCGATGCCGCCGCGAACGTTTTGGCTCAGGGTGACCTCGATGTCGGTGACGGCATCGCCAAGCGCGGCGATGTGATCGGCCATTTCGCAAGCGAGGTGTTCGGCGAAGATTCGCTTGTCCCGGTAGGTCGTGAGCCACAGCTTCAGTGACTTTGACTCGATTGCCTGGGTCACGGCCGTGTAGCTGATCGTCGCCTTGTAAATGTCGGGTTGGATGCCCTCGACAGCCGGGCACAGCGCCTGAAGTTCCTCGGTTGTGAAGACGACCTGGATCGGTCGATCCACCGGGAACGTGTCGAGCCGCCCGTATTCGCTCGCATCGACCTGTCGGCCAAGCATTGTTTTGTCGGGTAGGGCTTCTTCAAACATAGCCGCGAGGCTACCGCCTCCAAGAAAATCTGTGGTCGGTGAGCATGCCGATAGTCCGCTGACGGACCACAGATTCCCCAAGCTCGTAGAAGCACACGATTCACGCGCTCGGCGGTTCTTGTGTGTGCGGGTGAGAGTGGCAAGCTTGCGGTATGACACTGAACGATTCGACCAACCCAGCCCCAAGCCCGGCTTTGGCCTCTCGCCCGTGGGTTCCCGAAGCGAGTGAGGCCTACGTGGCCAGAACAGCGAAGCGGGCTGCGGCCTTGAGTAGCGCTGAGGTCGAGGACTGGATCGATGAGCTCGTGGCCGAGAACTCGGTAATTCACGATCAACAGTGTGTGAATCTCAACCCGGCCACCAACACGATGAACCCGCGAGCTGAAGCAATGCTGAGCTCAGGGCTAGGGGCACGGCCATCGCTTGGTTATCCCGGCGCGAAGTACGAGATGGGTCTCGAAGCGATCGAACAGATCGAGATCATCACCGCTGAACTTGCCGCCCAGGTCTTCGAGGCGGAATTCGCGGAGATCCGCGTGCCGTCGGGTGCCATGGCGAATCTGTATGCGTTCATGGCGCTCGCCGAGCCGGGCGACGCGATCATTGTCCCTCCCGCAACGATTGCGGGCCATGTCACCCACCAACAGCCGGGGTGCGCTGGCCTGTACGGGCTCGACATTCACGAAGCACCGATCGATACAGATCGCTACACCGTTGATGTGGGCGCGCTTGGAACACTTGCCGAACAGGTTCGGCCAAAGGTGATCTCCATTGGGTGCAGCCTCAACCTTGAACATCATGACGTCGCTGGCATTCGCGAGGTAGCCGACTCGGTGGGAGCGAAGGTGTTGTTCGACGCCGCGCACCTGTCCGGAGTTATGGCCGGAAAGGCGTGGCCGAATCCGCTACACGCCGGTGCGCACGTGATGACGATGAGCACGTACAAGAGCCTGGCCGGCCCGCCGTCCGGTTTGTTGGTGACCAACGACCCCGAGATAGCCCAGCGAGTCGACGAGATCGCATTTCCAGGGATGACGGCGAACTTTGATGTGGCGAAGAGTGCTGCGCTTGCGGTGACGTTGCTCGACTGGGTTGAGCACGGGCGCGATTACGCAACAGCGATGGTCGAGGTTGCGGTGGAGTTGGCCGCGGCGTTGGAGGACGCCGGTGCTGACGTCCATAGAGCGGGTACCGCGCATACTCGCTCCCACGCATTTGCGTTGGTAGCGGGTGAACGCGGCGGGGACGCAACGGTGTGGCACTTGCGACGAGCAAACCTGCTGACGTGCGCCATTGGTTTGCCCACAGGGTTGGACGCTGGAGTTCGAATCGGTACGAACGAGATGGTCCGGTGGGGCATGGGTGTCGCAGATGTTGAGGAACTCGCTGCGCTGATCGTGGGCGGCCTCGGGGATCACCCTGAACGCATCGCGCCGGAGGTGTCCTCGTTTAGGGCGCGGTTTCCCTCGATTCGCTATGTCCGGGCGAACGACTGCTAGTCGCGTTCAAGGATTAGGGCATAGAGTGGGAGTAAGCGCCGGGCACTGATCGATTATGGCGAACCACGGGCTAACACCAGAGCAATTTGAGACTCTCTTCGGCGACGTAATTCGTCGCGAGATTGAGATGCTCGCGGACGAGCGCAAGGCTGGCTCCGATCAGGTCCCCGATGACTCGACCGTGGACCTTGACGCTGTGTCAGGATCGACCTCGCCACCAGTTGCTGCCACTGGGTCAGGTTGGGAACCCAAGCCTGTAGACGCAGATCACCACCAACCGAGCGCAGTTCCGCCAGCGGCTAGCGGTACGGAGCTGGCTCCCGTTCACGACCATGTTGATCCCTTCGTCGCTCAGCCCGTGGAGTCAGCGGCTATTGGTTCGGAGCTTGAGTCGGTCCCCGATGTGGACCTTGTAGAAAGCAAGTCCGAACAGCTCGTCGGTCCAGTCCTCGAAGAAGACGCCAAAGGGTCTGCTGGTTGGCTTTCGGGAGTTCTCGTCGTCCTGGCGATAGTTGCCGGTATTGGGGTAATCGGGTTTTTCGCGTTCCAACGACAGGCTGGAACGATTAACACCGAAGTCCTCTCTGGCGCCGAGGCGGCGGTCGACCAAGCTGATGGAGTCGAAGATGGCGATACTGCTGATGAGCCAACCGAAGACGGCGAGGTAGAGGCAGTCGTTGACGGCGAGGATCTCGAAACAACCGGTCCAGAGGTAGCGGCTGCTGAGGCAGAAGAGCCACCGACGGACAATGCCGCACCGGCGACCGACGCTGACGATCAAGAAACCATCGAAGACGATACCAACGAGGACCCAGCCACCTCGGAGGTGCAAGCCCCTCCGGTTGAGCCCGCTGACCCCGAGCAAGTCACGCCCGAGACCACAACGGCCCCGACGACGAGCCAAGTTGAACCGCAGACCACTACCCCCGCGTCGCCCGCCGCACCCGCTGGCTCTTTGGTGGGGACGCTTGCCGGAAGTTCGCTATGTCAGGACCCGGCGGGTGACGTCCTCGTCGTGGTCGAACCGCCCGGGACCTCGATCGCGGCGCCAGATGCCGTCGACCTGGTCAGCGTTGAGCTGACCGTCTCATCGACTGAGGTCGTAGTCCGTTGGCAGACCGCCGCCGAAATCCCGGCCGACTTTGGACAACTGGGTGCATCGCCGGTCGAGGTCGGTTCGTTCTCGGTCACGCTTTGGAGCGATGCTCCGGGAGTCGTTTCTCCCGATGAGCCGATTCGACGGGTGAACCTCATTGTTGACATCGACTTTGGTGACGTGACCGGATTGGTTACCGGTAGCGGCCCTTCTTTGCGCAACAATTCGCGCGCTGGTGCGGTCGCCTTCGATGGCGACAGCATAGTAGGGACCTTCGCAGTCAGCGATCTCGGTCAACTACCGGCCGAGTTCAACTGGACGGGCGCCGTTCGGGTAGGTCTCGTCGCCGCCGCTAGCCCGGAAGGTGTGGAGAGTTTCGCGACGGCTTCGGACAGTGCCTGCGCTCCCTTCGAAGTCTCCGGACAGCCGTTCCCTGGCTAGCGAGCGTCCGCTAACCAGCGGGCGCTAACCCTCTTGTTGGGCTTCTGTGAGGGAAGCGACCCGGCTTTGGAGCAGTTCGATTCGACGCTCCGCTCGTTCGACCGCACGTTGCGCCCGTTCGGCGATCTCGGGATCGTCGTTCGTTACCTCGAGGCGTAGGAGATCTAGGTTCTCCGCAGCATCGGCAAGCTTGCTCCTGGTCTCCTCGATCTGTGCGGCGGCATCAGCCTTGTCGAAGACCCGCGACTCGGCAGTGCGTCGAGAGGAGGCTCGGCGCTCGTCTTCAGGCTCAGGAATCGCTGGATCGTTGCTGGCTTCCCGGCGAGCGATAAACATGGGCGACATTATTTCGACGTTGGCTCCGTGCAACGTATCGAGAATCGCTCCGCGGAGTCTCGAACGGCTGGCGAGGAGCGACCTCGGGTCTTCCAAGAACCCAGCGATTCGATAGTTGACCGTGTAGTCGCCTAGATCTACGACCTGGACGAAGGGCTCGATCAAGCCCGCCTTCTCGGCTGCAGAGACAAACAGTTCTTCAAGCATGTGGCGCGAGACGTCATAGCCGATCGACGCGTTTGCGGAAACGATCGTTCCCGATGCTCGGACGACCCGGACGGGTTGGTTGACCATGAGCGAGTTCGGCAAGGTCACCAAATCGCGATCGGCGGATTGGATCTCCGTGTGGAATAGCCCACGTTCGGTCACTCGGCCCACATGTTCAGCGACTTCGATGAAGTCCCCGGGCTTAAAGCTGCTCACCGTGCGAAGCATCAATCCGGCCATGGCGTTGGCGATGATGGACTGGGAGGAGATCGCGAGCGCGCCCGTGACGATGAGGCCGAAGACGGAGAACGCTAGATCGGAGTCGGTGCCTTCCGGCAACACGAAGATAACGACGAGAAGGCCGACCAGAATGACGGCCGCTGTGCCCAGCTGGGAACGGAACCCAATGTCGGCTTCATCGCCGCCGGAACGTCGCTGCAGGATCCAACGAACCAAAAAGATCGCCGCGAAAGTGATCGCTGCGACAATGATCGCCGGGATCCAGTCGGCAAACTCTGCACCGTCTTGTTGCGCGAATAGCACGTAGCTTGTCTAGTCGACCAGCGGCCAACTTGGGTAGATCAGGGTGAACCGGACCGCGCGAAGGACGCCCCCTGTTAACTGATGTATTAGTTCCTCGACGAACCGATATCGGTCAGTCGATACTCCGCGTTTGCACTCTCGCTAATCAAGATCGATACGAGACCAGCTAGTGCTACTGCTGCTGAACTACATGCTGCGAATACGATTCGCATGAACTACCCCCGTTGCTCCTCACAAAAATGGGACTCAAGAGGCTCTCACCCAGCGCGTCCCGTCAACTGCTGTGAGTCCGAACTTAGATGACTTTCTCATCGCTGTCATCTCGGAATACTCGAGAATCGCGAAAAGTATCTCGATCGACATATTGTCCGTAAGCTAGGCACCGTGAGCGAGGTTGTTTCACTCCAAATCGCATTGGCATCCCGCTTACCGATGCGCAGTATTGAGCGCATTGAGATCCTCGACGGCCACGGCATTACGGGTGATCGCTACGAGAATGCTCGACATCGCCAGGTTACTGTGCAGTCACTTGAGGAGATCGCTGTTGCCGAAGAGCGGGTCGGGAGATCCCTCGACGCAGTACTGACACGACGCAATATCACCGTCGATGTGGGGTTACTCGATCGCACCCCGGGCAGCCGAATTCGAATCGGATCCGACGCCAATGGCTGGGTCGAGCTTGAAGTCGTTCGCGACGCCGCTCCATGCAAGCTGCTCGAAGACAACCTTGGTCGAGATGCAAAACTTGCGCTCTCCAAGAAAGCGGGCGTCGTGTATCGAACGATCAGCGGTGGCACGATCCAGCTCGGGGACCAGCTCGAGGTCGTCGAGATCCCGACGTAGGCGTGCCTCGCCGGTGAAGTAGTCAGTTGAGCTCGCGATAATCGTGTCTATTGCCGGAGTCGCCGTGACCGTTGAGGACTCAGCGAGAAGTAAAAGCTGAAATTGCAAAGCCTGCTAGCAGCACAAGGCCAGCTGACACGATCTAGCGTTACTGAGAGCCGAGTGCCAGCACGACCTCTCGCAGTGCCCGGAGGTTGTGGCCGGAGACCATGGTGGTGCAGTGGGGGAGGGCTGCGGCCATGCCGCCTACTAAGGGCTCGAATTCGTTGGCGGCGGCTCGGGGGTTGACCCAGACGATGCGGTTGGCCATGCGTTCGAGGCCGGCCATGGCTTTGGCCAGATCCTCTGGTTGGTCGGTGTCCCAACCGTCGGAGGTGATGAGCACCACCGCACCGCGGACGCTCGTTGACCAGGTGGGGTTGGCGAGCAGCGTAGTGAGGCTCGACGCGATCTTGGTGCCGGAGAACCGGTCGTCGACCAGGTCCGACGCGGCTTCGATGGCCTCCTGCACATTTTGTTGCCGCAGCGCCGGAGTGATGCGGGTGAGCCGGGTGGAGAACGCATAGGTCTCGGCGTTGACGTGCTTGGCGAGCGCTCGCATCACGTGCATGTAGGGGCGGGCGAACGTCTGCATCGAACCTGACACGTCGGCGAGCATCACAACCTTGCGGGGGCGACGGGTGCTGGTCTTCCACACGAGCGACGTTGGGTCGCCGCCCGTTCGTCGAGCTCGGGCCAGCGTGGCTCGCCGATCGAGCACTTCACCGTTGGCAGCGCGGCGCATCCGCCGAACCGGGCGGGTCGGCCACGAGATGATCGCCTTCTCCAACCACGCACCGATCTCGGCCAACTCCACGTCGCTCAACTGATCGAATGGTGTGTCCGCTACCTCGGCGAGGCCCGAAGGCAACAGCTCGGGGATGACGATGTCGTCGGCATCATCGGGCCGTGATGCGTCGTCGGGCGCGGCTGATGGTGTGGTGGTCCACGGCACCCCGCCAGTCCCGTCGGCTTTCTGGTTTCGCGCGGCGAGCTTGATCTGCTGTTCGTTGGCCATTGCGGGCGGTTGATGCTTGTTCGACTTACGGGCGTTGCGGCCCACCTCGAGCGCCCCGCCCTCGAACACGACGTCGAAGACGCGGTCGAACAGATCGAGCGACCGGTAGTCCTGCACTAGACACACCCGGCACATCCAGTACAGCTCGGTCTTGGCCGTCGGCTGCACGGTCGCAAACGCATTGGCGAGCCGTTCCGCCGAATGGATCGACACCGGCAAACCGGCGCGCCGCAACCGGTCGACGAACGCCGAGGCAAAGATTGCCCGATCGATTCCGTCGAGGAGGGCTGTGCTCACTTGGTGCGCCGGCTACGCCACCACTGTCGAGCAAACCAGATCGCGCTGCCACCGGCGAACAACGAGTACTCGACGACGATCAGCGCTTCGTGGTGCGCCAGCAACATCATGAGGTTGCCCCCAAGGCGTCGCCCACCTGCTTGAGGTCATCGGGCGTCTTGGCCAACAATCCCAGCGTCCGCTCGGCTGATTGGTCGATCGTCGACACGCCGAGCACGGTCAACGCGCTCACCCAGTCGATCGTTTCGGCCAGGCCCGGCGGCTTGTCCAACGCCTCGCCGCGCACCCGTCCAACGAACGCCGTTGCTGCCTCCACCAGGTTCGCGTCCGCTGCCGCGACGTTACGACGGACGATCTCGGCGGCCCGGGCGGTCTCGGGGTAGTCGATCCAGTGATACAGACACCGGCGCTTCAACGCGTCGTGTAGTTCTCGGCTCCGGTTCGAGGTGAGGATCACGATCGGTTTGGTTTCGGCGTGGATCGTCCCCAGTTCGGGGATCGTCACCGATTGC
This sequence comes from uncultured Acidimicrobiales bacterium, assembly GCA_964562985.1. GTDB lineage: Bacteria > Actinomycetota > Acidimicrobiia > Acidimicrobiales > SHLQ01 > SHLQ01. The sequence goes on from CAZLWE010000077.1 coordinate 8,502, forward strand.
TCGCCGAGGAACTCGAACAACAGTGCCTCGAACTCGTCGTCGGCACGGTCGATCTCGTCAATCAACACCACGGCCGGTGTCGGGCCACTGTGGCGCACGGCGGCGAGCAGCGGCCGCTCGACGAGGAAGTCGGTGGTGAACAGGTCGCTGTCGGCCAGCTTCTCACCGTCGGATTCCGACAGGCGAATCGACAACAGCTGCTTGGGGTAGTTCCACTCATACAGCGCCTCGTTGGCTGCAATGCCTTCGTAGCACTGCAACCGCAGCAGATCGGTGCCGAGCGCCGCGGCCATCGCTTTGGCGGCGGCGGTCTTGCCGACCCCGGGCTCGCCTTCCAACAGCAGGGGCTGGCCGAGCGATTGGGCGAGGAACAATGCGGTGGCGAGACCCTCGTCGACGAGGTACGACTGCTCGTTGAGCGCAGCCTGAATGTCGGCGGTCGATGACCATTGACTCATTGGATCGCTCCCTGCTTCGCCCGCTCGACGGCGAGGAGATGCTCGTAGTCGTCCCAGGTGTCCACGTCGAGTGGCACCGTGCCGGCTACCGAAACCTCGTGTACCGGGAACTCGCCCGATTCGATGACCTTCCACACGGCCTTGTCGCCATGCAGATCACCAAGCGCTGCGAATGTCGACCGGTCGAACCAGAACGGGTGCCCGATGCCGTCGGTGTACTTGCACACCACGATGGGTCGCCCGCTGCGGCCTTCGGAGATCACTAGTTCGATCACGTCGGGATCAACCCCGGGCTGATCACCCAACATCAAGACGAAACCCTCGACCTCGTCATCTAAATGCGTGAGCGCAGAGACGATCGACGACGAACAGCCCTTGGTGTGGTGCACGCTCTCGACTAGCTCGAAGCCGGTGAAGTCGACCTGCTCAAGCACCTCTGGCCCTGCGCCGCCGATGGTGGCGAGCCGCCGGTCGAACGGGGTCGCCCGAGCAACGTCGAGGGACGCATCGAGCAGCGTTCGGCCGCGAAATTCGAGCAGTTGTTTCGGTTGACCGAGCCGCCGAGACGAACCGGCCGCAAGAACGAGTCCTGCAATGGTCATGCAGAGTCCCTACGCGATCTGAAGTTCTTCTTGATGGCGGACCCGACAACCCGGATTGCAGTACCAGTAGTCCTGGCCTGCATGGTGCAGATGCGGTGTGTCGTCAGTGATTCGGACGGTCATGCCGCAGATCGGGTCGATCGCTTCGGTCGGCGTGGCGGTCGCAGCGACGGCGACCTTTGGCGCTTCCAACCCATCGACTCGCACCGATTTGGTCACCTCGGCGAGCACCGAGAGCGCGACCTCCTCCGCAGTGCGAGCACCGATGTCGATGCCGACGGGCGAGTGAATTACTTGTTTGGCACTCGGATCCAGGTCGAGAGAATCGATGACGGCCTTGCCGCGAACCGAACTTGCGACCAGGCCAATGAAGCCAACTTCAGCTTCCAGGGCTGCGGTGATCGTGTCTTCCTCGTGGCGCCCGTGGCTCGAGATAAGCACCGCCAACGCGTGCCGCACGTCGGGAACACCGTTGGCTTCGTGGGTTACGAGATAACCGAGTTGGGTGCCGAGCGACACGATCGCCTCGGCGATTGGTGTGGAACCGACGACACACAATTCGGGAGCGGGGAGCTTGGGTTCGAGAAACACTTCGATCGCTCCCCCCGAGAGGCACGGGTTCACCACCGATTCCGCGCCGGGAGTGTCGGGGAAGGGGTTATCGCCCTCCGGAAGAATCCGAAGCAATAGCGCGTCCCCTGATTCCAAGACGCGTCCCGCGGCGAGTTTGACCGATCCCTCGGCGCATTGGCCGCCAACGAAGCCTTCCATGGATCCATCATTGAGCACGACGGCCGCGTCGCCGGGCTGTGCCGAGGTCGGCATCTCCGCCCGGACGACGGTGGCCAGGACGAAGGGGACGCGCTGGTCAACGAGCTCGGTAACCCGAGTCTGAATTCGTCTTGCAGCGGTCACATTTCGTCCTTTTGCACCGGTAACAGTCGCAACTTAGATGGGCGGCGTTGTGTTGCCTTGCATGGCCTCCCAGACCCGTGACGGGGTGAGTGGCATGTCTGCGTGGCGGACACCGAATGGCTTCAGTGCGTCGACCACCGCGTTGACGATCGCCGGTGGCGATCCAACGGTTGCCGACTCGCCAACACCCTTCGCGCCGATCGGGTGATGCGGCGATGGGGTGACCGTATGGCCGGTCTCCCAATCGGGCGTCTCCATCGCGGTGGGGATGAGGTAGTCCATCAGCGAACCGCCGAGGCAGTTGCCGTCCTCGTCGAAGGCGATCATTTCCATGAGCGCCATGCCGACACCGTCGGCAAGACCACCATGAACTTGGCCTTCGATGATCATCGGGTTGATCTGCGTGCCGCAATCATCGACGGCAATGAACCGTCGCACCTTGACCTCGGCGGTGCCTGGGTCGATGTCGACGACACAGATGTATGCGCCGAACGGGTAGGTGAGGTTGTCGGGGTTGTAGCAGATCTGAGCCTCAAGGCCGCCTTCGATTCCCTCCGGGAGATCGCCAGCGCCGTGTGCCTTCATTGCGATGTCTTGGATCGTGACCGACTTCGAAGGGTCGCCCTTCACCGCGAACGAGCCCTTCTTCCACTCGAGGTCGGCAACCGATGCTTCGAGCATGCCCGAAGCGATGATCTGTGCCTTGTCGACGACCTTGCGGGCGACTAGCGCAGCAGCTGCACCCGACACTGGCGTCGAACGAGAACCGTAGGTTCCCAAGCCGAACGGCGTGTTGTCGGTGTCACCGTGGACCACGTCGATGTCCTCGGGTGGAATGCCCGTTTCTTCGGCGATGATCTGGGCGAAGGTCGTCTCGTGGCCTTGACCTTGGGTCTTGACCGACAAACGAACGACAGCCTTGCCCGTTGGGTGAATACGAAGCTCACAGCCATCGGCCATGCCGAGACCCAAGATGTCCATGTCTTTACGAGGACCAGCACCAACGGCTTCAGTGAAGAACGAGATACCAATGCCCATCAGCTCGCCACGTTCACGCTTCTCGGCTTGCTCCTTACGGAGCTCGTCGTAGCCAGCCATTTCCATGGCCTTACGCATCGTTGGCTCGTAGTCGCCTGAGTCGTAGACCCAGCCGGTCTTCGTCTCATACGGGAACTGGTTGGGCTGAATGAAGTTTTTGATGCGCAGTTCGGCGGGGTCCATGTCGAGCTCGTAGGCCAAACAATCGACCAGACGCTCGACCATGTACACCGCTTCGGTGATACGGAACGAACACGCATAGGCAACGCCACCAGGCGCCTTGTTGGTGTAGACGGCCTCCATGTCGGAGTAGGCAGCCTTCAAGTCGTAACTGCCACTGAACACACCGAAGAAACCAGCCGGATACTTAACCGGCGCAGCGGTGCCGTTGAACGCACCGTGGTCGGCGAGTACATGGCCACCAACAGCGAGGATCGTGCCGTCGCTTGTGGCGCAGATCTTGCCGTCCATGATGTAGTCACGTGCGAAGCCGGTCGAGACCAGGTTCTCCGTGCGGTCTTCCATCCACTTGACCGGCTTTCCGATCAGAAGCGACGCAACGATCGCGCAGACGTAGCCCGGGTAGATCGGGACCTTGTTGCCAAAGCCACCACCGATGTCGGGTGCGATGACCCGAATCTTGTGCTCGGGCAATCCGGCGACCAATGCGTACACCGTTCGGTGTGCGTGTGGTGCCTGGGTGGTGCTCCACAGCGTGAGCTTGCCGGACACGGGGTCGAGGTCGGCCACAGCGCCGCAGGTCTCCATTGGAGCCGGGTGTACGCGTGGGTAGATGATCTCTTGTTCGACTTTGACGTCGGCGCTTTCCCACACCGCATCGAACTCGGCCTTGTCGCCAGTGTCCCAATCAAAGACGTGGTTGTCGGCTTTGTCTTCGAGATCGTCACGAATGATTCCGGTGTCGGCGTCCATCGACTTACGAACATCGACGACCGGGTCGAGGAAGTCGTATTCGACGTCGATGAGCTCGAGTGCGTCGCGGGCCGTGTACTTGTCCTCGGCAACAACGAACGCGACCTCTTGGTGCTGGAAACGCACCTTGTCGGTCGCGAGCACTGCTTGTACGTCGTTCGACAGCGTCGGCATCCATGCCAAGCCGTGCTCGGCGAGGTCGGCGCCAGTAACAACGGCAACCACTTTGGGAAGCGCCTCGGCGGCCGACTTGTCGATGTTGACGATGGTTCCATGGGCAATAGGGGATCGCAGGATCGCGAGGTGCAACATGCCGGGAAGGGTCACGTCGTCAACAAATTGGCCCTTGCCTCGGACGAGGCGAGCGTCCTCTTTGCGGAGCATCTTGCCGAAGCCGATGGGGTTGCCCTCGGGGCTCAGGCCGTCAGCCTGTGGTTCGTCAGTCACGGTCATGATGATGCTCCTACAGATACTGGGTTCTCGTTGTTGGCAGCCCACTGGATTGAGCGAACGATCATCGAGTAGCCGGTGCAGCGGCAAATCTGGCCGCTGATCGCTTCGCGAATTTCTTCTTCGCTCGGGTTGGGGTTCTTGTCGAGCAGCGCTCGAGAGGTCATGAGCATGCCCGGCGTGCAGAAACCGCACTGGAGGCCGTGCTCTTGGATGAAGCCTTGCTGGACAGGGTCGAGGACGCCGTCTTGTTCGAGGTCTTCTACGGTGCGCACTCGATGGCCTCCGGCCATGGCGGCGAGCACGGTGCAGCTCTTGACCGGCTCTTCGTCCATCCATACGACACAGGTGCCGCAGTTGGAGGTATCGCAACCCCAGTGGGTTCCGGTGAGGCCGAGTGTGTCTCGGATGAAGTGCACGAGGAGCAGTCGTCCCTCGATGTCTTTGGT
>CAZLWE010000078.1:0-13233 GCA_964562985.1 uncultured Acidimicrobiales bacterium
TAGCTGGGCTGCTGGCGAGAGGCTGCGTCCGCCCGCACCAGCAACCCGCAGGGTTGCCCTTCGCAGCTGCGGGCTACCTTTGCATTGTGTGAGTTTGAGCTCGCGATGTTTGGAGGCGCAGCCGAGAAACTCGGTTAGCGAACGTAGTGAGCGGCGGGGAGCGTTCAAGCGCCACGCAGGCTGGGCGCCGGGCGGCGGCGACAAGTCGCAATCTACGCCTGGCGCCCCTCGATTCTGCCGCTCGTTCCTCGCTAAGACTGCTGGCCGGAGGCCGCGTCCGGTTCGACCGGCGGAGCGGGATCGAACCTCATGCAATCACCGACGCCTCCTCCTCCTCCACCACCACCACCATCATCTACGCCGTCACCGGCAACGAAGAACGATTCGGATTCAGGGTTCTTTGGTCGCTTCAAAAAGCGATAGCGGCTGCCATGTGGAGCACTTTGGGGAGGGGTAGTCCCCGAGTTACACCGATGTAACTTTGCGCGATACGGTACGGATACGGCGTGCTGGCGGCACGTCAAGATCCCCCGGAGCGTAGTTGTGTATCTGAAAACGTTGACGATGAAGGGCTTCAAGTCTTTCGCGGACTCGATTGACCTCGAGCTCGAACCAGGCGTCACCGTCGTGGTCGGCCCCAATGGCAGCGGTAAGTCCAACGTGGTCGACGCGATCGCTTGGGTGCTCGGTGCACAAGCTCCTAGCTCGGTGCGGTCCCAGAAGATGGACGATGTCATCTTCGCCGGTACTTCCAAGCGCCCCGCGTTGGGTCGCGCAGAGGTGTCGCTGACCATCGACAACTCCGATGGAATGCTGCCGACCGAGTTCAACGAGGTCCAGATCTCGCGCACACTCTTCCGTTCCGGCGACAGCGAGTACGCACTCAACGGGGTGCCGTGTCGGCTGCTCGACATCCAAGAGCTGCTGTCCGACTCCGGCGTCGGCCGTACCCAGCACGTCATCGTCAGTCAGGGCCAGATCGACGCAGTGCTCAATGCCCGCCCAGAAGATCGACGACTGATCATCGAAGAAGCTGCGGGTGTTTTGAAGTTCCGCAAGCGACGCGAGAAGGCGCAGCGTCGCCTCGTCGCTACCGAAGCCAACCTCACCCGAATCCAGGACTTGCTGCGCGAGGTGCGCCGTCAGCTCCGCCCACTCGAAAAGCAAGCAGACGCTGCCCGCCGCCACGGTGACGTGGTGGCAGAACTGCATCGCTGTCAGGTGTGGCTTGCCGGACGCGAGCTGCAAACGCTTCGCAAGAAGATGGACACGCACGCCACCGACCGGCGTGACTTTGTCACCAAAGACCGTGACCTACGGTCGTTGCTGGCCCAGCTCGATACCGACATCATTGGCCTCGAAAGTGACCTCTCCGCCCAAGGCGCGGTCGACCTCGGCGACGCCCTGGCCCGCCTCGAAGGGCTCCACCAAAAAGCCGATGGCGCTCAGAAGCTCGTCGACGAGCGCCTGCGAGGCCTTGCCCGCGAACGTCAAGCCACGATCGACGGCGACGTGGTAGCTGCCCTGCGCGCTGAAGTCGGTCAACTCGGCGACCAACTCACCGAGGTCGACGGCGAGATCTTGGGCCTTGCCCCCGAGCAAGAACTGCTCGTGCAAGGCGAGCACCACCTGTCCGAAGACCGTTCAACCTTCGAACTCGCGCTGTCCTCCCAGGGGGAGGAGAGCGCCGAGGCGGCTGCTGCTGGTCGTGCCGCCGAGGTGCGAGGCGAGCTCGCTGCCCTTCGCAATTCGATCACCGCCGCGAGTTCCGAGATCGCCAGTATCGACGGTCGTAGCGCGGCGCTCGACAGCAAGGTCGACGAGCTCCGCTCGAAACAGGAAACAGAACGAGCCAAGCTCGACGCTGCCGTCGAGCGTGAACAGGCACTTGTTGCAACGGCAGACTCCGCCGCGACCGAGCATCTCGCCGCCCAAGAAGCATTCGCCGCGTTGCAATCTGAGCGGTCTGAAGCCGACGCCGTGTCCCGTTCAGCTCAAGCTCGATTTGTCGCACTCGGCGAGGCCCTCAATTCGGCTCGGGCCGCCGCTGGCGCCGACGAACTCCAAGACGTTGACGGACTCGTCGGCACGCTTCTTGACGTGGTCGCAATCGAGCCTGGCTGGGAGAACGCGGTCGAGGCCGCTCTCGGCGAGGCGCTCTCGGCTGTGGTCGTTGAGTCGGCCGACTCCGGCCGGGCTGCGCTGGAAGCCTTCGCGAATGGGCGGGGGAGCGGGGCGGTCATCGCTCTCGATGCATCGGCTTCTACCGATCCAGCGAGTCCCGATTCGGTTGTCAATCGGGTTACTGCGCAACGCACCGACGCTGCCGGCGTGCTCAGCGGGCTGCTCGGCAACATCGACGCCATTGACGGTGACTGGCGAACGGCTCTCGATCGATCGCTCGAAACGGGTCGTGTCGTCGTTACCAAGGCAGGCGACCGTATTGGCGGCGGCCTCTGGCGTCTCGGCACTTCCGGGGTAGGCGCAACCCGCGCCGCGCTCGAAGAAGCCGAAGCCGCCGTCGCCGCTGCAGAAGCCGATCGGGAGCGATGCGATCAGGAACTCGCCGTCGCCACCGAAACCGTCGCTCGCTGTCTAGAAGCCGACCGCAAGGCAGCCTCCACGCTGGATAGCAATGACGCCGAGCTGAACTCCACCACCGAAACCCTGCACCACATCGACGCGCAACTTCGCCAAATTCAGGTCGAGAGCGACGCATTCGCCACCCAGCGCGAAGAACTCGAAGTACGTTTCGCCCGCGAGAGCGAACGAGCAAACGAGCTCGACGCGTTGTTGCCGAGCCTCGAATCTGCCGAAGTGCAGTCGGCCGAGCGTGCCCGAGAGCTCGAGGCCACACGAAAGACCTTGACCGGCCGCGGCACGGCACTCGTCGAGCAACGTCGAGAGTTCGAAGTGCGAACCGCATCGTTGGAAGAGCGGCGTGGGGTGCTCCGACGTCGCTTGGGCGAGGTGCAGGATCGCCTTGAACGCCTTGCCGTCGAACAGACCGAGTCGGAGAAGAAGCGGGTCGTTCTCGACCGCACCGAATCGCTCACCCAACGCATCGCAGCGCTGCTCGAAACGACTATCACCGACCTGCGGGTGCATCTCGAAGCGCGTCGAGAAGAGCGCCGTGCGCAGTCTGCGGTCGTCCACGAACTCAGCGCCAAGCTCGATGGCATGCGTTCCCAACGCAGTGCAAGCGAAACCGAGCTACGCGAACTCACCGAACGAATGTCTCGAATCGACGTCGACGAGGCGGAGACGCGAGTGCGGCTCGAAGCGACCACCGAGGCAATGCGCCGAGACCTCGATGTCGATCCTCGCGCCGCGATGGACGCACCGCACCCCGAGCTGCCCGACGGCGTTACCCCAGCGGCTCGTGCTCGGGAACTCGAACGTGATCTCAAGGTGATGGGCCCGATCAACCCGCTGGCCCTCCAAGAGTTCGAGGCGCTGACCGAACGTCACGAGTTCCTCAAAGGCCAGCTCGAAGACATTCGCTCGACCCGTCGCGAGCTCAACAAGGTCATCCGAGCGATCGACGAAGAGATCGTGACCGTCTTTGCCTCGGCCTATGCCGATGTGGCTGACAACTTCACCACCCTGTTCGGTCGGCTCTTCCCCGGCGGCGAAGGCAAGCTCCGCCTCACCGAGCCCAACAACCTGCTGGAAACCGGCATCGAGGTCAGTGCAAAGCCTTCCGGAAAGAACGTCAAGAAGCTGTCGCTTCTCTCTGGTGGCGAGCGATCTCTGACGGCGCTTGCGTTCCTGTTCGCCGTCTTCCGCAGCCGGCCGTCGCCGTTCTATGTCATGGATGAGGTCGAAGCCGCTCTCGACGATGTCAATCTGCACCGCTTCTTGAGCCTTGTGGAAGAGTTCCGCAATGAGGCACAGCTCGTCATCGTGTCGCACCAAAAGCGCACGATGGAAAGCGCGGACTCGCTCTATGGCGTCACGATGGAGCCCGGCGGTTCCTCACGGGTCGTCAGCGAACGCAGCGAGATCGAGCGCAACTACGGCACGGGGACCACGCGCGACGAGGCACTTGCCGATTCACTGGTCCAATAAGCCCAACTGCAGCGCCTATATCTCCCCTTTATCCACAGGGGAGTACTGTTGAAGACGTGCGAATTCTGGTGGTCGATGATGAGGTAGACCTCGCAACTGCGGTTGCGACCGGTCTTCGACGCGAGGGTTATGCCGTCGACGTCGTACACGATGGTGCCGAGGCGCTCGAGCGGCTGTCGTTCCAGCCCTACGACTTGATTTGCCTCGATCTCACCATGCCAGTGGTCGATGGATTGGAAGTGTGCCGACAAATTCGCCAGGACCCTCCAGAGACCGGTGCACCGCGAATCCTGATGTTGACCGCTCGCGACGCCATCGACGAACGGATCCTCGGGCTCGACACCGGTGCCGACGACTATCTGGTGAAGCCCTTCGCGTTCGGCGAGCTTTCGGCCCGTATTCGAGTGCTGCTCCGTCGTGATATCGAACACGGATCTGCGGTTCTCGAAGTGGGCCCGCTGCGCCTCGATACGGCCCGCCATGAGGTCTACAAAGGTGAAGAACTTCTCGACCTCACACCCAAGGAGTTCGCCCTCCTTCGCTACTTCATGACCCATCCGGGCCACGTTCTAAGCCAGGAGCACTTGCTCGAGCATGTCTGGGATGAGAACGCCGACCCGTTCACTAATACGGTTCGGGTGACCGTCGGAACCTTGCGTCGCAAGCTGCAAGCCACGGACGGACCCCAACTGATCGAAACCGTGATTGGATCGGGCTACCGCCTCATCGATGCCGAGGTGCCCGCGACGTGAGCGAGGTCGTGCACACCGACGGTGATACCACCGGCGAGTTTCGTCCGCCCGAAGTAGCCGAGGCGCGCAACCAGACAGTTCGTCGACCAATGAGCGTCGGCATCAACACCGACCGCTTCTTGCCGTCGTGGGCTGGGTCGGTTCGATTCCGAATCGCCTTGCTCTATTCGATTCTCCTGTTCTTCCTTGCCGCCGTCGTCGTCGGCGGACTCTATGCCGGGATCAGCCGAGAGATCGGTGGATCGCTCACCGACGACGACAGCTTTGACTTCGTTGTGCGCGACCCAAACACCGGTGAGCAAGTGGCGGTACGGGCCCTCCAAGACTTTGAGGCCGAGGTCGACCGCCGAGCACTCGAAGACCTTCGTCAGTACTCCTTCGCTGCGTTGGGGATGCTGTTCGTAACGTCGCTCGGCGTTGGTTGGTACGTGGCGGGCATCGTCCTTCGTCCGATCGAACGGATCACCGACGTCGCACGATCAATCAATGCCCGCGACCTCAACCGTCGGATCAACCTGAGCGGCCCCGATGACGAACTCGGTCGGCTCGCGAACACCTTCGACGACATGCTCGACCGTCTCGACATGGCGTTCGCGTCACAGATCCGCTTTATCCACGAAGCCTCCCACGAGTTACGAAACCCGCTAGCCGTGATCCGCACGAACCTCGACGTCACCCTCGCCGACCCCGACGCCAGTGCGGACGACCTTCGCCGCACCGGAGAGGTCGTCGGGCGATCCGCCGAGCGCATGTCGACCCTTGTGGACGATCTCCTCGACCACGCTCGAGCCGAGACCCGCGCTCAACGGGTCGAGGAAGTCGACATCGCCACGATGGCCGAGAGCGTGGCGGAGGAGTTCATCATCCCCGCGTCGGTCGACGAGGTAACGATCGAGACCGCTATCGATAACGATGAAGATCTCGTGGTAGACGGCGACCCGGTCGCGCTTCGCCGTGCCATTGCCAACTTGCTGGCAAACGCGATTCGCCTTGCGCCGCCGGAGACCTCGGTTTGGGTGCGCGCGGGAAGCGTCGAGAACTGGGTGTGGATGGGCGTGCAGGACCAAGGCCCCGGCATCGCTCCAGGCGATCAACAGCGGGTCTTCCGGCGGCTGTGGCGTGGCGACCAAACGTCCAACTTCAAACGTGACGGACGGTCCGGCCTCGGTCTTGCCATCGTGAAACAGATCGCCGAAACCCACGATGGAACCGTCCGCCTCGAGTCCGAGCTTGGGGAAGGTTCAACCTTCGTGATTTGGCTGCCACGTCGAGGCGAGTCGGGGGAGTTAATCGGTTCCCCCGATGAAGTGATCGAGGCCATTGGGTCGGTCGCTCCGGTTGAAAACCACGAAGATTCCGCAGAAAGTCGTTCACTTACAGGGGCTTTACATCCCCCGGATTAGGTTTCGCAGTGTCCTGGCAGAACCGGCGGGTCTCTCCCCTCCACCCGTCGGTTTCGCCAAGGTGTCAGGGAAGCTCAGCGGATGTGTCATTGGGTGAAGCTCGATTTCCGCTGAGGTCCAGGAGTTACGGCTAGAGGCTCTGCCCCTAGCCGTAGCTCCCTAGGACGGAGTGCCCGGGGGTCGTCCAACCCCGGGCACTCAATGCCTTGACCTCGCCTCCAGCACCGTTACGGTTGCGAGATGGCTCCGTTACCCACCGCCTATGATCCGGCTCTTGGGTATGTGGCGGTGCCTGACCTACTCGTCGAACGTCAACGGGTCGAGATCGCGGCGTGCTGCGCAGCGTTGCTGTCGCTACCTGTTGTGGAGCGTCATGCCAGGGACAAGGTTTCCAGCGGGACACATCACCTGAACGAGCTCGATCAACGTTGTCCGACAATGCGCGAGCTGCTGGATGACGCACGGTTGCGGGCCGTGATCCAAGAGATCGTGGGGGAGGGCCCGACGCTCTACCAGGCGCACTACCGGTCGCCGCAGCCCGGCTTTGGTGCGCAGCATTTTCACACCGACGATCTGCCGAAGCTCGCAAGCGGGCCAGATGTGGTGGCCACGATGATCCTGGCGCTCGTCGATTTCACCGAAACGAACGGCGCTACTCGACTGATCCCAGGCAGTCATCGCCGGGTCGACCTTCAGAAGGTGCCCGCTCGTCAGGAACGCTCCGACGAACAGATCGTGCTCACCGGCCCGACAGGCACCGGGTTCATCTTTTCCGGGCATGTGCTGCATTCGAGAACGCGGAACGACTCCGATCAGGAACGGCCTGCGCTGCAAGTGGTCTGGCGACGCTCCTCACCGCCCTAGGCTGGTGCCGCTATGGATCCCATTTTGTTGATCATTCTGATCGTCGTCGCCATCCTCGTCGTTGGAGGCGTCGGTTTGTCGCTCATGCGCGGCCGCGGCGACCACGCGCCCACGATCGACCGGTCCGCTACGGACTCGGCCGACCGAGCCATCGAAACCGATCGGGATGCGGGTGCAGACACCGATGTGGCATCCAACGTCGACACCGCCACGGATGTCGACGTAGACGAGCCACTCGTCGAAGAGCCCGAGCCAGAACCAGAACCCGAGCCCGCTACATTCCGAGGCCGTCTCGGCAAGGCTCGATCGGCGATGGCCGGATACCTCGGCTCGATCATGTCGCGCGGCGACGTCAACGCCGAGACCTGGGAAGAACTCGAAGAAGCATTGATTCGCGCCGACGTCGGCGTCCGGCCGACGACCGAGATTCTCGACGCCGTTCGCGAGCAATCGGACGAACAAGGTGTGAAGGATCCTGCGGCACTTATCGAGTTGGTAAAAAACGAGATGAAGGCTCGGCTGAGCGAGCACGACATTTCTCTCGCCAAAGGTGGCGACCCGTCGGTATGGCTGTTCGTGGGCGTGAACGGCGTCGGCAAAACCACCACGATCGGCAAGTTGTCGACCCGAGAGGTCGCCGCCGGCCAGAACGTGGTCCTGGCGGCCGGCGATACGTTCCGTGCCGCAGCAGCCGAACAGCTCACCATGTGGGCTGATCGCTCCGGCGCACACTGTGTCCGCGGTACCGAAGGCGGCGACCCGTCGTCGGTCATCTTCGACGCCGTCGAACACGCAGCCGCGAACGACGCCGACCTCGTGATGGCCGACACCGCTGGACGACTGCACAACAAGACCAACCTCATGAACGAACTATCGAAGGTGCGTCGTGTGGCAGAGAAGGGCGCAGGCACCGTCACCGAGACACTTCTCGTGATTGATGCCACCACCGGTCAGAACGGTCTGACGCAGGCGCGTGCGTTCAAAGAGACGGCCGATCTCACCGGTGTCGTTCTCACCAAGCTCGATGGCTCAGCCAAGGGCGGCATCGTCGTGGCCGTGCAACAAGAGCTCGATATTCCGGTCAAACTCGTCGGCCTCGGCGAAGGTCCACTGGACCTCGTCGAGTTCAACGCCAACGACTTCGTCGACGCACTCTTCGAATAGCGTCAACTCGATAGAGTTAGGAAATCATGTTCGATACGCTTACCGATCGCTTTGATGGCATCTTCGACCGCATCCGCGGCAAGGGGAAGCTGAGCGAGAAGGACGTCGACGAGACCCTCCGTGAGATCCGCCTCGCCCTGCTCGAAGCCGACGTCAATTTCGAGGTCGTCAAAGGGCTCGTAGCCCGTATCCGCGACCGCGCCGTTGGCGATGAGCTGTCGAAGGCACTGAACCCGAGCCAACAGATCGTCAAGATCGTGCTCGAAGAGCTCACCACCAGCCTCGGTGGCGAGGCGATGCAGGTCACGTTCTCATCCAAGCCGCCCACGGTCGTGCTCATGGCAGGCCTGCAGGGTGCAGGTAAGACCACGAACTCGGCCAAGCTAGCTCGCTTGTTCAAGTCGCAAGGTCGTCAACCGCTCCTCGTCGGCGCCGACCTTCAGCGTCCGGCCGCCGTCGAGCAGCTGAAGACCCTCGGTGCGCAAATCGGTGTACCGGTGTTCTCCGAACAGTCCGACCCAGTGAGCGTGGCCCAGGCGGCACTCGCCGAGGCTCGCAGCACCGGTCGAGACGTCATCATCTGCGATACCGCCGGCCGTTTGGCAATCGACGAGGCGCTGATGGAGGAAGTCCGTCAGGTTTCTGAGGTGCTCGAGCCGGACTACACCTTCCTCGTCGTCGACGCGATGACCGGTCAAGACGCGGTCAACGTCGCCGAGTCGTTCCACAGCACCCTCGCTCTCGACGGCGTCATCCTCACCAAGCTCGACGGTGACGCCCGCGGTGGTGCGGCGCTCTCGGTCAAAGAGGTCGTCGGCCGTCCGATCGCCTTCGCATCGACCGGTGAGAAACTTGAAGACTTCGACACCTTCTACCCCGATCGCCTCGCAAGCCGAATCCTGGGCATGGGCGATATCGAAACGCTCATCGAGAAGGCCGAAGCCGCCTTCGAAGAGGAAGAAGCCGAAGAGGCCGCCCAGAAGCTGCTCGAAGGCAAGTTCACGCTCGACGACTTCCTGCAGCAGATGCAGCAGATCAAAAAGATGGGACCGATCGGCAACTTGCTCGGCATGATGCCCGGTATCCCCAAAGAAGTTCGTGACGTCGAAATCGAAGACTCTCAGATCGCTCGTCTCGAAGCCATCATTCGCTCGATGACTCCAGGCGAGCGCGAAGACCCCAAGATCATCGACTCGTCGCGCCGCTCTCGCATCGCCAACGGTTCGGGCATGAAACCCCAAGATGTCACCGCGCTGGTGAGCCAGTTCAGCGAGATGCAAAAGATGATGAAGCAATTCGGCATGGCGCCGCCGAAGTCGTCGTCGAAGCGTAAGGGCAAAGGCAAAGGCAGCAAGAAGAACAAGCGACGTCGCGGCGGTCGCACCACCGCCAAGGGTCCTGCACCAATGGCGAACCCGACAGCGCTTATGGAAGAGAGCCTCGAAGAGGCCCAGGGCCTTCGCCTGCCCGGTCTTCCCCCACAGGAGTAGCCAGACCCTGCGGGTTGTCCGCGTTCTCGCTTCCGACAAACCTCCGCGTTCTGGGTCCTTGAGTAGGTTCTTCCTCCTCCAAACGCTAGATTCAATCGGTCGAGTCTCACTTTTTTCGGAGGCTCCCAACAAGAGGATGTATTCGTGGCTGTAAAGCTCCGCCTTATGCGCATGGGCAAGAAGAAGCAACCGACCTACCGCGTCGTTGCTGCAGATTCGCGTTCGCCCCGCAACGGTCGTTTCATTGAAATCGTCGGTACCTACCAGCCGCGCCAAGACCCATCGGTCATCGAGATCGACAACGAGAAGGCCGTCCACTGGTTGAAGCACGGCGCACAGCCAACCGAGCGGGTTGCAAAGCTGTTGAAGATCTCCGGTGCCTGGGAAGAGTTCACTGGCGTCGCTCCAGACGTTCCACCAATTCCTGAACCCACACCCAACAAGGGATATACCGCGCCAGCACCACCCAAGCCGCCGAAGGCTGTGGAGAAAGCCGCCGCAGCGGAGGCTGAAGCTGCAGACGACGATGCCGAAGAGACAGCTGACGACGCAGCAGAGGCAGCGGACGAGGCACCCGCTGAAGAAGCGGCTGCTGAAGAAGCGCCCGCAGAGGAAGCCGCAGCCGAAGAGGCACCTGCCGAAGATGCCGCCGAAGGCGACGAGTCATGAGCGACGTCGAGCCAGACGACCAAGACGAGACCGAGGCCGAAGGAGCGCCGACCGCCGAAGCGGTGTTGGCCTACGTTGTGCAGTCGCTCGTGAAAGACAAAGACGCCGTACAGGTCGACGTCGACGATTCGAAGCGCACCCTGCAGCTCGAGGTTCGAGTAGGGCCAGACGACATGGGTCGTGTTATCGGACGTCGCGGTCGCGTTGCGAACGCAATTCGCACCCTGACCCGGGCAGCAGCTGCCAAAGATGGCGTCGAAGTCGACATCGAATTCCTCGACTGATTTTCTCAGTCTCGCCGACTCTGACGTCGGACGGGCATGACTAATACGTCCCAGCCACCTGACCTGCTACTGGTCGGGTATGTGCGAAAGTCCCATGGTGTGCGCGGCGACGTAGTCGTTCGCCTCACCACGAACCGAACCGAACGCGTCGACGTCGGTTCCACGCTCGTCGTTGGCGACACCGAACGCACGATCACCTCCACCCGTTCCCATCAAGGCGACCACATCGTGCACTTCGACGGGGTTGACGACCGGAATGCCGCCGACGTGCTCCGGGGCACCGAACTCAAAGCCGAACCAATCGACGATCCAGACGAGCTTTGGGTGCACGAGCTGATCGGCTGTGACGTGATCGACGACGGAGTGAATCGAGGCACGGTCGTCGAGGTTGTTTCGAACCCTGCGAGCGATTTGCTCGAGCTCGACACTGGCGCACTAGTTCCGCTTCGGTTCGTAACCTCCCAACAACCCGGCGTGATCAACGTGGACGTCCCGGACGGACTCTTCGCCCTCTACGAGGAAGGTGGCGAGGAAGAATGAGAATCGACGTCTTCACCGTTTTCCCCGAACTCGTCGACGGTGCCCTCCGCGCGAGCATCATCGGGCGGGCTCGTTCACAAGACACGCTCGACCTCCGACTCCACGACCCGCGAGCCCACGCAACCGACGTCCACCGAAGCGTCGACGACTCCCCCTTTGGCGGGGGAGCGGGCATGGTTATGCGGCCTGACATTCTCACCGCATCGATTCGAGCCGCCGAACCCCCGCGCCCACTTCTGGCTCTGAGCGCATCGGGCAGACGATTCGACCAGGCAATGGCGCATCAACTTGCCGATGGCGGCGGATTCTCGCTGCTGTGCGGCCGTTACGAAGGCATCGACCAGCGCGTGCTCGACACCGAGGTCGACGGCGAAGTGTCAATCGGTGACTTCGTGCTCGCCGGTGGCGAGGTCGCTGCCGCAGTCATCATCGAAGCCACGGTTCGGCTGGTTCCTGGTGTACTCGGCAACGCCGACTCGATTGCGGAGGAGTCGTTCTCCGACGGCCTGCTCGAGTATCCCCAGTACACCCGCCCAGCCGACTTCGAGGGCCGATCGGTTCCCGACGTGCTCACCTCAGGCAACCACGGTCTGGTCGAACGATGGCGTCGGGCCATGAGCCTTCGTCGCACCATCGACCGTCGGCCGGACCTCATCGAGGCCCGTGGTGGTCTGACCGACGACGATCGCAAGCTCCTCGAGGAGTTCGGTCTCTAGGCCTGGTCTCTCTGGTCTCTCTGGTCTCTCTGGCGGAACGGCTCCGCCGTCCATTTTCCGCCTTCGAGCTGCAGAGCATTTCCTCCCTCCGGGGGCCGTTGCACGGAGCGGTCTCTCTGGCGGAACGGCTCCGCCGTCCATTTTCCGCCTTCGAGCTGCAGAGCATTTCCTCCCTCCGGGGGCCGTTGCACGGAGCGGTCTCTCTGGCGGAACGGCTCCGCCGTCCATTTTCCGCCTTCGAGCTGCAGAGCCCGGGAACCCGACTCACATCTGTGATGGGTCTGCCGATAGGCCCGCATGTCGACGCAACTAATGCTCTCGCCGGCGGTTCGGTCATGGGATCAGCTGAGTACAGCGATCTCGGAGTCACTCGATGATTTGTTGACGGGTTCCGTGTCGGAGGTGCGCGTAACTGTGCCTGGCGGTGGGCAACATATTGTCGCTGGGCTAGTCGGTGACGGACAGGTTCGTCTCGCCGCAGCGGGCAACGACACCCTCATGGGCGGCGATCGGCTTACCGTTCGCGATGAACGGGCCGTCATCGCCGTGGGCTTCAAAGTCGCATCGGACTCCTGGGGCAACTTCTACTGGGATTGGAGCGCTCCGGTCGACTCTGACCTGGTCGCTTCGGGCATCATTCGCACGATGCGAGATATCTACAAAGTTGAATCTAACCAACTAGAACTCGCCGTCACGTTGTAGCTAGTCGGAAGGGCTTCTAGGCTTGTCGACTGGCCTAATCGGCCGCGATTCGCAGGAGCCCTCCGATGAACATCACCGATCTCGTTGACGCAAAGTCCCTCCGGGACGACATCCCCGAGTTTCAAGCTGGCGACACCGTGAAGGTGCACGTCCGTGTAGTCGAGGGCAACAAAGAGCGTGTCCAGGTGTTCGAGGGCGTTGTCATCGCTCGTCGTGGCAGCGGCATCAACGAATCGTTCACCGTACGCAAGCTCAGCTTCGGCGTCGGCGTAGAGCGCACCTTCCCGCTTCACTCGCCAATCATGTCCAAGCTTGAGTTCGTAACCCGTGGCGATGTCCGCCGGGCAAAGCTCTACTACCTGCGTGACCGCGTCGGTAAGGCCGCCAAGGTCCGCGAAAAGCGCGAGTTCTAGCCGAAGCCTTAGCCGCCATGCGTCTGCGAACCCTGCGGGTTCGTGCCGCTGATTATGGCGGCACGGGTTCGGCTCAATTATTCGCCGCAATCGCACATTCGCTTCGCTCGGTGTGCTCTGCGGACAAAGCCTTAGCCGCCATGCGCGAGCAACTCGGTTAGAGAG
>CAZLWE010000079.1:0-13227 GCA_964562985.1 uncultured Acidimicrobiales bacterium
CTCACACACCCACCGACTCTAAAACCGTCTGGCACCGCTTTCGGGGGCATCCCATGCTAACGCAGGCAGCAGTTACGGTAGCGATGGCCAAAAGCAGAACAAGCCGTTGAGTCCAACTCGATCCGCGCATTTTCGCTGTCCTGTCAGAAGCCATACTGGTACTACGACTGTAGTAACCATCTGGTTCCCCAAAGTGCCCAACACGGCGTCAATCAACTTGACGACGTCGAGAACCCGTGGCGCCTAGTAGTGCGAGGAGGGAATCGATGTGTCGTGTTGTCGCCGGGCGACGAATTCGGACGACCAGCCCGGTGATGCTCGCACCCGGTTAGTAGCGAGCCCAACATTCAGGGGCAACGGATCTAGTAGCGGTCTAGTCTCGTGGAATCGGAGGTCTTGATGGGTGACAGCGTGTGGGTGGTGTCGGTTGACGCTGAGTCAGTTCTGTCGAGCCCGGAAGACCAGGAAGATCCGCTTGCCTTCAACGGTGTCCGGGTCCTCTGGATGCACGAGGTAGTCACGACGTTCGACGACGTGATGTTGTCAACTGAGCCGTTCATGGACGCGCAGCTCCGAAGCCTGATCCGTGAAGAGGCCGAGCCGATTACGGATCAACCCGCTCAACAACGGCTGCTCGCGAGCGAATCCCCACACGGTTCGATACGGCTTCTTAGCCTTGAGCAGTTTAGGTCGCTGCAGATCGCCCTCCGCACCGCTCTCGAGCAAGCGGAACTAGACCTAGACGGTAGTGATATCGACGACTTCGACGAGCTCACCCACGTTCGACCGGCCGGCGACTTTGTGACGATTCTGGCCTAGTTGTGGACCTCACGAAGTCCGCTCAAGAATCGTTCGACTTTTTTCTGGGTCGCATTCCCGAGATGCTTCAACGTCACCCTGACTCCTTCAGGGTCCACGCACAGATAGCGAACGCTTACCGCTATCTCGATGACGCTAGATGGAAGCAACACTGTCATCGAGCCATAGAGCTGTGCACCGAAGATCTCGCGCTGAATCGAAGCGACCCGGGTGTGGACCTCGACATGGTGTATTCGTTCATCTGGGCTGGTGAACTCTCCCGCGCAAACGCCCACCTCGATAGCTTCATTGCCCACAAAGAACGTCAAAAGCAGACCTGGCCGCGGCGAAAGGTTGATTGGTCCTATTACGAAGCCTTGATCTTGAGACAAGGCCAGCTCGACAAGCTCGTCAGGGCGGTAACGGAGCATCACGATGACGCCGAGACCGTGGATTCCTTCCTGTCCCTTGTCGTCAAGATCATTGAGGCCGACCGAACCGGCGATCGCCGCGGCCGGGACGGGTTCGCCAAGCAACTACTAAAGCTCCCTGGCAGTGTCGATCGGCCAGCCTGGTATCGCTCTTTGAGCAGCCAGATGCAGACTTCTGGTGGGTGGAGCCGATCAACAGCGCTTCCCGCACACCCTCCTACGCGAGCCGAAAAGGAGTACGAGAGCTTCCGCCAAGCACTGGGAGAAGACACCATGGCGACCCAACGCCGAGCCGCTCAAGCTGGGCTGGCCGTCGACCCCGAAGTCATCCTCAAGTACGCGCTGAAAAAAGAAACAATTGCCTCTCGACCAAAACCCTGGGCCTACCAAGCGCTCTCCTTAGCATGGAGCCATCGACTGATCGGGAACCCGGAAGCCGCTCACTACACCCTCGAAGACTTGCTGAACTTCGAAGGCCTCAAGCACGAAGACCACATGACAGCGCTCTTCTATCTCGGCGACGACCGACTCCTCGACCTCGTCGACCAGCATCGTGCCGATTCGTCGGACTACCTAATCCGATATGTCGACATTGTTCGCGGTATCGATGTCGAGAACAATCTGAACGACCTCGAACGCTGGGCAAAGAAGACCTCACCATCAGAGGTCGGCCTACCGCTGATACGCGATGTGTTGAGTCAGGCCCAAGACCAAGCAAGTTAGCGAACGCACCAAAATCGCTTATCGACAGACCATCTCGATACAACCGGGATCCCATGTTGCAAATGAATTGTCGGACACTCTAACGAGGCATGCACGACCCGTCTCTAGAGCAGTGCGGGGTCCTGGCAGCCGTCGAAGCCGCCGGTGCCGCTGGAGGAGTCGTCGACGAAGTCGTCGAGGTAACCCGAACCTGGGTCGTTGGTGGTGTGCCAGCGAATGAGCGAGTCGGCGATGGCCTTGCCGTGTGCCCATTGCACGTCGTTGTCGACGAACAAGGCTTCTTCGCTTGCGTTCGATAGATACCCAGCCTCAGCGATGACCGATGGGACACCTGGGGTGAAACGGTGGATGCCGTAGAGGTCCTCCCCCGAGCTGTTGAAACGGGTGCCAACACCATTGCGCCATCCGCCGACCCAGTCGGCCTCGAAGTCGTCGAATGCGTCGACGACTTCTTCGAACATGATTCCACCGAGACGACTCGCATCGGGATTTCCGCCGTCGACGAATATCTCCGTGCCCGGTGTGTCTTGGCGGCGCGTCGCACCACCGTTGTGGTGGATCGAGACGAAGGCGAGAGGATCCAGCGCATTGGCGATTTCCGCCCTACTGCGCAGCGGGATGCGAATGTCGGTGGTTCGGGTGAGCAGCACTGAAAAGCCCGCTTCGTTGAGGTACCACTCGGTGATCTCCGCGACCCGAAGGTTCAGCTGCTTTTCCTGTGCGCCCGCCGGACCCACCGCGCCCGGCTCGGAGCCGCCATGGCCAGGATCGAGGACGAAATCGACCGAGGTGATGTGTTGCCCTGTATCGATCGAAACTTCATTGCCGCACGGCGTGAGTGCTCGGAACCCTCCCCCGGAAGCGGCACCTATGACCGGCAGGACAACTCCCGTCGGGCTTACTAGAACACCACCATCAGCGGGGTTAGGAGCAGCCGTGGTAGCGGTCGTCGTCGTGGGCGTCGTTGTCGAAGTGGTGCTTGTGGTGGTCGTCGTGGTGGTGGTCGAAGTGGTGCTTGTGGTCGTTGGCGCAACGTCGTCACTTTCGGAGTCAACTTCCACACCGAGCAGCTCTTCCACTTCGGCCTGGGAAAGCGTTTCGGAAAGCGGGCCGCTGTCGGCTACTTCGGCGATGCCGAGTACGGACACCTCCGAGTCTTCTGCGCCTTGCTCGTCGGCGAGGGCCAAGCCGTCAGCGATCGTCGAGGGCGACACCAGGGTGCGGGGACCGCGTTCAATCGGTGCGGTATCGGCTGGAGCCGCGGAGGCTGCACGCTCACCTAGCGATTGCAACAGAAGGTCAGAATGCGGTTCACCTGCGGGAGGGAGCGCGAGAGCTGCTGTGATCAGTAACAGCGTGACAGCAGCTGCCAATAGGATGTGACGCACTTCGGGGGACCTCCACGCCAAGCGTGAGCGAACGGTTATCCCCTACTCCGATCCTTCAGTATAGAAACGGTTGCGCGCCCGGTAGTGGACTGTCCGGGGCAATCTCACTCAGCGCCGTCGCCCCTCGTTGAGTCCCACGCAGAACCCGAGTTGTCACGGGTATAGGGCTCCGGTGGCGGTTCTTCACCTTCGAGTTCGGCGTCGATGACGTCGAGCTTCCAGCGCGCCTTGGAAATATCGAGACGTAGATCGGCGAGTTCGTGGCCGGTCGTCGCACTTTGGAACTTCTCCAAGACGTCTCGGTAAGTGTCGCTCGCATCGACGTAGCGGGCCTTCAAGTCGGCATCGTTCGCGATGGTGACCCGCGGATCGAGATCAAGGATCAGGTCGCTCATCTCTTGGAGCTCGCCAGCGGTGTTGTCTCGAGCTGGGAGGGTGTGCACCTTCCGGTTCTTCTTTTTCTTCGAGGAGAGGAACGCGAATCCGCCGAGCACCACGGCGATGATGAATAGCCCCAGCAGCAAGCCATTACTTGCAAACGACCCCGGGTCGTTCGCCTGGGCGAGCTGGGCGGTCAATTCGGGGGCGATCGTGTCGCCCAGTGCGGAGATCTCGGCAGCGGCGAGGCGAAAGGATGCTTCGGGGTCGCTGCGATCGAAGTCGGATAGTACATGGGGGAGATTGGCAAAGGGGAACTCGGTGCTCGCTCCTGTTGCGTCGTTTTCGGTCACGAACAACAGCGTACGCGGCGCACCGGTGCTGCCCAATAGATCGAGCGTCGATAATGCCAGGAGCGCAGCGGCGCTGCGATCCGGGTCTTGTTGGACGTCGAAGCTGCGCTCCGTATAGGCAAAGGCGAACCGATCGCCGAATTCAAAAACAACGTCGTCCATCGCTCCCGCATCAAGGATTGGCCCGTCTTCCCAGAAGCCTTGCGCGGTGATGCTCTCGGCGATCTGCTCTTGGATCGTGGTCGTTTGGGCGGTCGCGGTTCCCGTGGCGAAGAGCGACCCGACAACGACGAGCAGGACAATCGCGGCTCGAACGGCGTTGTTTCCCACAAGGCCGGTCCGGCCGGGTCGAATCATGTTTCGGTTTCCGCGGCTGGCTCGCCAGCTTCGTCGCCAGCATCCTCATCCGTCGGTTCGCTCTCGTTGGTTTCGCCCGCATCAGCACCGTCGGTCGAATCGACGAGTTCCACGCCCGAAATGTCTTCGCTGGTGAGGGTGACCAGCTCTTCGTCGGTGGGGTCGGGGATGTCGACCATGCGCACCGCGTGGCGAGACACGGAAGCCTCGAAGAGGTTTCGTGCCGAGCGTCCATTGCCAAACCCGTGACCGCGATCTTGAGCGGCGAAGAAATCGAGCACCGCTTGCTCGCCGCCCTCATCGAGGTGGTATTCCTGTGCCCCTGCGATCAGACCGAAGATCTTGAGCAGTTCGTCGTCGTCATAATCTGGAAAGGCGATAGTACGCGGGAATCGCGACTGCATACCTGGGTTGGCTTCGACGAGCGCAGCCATTTCATCGGGGTAACCGGCGAGGATGCACACGACGCTGTCGCGGCGGTCCTCGACGAGCTTGACCAACGTATCGATCGCTTCACGACCGAAGTCCCGTTCGCCGCCTCGGGTGAGTGAGTACGCCTCGTCGACGAGCAGTACACCTTGATCGGCCCGGTCGAATACCTCGTTGACCTTTGTTGCCGTCTGACCGACGAAACCAGCGACCAGCCCCGACCGGTCGGTCTCAACCAAATGGCCTTTGTCCACGACGGCGAGGCTTCGGTAGATCTGCGCGAGCAATCGGGCGACGGTGGTCTTCCCGGTGCCGGGGTTGCCAACGAAGATCAGGTGACGACTCGAATCGGCGACGGGCAGCCCGCGCTCTTCACGCAACTTCTGGACCTTGAGCAACGCCGCGACGAGCTTGACTTCCTCTTTGACTTCGTCGAGTCCGATGAGCCCGTCGAGCTCCTCGAGCAATTCATCGAGCGGACGTTCCGGCGGTAATTCGACTTCGGGAGCGGAATCGCCCCCGGGCTTGGGCCCGCCACTGGTCGCGACCGACGCCCCGGAGTTGACATTGCCCGTCTTCATGGTGCGAAGCAACATCGACCGAAACTGCTCCACACCGCTCAGCTCAAAACGCGACGTGTAGTCGTCGAGCCCAATGGCGGTGTGTGCCATGCGCATGGCGTGTTCGTAGTACACGCTCGAGTAAGCGGTTCCCGACTGCTGGTCGGCGGCGACGAGTGAATTGAACAACCCCGACGGCTGATTTAGCCATGACTTCTTGTCGTTGATCAACCCCGCCGAGCGAACGTCGGCCGGAGTCGTGTCCTCGGCCAGAAGGTCAGGAAAGTGCGCCTGCAATGCGACAACGAAGGCTTCGAGCTCTTGGTCTGAGTGACTCTCATCGCAATCGATGAACGCAGCCGAGAGGTTGAATGCGTCCAACGCAAGATCGTTCCGAAGTTGGTCCGGACTCCTCCGGAGCATCCCCTCAGCGACAGGTTCCAACGTCGCCATCATCGAGTCGATATACGCATCAACTGCTGTTGCCAAACCAAGGTCGAGATTCCCCATGCCCTCAGCCTAGGAGATTGTCCGAACAGCGAGAGATTGGCCCGGCTGTCATAGTCTGGTCGTCATGTCTCAGCCGATCATCGACCTCCGTAGCGACACCGTCACCAGACCTGGCGAGGAGATGCGAGCCGCGATGGCCACCGCGGAGGTGGGCGACGACGTGTGGGGCGACGACCCGACCGTGACAGCGCTCGAAGACAAGACAGCAACGCTGCTCGGTCACGAAGCCGGGCTGTTCGTTCCATCCGGGACACAGTCGAACTTGTGCGCCTTGTTGTCGCATTGTGCCCGCGGCGAGGAATACATCGTCGGACAGAACGCACACACCTACAAGTACGAGGGGGGCGGAGCCGCGGTGCTGGGCTCGATTCAGCCCCAACCCATCGAGTTCGAAGCCGATGGGACGCTCGATCTCGACCGGGTGAAGGCCAAGATCAAGCCCGACGACGCACACTTCGCCATCACCCGACTACTCGCCTTGGAGAACACGACCGACGGCATGGTGCTGCCTATGGACTACCTGGCTAGGGCACGGGCGTTTGCCGACGACCACGACCTCCAGTTCCACCTCGACGGCGCTCGCCTCTGGAACGCTGCGGCTGAACTCGGGGTCGCCGAGTCCGCCATCGCAGGACTCTTCGACAGTGTCTCGGTCTGTCTGTCGAAAGGTCTCGGCACCCCCATGGGAAGCGTGCTCGTCGGATCCGCAGAGTTCATCACCCGGGCACGCCGTTGGCGCAAGATGCTCGGCGGGGGGCTCCGCCAGGCGGGAATTGTGGCTGCCGCTGGGATCTACGCGCTCGACCACCACCGTCAGCGAATCTCCGACGACCACGCGATGGCCCAAGAAATCGCCGATGTTTTGGCTTCCACTCCGGGAGTCGAAAACATCGAGAGGAACACCAACATGGTGTTCGCCGATTTCCGCAACTACGACGGCGATGCCGCAGCACGATTCGCTCAGCACGGAATCTTGGGATCGGCACACCCCGAACGATCACGGCTGGTGACCCACCTCGACCTTCCCGCAGACACTCCGAGCAGGATCGCTGCCGCGCTGGGATAACCAGACATAGGCCATTTGGGGCGGCAAATGATCCGAATGCCCCCCAAGGATTGTCCTCGAGCGCGTCGATAACTCGCTCATGGAACTGTTTCGTCGTCGTGCGGGAAAAGTTGGTTTACTCATCGCTTTCCTCGTAGCTGGCGTCGGCCTCATCGCCGTCACGACGCTGGCCACTCGCTCGGAACGAACGGCCGCAGCCGATACCGCCCTGATCACTGAAACACCACGGACCGACCTGCCACGGGCCCTGGACGGCATCGTGTTAGCAAGCGCACAGGTGGGTGACTTCGTTGTCGTCGGCGGCACTTTCACCGAAGTCGAACTGGCCGATGGCACGATTCAACCGGTGACCGGCACCTACGCCTACGACATAGACACGGGCGAGTTCATCACCGCGTTCACCCCGAACATCACTCGGTCCAGCGGCGAAACCGTGGAGATCTTCGCTGTGGAAGCGGCTGGAGCAGACACCGTTCTGCTCGGCGGACGATTCGGCAACGTCGACGGACACGCCCACTCCTCACTCACGCAGATCTCCGTTTCCACCGGCGAGGTACAGACGGCATTCCAGGGCGAAGTCAGCGGTGTCGTGCGAACCATCGAAGTCGCGAAAGGCCGACTCTTTGTCGGCGGCGACTTCAGCACCATCAATGGCGCTGCCCGCCAGAACTTGGCTGAGCTCGACCCAACCACCGGGGCGGTCACCAACTTCAGTGCCGATACGCCAGGAACCGTCCGAGGCCTGAACGTGACCCCCGCTGATGTCTTGGTCGTCGCACACCGCGGTACTACCGTCGCCGGCGCCGACCGGCCTGGGCTTGCGCTGATCGATCTCGATACCAACACGGTGCTGCCTTGGCGAACACCGTTCTACGAAACCGTCAGGGATATCCGGACGATCAACGCCGACGTTTCGCCAGACGGCACGCTCGCCGTGCTCGTCGCAAATGGTGGAGACTTCCCCACACTCGGCCGAGACGCCGCGGTGGCATTCAACATCCACAACTCCCTAGTCACCGAGAACGACCCGATCTGGATCGCCCGAAACTTCGACAGCACCTATTCGGTGGGCATCACGAGCGACGCCGTCTACATCGGTGGCCATTTCTGTGCGGTCGAAGCTCCCGGCTCCCCCGAGCCGTGGCCAGGCGACGGCGAATTCACCAACGACAACAGCTGTTTCGGAGAAACGCCGGCTTCTCGATTCGCGCCAGATGTCGTCGACCGCGACCAGATCGCTGCCCTCGACCCAGCAACCGGCAAGGCCCTCGAGTGGGACCCAGGCTCTGACGGCTACGAAGGTGTCTGGTCGATCGAAGTGATCGATCGAGGACTCCTGATTGGACATGACGGCGACTACGTCGGACGCGACGGCGACATGACCCGCGCCTTCGAGGTTGGCCGCCATGGCTTCCTCGACAACGGCCCCGGCACAACGAGCCAGCTCGCCTTCACCCCTGTTCCCCCACCGCCACCACCGACGACCACCACCACTACGACAACCACGACGACAACAACCACCACTCCCCCAGTGACCACTCCTCCAGCGCCACCAATGTGCAACGGCGAAGTAGCAACCATCATCGGCACCCACGGCGATGACGTACTTCGGGGAACCCAAGGCCGAGACGTGATCGTTGGCTTGCGCGGCAATGACACCATTCGTGGCCTCGGCGGCAACGACGTGATCTGCGGACACGCCGGTCAAGACGTCATCGATGGCGGAGCGGGCGCCGACATCATCTTGGGCAACGGTGGCCGAGACGAACTCACTGGAGGCGACGGCGCCGACGAACTGCTCGGTGGCGGCGGCAAGGACCGAATCTTCGGCGGCAACGGCGCCGACGTCATCGTCGGCGGCAAGGCCGCTGACCGCCTCTTCGGTGAGAACGGCCGAGATCACCTCTCTGGCCTACTCGGACACGACTTCCTCAACGGTGGACTCGATACCGACTCCTGCTTTGGACGAAGCGAAGGAACCGCCGACAACAACGGCGACACGTTCCAAGCCTGCGAGCGATAGTAGGCCCAACAACCGCAGTCACCGCCTCTGGCGCCCAGGCTGGGGCCGTGGAGCCCTTCGCTTCGCGCCAGCCTGTCATGGCCTGCCAGTAGTGTCTGAGGCATCGTCGCCGTCAACCAACTTCCCGTAACGCCCACAGGCTCTCCGCCTCCCGGCCGCGACGTTGTATACGCACTCGATATTGAGACCGATACCGAACGTGGTGGGCTCGACCCACGGGTCGCTCCGATCGTGGCGATTGCCGTTTCGGGCGCCAGCGGCTCCGTGGTCTTCAGCGGTGTCGAGCGCGAGGTGTTGTCCGAAGTCGACGCCCACTTGGCAGCGTTAGCGCCGGGTGTGATCGTGACCTGGAATGGGGCCCGCTTCGACCTTCCCTTTATTGGCGACCGTGCGAATCATCTCGGTCTTGCGCTGGGGTTAGAACTTGTGGTCGACCTGCGATCCCGAACCCATCGCGAACCGCTCCCGGGCCATGAAGGCGGATACCTCGCACGTTGGCATACGCACAGCCATCTCGACGCGTACCGCGTGTACCGCGGCGACGTGGGAGCGTCCCTTGGTCTCCCGTGCGGGCTCAAGACCCTCGCACGTCTCGCCGGGCTAGAGCCGGTAGAAGTCGACCGAACCGCCATCCACGAACTAAGCGATGAGGCGCTGAACGCCTACGTGGCAAGCGATGCCGAACTCACCCGAGAACTCGCCCTCAGACGCTGGCCCACCGCCGCCCGAGCGATAGACGCCGTTCCTCGGCCCTAGCCGGGCCTCGTCACCAACCACGTTCCGCTAACGAATCTCCGTGTAGTTCGCTACTTGATGGTGGGCGGTATCGAGATGCACTTTGGCTTCCGGGACGCCGCCGAATCGACCGCGAGACCAGCGCACCTCTACGTGGCCTTCGATTGGACGGCGAGCGCCCTGTAGCTCAGCTCGCCATCGGACCAAGGGCTGACCCATCGCATCAGCCCACACGTCGAACGAACGAATCGCATACTCGCGGCGAAAATCCGACGGGGTTCCCACTCGAAACCGCAAGGGGGTGCCGTCGTGGCTTGCGCCGAGAACAAAGTACGGCGCGGGCTGGAATCGAAGCAGCCGCCACAGCATCTGTTCCTGGTCTGACTTGTCGGCCAGGTTCTCTTTCCACCGATGCGCGGTCGCAACCGAGACCGCATTGACGAAGTCGCGGTAGGGGCTGGCCAGAGCATCAGGCCAAGCTCCCCTGGTGGGAAGCGCATCCTTGAGACGCTGGCGGGACTCGCCGTCGAGTTTGCTCACACACTCGGGCATTGCATCCAAGCCCGTGAGAGTCACGCTGCGTTGGTAGAGGTCCTGATACGCCTCAGGAGCGATTTCCAGAAACCAATCGGTCCTATCGCCGCGACGCTCCGCGAGCAGGCGATCGAACACATGCGCCGGCGAGACGTTAAAGAGAATGTCCGAGCCGTACTTGCAGCTGATCAGATAGACGTGATCGACGCGCAGGTCGGCGGGGATCTGGTCGTAGCCAGGAGGCCGTCCGGGACCCTGCCATTCGACTCGATCCGGCACTCGACCCCGCAGACCATCGGGCGATTCCAAGAATCGCTGGCCGTGGTCCCAGGCCTGCGCGAACTCCGATGCCGATTCACCGGCTGCGAGCTCGTCAGCGAGGAGGTCGTACTCGTCGTCGGTGACGTTGAGAAACCAGTCGGGCCGCACCGCCAAGGCTCGGTCCACGCTCGGAAACCCCAACATGGCAAGGCCGGTGACGATCTCGGTGATCTTGGTTCGGGAACTCGCCATCTGCTAACCCGCTAGCTCACGAGGTGACCGGGTCGTCATCTCGATCGTCACGATAGAGCGCTGCGAACTGGAGCTGGGCGCCGATGAGATCGTTGGGAAGATCGGCATCGGAGTAGACGTGCAGATGGGTGTACACATCGATCGCGATTCCGGTTGTGTCGATCCACTCCACAACCGCGTCGGCCCAACGCTCATCGAGGAGCGCCTTTTGCATCCGCTTCTTGGCGGTGGGGTCCAAGTCGGTGGGCACCGACCGTGCCACCACTTCGAGAGCGAGCAGGCGCTGCAGCACCTCCATCGACTCAGCGGCGTACACCGTTGGCGGTTCGTCGCGGACAACCGCGTAGGCAACCGCGCTCATGCGCCGCGGGAATGGAACCGATCTTCGATGTCCTTGGCGGTCCAGAAGCCGGGAAGCGGCTCCGCGGCCCCGAGGCGGGCATAGCGACGAAGTCGCTCCACACCAGCGGCATCGGTGACGTCGTCCTCGGCGAAGAGACCGTCGCCGGGATCGTCAAAGATCTCGATGGCATCGAAAATCGCCCATGGTCCTACGGCTCGCATGGCTCGATCACCTTCGGAGTTCTTCCGAGGTAGATGCGACGTGAGCACCAGCAGACGAGTGTCGGGGTGCGTGGTCTTGAGCACGTTGGCTCGACCGAGCATCTTCCACAAGGTGTCGGTGCGCATCAGCCCCGGACGGCTGCTGGTGAAAGCGCCAGACATGTCGACGTAATAGCGGTACTCGCCCGCCTGGTCGGCGATCTCAAAGTTGAGTTGCAACCCGGTGCCTTTGACCTTGACCTTCTCGCCGATGATTTCAAACCCAGCTTCGCTGAGCACCTCTTTGGCGAGATCCTGTGCCTTCTTGCCCTCCTTGGTGGCGCGAGCCTGGAAGTGTTCGACGCGTTCGTCGATGTTTTCGGGAACTTGTATAAGTGGCAATGGTTCATCTCCTGCTGATTCCACAGCCCGGTGTCTTCTACGGGCTTTTTCTGCTGCGACCCGTTCACGGGCCAGTTCGATGTAGTTGGGGTCGAGGTCGAAGCCGACTCCGCGACGTGCGGTGCGAGCGGCAGCGACGACGGTTGATCCCGAACCCAAGAACGGGTCGAGGACAACGTCACCTTCGAAGGTGTAGAGGTCGATCAGGCGGCGTGGTAGTTCGACGGGGAACGGCGCCGGGTGCCCGACTCGGCGAGCCGACTCCGGATCGATACGCCACACGTCGAGTGTGGCTTCCATGAATTCGTCTGCGCTCACGCTGCTGCGATGCGGTAGACCTTGCGTTTCGCGCTTTTTGGGCTTGAGTGCGCGGTCGAATCGACCCTTGCTGGCGATGATGACCCGCTCGGTGATGTCACGAAGCACCGGGTTGGTCGCCGAGCGGTAGGAGCCCCACGCCAACGAGCCGCTAGCACCCTCGGCCTTGTGCCAGATGATCTCGCCGCGCAACAGCATGCCGAGGTCGTCTTGCAAGATGCTGATGACGTCGGCCGAGAGGCTTCGGTACGGCTTGCGACCGAGGTTGGCGACATTGACCGCCATGCGGCCACCGGGCTCGAGAACACGGAGGCATTCAGAGAAGATATCTCGAAGCATCTGAAGGAAATCCAGGTACGACTCCGGAATTGCCTGAGCTCGATCGCGGTCGCCTACGACGGCCTGCTCGTACTCCTTGCCGACGAAGTACGGCGGTGAGGTAACAACGAGTGCGACCGAGTTGTCGGGGATGAGCGACATGTCTCGGGCATCACCCTTGACGCACCAGTCGTCAAGGCCGAGGGACTGGGCCTCGGGCAAGACATTGACAGTCTCGTCATCGGACACCGTCGGGGCATTGAAACGAGCATAGAACTCGCTGGCATCGTGGCTTTCACGACGGCCTGCACCGAAGGCCTGCGTAGCAGTAGCGCCCTTGCGCAACGAGCTGCGAGAGGTAGCGCTGCCGTCTCCCTCTTCGGGAGCGGTCGGAGTATCGGTTTTTGAAACGGTGGGTTCCACGGATGGAGCCTTTCGGAGTAGCACTGACTTAGGGGTAGACCCCTGGTGTCGTAACAGTCTCCGACCGCTCGGGAACATGCTACGAACATCTGAGCAACAACATAGGGATGGGGTGTGACAGCCATGATGAGAGTGGTTGCTGACGAGCGGTTGGGACTGCTGCATCCGTAGTATTCGGCGCCCAACCTAACCCCGACATGTACGGCCGCTTTAGCTCCCGACTCGGTGCGCTCTACTTCAGAAGAGGCTCGGCCGGATGCCTGGCACTGGGGGTCGTTCGTGGAGGTACGGTTTGGTACGACGGGTCTCGGCCGTTTCGGGTTTTGTCGTTCGTCTTTTGGCCCGGTATTTGCCGGGTGGTTTGTTCGGAGCCGGTCCCCCTTCGGGCGGGATTTCGTCTGGCGTGGCCCGTCTGGTTTTCCAGG
>CAZLWE010000080.1:0-13020 GCA_964562985.1 uncultured Acidimicrobiales bacterium
GCTCCGACGACCACGACTACGACGACGGCTGCCCCGACGACCACGACTACGACGACGGCTGCCCCGACGACCACGACCACGTCGACTACCACCACGACCGCTCCGACGACTACGACGACGGCTGCTCAGACGACGACGGTTCCACCGACTTCGACGACGACAACCGTTGCGCCCGTGACGACGACGGTCCCACCGGCTGCGACGGTTCCGCCGGCGACCACGACGACGACCACGCCGGTTGCGCCTGTCGCAAGTACCACGATCGCTCCGACCACGACAACTACGCCGGCCACAGCGACGACCGCTGCACCGACCACGGCTGCGCCCACAACGGCTGCGCCAACGAATACCACGACGACGGCTCCTGCGGTGGCAGCGCCGGCTACGAGCCCGACCACTGCAGCTCCAACTACTGAGGCCCCGACCACGGCTGCACCCGCTACGACAGTGAGGCCACCGGCGACAACGGTTGCGCCATCATCATCGACCGACGCAGTGGACGATGAGTTCGTCTCCTCAACAGATCAACTCACGGTTGATGTTCTTGCCAACGACACTCTTGGGGCCGGGGCACAGATTGTGGAGGTGTCGGATCCTGAGGTGGGCTCGGTATCGGTTCAGGGCGACCAGATCGTGGTGGATCTTCCGGAGAGTTATTCGGGTGTGGTTATGTTCACCTACACCGTGCTCGATGCATCTGGGGCGACGTCGACGGCGTCGGTTTCGGTGTTGAGCGCGAATGTCTTGAGCTCGGTGACCGAGGTGGCCGATGTTGATCCGCCGATTGATTCGGTTGGTGCGGTGCTGGCGCGGACTGGTCAGTTGTTTGAAGAGCTGTTTACGATTCGGTTGTCTTCAATCCAGTTAGCTGCCCTGGCGGTGGCACCGGTCTTCTTAGGTCTGGTCGGCTTGGCTGTGATGCGCCGCGAGGTATTGCTTTCGATCACGGGCGTGCCCCGGACAGAGCTCGCCAATTTCGAGGGTAAGACCACTCGGGTTGCTCGCCATGACGCGTTGGTCTGGGGTCGCGAAACTGGTCGTCGGCGTCGGTTTGGAAGGACCCAGGTTCGGATCGAGCTCGCCTCTGGCGACATCGTGTGGATCGATCCCGACAATGTCCAGGACACTGGTTTCTAGTCGAGCAAACTGAGACACCGCTCAATCAGCGCCGTAACCTCTTCGTCGTGAGCGTTCTCCGTGTCGCAATTTGTCAGATCAACACCAAGGTCGGTGACCTCGAAGGCAACGCCGCCCTAGTCGAGAAGTGGTGGCGAATGGCCGAGCAAGAGGGAGCAGACCTCGCGGTCTTCCCTGAGCTGACCCTGTCGGGCTATCCACCCGAAGACCTCCTCCTCAAAGACGGCTTCATTCAGGCCAACGTGGCCAAAGTCCATGAACTCGCTGGACGCCTCGACGGGCACTGCGCAGCCGTCGTCGGATTTGCCGACGGTGAGGGTGGGGGCAACGCCTACAACGCCCTCGCGATAATCGCTGGCGGTGAGGTGCGAGATACGTACCACAAGCGGGCCTTGCCCAACTACCAGGTCTTCGACGAAGAGCGAACCCTTCTGGCGGGTACCGCGCCGATGAAGCTTCATGAGATCGCCGGTGTCCGCGTCGGTATGTCGATCTGTGAAGACGGATGGATTGCCGGGGGCCCCGTTCCACAACTCGCCGCTGGCGGCGCCCAGGTTCTCGTGAACATCAATGCCTCTCCGTATTACCGCCGCAAGACCCAAGTCCGAGAAGCCGAGATGGCCAAGCGCGTTGCGGAATCGGGGGGAGTTCCTTTCGTCTACACGAACCTCGTGGGCGGGCAGGACGAGCTTGTCTTCGATGGCTCGTCGTTCGTGCTCAACCAAGAGGGGGAACTGATCGCACGCGCCGGACACTGCGTGGAAGAGTTGCTCGTAGTCGATGTCGAAGCAGCCGAGCCAGACGACCCAACCTTTCCGGTGATCATCGTCAGCGAAAGCACGGGACGGTCAGAGGTGGCGGTCTCACCGCGGGTTGCGCCACTCGAGAACGAACTCGATGAACTGCACGACGCGCTGGTGCTGGCCACTCGTGACTATGTCCGCAAGAACGGATTTACCGATGTGTGCCTCGGCCTTTCGGGTGGCATCGACTCGACGCTGACCGCAGCGATAGCCGCCGATGCGCTCGGCCCCGAGAACGTGCATTGTGTCCTCATGCCAAGCCGGTTCTCGAGCGACCATTCGGTCACCGACTCCGAGGACTTCGCCGACCGGCTCGGCGTCTCGCATCGCACGATTCCCATCGAGCCAGCTCACCAAGCGTTCCTCGACATGTTCGCGCCCTCGTTTGCGGGCCGCGAAGAGGGCCTTACCGAAGAGAACCTTCAGTCACGTATTCGCGGTGTGATCCTCATGGGGCTCACCAACAAGTTCGGCTGGCTTGTGGTCACCACCGGCAATAAGAGCGAAGCCGCTGTCGGCTACTCCACGCTCTACGGCGATACCGCTGGGGCATACGCCGTGATCAAGGACGTCTACAAGCTCGACGTATACGCGTTGTCTCGTCGCTACAACGAACGAAACGGCCGCGAGGTCATCCCGGAATCGGTGATCACCAAGCCCCCGTCGGCCGAACTTCGTCCCGATCAGCGTGACGACCAAAGCCTTCCGCCCTATGAAGAACTCGACCCCTTACTCGAGGCCTATATCGAAGGTGATCGAACATTGGCCGAGCTCATCGAGATGGGATTCGATGAAGAAGTGGCCACTCGCATTACGCGGCTGGTTGATATCTCAGAGTTCAAACGCCGTCAAACCCCACTTGGCGCCCGAGTCACCAAAAAGGGCTTCGGTCGCGACCGCAGACTGCCGATTACGAACGGTTTTCGTTGAAAAATAGGGCGTTTGCCCTACAGTTCCGCACGGAAATGTAACTCTTGCCACATTTTCATCGCTCCACGCGGTGTGCACTATTGAAACCGTAGATATCGTTTCCCTACAGGTCACTCGTTGAGTGGTCGAAAGTACGTATCTGCATCGTGATGCGGGTTCGTACAACGGTGGTGGTGAAAATCGCCACCGGCAATAAAGATTGGATGCTCGTGGCCAAAGAACGTGTTGAGCGTGACGAAGAAGATCTAGTTCGTCTGTATCTCACCGATATTGGGCAGTATCCCCTGCTCACCAAGGACGACGAGGTTCGTCTCGCTCAGGCGATTGAGAAGGGTGCGGAGGCTCGCGTATCGCTCGAATCCGCTGACGAGCTAACCGCGGCCAAGCGACGCGAGTTCAACCGAGATCTTCGCCGTGGCGAAGAGGCCGAGCGCACATTCGTGCAGTCGAACCTGCGTCTCGTGGTTTCGATCGCAAAGAAGTACCAGGCCTCTGGCCTGCCGTTGCTCGACCTCATCCAAGAGGGCAACCTCGGTCTGATGCACGCCGTCGAGAAGTTCGATTGGCGCAAGGGCTTCAAGTTCTCGACCTATGCCACCTGGTGGATCCGTCAGGCGATCACCCGCGGCATTGCAAACACCGGTCGAACCATTCGTCTGCCGGTTCACGCTGGCGACACCCTCACCCGACTCCAGAAGGCTCGCTCTCGCCTGGAACTCAAGCTCGGTCGTCCAGCGACGCTCTCGGAGCTTTCCGCTGAGGTCGAACTGCCCGAGGACAAGGTCACCGAGGCCCTTCGCTTCGCTGCCGAACCGCTATCGCTCTCCGAGCCGCTTCGCGAAGATGGCGACGCCGAACTCGGCGACGTCGTCGAGGATCGCGGTGCGGACTCGCCGTTCGAGGTTGCAGCCACTGCGTTGCTTCCCGACGAGATCAGCCGTTTGCTTTCGCCACTCGATGAGCGCGAACGCGAAATCCTCAAGCTTCGCTTCGGCCTCGACCGTGGTGAACCTCGCACCCTCGAAGAGGTCGGCGAGCACTTCAACCTGACCCGTGAGCGGATTCGTCAGATCGAAGCTCGCGCCATGTCGAAGCTGCGTCACCCATCTAGCGACACCGGCGCCCGCGACCTACTCGCAGTCTGAGCCGACCTATCGCCGCAGGCTCGATCCGGCCCCCGAGGGGGCCTCGACTCGCGCTGCGGTTGGCCGGAGGCCGGCCCCGCTCGAACAGCAACCCGCAGGGTTGCCTTTCGCAGCTTCGAGCTCGCGTGTAGTCGCAATCCGTCGGGCCCTAGAGTGATCTGATGTTGACGATGGCGCTTTTGGCTTTGGCTATCTTTGTGGTCTTTGCCGTTGTTGGCGGAGCAGCGGTGTGGTTCATTGTTCGGAACCAATCCCAAGAACGTCAACCGGGGGATCCGCCGCCTCGA
The DNA here is from genome assembly GCA_964562985.1 of uncultured Acidimicrobiales bacterium. GTDB lineage: Bacteria > Actinomycetota > Acidimicrobiia > Acidimicrobiales > SHLQ01 > SHLQ01. The sequence goes on from CAZLWE010000080.1 coordinate 4,303, forward strand.
GGATTTCCGCGCGAGGACACCTAGTTAATGACTAAGACCGGCGGCGATTACTCAATAGCAATCTGGGGTCGATAGCATGGCCCCATCCTGGAGGTGTCTGAGTACCTGGTGGGCTCCCCTGCCTTCAAAGCAGGCGGTACGGGCGATCCCCGTACGGCGGGTTCGATTCCCGTCCACCTCCGCCAGTTCTTTTGCTCATGGCGCCATCACCACACCTTCCCAAGCCGCTCGCTCTATTCGTGGCGATGGTTGTCATCGCGTCGACCCTTGCGACGCCGACCAGCGTGGGAGCGCAAGCGAGGTTGCTCGATTCGTCTCCGAGCGACGGCGACTCGCTATTGACCCTGGGGAACATCCGATTTGAGTTCGACTCCTTGTTGATCGCCGATGCGGCGGCATCGGTGACAGTGACTCGTACGAACGGTGACTCGGTGCCGGTTGTTGACGTCTCGGTTAATGAGACGGTGCTGACCGCACGGGTGATCGACGAGGTGCCGCCGGGTACCTACGAGATCGGATACGCCGTTCGATCGACTGATGGCTCGGTCAACGAGGGCGTTCTGCGAGTGTCGGTAGACGAGCCGTCGCAGGCGTTGTCCGGCGGCCTGCTGGCGGTAATTGGAATCTTTGCTGCGCTCATCGCCGTGCTGTTTTTGGTCTTCTATGCCGACAAGCGTCGTCGCCCGGGTCGACGCCGCCGAGCATCGTCTCGCTAGCCGTTAGCGTGATCAGATGACATCTCGCTTCGTGCTCGCGGAGGACGGCACTTCACTACATGTTCGCCAAGACGGACCTGACGACGGTGAAGCCGTCATTATGGTGCACGGCTGGCCGGACACGCACCAAGTGTGGAGTGAACAGGTCGACGATCTCGTCGCTGCTGGCTATCGGGTGATCCGGCCAGACCAACGAGGATTCGGTGCCTCGGGCCGACCCGAGGCGGTCGGCGACTACCACGTGTTTCACGCCATGACCGATCTCGGGTCGATCATGGATGCCTTGACGATCGAGAGTGCACACCTCGTCGGTCATGATTGGGGTGCCCCACCGTGTTGGCTTGCGGCCATGATGGCTGCCGATAGAGTCCGGTCGCTGACGGCTGTTTCCGTCGGCCATCCAACCGCCTTTCGCAAAGCCGGGCATCGTCAGATGGAGCGCAGCTACTACATGCTGCTCTTTCAATTCCCGGACGTGGCTGAACAATGGTTGAGCAACAACGACTGGGAGAACTTTCGGGCGATGCTCGGTCGTCCGGCCGATGTTGACGACAAGATCGCTGCACTCAGCGAGTCGGGGGCACTCACCGCGTCGTTGAATTGGTACCGGGCCAACGCCTCGCCCGAGTCGCTCGTCGAGCCGCCTACCAAGCTGCCTCCGGTAACGGTGCCCACGATGGGGATCATGGGCCGCAACGACTGGGCGTTGCTTCCAGCTCAGATGGAGAACAGCGCCCAGTACATCGCTGCTGAGTGGCGCTATGAACTCCTCGACGCGGCGCACTGGGTGCAAAAGGAACAGCCCGAACGGTTCAACGAACTCCTGCTCGACTGGGTTCGCGGCAACTGATTAAGAACTCGCAGAACAAACGTCGATTCGGTCGGCTTCGAGGCTGAAGGGACCGTCGACGCCGTCTGCGAGAATAATCCCGATCGAGGTGACCTCAGCGAGGTTGAACGGGGCGACATTGATTCGAGGGTTGCCGAAGGCTCGGGCTTCCAAGTCCCCGAGGGGTACATCGACTTCGGTCCATGCCCCCGTGTCGTCCACCGGGATCTGTGCGAAGTGCATGACCTGCGCCGGTGACGTGGAGTCTTCGGCGATGAGTTCGTAGCCTCGTCCGTTCGCCGAACGAACTCGGAAGCGAAGGTATTCGGCGCTAGCGAGAGCGTCCGCGAGCGAAGCGTCACGAAGAGTCGATGTCCGGATGAGCGAGAAGCCCCCGCCATTGGTGCTGATGTTTCCTGAGAATCGGACCACGCCGCCGTCTTCGTTGAGCTCACCCATCGACCGGCCACCCATAACCCCGTCATTGACCACGACCCAACGATTTGGTGCGTCGTCGCCGAAGTCCTCAAGCCGTTGACATTCGAGGTCGCCTGACGCCACGGCTGGCTGAAGCTCGGCGGCAAGCCCCTCTGTTTCGGTGGTGGGGGGAGCGCTGGGTTGGTCGCCATCGACAGCCTCAATTTCGGTGGTCGTGGGCGACGCGGCGGAGATCGATGTGGTCGTTGGGTCTTCCGGTGCGGGAGTTGATGTCGTCGTACCTTCAACCGCGGCCAGGGATTCCGAGTCGCCTTGACCAGCGCAGGCCGCGAGCAGGAGCGACGCGAAGAGGACGCTGAAGCTGAGCTTGTGAAAGGCGCTACGCACGCTAGCGACGCTAGCGGTGGGGTAGTGGTTAACCGTCGCGCCCGATGGTGTTCTTTCCCTCAGCTTCATCAAAGAGCTTTGGATACGGACGGTCGATTCCGACTAGTTGTTTGAAGATCGGTGTCCCGCGATCGATGACCTCTTGGGGCACTCCGGATAGTTGGTCTTCGAGCGGGATAATGAACTTCGGAAGGTACTCGATCAAAATCGCAGATCGGTCATGGTCGCTGTGGTTCGGCATCGCACAGTGCCACACCATCCCGTTGAACAAGATCGCGTCGCCAGGATCGCCCGACATTCGTGAGCAGTTGTCGTAGAAGTGGTCACGATCGTCCGTCTCCGGATAGCGAAGGTCAACTTGACTGCCGGGAAGGAACCCGCTCGCTCCCGAGACCTCGTTGAACGGGTCGAGCGGAATCGTGACCTGCAAGTTCATCGGGAACGAGGAGTTGATTCGCGCTGGGAAGCCCTCGCGGTCGTACATGTCCCAGTATGGGTAGTCGATGTGGGGCTCTTGTCCTGGGCCGCCGGGCAGCAGCCGGTTTGCGGCGATCGAGCCCAGGTGGAACTTGTGGCCCAAGAATGCCGAGGTGATCTCGACGATCACCGGGTGCTGCACCATCGCCTCAAAGATCGTTCCCTTGGCGAGAAGGTTCCACACCCGCCGTTGCAGGTGAATCGTCTCTTCGTTCGCTCCCTGAAAGTGCGTCTCCTTATCGACGTCTTTGGAGAACTCCATGATCAGCGACCGGGCCTCAGCGACCTCGTCGGCGTCGAAGGCGCCACGGATAGCAACCGCCCCTGTGCCCGTCAGTAACTCGTCGATAATCGACTCCATATCTTCGGAAAGTCGGGATGTATTGACGTCGAACATAGCTATTCCTTTACGGGTCCCGTGGTGGCTCGAACGACCAGTTTGGGAGCGATCAACTCGTGCTTTGCTGCGGTGCGGCCGGCGATTCGTTCCAAAAGCAGTTCGGTCGCTCGGCTGCCAAATTGCTGTCGCGGTTGGTGCACCGTGGTCAAGGCCAAGAGACCTAACCCGGCGAGAACGGTGTCGTCGTAGCCCATGACCGAGACGTCACCGGGGACATCGACACCAAGCTTGCGCAGATGTGTGAGGACGCCCGATGCGGCTAGATCGTTGGCCGCGAATATGGCCGTCGGGGGCTCATGGAGGCTCATCAAACTCTCGGCTGCAGCCTTTCCGGCCTCCTCGCGGTAGTCGCCCTCGTAGACGATCGGGGCTAGGCCAGCGTTAGTCATAGCTGTCGTGAAACCGCGTCGCCGCTGCGGTGCTCCGGGAGCTCCGCCAGCATCGATGTGAGCGATTCGGGTGTGTCCCAAATTGGTGAGATGTTCCACCACCAGTTCGGCACCTCGGACCTCGTCGTTGCAAACGGTATCCATTGTCTTGGGCTTGTCGAAGTTTGATACCGCCACCGTTGGCGTCTGTTGGGCGACGTCTTCGAACACTTCGCCCGAGAAGCGGGCCGCCCCAAGGACGATGCCATCGGTGCGGAGGTTGAGCAGGGTCTCGGTTGCCACGACCTCGCCGGACTCTTGTTGCCAGCCGGAGGTGATCAGTACCTGCATGCCTGACTCAGCAGCTGTTGCCGCGACCCCTTCGGCCAACTCGGTGAAGTACGGGTTGTGGAGGTCGTTCAACATGACCCCGATCGTGTTCGTCTGACCCGAGGCTAGGTTTCTCGCCCAGAGGTTCGGGCGGTACCCGAGTTCGCTGGCTGAGGCGAGAACCTTTTGGCGGCTCTTCTCCGACACCCGGGGGGAGTCGTTCATGACCAACGACACCAATGCGCGAGAGACACCTGCGTGCCGGGCTACGTCTTCCATCGTGGGCTGGCTCATCCTCCGACAGGGTAGTGGTTCGCGAGGGTCCTTGTATAGAGCGCTCTATTTGTGGATCTGAGAAATGTAGGGCGAAACCCTGTTTCGGTCGTGCCGCTTGTGAAAGATCGCGCAATCATTGGGCTTGCTGAGTTGACGTAGACGAATATGACTGACTATGATGTCACTCGTCACTCAGTAGAGCGCTCTACTCTCCACTTGAATATCACCTGTGAGGGTCGAATCGTTTCACCGAGTGGTCTGTGGCTTTCACCTGAACGCGAGCAGCGCGCAGGTGAAGTCAGGGGGAAGCAGAAGCAAAAGCATCGACGGAAGTAGTTAGGGGTAGTTCGTGGGATTTATGACTCGCATGGCGACCGCGCCAATTTCATGGGGAATTTGCGAAGTCCCGGGTTGGGGCGCGCAACTACCGGTTCAACGAGTGCTTTCCGAAATGGCGGCGATGGGCTTCCCCTCCACCGAGCTCGGCTCTGAGGGTTATCTCCCCTCCAACCCGCAGGAGCTGCGCTCGGTGTTAGAGCCTCACGGCTTGGGTTTGCTCGCGGCGTTCGTGCCCGCCGTCGTTCACGATCCTGTCGAAGCCGACGAGACACTTCGCCGAATGACCGAGATGGCCGAACTCCTAAAAGCTGTTGGCGCCACGTACTTCAATACCTCGCCCGTCACGTCCTGGGACTGGGGCCCGCGTCGAGAACTCACCGATGCGCAATGGGACCACGCCTGGCTCATGTTCGACCGGATCGAAGAGATCACTGAGGCACACGGACTGACGCAAGTCCTACACGAGCACGTCGGGACGATCGTCGAGACCAAAGACGAGATCCAGCGAGTGGTCGACAACTCGCCCATCCGATTTGTACTGGACACCGCACACTTCGCCGTCGGTGGTTACGACCCCGTCGACTTTGCGAGGAACCACCCCGACCGCGTCGGACTCGTCCACATCAAAGATTGTGATCTTTCGGTCGCCAGTCGGCTCAACGAGGGAGCGATCTCCCTCATGGAGGCGGTGCAAAGCGGGATCTTCCCGTCGGTTGGCAAAGGCGATCTCAACATCGATGAAGTCATCGGTTCACTCGAGGGGGCTGGCTACAGCGGCTGGTATGTCCTCGAACAAGACGTCGCCATCACCGGCGACCTACCCGGCGAAGGAGCCGGTCCGATCGAAGGCGTTCGAGAGAGCGTCGAATATCTCAGGGGACTTGAAAGGCGTATTGCGGCATAGGCGGCGACACGATTTTTGCGACCCGGGAAAACAAAACCCTTAGGAGGGGGAACCTAATGAAAAAAATGAAATGGCTAGCGATTCTGCTGGCAATGACAATGGTGGCCGCAGCATGCGGCGGCGATAGCGCTGATGGCGATACTGCATCAGGCGACGACACCGCTGAGGATTCTGGAGATTCCGGAGATTCCGGAGATTCCGGAGATTCCGGAGATTCCGGAGATTCTGGAGACACCGAAGACGTTTCAGTCGCTCAGGGTGGAGACCTTGAGTTCCACGTGATCACCCACGGCGACAGCGGCACCTTCTGGTCTGTTGTCGAGCGCGCGGTGAACGACGCAGAAGCCCAGTTTGGAATCACCGTGAATTACTTCGGTGCAAACAACGACGCTGCTGCACAGTCACAGGCAATCGAGCAGGCAATCGCTGACGGCTCCGACGGCATCGCCATCTCCTTGGCCGATCCAGACGGCCTCGAGTCAGCAGCCCAAGCTGTTGTTGCTGCAGGCATCCCGCTCTACACCTTGAACTCAGGCTCGAATGACTTCACGCGTCTCGGCGCGGTATCTCACTTCGGACAGGACGAATTCGTCGCTGGTCAGGGTGCTGGCCTGCGTTTCAACGAACTTGGAGCAACCACCGTGTTGTGCGCAACCCAAGAGCAGTCGAACGTTGGCCTCGAGGAGCGCTGCAACGGCCTCGTCGACACCTTCGGAGGAGAGGTCATCTCTGAGTTCATCGGTCTCGATGCAGAGCCTGAAGCACAGGTTTCGGGAATCGTTGCTGCACTCAACGCGAACCCTGATGTCGACGCTGTGCTCGGTACCGGACCAAACGTCCCAATCCGTGCGATGGAAGCGGGCGAGAGCACCGGAACTGACCTGATCATTGGTTCATTCGACCTCTCCGAGGATCTCATCAACGAGATCGAAGCCGGAAACATCGCCTTCACCGTTGATCAGCAGCAGTACCTCCAGGGCTACCTCCCAGTAGTCGCTATGTTCCTTCAGGCCACAAACCAGAACACGATCGGCGGCGGCAACGCCATCCTCACCGGTCCTGGCTTCGTCACGCCTGACAACGCAGCAGCAGTTGCAGCACTTGTTGGCGAGGGAACTCGCTAATTACCTTGGACTGACCAACAGGTCAGCCCAGAATCTGGATTCCCCCGGGGCCGAGCCACCATGGCTCGGCCCTATGGGGGCCTGTATCACCTGGAAGGGAACCTTGGTGTCAGATACGACCACCACTACGTCGGCAGTGGAAAACGCTGACGTGTCCGACGAAGCCGAAGAACTCGACGACTTGGCCGCACCCGAAGAAGGAGGCGGCGGCGATTCCGATGGCACTCCTCCCGAGGACGGTGGAGACGACGAGAGGCTGAACTTTCGCGGTCCCATCCAACGCTTGCTTACTCGTCCAGAGATCGGTGCGCTCGCCGGAGCCGCTGCAGTATGGACACTCTTTTGGCTGGTTGGTGGCAACTTCGGTACCGCCGGCGCAACCGCAAACTTTCTCGACGTTTCGTCGACTCTCGGCATCATGTCGGTGGCCGTTGCCCTCCTGATGATCGGTGGAGAGTTCGATCTGTCATCTGGTTCAATGACCGGCGCGACAGCGATCTTCGTGCTCCTGGTAACAACCCAAGTTGGGGAGCTGGGCGGCGCTGGCCTCGGCTACCACCTCGCCATACCCCTATCTCTAATGTTTGCTCTCGGTATCGGCTGGTTCAACGGCGCGATGGTCGAGCGAACCTCCTTGCCGAGCTTCATCGTCACGCTCGCTACCTTCTTCATTCTTATTGGCGCCAAGCTCGGCTTCGCCAAACGCCTCACCGACAAGGTGATCGTCGCTCGTGACGAAGAATCCGACCCCGAGGGTTGGGACTTCTATTCGAACATCTTTGCCGGTCAGTGGCGGGCGCAAGACAACGTCTGGGCTCAGCGTGACACCGTGTGGGCCATCCTCATGGTCGTCGGTGGCGCAATGCTCATCCTCGGCACCATCTACATGACCTTTAACCGGGCCAAGAAGATGAACCCCGCTGGGCTTGTGGTCTTCGCGGTTGGTGTTGCCGCTTCGATCGCCGGCTTTCTCTTGCTGCTCACCACCGATGGCGTAACGAACAACATCATCTGGGGCGTCCTCACTGCGGCGGGTGCGCTGGTGGCGGCCATCGGCTTTGGTCTGGCGAACTTTGAGCGCGCCGTGCCCGTTTCGGGTGCGATGCCCGCTGCGGTGCCAAAGATGTTCTTTGGTGGTCTCATCTCCTTGTCCGCTGGTGTCGTGCTCGGACTCATCATCATGAGCGACAACGAAAACTCGATTGGTCTTCTCGGTGGCGGCTTTGCAAGGACCGTATTCTTTGTGGGTCTCGTTATTGTCGGGCTGGCTGCGCTCGCCGTCGCTGCAGGCAAGGCTCCGCCATCGGCACCCCTCATTGGCGTTGCGGTTCTTGCGGTCCCAACGTTTACGTTCTTGACCACCGTCCAGGGTGCCCGAGCCATGCTCTTTGCGGGCCTCGTTTTGATCGGCACGGCCTTGATGTTGGCTGCTGCGTCGCAACTTCGAAGCGCGTCGTCCTCACTTGCGATGATGCTCGGGCTTGCAACGGTCGGCGTCTTGACGGTGGTGGCGTTCATCATCCGGTCGCAGGGCACAGGACGACAGATTCGTGTCGAGTTGTTCAGCTCGATCCTGATCGTGGCCTTCCTTATCGGGCTCGGCGCAATCATGACCTTCCTCTTTCAGAAACGAACGGGACCTGACATTGCCGCAGACCGGATGGGTGGAATCGTCAACTCCCTCGGATTTGTGGCTCTTGCCGTCGCAACGTTGATCCGTCTTCTGTTCATCATTCCTGAACAGGTTGGAACCAACGTTGGAAACATTCCGCTCCGTGTCTCCGTCCTGTGGTTCGCCGTTGTCGTGATCGGCGCAACGTTTGTTCTCGAAAAGACCAAGTTCGGTTCGTGGATTTACGCCGTCGGAGGAAACAAGCAAGCCGCCCGCTCGGTTGGCGTTCCAGCCGCTCGTACCAAGACCTCGTTGTTCATGATCGTCTCGTCGGCAGCATGGCTTGTCGGCATGCTGACGGCCTTCCGCTTTGAGTCCGTTCAGGCGAACGTCGGCGATGGACTCGAGTTCAACTACATCATCGCCGCCGTTGTCGGTGGCTGTCTGCTTACCGGCGGCTACGGCTCCACGATCGGTGCAGCTATCGGCGCAATCATCTTCGCCATGATTCGCTCCGG
>CAZLWE010000081.1:0-1958 GCA_964562985.1 uncultured Acidimicrobiales bacterium
GGGCGAAACCCTTACAACAGCTTCAAGAACTGGACCGCGCCTCGCTCATCGTCGACCGTGAAGCGGTCGACGAGATCCTCGAGTATGACGTCGAAGCGCATCCGGTCCTCGTCGACGATCTTTGGAGGGCCATCTTGCAGTCGGGTCACGACGATGACGACGAGTTCGTGGTCATCGACCTCGAAGGTGATGTCGACCGAGCCTTTGTGCTCGCGGTCGCCCAGCAAGAGCGCGAAGGTCTCGTCCATGGCGAGCCGGAGATCGTCGATCGAACGGACCGACATTCCTTTGCGCCTGGCGAGAGATGCCACACCGATACGCGCCAACCGAACGAAACGTGCAGCGCTCGGGATCGTTAGTGAGATGACGTCGGTGTCTGCACCGTCACGCTCAACCTCTTCGGTCGGCTTTCCCATACGTTGAGTTTGCCAGCAAGTTCGCCGAACAACATGGGGCGTTCGTTGTATTTACCGCAGCGCTACCGTGAAGCCATGGCCATCCTTGTTGATGCGGCTCGGTGGCCGTGGCGAGAAACACTCTGGTGCCACCTCGTTTCGGATCGCAGTTTGGATGAACTCCACGAGTTCGCTGCGGATCTGGGTTGTCGGCGGGTGGCGTTTCAGGGTGATCACTACGACATCGACGTCGCCACGAGAACCGTTGCGATCGAGCGCGGAGCGCACGCATGTGACAGCAGAGAGTTAGTCCGCAGGATTCGAGATGCGGGCCTGCGAGCCCGACCGTCGACATTCGAAAAATGGGGGCTCGCACGCCGAGGCGACGTCTGGACCGACGAAACGCTGAACGAACTTGCGGCGCTCGATCTCGCAACTGTGCAGACGGTTATTGCTGCATTGACTACGTATCCCGACGTTGTTCGCGCGGCCAACCAATGCTCTGGATGGTTCGTACTCAAGCGGGAGCATGCCGCCGCGTTGATCTTCTACGGGACGGCCCCAGGCGTGGTCGGCAGCGATGGTTTAATGCCGGTAGGCGATGACAACAGTCGTGGAGTATTCGTCCGACTCGAACAAGCCGGTCCACCATCGTGGAGCATTGAAATCATCAGCCCAAGCCCTGACCCGCGTTCGTAGCGCGGCCCCTGTAGCCACCGCTGCTCTGGTGCTCGGTCGGCAATCTCTCCTCCGTTGTTGCGAGTTCGGCGTAGCCGACACTCGGTTAGAGAGCGCAGCGAACGGCGGCGATTACCGCATTCGAAACGCGCGCAATAGGCTCTATCTGCCATGTCGACCCCACGACTTTCTCTAGCGGGCCTCGCTGCCGCGGCTGCGCTGTTGGCGGCCTGCAGTTCTGACTCCCCTGAACTTGCCGACGGCGAGTCGGCGACCTCGGTCGCGAGTGAGGCGACGACCACTACCCAGGCGCCAACGCCGACGACCGCCGAACTTGAGGTCGTGACCACCATCCAATTCGTCCCAGCTGGGGAGTTGACCTCAGCGGGCACGATCACGATTGGCGATATCGACTACGGATTCGCTTTCGAATGCTACGCCGCTGGAGCCGGCGACATCTTGGCGCTGGGCATTGGTAGCGACCCCGACACGGGCGATGAAACCCAAGCGATCGTCCAAGCCTTCCTCGGACAGGCCTACGTTGCGGTATTGCTCGGGAACGACCGGGTCCAGGAATTGGCGGTTGACGAGCCTGCCGAATTGTTCGTGCAAGGTGATGCCATCCGTGGTTCGGCCCTGCGCTTCGTCGATTCGGCCGGGTCCCCCGGCGTCGGCGAACAGCTCGGCCTCGGCACAGTCTCGGTCGACTGCGACGGCTTCGCCCCCGGCCTCCCAGAAGGCTACGACCTGTCGTGAAGCCTTAGCCCGCCAGCGGCTCCGCCGCGATTTTGGCGGGCACGGGTTCACTCCAATTATTCGCCGCAATCGCCCATTCGCCTTCGGCTCGGTGTGCTCTGCGGAAAGCCGCCGTTCGTCAGTCCTGAC
>CAZLWE010000081.1:2058-12987 GCA_964562985.1 uncultured Acidimicrobiales bacterium
GGACTTCCTCTCTAACCGAGTTTCCTCGCTCCGCTCCGAAACATCGCCGCCGTACTTCAGATCTCACGGACTTCCTCTCTAACCGAGTTTCCTCGCTCCGCTCCGAAACATCGCCGCCGTACGTCAGATCTCACGGACCCTATCCGCACGGCGAAGCTGGCGTTACCTGGGGGAGGCGGCCTGAGCGGAAGGTGGTGACCATGGTTCCGTCGGTTTCGAAGATCACTCGAAACTCGGCGTCTGACGCATCCGACGGCGTGAAGGTGATGGTGTTACCGCCACCGTCGCGAGCAACGCTGGTGAGCGAGTCGCCGAACAGATCGAAAAGGCCCTGCTCGGTCAAGCCGACGCCTGCACCGGAGCGAGTCGTGAGGTCGGGGTTGGTGATGTCTACCCGCTCTACGGTTCCTGCCGTGACGGTGAGAATCACCCCTGCTGGCCCTCCGGCGGGGACGTAGGTGTCACAGACCGGATCCACGGGCTCGGAGACCGGCACAAACTCTGCTTGGACGGCGTTCGATGCTTGGTTCAGGGTCATTCCGAAGAACACGGCGTCGATGCCGACCGTCGATACCGACGACGAGCTATCAAAGGCTGGAGTCCCGACGAAGTCGAAAGCGATCGTGGTGGTGGTCGTCGTCGTGGTTGTTGATGTGGTCGTAGCCACGGTGCTTGGGGTGGTGTCCGCCGGCGGAACCGTTCCCACACTGGCATCCTCGTCACCGCCACCGCAGGCTGCCAACGCGATGGCCGCGATCAACGCAAGGCTGAGGCGACGTAGCGATAGCGATGAGGTGTGACGCATGGCCAAAGTGTAGAGGAACATCACAACGCGGTCGAAATGACACGCAGGGTGGCAAGCCGTGGTGGGGGCGGACCCGAGAGGTCCTGAATGGGTGAACCGGCCCGGTCGCACTACAGTTTTGGGGTGCGCGTCACCTCTTCCCCTCGTGTCTGGCGGCTTCTGGGCATCCTCGCTTTCGCGGGGCTGATCGCCGTCGGCTGTTCATCGGCGGATGATGTTGTGGCCGCGGACGCCGTGACGAGCTCACCCGCGGCCAACGCCGCCGATGGGGCGCCTGCAGACGATGCAGAAGTGGTGAGTGAACAAGCCGTGCCCGCGCCATCGACGGTCGCTGCGGCCCAAACCACCACGTCCGCTGCGCCCGTTTCGAATCTTCAGGCGGACTCGACCACAACCAGCACGACCACGACGACCACGACGACAACCACCGCAGTCGCAAACCTTGCTCGGACGCCCCAGCAGTGCGTGGCCGAGATCCCGCTCGACGTGCAGGTCGGCCAGCTACTGTTTCCGATCATGACCCAGAACGAGTTCTCGACGGCAGAGTCCCTCGCCGAGATCGGGCACTTGGGCGGCATCGTGGTTCTCGGCGCACCGAACGCAGGCATCGCCGACGACATCGCATCGCTGCAGGCGAGCTCCGCCATCGATTCGCTCATCATTGCCGTCGACGAAGAAGGCGGCCGAGTCCAACGTGTAGACCATCTCGTGGGTGCCCAGCCAAGTGCTCGAACCGTGGCGACAACCGACACTCCTGCCGCTGCCCGTCAACGGGCCGCAGACCATGCCATCGCCCTCGGGAACTTGGGCTTCACCATGAACCTCGCGCCGGTGGTCGATCTCGATACCGGCGTCTTCGTGGGTGATCGTTCGTATGGTTCGGACCCAGAAGTGGTTTCCGAGTATGCCTTGAGCGTCTCCGAAGGAATCCTCGACGGCGGACTTACCCCCGTGATCAAACACTTCCCGGGCCACGGCGCTGGCGTCGACAGCCACACCGGGTTGCCGACCATTCCTGCGGTGGAGGAGCTGCGTCAGACCGATCTCGTGCCCTTCGAGCGTGCGATTGCCCGGGGCGGACTACCAATCATGATCGGTCACCTCGTCGTTCCCGGGTTGACCGATGGTCGTCCCGCCACTCTCTCGCCGGCTGCCGTCGATGGTCTACTTCGAACCGAGCTGGGATTCGACGGCCTCGTGATGACCGACGCCCTCAACATGGCCGCAATCGCCGCGACGACCACCAACGCCGAAGCTGCCGAGCAGGCGCTCGCAGCTGGCGTGGACTTGATCATGTTGGGGTCGCTCAATGCCGTTGAAGGCACGGTCACCCACGTTCTGGAAGCGGTGGCCAACGGTCGACTCAGCCAGGATCAGATCACCGACTCGTTCGTTCGGGTGATGGATCAGCGAGACATCGACGTCTGCGGCTTCCCCCAAGAGTTTCTCGCCGCGATCGGCTGCGAAACCGATTCTCCCGCCTGCCGCTAATTATCGCTCTTACGCGCAATTAGGACAAAAGACTCACTGATGGCCCCCGCTGGGCTGCCGATTGCATATGAAACTGCTTTGTGCAAAGGACCATCAGCCATGCATACCTTCAACCGAAACCGACTTCTGGCCCTCCTGGCCGGGCTCGCACTGGTAATCAGTGCGTGTTCATCGACCGGCGATGCTCCGGGGGCCCTCGCCTTCGAAGACTCGTCTGGAGAGCCAGCGATCTCTGACCCAAGCTCGGACACCGTCGCAGAGACGACCACCACGGTCGCCGAAACGACCACGACCGCAGCGACTCCACGTGTTGAGCGCCCGAACGCAACGTGTTCGAGCTCGGACTACTCAGTGGCATTCGCCGAGAACATCTGGTTCGCTACGCCGAACCGTCCCGACTCGTTCGGTCCGTTCGATGTGAACCTCCCAGCTGGTGAATACACCATCACCGCTCAGACCTGGCTCGGATTTGAAGACCTTCCTGATCACACCATGGAACAGTGGTTCTTCACCACCGATTCGGGATACACGGCGCCGCTCACCACGGACTTCAGCCCAACCCTCATCGGTTCGGACACCTTCGTAGCAGACATTCCTGCTGGCACCACGTCGATCACCATCCACCACAAGCCAAACGACGGTACGGTTCCGAACTCGGTTCACCCGTTGTGCGTCGGTTTCGACGCAGTACCGGTCCCAACCACGACCACCGCTGCGCCGACCACCACGACGGCAGCACCGACCACCACGGCAGCTCCGACGACCACCGCTGCTCCGGCAACGACCGCTGTAGCCGCTCCGGCAACCACCGCTGCTCCGGAGACCACCACGGCTGCTCCGACCACCACGGAAGCACCGGACAACAACAGCGCGCTAAACGCTGAGGCTCAGGCCACGACCACCACCACGGCCGTTGCCGCTCCCACGACGACCACCACGGTCGCCGAGGAACTGCCGAACGAGCTTGCACTCACGGGCCCAGGTGACCTGGCATTCTCGCTTGGTCTTGCTGGCGCTGCGTTGACGCTCGCTGGTGGCGCTGCAGTGATGGCTGCACGTCGCAACGAAGAGGACTAAACCTCGCAAAGCTTGTAGGTCCTAAGACCTAGGTGGTACTCCTGTTCCTATAGCGAGCAGGAGTACCACTATGCGTTTTGGCCGAGTACGAAAGATCGGTGCAGTTGCGGTGTTGAGCTTGGTGGGATCAATTATCGCCGTCACGTCAACACCGGTTGGCGCCCAAGGAATCGTCTGCAACGGGTTGCCCGTTGATGTGATCATGGAGCCTGGAGTTCCATTCGTTGGAACGTCAGCTGACGAGGTGATCCTCGGAACAGAGGGGCCTGACGTGATCACCGGACGGGGCGGAAACGACACCATCTGCGGCCTCGGCGGCGCCGACGTGATCGAAGGAAACTTCGGCAACGACTGGATCAATGGCGGAGGTGGCGCCGACGAAATCCGCGGCGGTGCCGGCCACGACACCATCCAGGGTGCTGATGGCAACGACACCGCGTTTGGTGGCTTAGGTCGAGACAACATGGACGGCGGCGCTGGAGATGACTTCATGCGCGGAAACGCCTGGGACGACATGCTCAACGGCGGTGCCGGCGACGATGACCTCCACGGCGGCAAGGGCGACGACACCATCGGCGGTGGCGAAGGAATAGATTTCCTCCGGGGTGGAGCCAGCGAACGTGACACCTGCTTCGATCCCAACGCCGGTACGTTCGGCCGAGCGTGCGAGATCCATAGCGTTAACGTCAATAACCGTCCAGCGGTCAACAGCTAGGTCGTATTCTCCGAACCTGTATTGAGCATCCGAGCCCTACCGCACCGACGAAAGTCGGTGTCCGTCTCACTGGGTTTCGTTCGCCTACTGTCAGGGCATGTCGAGATTGCGGCTTGCCCTTATGGCCTTCTTTGTGATCGTTGTTGCGGGTTGTGGCGGTGATGTTGCATCTGTTTCAGACGGGGACGACGCAACCCTCATCGGGATTGTCGAAACGCGACCAGACTGGGCGATAGCCCTGAACTCCGAAGTCAGCACTGATCCCTGCGATTGGGTAGGGATTACATGCAGCAACGACACGATCACCGGAATCGACCTCGCTGAGGATCAGCTGACCGGTGAGATCCCACCCGAGCTCGCAGACCTCACGAACCTCATAACCCTCGACCTCTCTCAGAATCAGCTGACCGGTGAGATACCGCCAGAACTTGCAAACCTCATCAACCTCGAGAACCTTGCCCTCTACTCAAATCAGTTGACCGGTGAGATACCGCCAGAACTCGGAACCCTCACAAACCTCACGCGCCTCGACCTCGTCACTAACCAGCTCACCGGTGAGATCCCGCCCGAACTCGGGAACCTCACAAACCTCACGGGCCTCTACCTCTGGTCAAATCAGTTGACCGGTGAGATCCCACCCGAGCTCGGAAATCTCACAAACCTCACAGACCTGTTCCTCGGTGCAAATCAGCTGACCGGTGAGATCCCACCAGAACTCGGGAACCTCACAAATCTCGAACGTTTCATGATCAGCGATACTCAGCTGACCGGTGAGATCCCACCAGAGCTCGAAGGCGTTACAGAGCGCTAACGCCGTTCGTCAGTCACGCTCCAAGTTGTCGATCTCCTCTTGGAGGGCATGAAGAATTGGAAGCGTTGCGTGGTCCTTCGGGCGGTCGGCGGCTTCTTTCGACGCAATGATGTCGCTCAGCGCAGCGACAGAGATGTGAAGCCCTCCAACCTCGAAGGTAACCGCTCGTTGGCGGACCCCTTGGTAGCCATCGAGCCCTGATGGAGTAAAGGTCAGATCGAGATCGCCGCATCTCGTGGTCAGGTTGAGCATCGCCATCGAGGCAATCAGTGAAGGGTGCGGTTCGAACGCGACTCCCTCGGGGTTTCCGTCGACCCGAAGACGCGCCTCTAGCTCACCGAGCGCCACTCCAAGACGTTCGATGTTGTGAGCGTCGTTATCGGGGAGGATGTCGGCGTCGTTCGTCATCGCCGTCGAGCCGTGAAGCACGGCCGCAAGCCCGCCGATGAGCACGTAGTCGACTCCGTGCTCATCGAGAACGGTAAACAGGCACTGCGGGTCGAGCGCGGCGGGCATCTAGCCGACCCTGCGAGCGGAGGTCACGAATGCGCTGACGTTGGTGACCGAGGCCAATCGCTCGTCGGGTGTCATGGCGAGCTGCTGTCGAATCTGGGCCCGGTCGACATTGTCGAGTTCGCTGGTAAGCACGAGCCGTCGACCGCATTGGCGAAGGATGGATTCGAGCGTGCAAATCCGAGGTTCGTCATGGCCGCGTTCCCACCGGGAAATAGCCGACTGTGTGGTCGACAACTTCTCCGCGAGCGCAGCCTGGGACAGTCCGCTCGCTTCTCGGGCGGCTCGAATCATCGAAGCAACATTCACGGACATAGCAGGAAGTATAGCGGATCACACATAGTAAATATAGCGATAAGGCTATATCTCTCAAAACATGTACAAAGAGCGCATGCTCATCGCCGCCGTTCGCTTCGGTCACTAACCGAGTTGCTCGCTGCGCTCACAACGTCGCCTTTGTGGGAGCTCCTGGGGAGAGCGAAGCTCGCGTAGCGAACAACTTGGCTTTCGCGGGTGTCGCCCCGTAGGGCGACATGTTTCAGTAGGTCGCCCGGGGCTCGAACCCGGCACCTTGGGATTAAAAGTCCCCTGCTCTACCCGATGAGCTAGCGACCCGAAACGCTCCACAAATGTACAGCGGTTTGCGCGGTGTGCGCCTCGCGGGCTGGTTCACCACCAGTTTGAGCCGGGGCTGCCTTTGAACGGCCCGACGACTCGGGAGGTGATCCAGCCTCCGTAGAAGCTACCCTCGTTCGGTTCCACCCGCTCGCCGTCGACGGCGCAGTCGACCTTTTGGGCGTAGAACGCCAGGTACCCGGTGATGGCTCCAAAGGCTGGATTTGGGGATTCGTAGGTCCAGGCAACTTGTTCGATTCGGCCGTCGTCACTCAGGAGGTCGAAGTAGGTGGCATCGCCTTTCCACTCGCAGAAACTGCGTCCTATGCAAGGCTCGAGCATAGACACGTCCACGTGGTCTCGTGGAATGTAGAAGGCGGGCGGCTGCGAGGTTTCAAGTACGCGGATCGCCGATGTTGTTCGCACGATCTCATGGTCGCCGAAAGCCACGGTGATAAGCGCGTCGGTCGGGTCGGTCACCGGTGGACGCGGATAGTCCCAAACGGACTCCTGACCCTCCTGTGGCTCGAGACGCTGCGGTTGCATGGCTGTAGCTTGGACGGGTAATGGCACATTCGTCGAATCCTCCGGGCAACAAGTCGCATTTGCCCGCCACCAGTGACGAACAGGCCTATATCGCCTACGGAGAACAGTTGCGTCAAGCAGTATCGGTTGCACTGCGACCCTGGCTTGTCGTTCAACTTCGCGAACGCTTCTCGATCGAGGCGGACCAGGTGGACGATGTTCTCGACGCGATCGTCGCCGACGCGGACGACCGCCTGCACGAACTGGTGCACGCCGATGTCGACGTGCCTTTGAGCGGACCGCTCGAACGGATCCGACGGGCAGTCGAAAAGCTAAACCCTCGACTCACTGCACTCGGAGTAACCCCACCCGCTCGGGACCCCTTCGATGTGCGTATTCGGCCCAACGACCTGTTTGCGCTCGGCCCGGCAAGCTTCTCTGATCTCGGCGATGATGTCCACCAGGCCGGGATTACCTGGGGAGCAGCGAAGGCCTACCTCCACCAGTCGAGACGAAAGTAGCGTGTGAGCATGACACCAGAACGCGTCGCCCTCATCGAACGCTCAGACGTCCGCGGGTCAGCGTTCACCGACGCCTACACCGATTTGCTCGACGGCTGGCTTCAAGAGATCGCCATCTCCTCTGAGCTTTCGAGCGGCGTCGCCATAGCCGCCGTGGGCGGCTATGGCCGTCGCGAGATGGCCCCTGAGAGCGACATCGACATCATTCTCATCCACGCCGACGACGTTGATGTAGCGTCGATCGCGGATCGGCTGTGGTACCCGATTTGGGATGCCGGCCTGAAGCTAGGTCACCGGGTCGACACCATCGACGGATTGCTCAAGAGCGCTAGCCACGATCTCGACACCGCAACTGCGCTTTTGGATGTACGTCACCTGGCGGGGGAGGAGTCGATCTCGCTTGAACTTGCTGTGCAGGCTGCTGCCCAGTGGAGCGCCGGAGGGTCGGACAATGCGGGTCGTTTGGCGGAGCGTCGCAGCGACCGGCACGAACAAAACGGTGAGGTGGCCTTTGAGCTCGGGCCAGACCTCAAGAACGGTCGCGGCGGGCTACGAGATGTGCAGTCGCTCCGATGGGCGGCAGCATCGGGAGTCATCTCTGAAGATGCCGTCACGATGCTCGATGAAGCCCGCGAGGTCATCCTGGCGGCCCGAGTAGAGCTACATCGCTTGACCGGTCGCTCTGGCGATCGACTAGTGCTCGACTATCAAGACGAGGTCGCTGCGGCTCTCGACTACAAAGATGCAGATGCGTTGATGGCCGATGTCGCGGGGGCCGCGCGCACGATCGCATGGAACGCCGATGCTGCATGGTTCTTCATCGAGCATTCGATCGAGCCGCGACGTCGATCCAGCGACGCCGAGCACCTCGAACATGGGATCGAGATAGACGGTGGGTTGTTGTGGCTCGCCGATCACTATCCCCGAGACCCGATGATGCTGTTCCATGTCGCGAAGGCGGCCACGAGTCGGCATTGCTTCATCGATAACGTCGCGCTCGGTCAACTCTGCGAGCTTGCGACCGACCTTCCGGATCCGTGGACCGAAGAAATGCGAGATGCGTTCACTGACGTTCTTCGGATGGGGCGTGCAGCTATCCCGGTGATCGAGGCCTACGCCCAGGTCGGGTTGATGACGGCGCTCATGCCGCAATGGGAGCCGTGCCGCAGTCGTCCGCAGCGAAACGCATACCACCGCTTCACGGTCGACCGGCATCTGCTCGAAGCAGCCGCTGAGGCATCGGCCTTTGCCGACAAAGTTGATCGGCCCGACCTCCTCGTTCTCGGCGCGCTCCTTCATGACATCGGCAAGGGCTACCCGGGAGACCACACCGACGTCGGCGTTGAACTCATCGCAGACATCGCCCCGCACATGGGCTTCGACTCCACCGACACCGAGCTGTTGGTCGACATGTGCCGCTACCACCTGCTGTTGCCCGACGTCGCCACGCGCCGAGATCTCGACGACGATGGCACGATCTTCGCGGTTGCGGGCACTGTCGGAAACGTGCGCCTACTGGAGTTGCTCGGGTATCTCACCGAGGCTGATTCGATCGCCACGGGACCATCGGCATGGAACGCCTCGAAGGCCGAGCTCGTACGTACGCTCGTGTCTCGTGTGGGATTCGTGCTCGAAGGCGGCGAGGCCTCTGATGTCGTTGGTGCAGGTTTCCCCGGACCTCGCGAGCGAGCGTTCCTGGATAGCGACGAGTTTGTGGTCGAGATCGAAGGCCCCGTCATTACGGTCGTGCAGTCCGACGCCGCTGGCGCCTTCAGTCGAGTCGCCGGTGTCCTGACCCTGAACGGCCTCGACATCACGTCGGCTTCAGCACACACCGAGAACGGGCGGGCGCTCTCGCAGTTCACAGTCCATCACAGCGACTTCGATCATCGGCGGCTCCGTATACAGATGCTCGATGGTGTCGCAGGCCGAATCGCCCTTGAGGCGCGGGTCACCGAACGAAGAAATACCTACGCCCGAACCTTCAAGCGGTCTTCGGCTGCACCGATCGAACCGTCGGTGTCGTTCGACAATATGAGTTCGGAGACGGCCACCGTCGTCGAGGTGAACTGCCGAGATCAAATCGGTGTGCTCTATCGAATTGCTCGAGCGCTTTCGGAAATGCAGGTGGGTATCTCAACCGCTCGTATTCAGACACTTGGTGACCGCGTAATCGATGCCTTCTATGTCATGGCAAACAACGAGAAGATCATCGATCCTGAGCATCAGGATGAAGTCGAGCGCGCAGTCTTGTACGCGATCGCCAGGAAGTAGAATCGTCCTGTCATGACCTCTGGATCCGCTATCACCGAGCAGGACCTTTTGCGTTGGTCAGAGATGCTATCCGCACTCGCTCGAACCGGGATGGCCTTCACCGACTCGCTCTACGAGCAGGAGCGATTCGAAGAGATCTTGATCGTGGCGGCCGAGATCGCCGCCGCTACTTCGCAGCCTCTCAAACCCGAGGAACTTGTGAAGGAGTGGACCAAGACGATCGGCCATGGCGTGCCGGGGTACGTTACTCCGAAGAACACCGTGGGAGCAATCGTCGGAAACGACGAGGGCGAGTTGCTGTTAGTCCAGCGCGCCGACTCCGGCTTTTGGCTCTATCCGACCGGGTGGGCCGACGTTGGATACTCCGCGGCAGAGGTCGCGGTGAAAGAAGTGTGGGAGGAAACCGGGATCAAATCCGAGGTCGTACGGTTGCTCGGAGTCAACGACGGCATGCGTTTGGGTTTCACCAAGATCCCGCTCTACAGCACGGTCTTTCACCTTCGAGCTATCGGTGGAGAGGTGACTCCGCACCCGCTCGAGTGCACCGACGCAGGTTTCTTTAGCCGAGATAGTTTGCCGGAGCCGCTTATCAGTGGCGAGCGATGGGTCGACCGTGCGTTCGCGGCCATTGCCGGGGAAGAACTCGACGTACACTTCGACGACGTACGAAACCCACCGTGGGAGCAAGAGCATGCCTAATCCCGCTTCAGCCTTCGATGGTGCCTCCACGGTTGAGGAGGCGACCAGTCGTCGCGGCGTTGCACAGCTTCGGCGCACATGGGCTGTCGAGAATCAGCGTGCTTCAGCGCTAGTCCTTCACGGGATATCTGAGCATTCGGGTCGCTATGAACACGTCGGCTCGACGCTCGCTGAAGCTGGCTTTCACACATTGTCCTACGACCAACACGGGCATGGACGCAGCGGTGGAATCCGTGGCCACGTCGACTCCTTCGATGTGTTTCTTGAAGACGTCGAGGACAACCTTGCCGCACTACGCCAAGAGGGGCACCCCGTCGCCCTTCTCGCGCACTCGATGGGCGGGTTGATCGCCCTCGGTTACTGCCTGAGTGGACGTCCCTTGCCAGATGTCCTGCTCTTGTCGGGTCCGGCAGTGGATGCGATTACCCCTCGTTGGAAACGGATCGCCGCGCCGGCGGCTGGACGGATTCTCCCAAAGCTGTTCATCAAGTCGGAATTCGATGGTGACCTGTTGTCGACTGACCCCGATGTCGGGACCCGCTATGCGAGTGATCCCTTGCGCGTGCCGGGAGCGACTTCAGGATTAGGGCGAGCACTCTTCGCCGCAATGGCTGACGTCCAAGAACGGCTGGGCGAACTGTCGGTACCAACAATGCTCCTGCACGGTGGCGACGATGCGATCGTTCCGGCATCGGCTACCGAACCAATTGGCGAGCTCGCCATTGCAACCCGACGCGTGCTCCCAGGCCTGCGCCACGAGGTACTTAACGAACCATCGTGGCAAGACTCGATGCGGTCCTACATCAACTTTGCCAATGGCGCGCTGTCGCTCTGATCTCTGCGGGGCAGCGACTGCGTCGCGATTTTGCCCCTTCGAGCTGCA
>CAZLWE010000082.1:0-12945 GCA_964562985.1 uncultured Acidimicrobiales bacterium
ATCCGCAGAGCACACCGAGCCGAAGGCGAATGTGCGATTGCGGCGAATAATCGGCTAAACGCGTGCCGCCATAATCAGCGGCGGAGCCGCATGGCGGCTAAGCCTTTAGCCGCCAGGCTGCTCGCCGACTAGGCCGACCGCATCGCTGCGGTTTGCAAGCCAGTTGGCGAGGTCTTCCTCTTCTTCGCCGGAGCTGTAGAACTCCATCGGGGTATAGTCCGGAGCGTTTGGCTCGACCTTGCGGTATTCGGCGATGCCGGTACCTGCAGGGATGAGCTTTCCGATGATGATGTTCTCCTTGAGGCCGACGAGACCGTCGCTCTTGGATTCGATAGCGGCCTCGGTGAGAACTCGGGTTGTCTCCTGGAACGATGCGGCGGAGAGCCACGAGTCGGTAGAAAGCGATGCCTTGGTAATACCCATCAGCAATGGGCGACCTTCGGCGGGGCGCTTACCTTCCTGCACGAGCTGGCGGTTTGCGTCGGCGTAGATCTTGTTGTCGACGTTCTCACCAGGCAAGAACTCGGCATCTCCGGGCTCTGACACCGCAATACGGCGGGTCATCTGGCGAACGATGAGCTCGATGTGCTTGTCGTGGATCGATACACCTTGGTCTCGGTATACCTTCTGGACCTCTTCCACCAAGTAGCGCTGCGTTTCACGCACGCCCTTGATGTCCATGAGCTCCTTCGGGTCACGAGGACCTTCAACGATTGCGTCACCAGCGGTGATTTCGTCGCCATCGTTGACCTCGAGACGAGCCAATGATGGGACGGTGTAGACGTCTTCGGTGCCATCGTCGCCGATGATCAGCACGGTGCGGCCCTTGCCGTCGTCTTCGCCGACGCGCACAACACCGGAGGTAGCGGCCAAGGTGGCCTTACCCTTTGGTGAGCGAGCTTCGAAGAGCTCAACAACGCGAGGTAGACCACCTGCGATATCGCCACCACCCGCAACACCACCGGTGTGGAAGGTGCGCATGGTGAGCTGCGTGCCAGGCTCGCCGATCGACTGAGCAGCGATCACACCGACCGCTTCACCGGGTTCGATGGTCTTGCCGGTTGCGAGCGACGTACCATAACAGGCGGCGGAAACGCCGCGTTCAGACTCGTCGGTGAGCGGCGACAGCACCCGGACACGATCGATCGTGTCGTCGTCACGAATCGCGATCATGATCTCTTCGGTGACCTCTGTACCAGCGGCAAACTTGGTCCCGTCGGCGAGCTTGATGTCGTCGGCGAGCGAGCGGCTGAGAAGACGTGTCTCCAGATAAGTCCGCTTGTTGCCAGAGTCTGGTGTGACGTCGTCTACCCAGATACCACGTACGGTGCCACCGGCCTCGAATGGATCCTCAGTGTTGATGATGAGTTCCTGAGCGACGTCGACGAGACGTCGGGTCAAGTACCCGGAGTCAGCGGTACGGAGTGCGGTATCGACGAGACCCTTACGTGCACCCGGAGTAGCGATGAAGTACTCGAGCATTGCGAGGCCTTCACGGAAGTTGCTCTTGATCGGGCGAGGAATCATATCGCCGCGAGGGTTCGCAACGAGACCTCGCATACCCGCGATCTGGCGAACCTGCATCATGTTGCCTCGAGCGCCTGATGTGACCATCATGTCGATCGGGTTCATGTGCTCGGCCTTGAGACCGGCTTCCATTTCGTTCTTGACCTGTTCGGTTGCCTCCGACCAGATTTCCACCTCTTTTTGGCGACGCTCACCATCGGTGATGATGCCTCGGCGGAACTGGGTCTCGACCTTCTCGGCGTCCTTTTCATGGGAATCGAGAATGCCGCGCTTGGTAGCTGGGGTCTTCACGTCATCGATCGAGACGGTGAGGCCAGACTGGGTCGCGTAGCGGTAGCAAAGGTCCTTGATGCCATCGAGTGATGTCGATACAACAGCCTTTGGGTACTCGCGTGCGAGGGTATCGACGATGTCGCCCATACCGCCCTTGCCGAGCTGCTCGTTGATGAACGGGAAGTCATCGGGCAGAACCGAATTCAACAGCACACGGCCAACCGTGGTTGAGGTGTACTTTGCTGCCTCGCCATTTGCCGGCGTTTCGAGAAGCGCTGGATCTCGGAAGGTGATCTTGGTGTGGAGCCCGACGTCGCCGAACTCATAGGCCATGTTGACCTCGTCGAGGTTGCGGAAGGTGCGACCCTCGCCCTCTTCGCCTTCAACTTCCATGCTGAGGTAGAAGGCACCGATGATCATGTCCTGGGTTGGAGTAACCAACGGACGACCATTTGCCGGGCTCAACACGTTGTTGGCGCTGAGCATGAGAACACGGGCTTCTGCCTGTGCTTCAGCGGACAGCGGCAAGTGAACTGCCATCTGGTCGCCGTCGAAGTCAGCGTTAAACGCGGTGCATACGAGCGGGTGCAGCTGGATGGCCTTGCCCTCAACGAGGACGGGCTCAAATGCCTGAATACCGAGGCGGTGAAGCGTCGGTGCACGGTTCAGCAGAACTGGGTGCTCCTTGATGACGTCGTCGAGAACGTCCCACACCTGTGGCTTACGACGCTCGACCATGCGCTTTGCAGACTTAATGTTCTGCGCGATGTCGCCGTCGACGAGCTGCTTCATGACGAATGGCTTGAACAGCTCGAGTGCCATGAGCTTTGGAAGACCGCACTGGTGCAGCTTCAGGGTTGGGCCAACCACGATGACCGAACGGCCCGAGTAGTCGACGCGCTTACCGAGAAGGTTCTGACGGAAGCGACCCTGCTTACCCTTCAACATGTCGGAGAGCGACTTGAGCGGCCGGTTACCCGGACCGGTCACTGGGCGACCGCGTCGGCCGTTGTCGAACAGGGCGTCGACGGCCTCTTGCAACATGCGCTTTTCGTTGTTCACGATGATCTCGGGAGCACCGAGGTCGAGCAGTCGCTTGAGGCGGTTGTTGCGGTTGATAACACGACGGTAAAGGTCGTTGAGGTCGGAGGTCGCGAAGCGGCCACCGTCGAGTTGGACCATCGGGCGTAGCTCCGGTGGGATCACCGGAACGACATCGAGGATCATGGCACGCGGGTCGTTGACTCGGTGATCGCGCTCGTCACGTCGGTTGAAGGCAGCAACGATCTTAAGGCGCTTGATGGCCTTCTGTTTGCGTTGCGCCGAGAGGCCCTTTACGCCTTCTGGCGGATCGATCTGCGCGCGTAGCTTGACCTCTTCGTCATCGAAGTCAATACGAGCGATAAGCGCTGCTAGGGCGCTTGCACCCATGCCACCTTCGAAGTAATCGGCATAGCGGATGTGCATCTCGCGCCACAGCATCTCGTCTTCGATGATTTGGCGGGCGAACAGGCTCTTGAACTCGTCGAAGCTTCGAGTGAGGACGTCGATCTCCATCTCGTAGCGCTCGCGAACGGAGGCAAGGTCCTTATCAACAGCACGCTGGCGTGCCTTGATCTCGGTGTCCTTGGCCTTGTCCTTTTCCATCTGCGCGATCTCGACTTCGAGGTCCTCATGAACGCGAGCGAGCTCAACCTCCATCTCTTTTTCGAGCTCTTCCTTCTCGGCCAGCATTTCGGCCTCAAGGTTCGGGAGGTCCTCGTCACGACGCTCTTCGTCGACCCAGGTGACCAGGTTTGCTGCGAAGTAGATGACCTTCTCGAGCTGCTTGGCCTTCAATTCCTCTTTGGCTTCAGTGCCCATGAGGAGATACGCGAGCCACGAACGTGTGCCGCGGAGGTACCAGATGTGGACGACCGGTGCAGCCAACTCGATGTGGGCCATGCGCTCACGGCGAACCTTCGAACGGGTGACCTCTACGCCACAGCGCTCGCAGATAATGCCCTTGAAGCGAACGCGCTTATATTTGCCGCAGTAGCACTCCCAGTCCTTGGTCGGACCGAAGATCTTCTCGCAGAAGAGGCCGTCTTTTTCTGGCTTCAGCGTGCGGTAGTTGATGGTCTCTGGCTTCTTGACCTCACCGTTTGACCACATGCGGATCGAGTCCGCTGTAGCCAAACCAATTCGGATCTGGTCGAAGTCGTTTACGTCAAGCATTGCTTTGTCCTTCTCAGTTCCGAATGATTAGTTGCCAGCGAATCGAGCTGCACGCTCGGCTTCGCGACGGGCGTCTTCTTCATCAGAGCCACGCTCTGGTCGTGACAAGTCGATGCCGAGCTGCTCGGCAGTTCGGTAAATCTCATCGTCGATCTCTCGGAGTTCGACGTCTGCGCCCTGTTTGTCGAGAACCTCGACGTTCAGACACAACGCCTGCATCTCCTTGATCAGCACCTTGAAGCTCTCGGGGATTCCCGGTTCGGGAATGTTCTCGCCCTTGACAATCGCCTCGTAGACCTTCACGCGGCCGAGTACGTCGTCGGACTTGATGGTGAGCAGCTCCTGCAAGCAGTACGCCGCGCCGTAGGCCTCGAGGGCCCACACTTCCATCTCACCAAAGCGCTGACCACCGAACTGGGCCTTACCACCGAGCGGCTGCTGCGTGATCATCGAGTACGGACCGGTCGAACGAGCGTGGATCTTGTCGTCGACCAAGTGGGCCAGCTTCAAGATGTACATGAACCCAACCGTGATCGGGCTGTCGTACGGTTCGCCGGTGCGGCCGTTATAAAGGTGCGCCTTGCCGTCGTCCTGGATAAGACGGCGACCGTCTGAGGCCTCCGGGTTGAGGTTGCGGAAGATCTGCTGGATCGTTGGATGCTTGCCAGCGAGCTCTTCTTCGTCCCACTTCGCACCGTCGAAGCTCGGCGTCGCAACCAAGGTTGCTGGGCGAGTTGTTGGACGGGTCTTGTATTCGGTTCCTCGGATCGGATCGAGGCCGACCTGCTTGCCGTCGATCTCCCAACCCCATCGAGCGGCGTAGCCGAGGTGCGTTTCGAGCACCTGACCGACATTCATACGCGATGGAACACCGAGTGGGTTCAAGATGATGTCGACGGGGGTGCCGTCGGCCATGTGTGGCATGTCCTCCACGGGGAGGATCTTGGAGATAACACCCTTATTGCCGTGGCGGCCTGCAAGCTTGTCGCCCACGCTGATCTTGCGCTTCTGACCAACGTAGACACGCACAAGTTGGTTCACACCAGGTGGCAACTCATGGTTGTCGTTGCGGTCGAAGACCTTGACGTCGATGACCTTGCCGGTCTCGCCGTGCGGGACCTTCAACGAGGTGTCACGGACTTCACGCGCCTTCTCACCGAAGATCGCACGCAGGAGGCGCTCTTCTGGGGTGAGCTCGGTTTCGCCCTTTGGTGTGACCTTGCCCACGAGAACGTCGCCCGGGTTAACTTCAGCACCGACTCGGATTATGCCGCGCTCGTCGAGGTCGGCGAGGATGTCGTCGGAGAGGTTCGGGATATCACGAGTGATTTCCTCGGCACCGAGCTTGGTGTCACGGGCATCGATCTCGTGCTCATGAATGTGAATCGAGGTCAGAACGTCGTCTCGAACGAGGCGCTCTGACAGGATAATCGCATCCTCAAAGTTGTAACCCTCCCAGGTCATGAAGGCGACCAGAAGGTTCTTTCCGAGGGCGAGCTCACCGTGATCGGTCGACGGGCCATCGGCCAAGATGGCGCCCTTCTTGACCGACTGTCCTTCAACCACGCGTGGCTTCTGGTTGATCGAGGTGTCTTGGTTTGAACGCTCGAACTTGAGCAGGCGATAGACCACCTTGCCGAGCTTCTTGTACTCGACGGTCATCGAGCGGCCGTCGAGCTCGGAGATCACGCCGTCGTCTTCCGCGATGACCATGTTGGCAGCGTCACGTGCAGCGCGACCCTCAACGCCGGTTCCGATGTATGGCGCCTCAGCGGCGATCAGCGGAACAGCTTGGCGCTGCATGTTGGCGCCCATAAGCGCGCGGTTCGCATCGTCGTGCTCGACGAATGGGATCAGTGCGGTAGCGATCGAAATGATCTGCTTCGGCGAGACGTCCATCAGCTGAACTTCTTCGGGAACAACAGCCGAGATTTCGGTGGTAGCACCGAAGAACACGTCTTGTTCGAGCTGCAAACGCAGGTCCTGCAGCGAGGCCGCTTGAGGTGAGCGACGCACCAGAACGCGATCGGCGAGGAACTTGCCCTTGGCGTCGACCTTGGCATTTGCCTGGGCGACGACGTATTCCTCTTCTTCGTCAGCGGCGAGATAGACGATCTCGTCGGTGACTTTGCCCTTCTTGACCACTCGGTACGGCGACTCGATGAACCCGAACGGGTTCACCCTTCCATAGGTAGCCAACGCACCGATCAAGCCGATGTTGGGACCCTCAGGAGTCTCGATCGGGCACATGCGGCCGTAGTGAGAGAAGTGAACGTCTCGAACTTCGAAGCCGGCACGCTCACGGCTGAGGCCACCTGGGCCAAGTGCCGAGAGGCGACGACGGTGGGTCAGACCCGAAAGAGGATTGACCTGGTCCATGAACTGGCTGAGCTGAGAGGTTCCGAAGAACTCCTTGATCGCCGCAACCACTGGGCGGATGTTGATGAGCGTCTGCGGCGTGATCGCCTCGACGTCTTGGGTGGTCATGCGCTCGCGCACGACACGCTCCATGCGAGAGAGGCCGACTCGAACCTGGTTCTGAATGAGTTCGCCGACCGAACGGATACGTCGGTTTGCGAAGTGGTCCTGGTCGTCGAGGCGGTAGCCAGGCTCGCCCTTTGCGAGGTGCAACAGGTACGAGCAGGTCGCGAGAACCTCTGCCTGGCTGAGAACCGATTGGTCCTCCTCGGGACGTTCGAGCTTGAGCTTGAAGAGCTTTTCGAGGCGATCCATTTCTGGACCGAGCTTGCGGTTCAGCTTGTAGCGACCGACTCGGCTCAAGTCGTAACGACGGCTTTCGAAGAAGGCGTTCTTGAAGTAGTTGCGAGCTGACTCTGCAGATGGCGGCTCACCGGGGCGAGCACGCTTGTAGATCTCGATGAGCGCCTCTTCTTGGGTAGGCGCGAGCTCGCGATCCTTTTCCCATTGCCCTTCGAGGAAGTCGAAGTGATTGACGAATTTGTCGAGGAAACCAGGAGCGTTCTCCTCGTCAAAGCCAAGTGCCCGAAGCAGCACAAAGAGGCTGAGGCGACGCTTGCGTGCAACACGGGTGCCCGCAGTGACGTCCTTGCCCGGCTTTTGCTCGACATCGAATTCGATCCATTCGCCGCGGTAGGGATGAATGGTGCCTGTGACGAGCTGATGCTTGGCGAGGTTACGCAAGCGGTAGCGCTCGCCCGGTTGGAAGATGACGCCCGGCGAGCGGACGAGCTGGCTTACGACCACACGCTCGGTGCCGTTGATCACGAAGGTGCCGCGATTGGTCATCATCGGGAAGTCCCCCATGAAGACCGTCTGCTCCTTGATCTCGCCGGTGTTGGAGTTCATGAAGCGGGCGCGCACGAAGATCGGCGCGCTGTAGGTCATATCCTTCTCTTTGCACTCCTCGACGGAGAACTTAGGTGGAGGACGAAGGTCCTCATCAGAGGGATCGAATTCCAGCTCGAGCTGGAGGGTTTCGGAGAAGTCTTTGATTGGACTGATATCTCGAAAAGTCTCGGCGAGACCGGTTTCGAGCAACCAAACAAATGATTCTCGCTGAACTGCAATCAGATCGGGCAGTTCGAGCGTCTCCTCGATATTTCCGAATGAATAGCGGTCGAGGGCAACAGAGCGTGAGGACACATGGTCTCCTGGCGACGGAAGGCGACGTCGGGCAAAACCGAAGTATTTCAACAGTGTCGAGCGACTCCCACACCAAAAGTGCAGCAATCGCCTTTACTACAGAAAAGCCACGGCAACTGAGCAGCCTAGCCGCTCAGCGAGGTATTCGGCAAATGCACACCAAATGACGCACCCGATCGGGGCTGCGTCACGTAAACGGTAACGAATTGCCTATGGATTGGTCAAGCACAAAACTTCTTCGGCCTGGCCGGTGCGTTCAACACACACCGGCCAAAGCCGTTCCGAAGAGTTGTGCTGTTCGCTCCCCAAAATGATCTGGGGAGCTTGGCAAATTACTTGAGTTCGACGGTGGCGCCGGCCTCTTCGAGAGATGCCTTTGCCTTTTCTGCGTCTTCCTTGGATGCCTTCTCAAGCACGGTGTTCGGCGCGCCGTCCACCATTTCCTTTGCGTCCTTGAGGCCAGCACCGGTGAGCTCGCGAACAATCTTGATCACCTGGATCTTGGTGCCGCCAGCGCTCTCGAGAACGACGTCGAACTCGGTCTGCTCGTCGTCGCCGCCACCGCCGCCGTCAGCGGCTGGCATTGCGCCACCCATGACAACTGGCGCTGCGGCCGTTACGTCGAACTTCTCTTTGAAATCGTCGAGGAGTTCTTTGAACTCGAGGACGGTCATGTTCTCGATGCTCTCGAGAATTTCTTCCTTGGTAGCCATGTCAGCTCTCCTGTTTCTTCGGTCTTTGTAATCGGGTTGGGATTCGAACTATTCGGCTTCGTCAGCCGCTGCTTCTTCAGCAGCTGGCGCCTCATCGGCGGACGCCTCGGCCGGAGCCGTGTCGCTGTTGCCAGCACCACCGGGGCCGCCCTTTTCGACGAGCTCTTCCATGCCGTAAACAAACTCACGCAGCTTCGAGTCGAGGAGGCCAGCAAAGTCGCCGAGCATGTGCTCGAGCGCTCCAGCGAACTCGGCGAAGAGCACCTCGCGAGAAGGTAGGTCGGCAAGTGCCTTGATCTCGTCGACAGAAAGCGGGTTGCCGTCGAGGACTCCCCCCTTAAGCACGAGGGCATCGTTGGTCTTGGAGTATTCCTTGAGCGCCTTCGCAACGGCAGCGGGGTCACCCTTGGAGCCGTCGGCCTTCTCGCCGACAAACGCGAGTGCCGTAGGGCCGGTCAACAGTTCGTCAAGATCCATTCCGAGCTCAGCTGCAGCGAGCTTGACGAGCGTGTTCTTGTAGATCTTGTACTCGCCTCCTGCGGGGCGAAGATTTGAACGCAACTCCGCCATTGCTGGCACGTCGAGGCCGCGGTAGTCGGTCAAGACGACACCGTCTGAGGACTCAAGCTTTTCCTTGACCTCAGCAACCACTGCCACCTTGTCAGCTCGTGGTTCTCCCATGTTTGGCTCCTTGTTGGATGTCCTGTTCGGACCGACCCTGGGGCCAAATCTCAAAAGGACGCTCACCTAAGAGAAGGCGAACGTCCTTCACACCAAGCGGTGCTTCAAGATGCTCTCCTACGCACGACTTCTGGTTGCGTGCGGTCTCCGGCGAGGTATGCGATTTTGAACGAGTTAGATGCTAGCGACCAGCGCTTGGCTTTCCTACAACTGGCCAACATCCAGTTTGATGCCGGGGCCCATGGTCGAGGAGATGCCGGCCTTCTTGATGTATTGGCCCTTGGCGCCAGATGGCTTGAGGCGGTTGAGTTCTTCGATAACCGAATCGATGTTCTTGATGAGATCGTCGTCGGAGAAGCTCACCTTGCCTACGGGTACGTGGACGTTGGCGAACTTGTCGGTGCGGAACTCGACCTTGCCGCCCTTGAAGTCCTCGACGGCCTTGGCGACGTCGGGGGTGACGGTTCCGGTCTTGGGGTTCGGCATGAGGCTGCGCGGGCCGAGTACTCGACCTAACTTACCGACGAGGGGCATCATGTCTGGCGAAGCGATGGTGACGTCGAAGTCGAGCATGCCGCCTTCGACCTGTTCGGCGAGGTCTTCGGCCCCGACGAATTCGGCTCCTGCATCCTTTGCCGCCTGTGCGGCGTCGCCCTGAGCGAACACGGCCACTCGGACAGCCTTGCCGGTTCCCGCAGGAAGCGACACGGTGCTGCGAATCATCTCTTCGGCCTTGCGTGGGTCAACACCGAGACGAACAACGAGATCGACCGTCTCGTCGTATTTTCGCTTTGGGAATCCCGATAGCACGCTGACGGCGTCAGCTACCGAGTGCATCCCTTCACGGTCGTAGCTGCGTGCAGCGTCCTTGTACTTTTTTCCTTGCGCCATGTTGGCTCCCTCGTTGGTAGTGCTCCCGGCCCTGAGGTGGTGGAACCGGAGAGCGTGGTGATTTACTTGACTTCGAGACCCATTGAACGGGCGGTGCCCTCAACCTGAAGAATTGCGCCATCCATGTCGATGGCGTTGAGGTCGGGCATCTTGGTCTCTGCGATTTCTCGGACCTGGGCAGAGGTCACCGACCCGGCAACTTCTCGGCCTGGGTCGTTCGCGGCCTTTTCGAGGCCGGCTGCTTGACGAAGCAGGAACGCCGTCGGTGGGGTCTTCGTGATGAACGTGAAGGTTCGATCTTCGAAGATCGTGATCTCGACGGGAATGATCTGTCCGCGCTTGTCCTCGGTCTGTGCGTTATACGCCTTGCAGAAGTCCATGATCGCCACGCCGTGCGGACCGAGCGCCGTACCAACGGGTGGTGCTGGCGAGGCTTGGCCTGCGGGGATCTGAATCTTGACGATTGCCGAGACTTGCTTTTTTGCCATGGTGAATCCTGGTTTCGAAAGTGGGGTCTAAGACCGACGGACCATTCTGCCGTGCGCGTCGTAGAGCAGCAACCCGCGATCGCCTTGCGGCGAATCCGCAGAGCACACCGAGCGAAGCGAATGTGCGATTGCGGCGAATAATGCGCTGCAGCTCGGAGGAGCAAAATCGCGGCACGAACCCATAGGGTTCGCAGACGCTGGCGCCTAAGGGATCATCCGCAGAGCACACCGAGGCGAAGCCGAATGTGCGATTGCGGCGAATGATCTGTGCAGCCCGTGGCGCCAAAATCGCGGCGGAGCCGCTGGCGCCTAAGGGATCACAGCCGGGCGATTTGGGAGAACTCCAACTCGACTGGGGTTTCGCGGCCGAAGATGTTGACGAGCACCTTGACCTTGAGTTGGTCCTCGTTGATCTCGACGATCTCACCGGAGAAGTCCGAGAACGGGCCGTCCTTGACTCGAACGGTTTCGCCCATGCCGTACTCCAAGCGGGCCTTGGTACGCGGAGCCGATTCGGCTTCGCCACCTTCTTCGGGGATGTGCAGGAAGTTCTCGACCTCGCGCTTTCGAAGCGGTGACGGCTTACCACCGGAGCCAACGAAGTTGACGATCGATGGAGTGTTGCGGATCACGTACCAGGCATCGTCGTCCATCTCGGCTCGGACGAGGAGGTAGCCGGGGAACATCTTCTTTTGGACGATGACCTTCTTACCGTTGCGGAATTCGGCCACGTCTTCCATGGGGATGACCGTCTCGTAGATCTTCTCCTCCATGTTCATCGACGCGGTTCGTGCCGCCAGGTTCTTCTGCGCCTTCTTCTCGTGGCCGCTTTGGGTGTGGACTACGTACCAGCGTCCCGGTCGGTTATACGGGCTTATTACCCGAGGTGCTGGAGCCTCTTCTTCAAAGAGCGCGTCTTCATCGACTACTTCAGCTTCTGCTGCTGGGGCAACTTGCGCGGATGGTTCTTCGGCAGCTTCTGCAACTGGGGTTTCCTCGGCGGGTGCTTGCTCCGCGGGTGCTTCCTCTTCGGCCGCTGCGGCATCGTTGGCCACATCTTCTTCGACTTCAGCGACATCCGCGTCTTCAGAGGCGGCTTCAGCCTCGGCCACATCGGGTTCTGGCGCTGACTCTGGCTCTGCGGTATCGCCTTCGTCGTCGATTACTGATATGTCGTCAGCGGCGACGGTCTCATCAGCGACTTCTGCCGCAGGAGCATCATCGGCGGCTACAGAGTCGGCTGGTGCCTCGGGCACGCCAGCTTCGTCATCAATAAGGTCGCCAATGGCGTCCGTCTGCTCTTGTTCCATGGAGGCACTGTATCGCTGAGGTCGCCGAGTTCGCCGATTTGGGCGGCGAACTTCGCGGAGTTTCGCCTCTAGCGCTGACGGACCAGTTCGAGCACCGTGATGGAGAGGATCCAGTCAAGCGCGGCGATTAGGAAGGTCAAAACGATGGCGGTGAAGAGTGCGACCAACGAGTAGTTAATGACGTCTGGTCGGCTTGGCCACGCTACTTTGCCGAGCTCTGAGCGAACTTCGCCCACTTTCCGTTACCGAGGACGGAACAGTTCAAGCACCGTGATCGAGAAGAGCCAGTCGAGCAACCCGATGAATACGGTCAGGGCGATGACGGTGACGAGCACGACCAAGGAATAGTTAATGACCTCTGGTCGGGTTGGCCAAGAAACTTTGCGAAGCTCCGTTCGGACCTCTCGGGTGAACTGTCCAGGGCTTGTGCGTTCTTCTGGCTCAGCGACCTCGCGGTTCTTGCGATCGCTCTTGGTGGACGTGGTGCCGCCCTTATCGGTGACTCGTCCACCGCTTCCTGCGCCCGAGCCCTTCTTCTTGGCGGTCCGTGTTCCAACGACCTGACCCTCGGCGTCAACTTCTTGACCCTGCTTCTTCAGCAATCGGCGTTGTTCTCGGTTTATCGGTTGTGACACTGGAGCCTCCACCGGCTAAAGCCGGCTTCTTTTGGATCTATTCGTCTTGTGGCAGGGCGTGAGGGACTCGAACCCGCAACCCCCGGTTTTGGAGACCGGTGCTCTACCAATTGAGCTAACGCCCTAGGTTGCTGTGAACATAAGAACGTTATCAGCGATGCAAGCTATGCCCACATCAGCCGAATGACTCAACCTCTAGAGTAGGCGCTGAAAACCCCCTAGGGATCGCGTCAGACCGAGGGTTTTCCAACTTCTTCAGTTCCTACCTGGCCCACCAACTCGAAAATCTACGGGAATCACTAGGTAATGGACCGAAAATCCGCAGAGGCCACCGAGCGAAGCGAATGGCCGATTGCGGCGAGAGACAGCTCTGCAGCCGCCGCTCACTGCGTTCGCTAACCGGATTTCGCCTTGCGGCGAAAGGTAGCGACGGTGGGACTCGAACCCACGACCTCCCGATTATGAGTCGAGCGCTCTAACCAGCTGAGCTACGTCGCCGTGGTGTGCTAGAGCTCCCTGACAGAATTGAACTGTCGACCTTCTCCTTACCATGGAGACGCTCTACCGACTGAGCTAAGGGAGCTGG
>CAZLWE010000083.1:0-12615 GCA_964562985.1 uncultured Acidimicrobiales bacterium
CACGATCGGATGCGCCGGCCTTCTTCAACGCTGCCAGGTGCTCGGCCTCGAGGGCAGCGAACTCTCGTTGGGCGGCTTGAGCCAGCCGGACACCCACGCCCGGAGCGAGCGCACGAGCGTCTGCGACAACACGACTCAACGCATCGCGAACAGCACGCTCATCACCCTGACGAGAACTCCCACTATGGGCTGTTGATGGCGGGCCCGATGCCCCAACTCCGAACATAGAACAACTCTACGAGTGGGGTGTGACAGCGAAATCCGCTCCCTAGTCGCCCGACCAGCCAACACAAACCCGAGAGCAGAATCGAACTGCTGACCTACGCATTACGAATGAGGTCCTGCAACCCGAACGACTAGGCCGGACTTCACGTCGGAAACGTCGATTCCGGCGAGTCTGATGAACCGAGCTACCGGGCCGTGCCGGCTATCGAGTACGGCTATCACGACGTGGGCGTCGGCGATCACCTTGTGACGATGGGCGAGCGCCACGTGTAACGACTGCTCGAGCGACTCGGTCAATCTCCGCATCGATGCAACAGCGGGCAACCCGGCCGCCGGGTCCCGAGTGGAAGCAGCGCTCACCGCCAGATCCGCTGGAGATCTTCTGTTCATCGCAGCTCCCATAGTGTCAGGCTTCCAGAAGGGTGAGGATCACGAGGCGATTATCTAGCTACGGACGACGGCAACCAACGACACCTGAGCGAAGTCGCTAGGTCACCGGACGAGCGTCGCAGCTACCGAACCACTTCGGTTCGCCGTCTTCGAACGCGATCGTCAGGGTCGAATTCACCGATCCCTCCTGGGTGCCTTGGACGACAGCCACGTTGTACAAGTCGTTGAACTGGGCCACGCGCCCCTGCCCGTAGTCAAAGGCTGCCTCCTCGACGTACATGAGATCCCCAATCTCTTCCAACCGGTTGGTTCCGAGGTCGCGATTCTCCGCGAGCACCTGGACACATTGCTCAGGTGTCCAGAACTGGAACGTTGACGAGTGCAGCTGTTCGACCATCCACTCGATGTCACCAGCTCGCCACCGGTCGTTCTGCTCCACCAAGAACTCGACGACAACACTCTCGCGGGACGGGTCCGGGTCGGCGGTCTCGCCGGATGAACAGCCGGCCAGGACGATCGCTAGGACGACCCCGATCGAGGCTCGTAGGAAGCGAGCTATGGGAATCTTCGCAATGGTCATGTGCACGACCTCAAGAATGCCAGAACACCGCCGGAATCTGTGTGCACTTTGCCACCACCACCATGATGGACAAGTGCGCGAACTTCTCAGGCATTTTCGTGAACGGTACGCATCAGACTTGGGTCCACTCAAGCGACCATCGCTCCTGCCGTCATCTATGCCTACAGCGCGGGGCGTATTCCTCCCCCACCAAGCGGCCCGAACGAATTCCCAACTCCACCGGACAACGTCTGACCCCCTGAGCAATGAGATCTGCGGGCGAAGAGCCCCAGCAGTTGGTCTCGAATATCCTGTAGCTATGGCGATGAGCGGAAACGGCGACGAGCAGCAACCCTTCCAGTACACCTGGAAGCACTTCCTTGGTTACGTGGTCTGCTACTCGGCATCCTTCACGATCTTCAATGTGTTTCTCCCTGAGATCCCGCCACTGTGGTCGGCCATCTTGGTCGCTGTCCTCTTCGCGGTCTTTGCCGTGGCGTTGCCCCTCATCGTCGCTCGCCGGCGAGGTCTAGCGGCACACGGCTTACCCAAACTCGACGAGTAGCGGCGCGTGATCTGACGGGCGAATCGATGGGTCCCGCCACTTCCGTAGTGGCTCGCACAACGTGACGCTGCTTGCAAGGCCGGAGGTGGCAAGCGCGTGGTCGAGTCGGTAGCCGCGATCGTTCTCGAATTGGCCCTCGCGGTACGCATACCAGGTGTAGCCCGCGTCGGCCCCGTGCATCGCCGCAGCCAAGTCGACTAGACCGAGCTCTCGAATCCGAGCGACCGCAGCCCGTTCCTCGTCGCTCACAAGATTGCGGTTCCGTTTGGCCGGATCGTAGAGGTCATCGGGTGTTGGGCAGACGTTGAAGTCGCCGATCACCAACACATCGTCATGGTCATCGAGCTCGTAGGTGAGCTCGCTATGAAGCAGCTCGAACCAGGCCAGCTTCACCTGCCAGTCGTGGCTCTTTCGCTTTGCCCCATTGGGCGCATACAGCGCGAGAACCCGCACGTCGCCGATCGTCGCAGCGACGAGGCGGCACTCGTCAAAGGGCGGTTGCGCCTCGCCACTGAACCCGTAGCGAACGTCGTCAAAGCCGATCCGGCTAACCAGCGCAACCCCGTTTCGTGAGACACGGCCGTGATGCACCCATGCAAAGCCGCGGTCATCAAACAGCGAGCCGGGAAACCGCGCCGTCGCGCATTTCGTCTCCTGTAGCGCGAGGACGTCGGGCTTCTCCTCATCGAGAAAGCCACCGACGAGGTCGGCCCGACTCCTGATGGAGTTCACATTCCACGTAGCGATTCGCACAGCAGATGGATCCTACGTTGCCGTCACCCCAGACTTCATCCCCGAGCCGGGGCTGTCAGGGTGGGAAGCTAACTCCATGATCTACGAGACCGGTGAGTACGCAGACCTTCAAACTCCACGCGGCCCCATGCGGACCCACATTTACCGTCCCGTCGGGGAAGGTACATTCCCCGCGGTCATCTTGTACTCGGAGATCTATCAAGTCACCGAGCCGATCCGCCGGGCCGGGGAGTACCTGGCAGGACATGGCTTCCTTGTCGTCGCTCCCGAGGTGTACCACGAGTTCGAAGAACCCGGGACCGTCTTTGAGTACAACGAAGAAGACACCGCACGAGGCAATGAATTGAAGACTGAGAAAGAGATGTCGTCATTCGACGACGATGCCGCAGCGCTCGTCGAGTTCCTGCAAAATCACGACGCGTGCAGCGGCAAGATCGGCGCGCTCGGGATCTGTTTAGGCGGCCACCTGAGCTTTCGCGCCTGTGTCACGCAACCGGAGATCTCGGCCGGGGCGAGCTTCTATGGCACAGACCTCTCCCAACGTTCGCTCGGCAAGGGCAGCAACGACGGCACCCTCGATCGAACCGACGAGATCGAAGCCGAGATGCTCATGGTTTGGGGACGCCAGGATCGACACATACCCCGTGATGGGCGCCGCGAAATATATGACGCGCTATCAGACGCCGGCATCACGTTCGCGTGGCACGAATTCAATGCCAAGCACGCCTTCATGCGCGATATCGGCCATCGCCACGACCCGGACATCGCGACCCAAGTTTGGGCCATGACCCTGTCGTTCTTCACCCGCATTTTGAAGTAGCCGAACTACCGCTGCGCGAGCGTTACCAATTCAGCCACGATCGCCTCCGTAGTCGGCGAGTCGGCCGTCGCAACATCGAAACCCGCAGCGTCCGCTTCTCCCGAGGTCACCGATCCAATGCAGACCGCACGTACAGGCGAGAGGCTCACGTGCTTGACATAGCGGGTAACCGCCGACGGCGAGGCGAACACAACCACATCGGCTTTCAGCGCTTCGACAACAGTACCGGCTGAAAGCTCGGGCATGACGTTGCGGTAGGCCGCTAAGACCTGCACGTCCACCCCACGCTCACGCAATCCGTCGGCCAGTTCGGGGCGACCGACCTCAGCTTGGGCAATGATCACTCGTCCCGCGAAGTCGACATAAGTGAGCGCCTCGAGCAATCCGACCGACGATGCGGTCCCGGGGATGAGGTCCACCGCGTAGCCCCGCTCCTCGAGCGCAAGTGCGGTCCCTCCGGCAATCGCAGCGACCTTCCCTGGGAACGGACCATCGGGGAGCCGGACGGCACCGTTGGGGGACAGCACCATGAGCCAGTCATCCTCGGTAGCCGTTGCAACCGCAAGGCCCAGCGCTTCGCCTCCGTCTTCAGCGTCGACCAGTGCAAGCAGTGGCAGCGCCACTGGCGCCCCGCCCAGATTCTCAATCGCCTCAATCAAGGGCGCTGCTTGAACCACCGCACGGGTCACGACCACCGAAAGACCATCGAGCGGCCGCTCGCTCATTGCAGCAGCCCGCGCAATTCCACTGCGAGCTCACGGCCGATCCGCTCCCCGTCCACTCCGGTCGCCTCGCTGCGATGCACGATCCGGTCGCCGTCGGACAACATCGCCCGCACCCGGATCTCGCCATCCACCGAATCGGTCTCCGCAAAGGCACCTGCAGGCAGGTCGCAATCTCCACCCAGCTCCATCAAGAAGGCCCGCTCCGCGTCGAGACACCGGTGCGCAACCGGGTCGTCGATCTCGGCGAGCGCCGCACGAGTCTCCTCGTCGTCGGCACGACATTCGATCGCCAAACTTCCCTGCCCGACCTGGGGCAACATGACCTCGGGTTCGAGCACCTCGTACACCTCGGGCCACCGGTTGAGTCGTTCCAGTGCTGCAGCCGCCATCACGATGGCGTCGAGCTCGCCAACGCGGGCGAGCCGCGTTGCGATGTTGCCACGCAGCTCCACTACGTCGGCCTCGCTCGCCCGTTCCAGAATCTGCACCCGACGCCGAACCGACCCAGTGCCGACAGTCGAGCCCTCACCCAACGACGCGAGCGTCGCGCCGATTAGTACATCGCGAGGGTTCGCCCGCTCGGGCACAGCCGCAACGACAAGACCATCCGGTGTCAGCGCAGGCAGGTCCTTCGCCGAATGCACCGCGAAGTGCGCCCGCCCATCCAGCACGGCGACCTGGACCTCTTTGACGAACACACCCTTGCCACCAATCTCGTGCAATGGCGTGATCTTGTCTCGGTCACCGGCGGTCGAAACGACCAGTGCTTCAGAATCTCGTCGGGCGCGAAGGCGAAGGAGTCCAGCCACATGATTGGCTTGCCAGAGCGCGAGCTCGCTACCTCGGGTTGCTGCGTAGAGCACCCGTTGAATCTACTCGTCGTCGAGTTCGGTGCCGAAAAGATCTTGCAGTGCAGCGGCAAGACGTTCGCCGCGTGGCGTACCAGCTGAGCTACGAAGTTCGGTCATTGGCTGGTGCAACAGCTTGTTGATGACGGCCTTGGTAGCGGCGTCGATATGCGCACGGGTCTCGGCATCGAGAGTGCCGCCAAGGCGGTCGACTTCAGCCACACGCAAGGCGTCGACATCGCGGCGGAAGGCAGCAGCGAGCGGCTCGACCTTGCGGCTCTGCGCGGTGGCAGCGAACCGATGCACCTCGTCGTCGATCAGTTCACGCACGGCGGCGATTTCGTTACGACGTTCGGCGCGTCCCGCCTCGGCAAAGGCCGTGAGGTCTTCCATGTCGAGCAGCGTCACGCCGTCGATATCGGCGGCTGCCGGATCGACATCACGAGGTACGGCGATGTCGACGATGAGCAGCGGACGGTCCGGGCGCCCGACCATGACGCCCTGCAGTGAATCGTGGTCGATCATCAGCGCATTTGCGCCGGTGCCGGTCAGGAGCACGTCGATGTCGGTGATCGTTTTTGCGAGCTGATCGAGCGGTACGACTTCGCCACCGACCTTTTCGGCGAGCGGCGTCGCCCGTTCGATGGTGCGGTTGCAAATGACGATTCGGCTCGTTCCCGCATCACGGAGTGCGACCGTCATGCCTTCACTCATCTCGCCAGCGCCGAGAACACAGATCGAACGGCCCTCGAGGGTGCCCAGGCGATCGGTTGCCATCGCGACGGCTGCTCGGGAGACGGAAGTGACCTTCTTGCCAATGCCGGTATTTGAACGGACCTTGCGCCCAACTACGCCCGACGCGGTGAACAGATCGGCGAGTGATACGCCGGTTGCGCCAACCGAGCGAGCGGTTTCAAATGAGCGCTTTACCTGACCGAGAATCTCGGTCTCGCCGAGCACGGCTGAATCGAGACCGCTCGCCACACCAAAGAGGTGGCGAGCGGCATCTAGTTCGTCGTGGATGTAGAGGTGCTCGCCAAAGTCCTCAAGTGCAAGACCCGAGTGACGCGATAGCGCATTTCGAACGTCACCGAAGGCTGGGTGAAAGCGTTCGGCACGAATGTAGATCTCCGTGCGGTTGCACGTTGACAACACGACCGCTTCAGCCACGTGATCGCTCGACACGAGATCGTCGAGCACCTTGACGACGTGATCATCGGAGATAGTGAGCTGCTCAAAGTGATCGATAGGAATCGACCGCTGATTCACTCCGATGACAACGATGGGCATTCCAGGACCTAACTCGAACTCGCTATGAGTTCCAATCTACCCAATAGCTTCCTCGCTGGGGCCTAACCCCGCCAAGTCCCTTAGTAATTCTTAGGCGTGACTTTCTTCACGCGTGAGCGGCTCGGCATCACTCCATGGGCGATCTTTGACCAACTTCACTATGGCCAGCAGCACCAGAGCGACTGCAGCCCCCAACCCGAGGCGGCTCCACAACAGCCGGGTTGCCCCCGACTCCGCGGCTTGTGTCCGAGCCGAGATCAACTGTTCACGAACATCAGCGACGTCATCGAACCGATTGAGCTCGTAGGCACGCTCGGCACGCTCGACCACCGAAGCAAGATCGAAGTCACCCAATCCCGCCTGTTCTTCACGGGTCAGCGGAACCGCAGCGAGCTCCCGAACATCGACGACCGAGCTGATCGCCTCTTCCTGAACAGCAAGAACCGATAGGGCCTGATCAAAGTCCGGTTCAATCTGTTCGTAGGCCTCGCGACCAGCCTCCGCAGCGTCCAGACCCGCGAGGTCCGCCTGGTCGAGTACTCGCCGTTGTAGGTCGAGGACCCGGCTCGCCTCACGAAGAAGTTCGCGGGCGTCATCGAAACGCCAATCCGCCATGGC
Organism: uncultured Acidimicrobiales bacterium; assembly: GCA_964562985.1. Lineage (GTDB taxonomy): Bacteria > Actinomycetota > Acidimicrobiia > Acidimicrobiales > SHLQ01 > SHLQ01. Next base: position 6,794 of record CAZLWE010000083.1, read on the forward strand.
CTGATCGATATCGGCCGGCACACTCCACTGCAATGGCCGGTCGGCGAATCGCAGGTATTGGTCACGAACCTCGCGTCGATCGGCGATCAGTTCAGCTTGCTGATCGTCCACCACCAACTCAAGCCACAACGCATCGAGCGCGGCTTCACCGTCGGTATCGGTGAGTGTCGATGCGAGGTCGAGCACCACACGCCAGTCATTGAGCAACAACGAGCGCGGCGCTGCCGGGTACGCAGATACTCCGGAGTCCGCGGCTTGGATGAGCTCGCGAAGTCCATCCTCGCCCACGATCTCCACAAGTTCTCGCACAGCAAACCAGGAGGCGTTGTATCCGTAGAGCTCGCGCTCGCGGCTGATTTCGTTTCCGCTCGCAAGCGCGAGGGAAGACCACTCGTTCAAGGGAACCGCTCCGGCATCGGTCGGTCGGGGTGTATCCGGAAGCTCGCCAATGCGCTCTCCGAGATCTCGGTCGATCTGATAGGAGAACTCCTCGGCAAGCCCCTCGATCATCCATCGATCGATGAACAAGGTGTTGTTGAACCACGCGTGGCTGAGCTCATGAAGCAGTACGCCTCGGTCGAGTTCGTTGCCGATTTCGATCGATGTCTGGGCCGGGTCGTACCACCCCGCGTATCCGAGCACGATCGGAGCGATTGAAGACGTAACCTCAAGGCCATCCTGTTCGGGGATCGGGGAGCCGATCTCGTCCTCGAGCGCAGGGATGCCCTGGGTTATGGAATCCTCAGCGAATTCGGCCCACTCGGTGTCGCCAGGCCACGATCGGATAACGATGTCCTGTCCCGCGACTTCGAAGCTCCGCTCGACGAGCCGCTCTTCTCGCACGACGTTGATGTAGGTGAAGAAGTCTGCGGGGATGTCGAAGCTCTCGGGAGTCCACTCGACAAACCCATCGCTGAGCGTGCCTTCAACAATGGCACTTCCGAGCTCAACAACCTGCGCGTCCTTTGGCACACGCAAGGTCAGCGAGCCGGTGCCCGGGTCCGAGAATGACCAGAGCGGGAAGCCGTGGTAGGCGGGATTGGAGAAGAACGCCCCGTCGGAGCGCAACTCACCGCGAGGCAATGTGTATGACACGTCGATGGTTCGCGATTCACCGGAACGTAGCTGCTCGGGCAAAACGGCGGTTACGACGTCGAAGTCATCGTCGAGAGGCTCTGCTGAACTGGCCAGGGGTGTTCCTTCGCTGGCGATCGAGAGATTGGTCAGCCCTGTTGGAGCGATGAACACCACGGTGTCGAAGAAGGTGAAGAAGAGCGTGTCGCCCTCACGCCGCTCGATGGTCGTGTTCGTCATCGTGGCCGTGAGTTCGACGCGCACGGAATCGTCGAGGACGGTGTACACAACGTCCTCGGTGTAGGCCAGGCCGGTGGTCTGTGCCCCGGCCGGGATCGCCAATGAGACCACTAGCGAAAACACCACAGCGAAGAAAGCGACCACACGCACGAAATTCCTGTCGGAGCGGCCCGCAAAACATTGAGTTTCCGGGCCTAACTACGCGACGGTGTCGTCGTGCTCCCGTTGCTCGTAATAGCTCAAAATCTGCAGTTCTGTCGCCAAATCCACCTTGCGAACCGGCACGGAATCGGGCACTTGCAGCACGGTAGGAGCGAAGGAAAGAATCGAACCCACCCCGGCGGCTACCAGCGCATCAGCGACACCCTGTGCCGCTTCTGCTGGTGTGGCGATGATGCCGATGCGGATCGTCAGGTCGTGAATCAGATCGTGGAGATTCTCGCTGTCTCGCACCTCGATACCAGCGATGGTCGTTCCAATCTTGTCCGGTGACGAATCGGCCAACGCCGCGATCGGGAACCCTCGACTGCCGAAGCCTCCGTAGGCAGCGAGCGCCCGCCCGAGGTTTCCCATGCCGACAATCACGACCGGGGACTCGACGTTTAGCCCAAGTGCTTCATTGATCTGGCGAAGCAGGTATTTGCTGTCGTAGCCCACCCCGCGGACGCCGCTTGTGCCAATGAAACTGAGGTCCTTTCTGACCTTTGCTGCGTTAACACCCGCAAGTTCGGCGAGCGCGGCAGAGCTGACCGTCTCGTCGGTTGCTGCCAACTCAAGAAGCGCCCGACGATAAATCGGCAGGCGAGCCACGGTTGCATCCGGAATCCCTCGTTCCATCACCACGCCGAGGGTAGCTGCTCAGAAACACCATTTCCGAAACTGAGCCTCGGGAAGTGCCACCCACTGGAAGGACCATGAGTGGTCGTTTGGATTTGAATTGTTACTTAAGGTGGCCCTCCAAACAGTCCGATCCCTAGATCGTGCCCACCACACCCCCCGCTCAAAAGCTGCTCAAGCGACCGTCACGGCCATTGGCAATCGTCGTTGGGTGGTTGCTCCTGATGGCGCTCGTCGCACCGGTCCCAGCGAGCGCTTCACCGGCGAACGAAGCGGACTTCGTGGCCCGGGTAAACGCAACTCGCGCTTCGGTAGGACTTCCACCGCTCGCCGTTGATTCACAACTCACCTCCCTCGCACGAGGATGGGCGATGCAAATGCGCGACGGCGTTTGTGGCGAAGGAAACAACATCTGTCATGCGTCATCGCTGTCCGCAGGCGTAACCAGCAGCTGGCAAAAACTTGGCGAGAACGTGGGAACCGGACCGAGTGTTGCCGACGTAATGCCAGCCTTTATTGCCTCGCCTGGCCATTATCAAAACATCGTCGATCCGTCCTTCACCCACATTGGAGTCGGGGTCGTCTGGGACGGAGCCCGGCTCTATACGACACATCGGTTCATGGCAGTGCCCGCTCCGGCACCGACCACGACAACGGCCGCCCCAACAACAGCTGCACCGACTACAACGGCGGCGCCAACGACCACAGCAGCGCCAGCCACGACGGAAGCTCCATCATCGGCCGGCGCGCTCGGTAGAAGCGCTGGGGCCCCTGCTCCCACGCCCACCACAGGCGCACCCAACCCGATCGGAATTTTCACCGCCCCCTCGGCTTCAAATGCCTTGGAAAGTGAAACGCCAACACCGGAATCGAATCCTCCGATCACCCCGGTTACCACTCTCGAAACCGAACTGGAGCGCCGAGAGCGACGGGCGAACGTTCTGGTCGATGCCCTGACCAGAGTCAGCTAGTCGAAACTAGCTAAGCAAAACCAGCTGCAGAAAGGCTGCTCCCACAATCACGAGCAGCAGCACGATGATCGTCAGCGTGACCATGGGTCGCACTACGGCTTCTTCCCCAAGGTCACCGAAGTGCTCGCAGCTGGGTGGGTCTCGCCGTCGACGGTGGTGATCCGCAGTTCATCGCTGGTCGAAATGGACAGCGTTTGTGCAGCGGAACCGCCGTTTACTGCGAGGGAGATCAAACCGCTCGAATCAACGATCGCCCCAACCTCCCCCGTTCCTAGGTGACGGTATGCGTCCCGACGGGCAATCGTGTGGCGTTGGTCCCCCGCTATCAAGGAGAAGGGGTCACCCCACGCAGCAATGTCGTCGGGTCCAATATTGAGTTGGACGTTGCCGTAGACATCGATCCAGAGCGCTTCCACGATCAGCTGGCCGCCTTCCTCGGCGACGACAGGGAGCAATCCCGGGGTCAAAGATGTGGGGTCAACGGCTTCGCCAAGTTCCATGAGGTCAACACCGAGAGCGAGGTGCGCCGCTGCAGGAGCGAAGATGTCTCTGCCGTCGAAGGTCGACCCCAAGCGCTGCAGCTGGTAATCGGTATTCGTGAGTTCGACCGCGCGGTCCGCACCACCGACCATCGCCACAGCAGAGGCGAGCAACCCGTTGTCGGGACCAACGAGCACGGACGCTCCTTGCCCCACCTCTACTGCGATAGCTCGACGATCCGTACCAACCCCTGGGTCAACGACAGCCAAGACGACGCCGGGACACAGGTAATTTGCGGAGCGCGCGAGCGCCAAGGCTCCGGCGCGTACGTCGTGGGAGCGAATTCCGTGGGTGAGATCGACGACAGCGACTTCCGGCGCGATCGATCGGATCACCGAGCGAACAACGCCGACGAACTCGTCCTGATGTCCGAAATCCGAAAGAAAGGAAATGGTCGGGTAGGGCACGTTGTAGGAGGGTACTGGAACCAGATCGCAAGGCCGGGCCCAATCGGCCCGACCCTGCTAATGCAATAGGCGCCCTACGTGGTTACTGGTGCTTAGCCAGCCTCGGTGTATCGGTCACCGAGATAGCGATCAACGTCGTCTGGACGAAGCCGATACGACCGACCGACCCGAACGGCGGAAAGTTCCCCCGCTTTGATCAGGCGGTACACCGTCATGGTTGACACTCGCATTAGTTGTGCCACTTCTGCGACTGTCATAAATTGCCGACGTCCGTCGAGCTCGCTCACGAGGTAGGCCCCTTCTCCGCTTGCGGTTCCGAACCTATGCGAGTTTCGCGGGAACGCAAAAGCGGAGACAAAACTTCTCGCGACATCGCGCACTGTGCGCGAAATCGACCGCGGAACGCTCTCTTCTGTCGGCCTGAATTGTGACTTTGGTCGACAGCTCTAGTTCGAGCCGAGTTCGCGGGATCGATCCACGGCCGCTGTCACCACTCGATCGACGAGGCCAACGAAATCTGACTCCGCGAATTGGGCCAACCCGGCTGCCGTTGTTCCTCCCGGAGATGTCACGTTCTCCCGCAGGATCGCCGGGTCTTCACCCGACTCCGCGAGCAAGCGGGAGGCGCCGAGGAGGGTCTGACGGGTGAGACGATCGGCCACGTCAGCTGCCAGACCTTGACCAATTGCCGCAGCCATCAGCGCCTCGGCAAGATGGAATACATACGCCGGCCCGGAACCGCTCAGCCCAGTAACGGCATCGAGATCCGTCTCATCCACACGTTCGACGATCCCCACCGCAGACAATATGGACTCGGCCCACGCAAGGTCGTCATTGGTTGCCGTGGGGCCGCCAGCGATCGCCGAGGCTCCTTCGCCCACGAGCGCTGGGGTGTTCGGCATACAACGAATCACCCGCATGTCGGGGCCAGCTGCGCCCATGGACGCGATTGTCACTCCTGCGGCAACGCAGAGGATGCGCTCGACCCCGAGTGTCGCGAGTTCGGTGACGACTTCGGTTACGTGCTGGGGTTTAACCGCGATCAGCGCATCGACGCCATCGTGTAGCGAATCTCCAACGACGACCCCAGGGTGGCTCGCTGCAAGTTCACCGCGACGGGTTTCGGATAGCTCAATCACCGCGACGTCTGCTGGGGAGGCCCAACCAGATTCGACCATGCCCCCGAGGAGCGCTTCGCCCATTTTCCCGCCACCAACGATCTGAATTCTCATGACAGGAGCCTACGTCGCCATCGCGGACCGGATGGCCGAATCCGTTGCGGCGCAAAGAACCGGCGTGCAGGCCATCACTTCCCCAAGGACGACCCACACAACCGGTATTGACTCACCATAGATTTAAATATACTGAAATGCAACAAAATGTTTTAGGGGTCCGTCGCGCTGTCTTGGCCCACCTGCGACGCGAAACCGATGCGTATCGCGGCCTGAAAGGCACGTTCGACGGTTTCATAGACCTCACCTAGGACACGATCCAGGACCTCGGCTTCGACATGGCGGAGGTCGATTCGGCCCTTGAGGAAGATCGCATCCTCCTGCCCGATACAGAAGCCAACATCGCGAAGACCATCGTTTCGGCGAAGCAGCTGCTCGAAGAACGCTGCGTGGTTCTCGGCGGGTGACGGCATCACATAGGACTCGACGCCGAGGGTCCGTTGATCCAGGGTGAACCACACCGAATAGACGTCCTTTGCCTCACCGTTCACTCGCACGAACCAACGTCCGTCTCGCTCCTC
>CAZLWE010000084.1:0-11870 GCA_964562985.1 uncultured Acidimicrobiales bacterium
CAACGGCCCCCGGAGGGAAGAGATGCGCTGCAGCCCGTGCCGCCAAAATCGCGGCCGAGCCGCTGGCGGCTAAGGGACCAGCGCTAGATGACGTAGCCGAGGAACATCGCCAGGATTGCGGCCCCGAACCCAATGGCCCCGAACAGACCCTTTTGCTTTGGATCCGTAGCGTTCTTGTGCTTGACGGCGCCGACTCCCGAGAGGATCACGAGGAGGAACTTGATGCCAAAGATGATGTTCCACACCATCGTGGCGTTGGCCATGTCGATCGAGATGATGTTCCAAATACCCGAGAAGATTGCAACTGCTAGGGCGGGAAAGGCAATGTTCGCGAAGCCCTGCGCAGCCTTGGCTGGAAGTCCATCGACCCCTGCATCCTTGAGAATTGGAACGAGCGCCATCATCGCGATCTGACCACCAACCCACACCGCGACGGCGAGAACGTGGATGAAAATGCGGATGGTGTCGAGGTTCAGAACTGCAGACATGTCATCACGTTCACAGCTTCGCGGCTCGCCTGCAAGTCGGCCGACTGTGACAGATGCTGGCGAAAACCTCCGTCTTGTGCCCGACTAGCTAACCAGCGTGGCTTCGGTCGACTCGCGAATCTGTTCTTCGGTGACTTCGGGGGCCATCTCGACCATCTTCAGACCGCCTTCGACAACGTCAAAGACGCCGAGATCGGTGATAATCCGGTCGACCACACCCGTCCCGGTAAGCGGCAGCGTGCACGACTTGAGCAGCTTGGAATCGCCGTGCTTCGACATGTGGCTAGTAATCACCACCACACGACCAACGCCAGCGACCAAGTCCATCGCCCCGCCCATGCCCTTCACGAGCTTGCCCGGGATCATCCAATTGGCGAGATCACCGTTTTCGGCGACTTCCATCGCCCCGAGAATCGCCATCGCTATCTTGCCGCCGCGAATCATGCCGAACGACGTCGAGCTATCGAAATAGGACGTATGGGGCAACTCACTGATCGTCTGCTTACCAGCGTTGATCAGGTCTGCATCGATGTCGGCTTCGAGCGGGAACGGACCCATGCCGAGCATGCCGTTCTCCGATTGGAGCGTGACCTCTATGCCCTCGGGGATGTAGTTCGACACCAAGGTCGGGATCCCGATACCCAAGTTCACGTACCAGCCGTCTTCGAGCTCTTGGGCAGCTCGTTCGGCCATCTGGTTGCGATCCCACGGCATTATGCGTCCCTCACTGTTCGCTGCTCGATGCGCTTCTCGTGCTCACCTTGAATGATCCGGTTGACGTACACCCCGGGAAGGTGAATTGCGTCGGGGTCGAGCTCCCCCGGTTCGACGAGCTCCTCGACCTCAACCACACACACCTTCCCGCACATCGCTGCGGGCGGGTTGAAGTTGCGGGCGGTCTTACGGAACACCAGATTGCCGGTGGTATCGGCCTTCCACGCCTTGACGATCGAGAGGTCAGCGAAGAACCCCTCTTCGAGGATGTAGGTCTCGCCGTTGAAGTCTTTGTGCTCTTTGCCCTCGGCGATCACCGTGCCAACACCGGTCTTGGTATAGAAGCCCGGAATGCCACATCCTGCCGAACGCATCCGTTCGGCGAGCGTGCCTTGCGGGTTGAACTCCAGCTCAAGTTCGCCCTCTAGGTATTGGCGCATGAACTCGTCATTTTCTCCCACGTACGAGGAGATCATCTTTTTGACCTGCTTGGTCTGCAGCAGAATCCCGATACCAAAGTCATCAACGCCCGCGTTGTTCGACGCGAAGGTCAGATCGGTCGTCCCGGCCTCTTTGATCGCCTCGAGTAACAGCTCCGGGATCCCGCACAAGCCAAACCCTCCAGCGGCAATAGACATCCCATTGAAGAGCAGCCCGTCGAGCGCCTCGGCAGCTGAGCCGTACACCTTCTTCATTTCGAGACCCTTTTCTTCATTTGCAGATCCATCCCGTAGTTACTAACACGTCCTCAGCCACCAAAGCGTGGTTCGGGAACCCCCTTGATACCGAGACCAGTGACCTTGAACAAACTTCCCGCAAGGAACTGCGGCTTGGCCTGCACGGCGAACATGTCGTGGACAGCGGGGTGTTTTACTCGGGCCATCGACGTCACGTAGATCTCATCGAGGTCATCGCCGCCGAACATCACGCTGGTGATGTTCTTGACCGGCATGCCGATGCGGCGTTCTATGGTGCCGTCAGGAGCGTAGCGAACGAGGTCACCCGAGATCAGCTGCGCGTTCCACATGTATCCCTCAGCATCGACGGTGGACCCATCAGCCACACCTTCGTCTTCTTTGGTGCTGGCGTGCACTCGCTTGTTCGCGAGAGTCCCTGTCTCGATGTCATAGTCGTATGCCCAGAACTCTTCAATGAAGGTGTCGGCGATATAGAAGGTCTTGTCGTCGGGGCTCCAACATGGCCCATTGGTGCACATCAAACCCTCTTCTACCTGCGTGACCGAAAGGTCGGGGTCGAGCCGCCAAAGCCCGCAATTGCGAAGCTCTTCGAGGTCGTCCATACCGCCGGCGAAGAATCGGCCCCGACGATCGACCTTGCCGTCGTTCAGACGGGTCCGTTCGATATCAGCATCGACTTCTTGAATCAGTTCCAGCTCAATGCTGTCGCCTGAAATATGCATGAAGTAGAAGCCATCGCACATCGCAGCGACCAAGCCGCCCTGTTTGCGTAATGCCATGGCGCCGATGTCTTTGGGCAAGGCCCAGCTTTCGACCTTCCCCGACTTCGGGTCCATGCGCCATACGGCGTCCAACCCAAAACGGGGACCGGTGCAGTCCAGCCAGTACAACCGTCCTTCATCGACGTCCCACACCGGCCCTTCCCCGAGGTGGTTGTTGCATTCGAGAATGCACTCGATTTTCACAGCCATTGCGTCTTCTTTCTCCGTTCGGTTCTGGGCGACGATCTCAGGCCGACTAGTCGAGCGACATATCGATGAGCACCTTCATGGCCCCGTCGATGCGCTTGTCGGTGACCTCGAGGGCTTGGGCGAACTCTTCCAACGGGAAGCGGTGGGTGATGATGTCGCCAGCGCGAATTCGGCCGTCTTGGATGAAGTCGAGTGTCGCTTGCATCTCGCCGGAGACCGCACGACTTCCCACGAGCTCGAGCTCGTCGAGCACCAGTGGGGCCATGGGGATCTCCGCAGGCGTGTTCGGGATACCAACGGTGGCGCAGCGTCCACCGCGCGCCAACATCTTGATCGCCATAGGAACCGTTGTCGTTGTCCCTGCCGCGTCGAGCACGCGATCGACGCCGTTGGGAAACATCTCTCGAAATCGTTCGTCGATTCCCTCGAGCTCTTCAGTATCGAAGACCTCGTAGCCGAACTTCTCGACGATCTGTTTGCGGGGGCCACGTGCGGCAACAACGACACGAGACGCTCCCAACGCCCGTGCAGCCTCGGCGGCGAGAATCCCCACGGGACCAGGGCCGATAACGGCCACGTTCGCTCCGGAGAAGATGCCTGCCCGGTTTGCGCAGTGCAACGCGATCGATGCCGGGTCGGTGACTGCGCCGAGGTCGTAGCTCATGCCCTCGGGCAATTTGAAGACACTGCGGATGTTGTGCACGACGTATTCGGCGTAAGCACCTTGTTCGGTGTGGCCGTAATGGCTGTGGATGTGGCGGTCGCCGTAGTTCAGGCACAGGTTGTAGTTGCCACCGATACACGTCTGGCAATGCATGCAGCCAGCGTGCGATGACCCCGCGACCCGGTCGCCAACGGCCCAACCAAAGTTCTCGGCCCCCTCGCCGAGTTCCACAACCTGCCCGGACCACTCATGACCGGGGATGAAGGGATAGTAGGCGGGCCAGTACTCGTAGTAGCCCTGCACCATGTGCACGTCCGTGCCACAGATGCCTACTCGCTCCACACGACACAGGACCTCGTTTGGGCCAGGCGTTGGATCGGGAACCTCTTCTACAGCGAAGTCGTTCGGTGCTTTTAGTACGAGCGCTTTCATAAGCGTTTCCTTAGATGGTGAGGTCCGAGTCAACAATGGATTCGGACCCGCCGACGACGTCGACGCAGAGTCTTAAACAGCCTTCCCTGCGCCGAACATCCCCGGCATGTGTTGCGGATTAGACGGTCGGCGCTGGGCGCTGCCAGGAGGGGAGCGGCAGCGCCCAGTTCCGACCGTTAGTTAGCTACGACTGGCAGTTGCTACCAATCACAGACGTTGTCTGCGTCGCATTGAGCGACCGGTGCCACAGCGTTGATCAGATCGAGCGAACGCTGAGCGTCAAGGAATACTGGGGTGCCCAGGCTTCCGTCGGAGGTGATTGGCGTGTACGCAGCCGTTTGGTCATTGACGCCACCCTCGGTGTACTCACCGCTACCGGTTACACCCTGGTAATCGATGTCCTCACCTGCATCGAGAAGTCCCTTGCACTCCGAGTAGGTGAAGCACACGGTGCCAGGAGCCGAGCCGACAGCTGCCATCGAAGGAGCCCAATCCGATGCGGCATAGGAACCAGCGTGCACAACTGCGAGTGCGGTGTGCACCATGACGTCGTAGGTCGAGAAGTGATAGAGGTCGCCTGCGGTACCGAATGCTTCGGTGTCCTGGGTGCTGTCCCACGTCTCGGAGAAGAAGTCCCACGCGGGGGTGGTCTCGTCCGGAGCGAACGCTGCCACGCCGATGCCTTGCTGAGAATCGATGTTCTCTACGCCGAGGGCGTCAAGGAACTCTGGCTGAACCATACCGGTCTCACCAATCCAGTTGAGCGAGAGGCCAGCGTCAGCAGCCTGGCTGATCAGCGCACCCGCGTCGGTCGAGTTGGCCTGGACGATGACTACGTCTGGGTTGAGGTCAGCAATGCTCTCTACCTCTGCACGGTATGACGGCTGTGAAGCCTCCGCTGGAATGCGCTCAAGCACTTCGATACCGCTCGCTTCAGCGGCACCTTCAGCAGCGTCAGCTGCGAGGAGGAAGCCCTCAACGTTGGTGTTGAAGATCACTGCGGTCTCTGCGCCGATGCTCTCGGCGTACTGGATGGCTGCGGTACCAAGACCAGCGTCAAGACCCTGGGCACGGAAGATTGGCTCAGCGGCCGATCCACCGATGTTGCCTGGGATTGCGCCACCGTGAACTGAAGGCACGATCGGCGAGTCGTTCTCTTCCCACCATTCGATCATGAAGTCGCGGTAGGTGCTGTAACCGTGAGCGATACTGACCATGATCTCTGCGCCATGATTCTCCAGGCATGCACGTGCAGCTTGAGCTTCACCGACAGTTCCGAGGTCCTCACCAATGTGTTGCCACTCGCGACCGAGAGGCGGATCCTCGTTGATGATCTCGTTGATTGGGAACTCGACGTCGTTGGTCAGCGTCTCGCCCAACTCCGCGAAGTCGCCGGTGTAGTACGCCAGCTCGCACACGACGACCGGTTCAGTTGAGGCTGGAGTTGCCTCTACAGCGTCGCCGCTGTCGGAGCTGTCGCTCGCTTCAGCATCGCCGCCTGCAGCGGTATCCGTTCCACTTTCCGAGCCGCATGCTGCGGCCACCATTGCTAGGACAAGGAACAGGCTGAGTAGCCGTCCTCGCTTCTTCGTTACTGTCATTGGTTTTCCCCCTTAAGGTCTCGCGCCGGGTGGAGCGAGGTTTTTTGAATCCGTCCAGCACGGATTCAGAGCTTGTATGCCTCCTTGAGGCTTGCCGTGGTTACCTCGTCAGCTGGGACGGGCTCGCTGCCCTTGCCGAGCGTCATCACCATGACGCGATCGGCGACTCCCAGCGCCAAGGTGGCGTTCTGTTCGGTCAAGATGATGCCGACCCCCCGGTCGGTGTGAATTTGCGCTATCTTCTCGAAGAAGAGCTCGACATAGAGAGGCGATAGGCCAGCGGTTGGCTCGTCGAGCAACAGCACCGCAGGATCCTGCATCAGCGCACGGCCGCAGGCGACCATTCGCGATTCGCCACCGCTCAGGTCCCCGGCACGTAGTCCGGTCTTGGTTCGAAGATCCGGGAAGGTCTCGAATACCTCTTCAAGACGTTCGTCCATCGACCGGCCACCGATCATTCCGCCGATGGTGAGGTTCTCGATGATCGAGAGGTCAGGGAACACCGCCGCTTCCTGGGGCACATATCCCACGCCAAGCCGGGCCGAATTTGCCGGAGGCATGTTGGTGGTATCGGTACCAGCGACGGTGATCGTCCCGGACATCGTCGGGATAAGGCGTGCAAGGGTCGCGAGCAATGTGGTCTTGCCTGCCCCGTTCGCACCGAGGATCGTAAAGACCTCGTTGCCGACGTCGAAGCTCAGATCGTGCAATACCGGTACGCCGCCATAGCCACTGCTCAGGTTCCGGACGCTTACGAGCGCATCTGACGAAACGGGAGACGATTGTGGGCTGTCCATGGTGTCGGTTGACTCAGGCATGCCCCGCTCCTAGGTACTTTTCGACGACGGTCGCGTCGTTGCGGATCATTTCGGGGGCGCCCTTCATAAGGAGCCTTCCCTCGGCCATAAAGGCCACTTCGTCACACAGTTCCCAGATCACATCGAGGTCGTGCTCAACAATGACGACGGCCGTGCCTTTCTCGGCCAATGCCCGGACCTCCCGCATAACCAACCGGGTGACGTCGTCAGGCAGCCCCGCAGTCGGCTCGTCGAGCAGCAGCAACGAGGGCTTGAGCAAGAGACAGCGCACGATGTCGAGCAGCTTCTTCTCACCAGCAGATCCCGCGACTGCATTGGGGTCCTCGAATCCAAACGTGTCGAGCTTCTCGCGAATCTCGTCCTCGCTAGCCGCCGCCAACGCTTTCTCCGCGGAGAAGCGGAACGGTGACTCGTCGCGTGCTGATGCGATAGCAAGAAGCATGGAGTCGAGGATTGTGAGCGATTCGAAGTCGCTAATTACCTGGGTGCTCTTCACCACGCCATGACCCACCATCATGTGGTTCGGCGTCTCCGAAAGCACAACCTTGCTTCCATCGGGCTTCGTCAGGGTGATCACGCCATCGTCGAGCGGGATCGAATGCATGATCATTCGCATCAACGTGGTCTTGCCGGCGCCGTTCGGACCGAGAAGTCCTTCGACCGGCGCGTCTCCGAGAATCAGGTCATCGACGTCGACGACCGTGCGTCCGGAGTACGCCTTCTTGGCGTTCTGGATATGAATTTGGCTGCGGCTAGAAGTCATGGAGTTTCCTCATGAGCTTCGGACGATTCATGTCTCCGAGGATTCCCCGTGGCCTAAAGAGGAGCACCAACATGAGGACGAGCCCAAAGACCGCCTCGCGCCCGACGGGCAGCGCCTGCGGCGGCCATGAATCGGGAACCGAGATGTAGAACTGCAAGATGATGTCGAAGAAGCCGACGATGATGATGGTTCCAATAACCGGCCCCCACACTCGCGCCGTTCCACCCAGGATCATCGCCGTCAACACCGCAAGGGTGACGACGACGGTGATCTGGAAGGGTGCGACGAATCGGAACATCACCGCTTGTAAGGCGCCGAGCAAGCCCATTAAGGCGCTGGTCGTTGAGAACAACAAGAGCTTGGCTCGAGTGGTCGACTTACCGAGGCTTCGTGCAAGCGGTTCGTTGCTGCCGATCGCGATGAGCAATCGACCATAGGGGCTGCGGTGCACCCAGCGGGCGTAGAAGAAGACGCCGATAACCACACCGAGGGTGACGAGCAGCCAGACGAACTCATTGCTCGACGAGTTGCCTGCGTCGAATGGAAAGCGAATCCCTCGAAGACCGCGGGCGCCTTCGGTGATCTCCAACGTGGTTGCCAGGATCAGGACAATGCCCGCGAACCCCAGCGTGCCGACCAAGGCGCCGTCGACATCGAGGTCAGCAATGATATAAGCAACCAGGAGACCAGCGAGTCCAGATGCGAGGGTGGCGAGCGCGGTGGCTGCCAGGAACTGCAACGGGTCACCGAAGGGCCACTCGATCTGGGTATAGGAAACACCAAAGATGTAGAGCCCGAAGCCCCAGAACCCGACGACACCAAAGTTCGCCATTCGGGTAAGGCCCATCTGCAGATGGGTGAGCAAGCCGAGGCCAGAGGTCATGACGATCACGTAGAGACCGCCGACGAGCAGTGTGGGTAGGAAATCCAGCATCGTTACACCTTCGACCTTGCGTTGAGACGGTTCCCTCGGAACTTCAAGATGATGAGGAAGGCGACGATCAAGATGAGTTGCGCCCACTGGGCGTTGAACTGCAGCGTCAGTGCGGTGAGCACGATGCCGGTTGCTGCTCCAACCCAGACCACACCGATCAGATCCCAGAGGCCACCGACCAACACGATCAGCAGAATCAGGAGCAATTGGCGTGCGCCGAGCAGCGAGGTGACCGACGAGGCAACCCCGAAGAAGGCCCCGGCGAGGCCACCGGCGACACCAGCGACAAACCAGATCAGCAACGTCACCTGCAGCGGACGAACACCACTCGCTTGGGCAAGACCCTTGTTGCTGGCGAGCGCCCGAATTTGGAGGCCGTAGTTGGTTCGGCGGATGAACTGGTAGATCGCAAACGCCAAGATCGCCACGGTCGCAACGGCGAAAAGCCTGAACGACGGCACGCCGACACCGAACACTTGGATCGTATTGGGCGGCGGCGTATCGAAGGCGACGGCATTAAAGCCAAAGACAAACTGCAGTGCATGGCGCAAGAAGAGCGACAGTCCGAACGAGATAACGATCAACTCGAGCCCTTCGACCCGGCGCTTCTGCGCCGGCCGGAATACCAACAGGTACGTCGCGACGCTGAGGAGGCCCGCCATGACGCCCACCGGAAGGACCGAAGCGGCAAACCCAACTCCGAAGGTTCCGGTGAACCAGACCCCGAAGTATCCCCCAAGGCTTACCGTTTCGGCGTAGGCGACGTTGAGCAATCCGGTGAGGCGATACAGGAGCGCAAAGCCAAGGGCCGCAAGCACCAGTGGGGCGTTCTCGGTAGCGCCGATAACGAGGCTCTCTCCGATGAACTCCGAGACGCTTGCGCCGATCAGCAAGATGACGATGCCACCGACGACCCACGCCCATCGTGGGACGGTGAAGCCAGTCGAAGCTGCGGGTGTGGGTTCAGCGATGGCAGACATTTACCAACCCCAATACGCCGAGCGTTACCGCTCGCCAGCCCTGTTGCATGTATCCCCCTGACCTTTCGGTCGTGTTCGAGTCCTGGGCTGAGCGGTAGTCAGTCGCCTGTAGTGCCCAACGCCGCCGTCCCCCCGGATGGCGACTTCTCGATTATCGATAATCGCGTATCGATAGGCGATCATCGTATAACGATTGAATTTCCTGCGTCAACTCATTCGCGCCTTTCCTCGAAAATTTCCTTCACGAAGCCATTCGCGACGATTAGCCCTCTGGTCGAACTGCCCAAGGTAGACCACGAACAGGTCACCCCGAATCGTCTTTCAGGCCGCTGCCATCACCACAGAATTGACCTTTGCGGAACTCTAGCGAGGCGTGTCTCGGCCCGGCAGCGCGACGACCCGCCCTTGCGACAGAATCAATCCCCGTCGATGTCCTCATCGTCCGCTGCAAAGAACGCTTCCCGTACGCTCAACTGATGCTCGCGCGCCCGCTTCGCTGCGAGTTCGCTATCGCGGGCGACGAGCGCCTCGAGAATGCCGTGGTGCTGGTCGAGGATGCTTTGGACGTTCACGTTCGGCAGGGTCAGCGTGATGAAGGTCCGAGCAAATGGCTCAAGCTGGCTAAAGACCCGCTCGGCAGCACCATTTCCACTCGCTGCAACAATGATGCGATGAAACGACGCGTCAGCTTTGCTCATGCCAACGTAGTCCTCGCGCCGGTGGCAATCCTCCATCGCTTTGTTGGCAGCTGCCAACTGCTCGAGTTCGTCGTCGGTGAGTAGGTCCGTTGCTAATAGGGCTGCGAGCGCATCGATCTCGGCGCGGACCTGACTGACGTCGCGCAATTCCTTCGCTGTCGGTCGACGAACTGAGGCTCCGCGACGCGACTCGATCGTTACAATGCCAATAGCCGCCAAGTCCCGTAGCGCTTCTCGAACCGGCGATTGGCTGATCTTCAGTTCCCGCGCGAGGCGCGATTCAACGATGCGCTCGCCAGGCTCGTACATGCCGCTCAAGATTCGATCGAGCAGCACGGCCTTCACGGTGTCCGACAACAGCGCGGACTCAATGACGGGTGGTTGTGACTCGGCAGCGCTCATGGTCTCTCCCGCAGCGGCTCCGGCCAGTACCGCTGTCTCAATGTCTTACTGGACGCCAAACTCGTAGACGAGTTCACGACCCATCTCTCAGGTTAAGGCGTTCGCGGGCTTCTGTGGGTGTAGCGATGCCGCGGTGTAGCGATGTAGCAATTGTCACTACGCGCTCCACTTGCGCGCTGCTCGACTCCGCGAGCTTGCCCGGGCCGTCCCAAAGCGAGTCTTCAAGACCCACTCGCGCGTTGCCACCGGCGGCCAAGCCAACGGCTGCAGTCCGGATCTGCGATGACCCGGCGCCGAGTACCGACCATTCGAAATCCGAGCCGAAGAGACGCTCCGCGGTACGGCGCATATGCATGAGATCTTCGACGTGTGCACCGATTCCGCCGAGCAGACCGACGACCGACTGGATGAACAGCGGCGGCTCGACGAGCCCACGGTCCAGAAAGTGGGCCAGGTTGTAAAGATGCGAAGTGTCGTAGCACTCGAACTCGAATCGCGTTCCCTGCGCCCCGCAATTCTTCAGGATGCCTTCGATGTCCTCGTAGGTGTTGTGAAAGATGATCGCCTTGTTGCCGAGGTGCCGACGTTCCCACTCGTGTTCGAGTTCGGTGAACCGGTCCAGCATGGGAAAGAGCCCGAAGTTCATGCTGCCCATGTTCAGCGAGGCCAATTCCGGAGCGAGCGCCAACGCGGGCTGAATCCGCTCCTCGACAGTCATGTGCGGACTGCCACCGGTCGTGAGGTTCACGATGACGTCGCTCGACGAACTCACGATGTCGAGCAACTCTTTGAAGAGCCCAACATCTTGGATCGGCCGCCCGTCCTCGCGGGTCCGCACGTGCAGATGCACAATTGCAGCACCGGCCTCGGCCGCCGCTATTGCGTCAGCCGCAATCTCCTCGGGGGTTACCGGGAGATGCGGTGACATCGATGGGGTATGGATGGCGCCAGTCGGCGCACACGTGATGATCGCAGATTTCATATCTTCTCGTTTCCTTCGCCTGGGCGTGATGTGGTCGGGACATCACCAAGGTCCGTGGCGAACAGGTCGAAGTCGATTGCTCCGGACTCGCGCACCGTCAGCGAGTAGCCGTGCAGGAACGGCGGTTCCTTCGAATACTCACCCCAGTGGTTAAAACGCACGGCGCGCATCACCGGCGAATGCGAGATACCGATGACCGTCTTCCCTCGCCATCCAGCAACGTCGACGAGGCTCCGCACGAGTACGTCGACCCGACGCCCAACGTCATGTGCGTTTTCGCCCGGCACGTTCCCGTGTTCGAGCCAATGACCGACACGGTCCTTGGCCTCAATCAACCCGCTATAGAAGACCGACGCCTTCACGTCTGCCGGCTCTACGCCCGGGGACTGGGAGGCTAAAAACTCAGCCCCCTCCCCCAGATTGATCCGATGACCGCCCAAATAGAGGTCGGGGTTGCGTAGACCAAAGCTCACCACCGGGTCCGGCAGATTCAGGTCGCAGGCACCTCGATAGGCCGCCGCGAACTTATCGGCGGTATCGCGGGTTCGCAGCGTCTCGCCACTCAGCAACCCGGCAATCTCGATGCCCTCGCCCGCAAACCACTTTCCCGCCGCTTCGGCTTGGGCAGCGCCCATGTCGGTGAGTGGCACATCCCCTCGGTGATGTGCCACTCGACCATGCCGAAGCATCAGGAAGCGGACCGATTGGCCCTCATCACTCATGCC
>CAZLWE010000085.1:0-10974 GCA_964562985.1 uncultured Acidimicrobiales bacterium
GACAGCCGATACTTCGGGTGGCGGGGGCGGATCGAGGTCAGTCATGAGTCAAGATTTGCATCAATAGGAAACAGAATCTCCTTGAGCTACGAACCATCGATCTGCGAAGCGACCACGTCGATAGCGTGACGAGGATCGCGACGTTGCGCGACACAGGACAGCAAGCTATTGATATTTCAGCGTTTTCGATTTGGTATTAGTTTACATAACGTATATTTCCGGCGTTACGCAATCCTGGCCCTATAGGCCCAGAACTGCCCGCACCCCATTGTCGACCTGCTCCATTAGCGCTGGCGGCAACGTTGCTGCTTCTTCACCGATCCATGAACGGTCGATGAGTTCAAGTCCGAGCGGCACGGCCACCGACTCCTTCGGCAAGCCGGATTCAGCTTCGGACAACAGCACGTTTCCAGCAAGGCCCGCTCGAGCCACGTTCGATGTCAACGGCACAACGTGCACCTGCCACACCTCAGCCGCAAGAACATCGGCCGACGAAACGACTACGCACGGCCTTCGCTTGTCGAGCTCGACCCAGCAAACCGAACCTCGAGCTACCACGGCGCTGACTGCTCCATTCGCTGGCCGGTCGCGTCGCGATCAAGGCCGCTGCCTTCACCGGCGAGTTCTGCGTCGGCTTCGAACTGTTGACTCAAGGGCTGGACAGCTTTCGCCGCATGCTCACGCAGACGAGCCGTCACCCACTGCGAAAATGGAATGTCGAGACCCTCGATCACGGGAATCACGTCACTTGGCACGCTTATCGTTTTATTCGGCACACCCAAAGCATACGTACGTATCAAACGTACGTAAAGCCCAAGCGCTGCCGGAAAGCTGATTGGTCCCTACCTATTGGAACATCCCCTAGAGTGATTTCCATCAGCGCCGGTCTCTCGGAGGTGCGGGCAATCGGAGGAACCACATGGCATCGCAGGATCAACTCAAAGGAATTGAACTCTTCAGCGAACTGTCGAAGAAAGAGCTGCGATCAGTTTCTCGACTGATGACCGCGGTGAATGTCAAAGCTGGTAAAGCGTTGATGACCGAGGGAGAAGTTGGCCGCGAGTTCCTCGTCCTCCTCGAGGGCGAAGCGACGGTGCGACGCAGCGGACGGGTCATTGCTCGGGTCGGAAGCGGCGACTTCCTCGGAGAACTCGCAGTCATTGCTGGTGTTCCTCGAACCGCCACAGTCACCGCCGACACCGACATGGTTGTCTCCGTGCTCAACCGCCGCGAGTTCAGCGGGCTTCTCGACCAGCAGCCCACGATTATGAAGAAGGTTCTTGTCGGCACGGTCAAGCGGTTGCACTCGCTTGAGCCCGGCGTCGGAAGCTAGAGAAACAACAGCACAGCAGGGTCGTTGATCCATCGGCCTTCGCGTCGCAGACTAGGACCGTGGAGCACAGGAGCGAGTTCATCATTCGAGCAGAGCCCGACGCGATGACCGGCGCACTGGGCGACCTCGCCACCTATCCACACTGGAACGACCTCGTGGTTAAGGCAACACCAGCTGAGCCACAGCCATCAGACGATGGGCCCGCGTGGAGCACCACCCTTCAACTCGAACTTGGACCGGTTACTCGGACTTGGGATATTCGCTTCGTCCGCGATGTGCTTGAGCAAGACCACGGCGAGGCGACCATTCGATTCGTTGGAACCGAATCCAAAAAGGCCGCAGGATCGCCGTGGTTTTTTGGCGTGGAAGTCGAACCTGTGGCCAGCTTGTGTTCGGTCGTCTTTTCCATAGCACACGCTGGCCGACGCTCCGTAGTCCCGGTCGGACCTCTGCTCCATCGCTCGCTCAGCAGTAGCTCCGAGCGGTTACCCGCCTACCTCGCCGAACAGTGACGGCTAGTATCTGGCTCAGTTGAACAGGTAGATGAAGTTATCTCCGCCCAGGCTGATCGTCGCGACGTCTTCCCCACCGACGCCGTCGAAGTTGCCGACGGCAATACCCGCGGCGCCCGCGGTAGAAGGCCCAAGGCCGCCGAACGTGAAGTTACCCGCGCCGTCGTTCTCCAAGATTCGCCACGAGTGGACTGAACGCAACATCTTCGCGGAACTGGAGCTTCGCAACGCACTCTTGGCCCGAGATGGCGCTTGATCCGGGAACACCAGACTGAGGGCCATGAGGCTAGCGAGCGGGGTGAACGCCTTCGCCAACCGAACCAGAACAAGCAAAAAGAGGTTTGCCACGACGAACACGACGCCGATCCACACCCATCGGTTCACGCCGACAACGTCAGGCGGGTACCAACGGCCCACCGCCAAGGTAAAGGCCAATGACAGAAGCAAAGGGAGGGCAAAGATTGCGATACGCAAGGCCGCGGCTGCCCGCGGTCGTTGCTGCCAGCGACGAACGTCGGTTTCATGCCTTTCGGCCCCCTGCGTAGGGCCTAGTCCTACCACGATTGAGGTATCGGCCATGTGTGTGCATTTCAATATGGTCCCGACGACCCACCGACGATGAGAGAACAAGGCGCAAACCTCGATGAGCAATAGTGCCCGAACCACGGTGTGCAAAGATGGCGTGATGTACCGGTTGGCGGTCAAAAATCTCGCGCAAAACAAGATTCGACTGGCCCTAACGTCGTTCGCCATCGTCCTCGGGGTGGGCTTCGTAGTTTCCTCTTTTGTCCTTCGTGACGGTCTCAAGGAGATCTTCGCCGACCTCTCCGAGCAGGTCACGCAAGGACTTGATATCGGAGTTGGTGCCGGGGACCTTGCGAATTCTCCGGCCATCACTCAAGGGGACTTCGATGCCATCGCCGACATTGACGGGATCGGCGCAATCGAACTGCAGATGACGGGCAACGGTTACGAGAACCAACTACAACCCATCAAGCCCGACGGCGAGACCATCACGCTCCAAGGCCCTCCCCAGCTCGTCTTCTCGTGGAGCACCGAACCGGCTTTCGACGTGACCGACATTCTTGAGGGGCGGGCGCCTCTAGAGGACGATCAATGGGTCATCGACGAACCCAGCCGCGCCGAACACGGCTTCATCATCGGAGATACCTACACGTTCATAACGCCATCGGGCCGACAAGAGTCCGAACTCGTCGGGACCTTCACCTTCGACGGCTTCATCGAAGGCCCAACATTCATGTCGATGCAGACCGAGACCATCCAAGAGTGGATGCTGTTCGGCGAGCGGTTCGACTTCATCGCGATCGCCATCGACGGCTCGGTCCCGTTAGCCGATCTGCAATCGGAGATCGATCAAACCCTCAACGGCAACCTTGGCCAGAATGAAACTCCACGCCTGCTCGTCCAAAACCAAGCAGAGCTGACCGCCGACTTGCAAACGGACTTCAACCAAGTCCTCGACGTCATCGGCGGCGTTCTGCTCGGGTTCGCGCTGTTGTCGCTCTTCGTATCGATTTTCATTATCGCAAACACCTTCGCGATCACCATTAGCCAACGGACCCGAGAACTTGGCTTACTCCGGGCGGTTGGGGCTACCGGCGCGCAAGTAATGCGTTCGGTTATTGCCGAGTCATTCATCATCGGGGTGCTGAGTTCGATCATCGGTATCGGTGTCGGGGTGCTTATCGCTTTCGCCCTTCGGGCAATTCTCAACTCGCTTGGCCTCGGCATCCCAAGCTTTGGCGTCGTGGTCGCCCCAACCACCGTGATAATCGCGCTCGTAGTTGGAGTTCTTGTCACGGTCGCATCGGCAGTGGTTCCTGCCTTCAAAGCGTCTCAAATCGCACCCATCACCGCAATCTCCGGAAACGCAGAATCCGAATCAAAGTCGCTGGGCCGCTTCGTGATTGGCGGCCTGGTGGCCGCCGTAGGCATCGCAGCGATGTTGTTCGGTCTATTCGGGGGCGGTGACGACATCATCGCTGTGCTCGGTCCGCTGGGCGCAGGTGCCGCGATCCTGTTCATCGGTATCACACTGCTCAGTCCGCTCGTCGCCGGCCCATTGAGCCGCGTGCTGGGCACACCAATGGCGCAGGCGGTGGGAACACCTGGTCGCCTCGCACGCGAGAATTCGTCGCGCAACCCGCGGCGCACCGCGACCACCGCTGCCGCATTGATGATCGGACTCTCGCTTGTCTCCATGGCATCGGTCGTCGGTGAATCCCTGCGGGCACAATTCGACGACATTTTGAACACATCGCTGCAAGCAGACTTCTTTGTCCTCAGCGACCAGGCCGATATCCCCGACGAGGCGTTGCAGGCAATCATCGACGACCCAGCGTTCGGCAATGTCAGTCCAGCGAAGGACTGGGGCGCCCGCGTGGAGAACCAGTTCCTTGATGAGGACGGCAACCCCGTCGCTCCCGACATACTCGACGAGGGTCCCGGCAACGCCAACGTCAATATCACCGCCTTCGACTACGACCAGATCGATGGCCTCTTCAACTTTGATGTCACCGTTGGGTCTCTCGACGACATTGGCGACCGCTCCATTGGAATGCGCCGCTCGATCGCGGACGACTTTGGGCTAGAACTTGGGGACAGCCTCGAGATGTTCCTCCTCGACGAAACCCTCGAGGAGTTCGAGATTGTTGCGCTCTACGAGGAAACGGTGATCTCCGGTGCCGTGATGGTATCCCTTGAACGTTTCAACGATTTCTCGCCGCAACGCACGAGCAACCAGATTGCGGCAAACGTCGCTGAAGGGGTGTCTACCGAAGAGGCCGATGCCGCGTTCGCAGAGATCTCCACCGAGTTCCCAAACCTTATGTTCCAATCGTCGGCGGAGTTTCAAGCGATGCTCGGCGATCAGATCAGCTTCATTTTGAACCTCCTCACGGTCTTGCTTGCCTTGACCATAATCATCGCCGTGCTGGGTATTGCGAACACCCTGGCGCTGTCGGTCTTCGAGCGCACGCGAGAGATCGGCCTGCTACGGGCAGTCGGTATGACACGAGGCCAGACGCGCAAGATGATTCGCTGGGAAGGCGTCATCATCGCGGCCGTCGGCGCGGTGCTCGGCACCGTTCTCGGCGTCGCGCTCGGTGTACTCATAGTCACCGCAATCCCCGATGACTTCATCAGCGCATTTGCCATTCCCTGGGTTCGGATTCTCATCATGGTCGCAGTCACCTCGGTTATGGGCCTGCTCGCGGCACTTTTCCCTGCCTGGCGAGCCTCCCGCATGAACGTTCTCGAAGCCATCAGCCACGCGTAACACCCATCCTCCAATACCACACGTCGCCGCGTAGCATGAGCGCATGAACGTGCTCGTTATCAACTGCGGATCTTCGAGCGTGAAGTTCGCCCTGTTCGACAGTGGTGAAGCGATCATCGCTCAGGGAAAGCGCGAACGACTCGGGGCGGATTCAGCCCAACACAGCGAGACACACGCAGAGGCAATCGCGGCGATCTTCGAGGAGGTCGGGGAACATCAGATTGACGCCGTCGGACATCGCGTTGTTCATGGCGGTAGCGACATCACACAATCCCAGGAAGTGGACGAGTCCGTCCTGGCCGCCATTGAGAAGTACATCCCCGACGCGCCGATGCATAACCCGTTCAGCAAAGCAGCGATCGACGCTGCACGAGACGTGTATCCCTCGGTCCCTCACGTCGCCGTGTTCGACACCGCCTTCCACGCCAGCATGCCACGACGTGCCGTCACCTACGCAATCGACCAAGACGTTGCGGAGCGGCATGGAATTCGTCGCTTCGGGTTCCATGGAATCTCGCATGAATTCGCTGCAGGAATTGCGGCCGAGTTTCTTAAGCGTCCGCTCGATGAGCTGCGATTGATCACTCTCCATCTCGGGAACGGTGCCAGCGCTTGCGCGGTCGAGTTCGGACGATCTACCGAAACCAGCATGGGGAACACCCCGCTCGAAGGTCTCGTCATGGGTACCCGTTCGGGCGATGTCGACGCTGGAGTTCTGTTGTCGTTGTTGCGAAGCGGCGAGTTCACCGTCGACGAACTCGACGATCTCCTCAACAACAAGAGTGGATTGTTGGGGCTGTCCGGCAAGGGCAACGATCTCCGCGAGATCCAACAAGCTGCGGAGGACGGCGATAGCCGAGCTCGTCTCGCGATAAACGTGTTCGTGCATCGAGCTCGTAAGTACATCGGCGCCTACGCTGCGGCCATGGGCGGTGTCGATGCCATCGTTTTCACCGGTGGCATCGGCGAGAACAGCGCCAGTATGCGACGCAGGATTCTGCAGCGCTTAGAGTTTCTCGGCTGTGTCCTCGATGAAGACCGCAACTTTGATGCGAGCATCAGTAGCGACAAGGACTACGCGCTAATTACGACCGGACGGTCTCGGGTTGAGGCGATCGTGGTCAAGACCAACGAAGAACTGATGATCGCTCGCGAGGCGCGCCGAGTGGTCGAAACCGAAGAGCCGCGAGCTCCGAAATCGATCCCAATCGCTGTCAGCGCCCGACATTGTCACCTGACTGAAGAGACGTTCGCCCAACTGTTCGGCGATGGCGCTACCCCAACAAAGAAGTATGACCTGTCTCAACCCGGACAGTACGCCTGTGAAGAGCATGTCACGATCGTAGGCCCACGCCGCACGATCGAACGGGTACGAGTGCTCGGCCCACTCCGGAAGGCGAACCAAGTCGAAATCTCCCGCACCGACGAGTTCTTCCTCGGCATCGACGCACCCGTTCGGCTCTCTGGCAATGTTCGAGGCTCTGCGCCGGTCAGCCTGGAAGGACCCATGGGTTCGGTACACCTGAGGGAAGGACTCATCTGTGCGCATCGCCATATCCATATGCACCCCGACGATGCGGTCGCCTTTGATGTCAACGACGGCGACGAAGTCGCGGTGGCAATTCTCGGAGGCCAGCGAGACCTCGTCCTCGGCGATGTGAAGATTCGCGTGCACGAGAATTACGTACTCGAAATGCACATCGACACCGATGAGGCCAATGCCGCTGAACTGGGCTCGCTCAACAAGGCGATCCTGCGCCCCTTAGACGTCGACGATGACGACTTCCTTGTCTATACCTCCCTTGAGGCGACTGCCGGATTAACCACCCTCGACAAACGGGTGGTCTAGATACCGGCAGCTGTCTCTACCCAGTCCCAAAGGGCATCGCGCTTCGCTGGCGTGTCCGAGGAGCGGGTCGACCCAAGTTTGTGAATGGCTCGCTGGCGTCGGTCGTGCCAGAACTTCCCGTTCGACCGACCCGCCTCGGGATCACATGCAAGCCACACCAGCGTGTCTGCGCCCTGCGCTGGGGTCCGCAAGATCGGGCCCATTAGCTTGGCGAATCCAGGAATCGCATCTTCAACACCGGGCGTCTCTACCCAACCCGGGTGTAATGCGTGAAATATCACTTCTGGATGCCGCTGCGCCCACATCGCGTTGAGTGTTACCTGGGCGCGCTTTGCCTTGGCGTACTGCTTCGTCCCGTTGTAGGTCGCCTCTGACATCTCCAGGTTCGAAACGGACAGTCCCGATCCGTACATGCCTCCCGAGGACATCGTCAGCACGCGCGCTCCCCCGGCTTTCCCGAGTCTGTCCATGAGCAGATGTGTCAAAAGGAATGGTCCAACGACTTGGCTTGCGATGGTCGCCTCGGTCCCCGCTGAGGTGGTCCGTCTCGGGTTCGTGAGCGCACCTGCGTTGTGAATCAAGATGTCGAGTCGATCGAAGCCTGCGAGCAGCTCCTCCGCCAAGATCTGCACCTCGTCCATTTCGCCCATGTCCGCGGCGATCTGGGCAACGTTCTGATTCCCGCTTGACGCGAGCAGCTCCCGCACAGCCGCACGGTTCTTCTCCGCACGTCGTCCCGTAATGACCAGAGTCGCTCCAGCGCGAGCGAACATGCGCGCTGCAGCCAAGCCAATCCCCGAGGTCGCACCCGTGATCGCTACGACCCGCCCGGTCAGGTCATAGCTCGTCAGCGCCTGCCACCGTTCCGATCGACTACGAAGCTCGTAGCCCAAGCGGGAGAAGCTCGTCACAATCGGAGCTTCGATGACGGTGTCAATGAGCGAAGACATACAAGGTTTCTACCCGTTCATCCGGAAGGCTGTCCTCTCGTACGGGATTTTGTGCGATAGCGATCCATCCGAGACCTCCATGGCAATATGGAAGCGGTTCCAGACGGCTCAACCGGTGGTCTTGGTATCTCGCTAAACTTGGAATGATTGAGCACTGCTTGTCAACAATAGGCAAGCGAGCCTGTAAACCTCTGAACATGGTTAGCAACTATTCCCGTTTAGGCCAATGGGGCAGATGTCGATGCCGTCTTTGCTGCAAACGACGAGATGGCAGCCGGCCTCTATCTCGCCTTCCAAGGACGCGGAATCCGGGTACCTCACGACATCAGCTTGGCAGGCTTCGACCACACAGCTGCCCGGCAGTTTGGTGCCCCAAAGCTGACCAGTGTCAAGCAACCATTTGCGCAGTTGGCCAAGACCGCTCTCGCTTCCCTCAATGCTGCCATTGAGGGACAGCGTCCACCATCCTCCACGATCACGCCGGAAATCTATTGGGGAGAAACGACCGCACCTCGTAAAGACCCCATCGACCAGACCGAAATCTTTGCGAACAACTAGGAGCACCTAATGATCGCAACATCAGAATCCACCATAGAGACGACAGAGACGACAGAGATGACGTCCCAATCGACTATCACCAAGATCGTGGTTATCGACAGCGAACGCTCATATGTCGATGCGCTTGGACTGGCGCTCGAGCTGACGAGTGATCTACGAATCGTCGCTCAGAACGGAGAGGTCCAGAAGGGGCTCGCTGACGTGCGCCGTATGGACGCGGATCTACTGATCGCTGCGACGCTACCCAAGAGCACCCCTGATGGGCTGTCCTTGGTCGACTTTCTTTGTCAGGACTCTTCTTCGCGCGTTCCGGCAATACCGGTCGTCTTCCTGACGGCTTATCCCAACTCAGCGCTCGCCGCGGCAGCAAAGCTCTACCGCAATGTCTCGGTCGTTTCGAAGCAACTCCCGGTCAGTGAGGTAGTGCGGAACATTCGAACGGCTATTGGAGGCGAGGAGGTCTTCGCCGGAGTGCACAGCGACCCCTACGGCCTATCCCCTGCGGAGTTCGAAGTTCTCGAGTTTCTCGTTATCGGCAAAAACGCCGCGAGCATCGCCCAGGACATGCACCTGAGTATTCACGCTATCCGGGCCAGAATTCGATCCTTGTTGGCCAAGACCTCTTCGCGTAGCCAGCTAGAGGCCGTTGCGAAGGCAATTTCTCACGGAATCGTCGCCCCACCGCACCTGCGAGGCAAGGCCTAGCTCCGTTAACGGAACAACGACGAACTAGCGTGTCACCTATGAGCGTCGAATCATGCCCCTCGTCCCCCAACTGCGTCTCGACCGCGGCTGCCACCGACGACACCGTGCACTACATGGCACCGGTGAGCTACAGCGCTGATGCGGCAGAGGCGATCGCCGCGATTGAGAAGGCGATCACCGATGCCGGCGGCACAATTTCAGAATCCTCGGCGCTCGGTGTTGACGCCACGTTTCGGACCGCCCTTCTCCGATTCACCGACGATGTGTCGTTTCGCCTCGACGAGGACGCGAAGGTGTTGCACTTTCGGAGCGCGTCGCGAGTCGGCCATAGCGACCTCGGGGCGAATCGCAAGCGTCTACGGGAATTGCTCGCTCCGATCGCTGCTGCGATCACCTAGCTCTCGCCCCAGACGGAAAAACGTCAACGGGCGCCCCACCGAACCGGTGAGACGCCCGTTGACGACAAACGTTGACCTAGGCCAGATCGAAACGATCTGCGTCCATAACCTTGACCCACGCGGCCACGAAGTCGTTCACGAACTTCTCGCCCGCATCGTCCGCGGAGTACAGGTCAGCGAGCGCCCGCAGGATCGAGTTCGATCCGAACACGAGGTCGTTTCGGGTGGCTGTCCACTTCTGCTCTCCGGAATCCCGGTCGGTGCCCTCGAAGACGCCCTCGGCAGAACCCGACGCCGCCCAAACGGTGTTGTAATCCATCAGGTTCACGAAGAAGTCGTTGCTTAGCGTTCCGACGTTGTTGGTGAGCACGCCGTGGTCATCGGTGGAAACACCAAGCACACGAAGGCCTGCGACGAGCACAGCCATTTCTGGAGCGCTCAGGCCGAGAAGCTGCGCCTTGTCCACAAGCAGGTGCTCGGCGACTCCAGCGGTGCCCTTTCCGAGGAAGTTGCGGAAGCCGTCCCAACGAGGCTCGAGCCACGCGAAGCTCTCCTCGTCGGTCTGCTCTTCGCTGGCATCGCCGCGTCCGGTCGTGACCGAAGCCGACACGCTGACGCCTCCAGCGGAGGCTGCGGCCTCTACAGCTGCAGCACCACCGAGAACGATGAGGTCGGCCATTGAAACGTCGAATCCAACGCTGGACTGCACGCCTTCGAGTGCGCTGAGCACCCCGCTTAGCGCGTCGGGGCTGTTTGCAGCCCAGCCACGCTGTTGCGACAAGCGAAGGCGGCCGCCGTTGGCGCCACCGCGCTTATCTGACTGACGAAAGGTCGAAGCCGAAGCCCATGCTGCAGCAACGAGATCAGTGATCGAGACACCGCTGTCCATGATCGCGGACTTGACCGTCGCAACCTGATCGTCGGAAAGCGCCGTTCCCGCAGGGGTTGGGTCCTGCCACAGCAGTTCTTCCCCGGGGATTTCTGGACCGACGTAGCGGACCTTCGGTCCCATGTCACGGTGGGTTAGCTTGAACCAGGCACGAGCAAACGCATCGTCGAGCAATGACTGATCGTCGCGGAATCGTTGGCTGATCTCGGAGTAGACCGGATCCATCTTGAGAGCCATGTCCGCGGTCGTCATGGTCGGTGCGTGGAACACGCCTTCGAGGTGTGCGTCAGGAACCGTGCCGTTCAGGGCCGGTGCCGTCCACTGCTTGTGGCCGGCTGGGCTCTCGGTGAGCTCCCAATCGTTGTCCATCAGCGTTTCGAGGTAGTTGTTATCCCACGTCGTCGGCGTCGAGTTCCACGCGCCTTCAAAGCCGGCGGTTGTGGTGTGCTCGCCCTTGCCGGACTCCCAGGTGTTCTTCCAAC
>CAZLWE010000086.1:0-9078 GCA_964562985.1 uncultured Acidimicrobiales bacterium
CCGCACACATCACGACCACCGGCCCGGACAAACCGAGCGCCGCGGAAAACACAGCCAGCTAGGCGAGGTTCTTGCCGTCGAAGATCTCGGAGACGGTGGTGTCGCGGAAGACCGCTTCGATTGCCTTTGCGATGATCTCGGCGACGGAGAGCACGACGAGCTTGTCGAAGCGCTTCTCGGAACCGATCGGCAAGGTGTCCGTTACGACGACCTTCTCGATGGTGGAGTTCTTGAGGCGGTCGACGGCATCGCCGGACAGCAGTGGATGGGTGGTCGCAGCGATGACCGATTTTGCGCCGCGGTCGGCGAGTTGTTCGGCTGCAGCCACGATGGTTCCGCCAGTGTCGATCATGTCGTCGATCAGCACACAGACCTTGCCCTCGACCTCACCCACGACATCTTTGGCAACGACAGCGTTCTTCTCACCGGCGACTCGCCGCTTGTGAACAATGGCAAGCGAGGCTCCGAGTTGGTTCGCGTAGCGCTCTGCCACTTTCACTCGTCCGGCGTCGGGAGAGACGACCACGAGGTCTTCGCCACCGAGCATCTTCAGGTAGTCGATGAGGACCGGCATGGCGGTGAGGTGGTCGACGGGACCGTCGAAGAAACCCTGGATCTGCCCGGAGTGCAAGTCGACGCTCAGGAGCCGGTCGGCGCCCGCTGCGCTGAACATGTTGGCGATGAGCTTCGCAGTGATGGGTTCACGCCCTGCGGACTTACGATCTTGCCGGCTGTACCCGTAGAAGGGGGCGACGACGGTAATTCGCTTGGCTGATGCACGTTTGGCTGCGTCGACCATCACTAAGTGCTCGATCAGGGAGTCGTTGATCGAACCGGCCTCCCAGTTGGAGTGGGTGTTGATGATGAATACGTCAGAGCCGCGGATCGACTTCGAAAACCGGCAATGAATTTCACCATTCGCGAACGAAGCGATGTTGGCCTCGCCGACCTCAACGTCGAGTACGTCGGCGACAGCTTGGGCGAGTTCAGCGCTATTGCGGCCCGCGAACAGCGACAGCCTCTTCTCGGTGACCTGTTCCATGTTTCCTCTCGTCTTGCACTGGGTGACCAGGCAATCGGGTGTCAAGCGCCGGGGGTGGGTAAAACGGTAAAGGGCTCGAGGATCCGACGAGGCGGCACCTCGACACCTCGAAGTACCGAGTGGGGGATCTGTGCTTCGCTGCCAATCGTCGCATCGATCAGGTGAGTGTTCGGGCCGATGCGCGCGCCATCGGCTACCACGCTACGACCTTCGATGACCGTTCCGGGGAGGACTGTCACCCCTTTACCGAGGTGTGCAGTGGCATCGATCGTCACCTGGTTGGGGTCGGGCATGTTGACGCCACGGTCGATCCATTCGGCGATGACTCGTCGGCGAAGGAGCGATTCGACGGTTACTCGTGATGCGCCCGATCGAACCATGTCGAGACGGCCGGGGTACTCCATTGTTTCGACTCGGTGCCCGGCTCCGTGCAATACGGCTCCGACCTCGGCGCCGATCTCGCGGAATTCGAATCCACAATTGCTGCGTCGCAGGGCCGGGACGACGATGTCTGCCCGGAAGCAGTAGATCGCTCCGCCGCCTCGGGGTACGTCAGCGATTGAGGACACCCGGCCGTAGCCGTCGTAGGAGACGACCGGCTCGGTAAAGGTTGGGTCGACCTGACCGGTGCACACGGTGGCTGCGGCTTGCGTTGCGAGGTGATAGTCAAGGACTCGACGAATGTCGGCACTGGTGACCTGCGGGCACGCGGCGGTGAGCAACACGACGTGCGTGGCGTCTCGCAGGGTGAATTCGGGCCCGATCTGTTCGAGCGCCCCGGCGACCGTGTCTGCGATGTCTGCGACGGGCGCAACGACGTGAATTACCGTGTCGTCGACTCGCCCAGCGAATGCCTCTTGGGTTGTTGGCGAGAGTCCAGGGGTCACCACTGCGACTCGTCGAAGCGAAGCTCCGAGGGCGGCGTCGACCACCCACTGATGGGGCGTCTTGCCTGCGATCGAGGGCGAGTGCAGGGAGTCGCCCCCTCGTTTTGCCTCAGCCATGGGCAAGACGGGAAGAATCAGTGCCGCGAACTGCGTGCGCTCCATGCCTCCATTGTTACAACATCACACGACGTGATGGCGACAAGAGCGACGAATTCGACAGGAGTTCATCCCCTAAGGGGTCAGAACATCAATCATTTCCCTGTAACGGGATACTGCTGGCCGAGCAGGGATCGAACCTGCGACCTCCTGAACCAAAATCAGGCGTTCTACCAACTGAACTATCGGCCACCGGGCCACGACGAACGTGACCGCGAAGGAGTCTGTTGTTTGTTAGCGACCGCGTTGACGTTGTGCTCGGGTTCGCTTGAGCATCTTGCGGTGCTTTTTCTTGCGCATGCGCTTACGGCGCTTCTTGACGAGAGATCCCATAACGCAGCTACGTTAGCGGACCGACGTAACGGTCCCGACCTCCGGCTCTATATTCTCCGGCAGATTCGCGCGCTAGTGGGCCTCGATGGTTCGGTAGACCGCCCCGGCATCGGGGAAATCACCTTCGACGAACCAGGAGCTACCGCTACCGGCGAGGCGTGGCGTCAGGCCGGTTGCGTCTCCGAGCGCATCGCGCGCTTGGGCCAATTCCGGGGCGACGGCGAGGGCGGCTGGCTCGAGGTCGTTGCCATTGGCGCCTGACGGTCCACCCATCTCGTCCCAGCGGGCATAAACCACTGGGGTAGAGCAGTGCACGGGCGGGGTCACGACGGTGAAGGTCCGGAACTCATAGGGCATGGGTTCAACCAGTTCACCGATTCCGCGGACGCGTGCCCGTCCGCCGACTACACAGAACGCGACGTCGGCACCGATTGTTGCTGCACGCTCGACATCGGTGAATCCGGCCCACCGCAGAATCGCTGCAGCGTCCGCACTGCCACCGCCGAGACCGGCTCCCGCCGGAATCCGCTTGAGCAGCTCGACGCCGACCTGCACTCCGGCGAGGCGGGCTGCTCGAGTGACGAGATTGTCCTCGAGGTCGATGTCCGCTCCCCCGTTTCCAACGATCGACAACCCATTTCCACCGGGCGTAATGATGAGTTCGTCGTAGAAGTCGAGGGCGACCATCTCCGCGTCGATCTCGTGCATCCCATCGTCTCGGACGCCGGTGACTCGAAGCTCGGTGGTGAGCTTCGCTGGAGCCAGGGCCGTGGTTGGATCAGCACTCATGACTCAACCGAGGCTACTGAAGCGAGCCGTACCCATGCGTCGAGGTCGAGCTCTTCGGCGCGTGCCGTTGGGGCCACGTCGGCTGACACGATCTGTGCCTCGTCGAGCAGACCGTTGAGTGAGCGGCGCAGCATCTTGCGCCGTTGCCCGAACGCGGCTTTCACCAATTCGGCAAGCCGGGACGCGTCGACGTCGCGCGGTTGATCCCGGCGCTCCAATCGCACGACAGCGGAGGTGACCTTGGGGCGTGGCACGAAGACGGTGGGTGGTACTTGGGCGACGACGTCCACCTGGGCGTATAGCCCGGCGAGCACCGAAGGGATGCCATAGATCTTTGTTCCGGGGCCTGCCGCCAGCCGATCGGCCACTTCGGCTTGCACCAGAACGGTGAGTGTCTTCACCTGTTCGACGTTGGCCAAGATGTCGAGGATCATCGTGGTACCCACGTTGTAGGGCAGGTTGGCCACCACGTGGGCGCTCGCTTGGCCGTCCAGCAGTTCGCCCCATTCCATTTCGAGCGCATCTGCCTCGACGATTCGTGCGTTTGTGCCAACAACTTCTCGGGTGGCGACGGCCATTCCGGGGTCGACCTCTACGGCGATCACCTCGGCACCTGTTTCGATCAGCGCGAGGGTTAGCGATCCGAGGCCCGGCCCGATCTCCACGACGAGATCGCCGGGACCGACCTGAGACAACGTGGCGATGCGGCGCACCGTGTTTGGGTCGGCAACGAAGTTCTGCCCGAACTCGCGCCGAGCCGACAAACCGTAGCGGTCGAGCAACTCGTGGATTTGGGGACGGCTATGGGTCACTGCGCTTGCCAGCCCTGACCGTTGAGAAGAGGCCTCAGAGTTAGAGCAGGTTGGTGCCGCACACCGGCCACTGATCCCAGCCACGCATCGCGAACAGGGTGTAGGCCATCACGTCTTGCCAACCGGGTGGGGCTTCGGCGGGATCGAGCCCGACGAGGAACTCGAAATGGATCCCGGCAACCCAGTCCCAGGTTTGCTGTGAGAACTGGTAGGCACCGCGGTAGAGACCCGATGGGCTGATCGCCCCGTAGTTATGGGTCGATTCGCAGAATCGGAGCGCATCCCATTGTTCGGCGGTTGGACCTCCGACCGGCGGAGGAACGCGGCCACCAACCTGTGCTGGCGCTGGCGGTGGTGCGATGATGATTGCGGGCCGCGGCGCTTCGGCGGCCTCTGCGGGCTCTGGTTCTGATTCTGGCTGAGGTTCCCCGGCCTCGGGACCTTCACCGGCTTGGCCACCGGCGCCCTCGGTTGCTTCGCCAGCTTCTCCACCGGGAGCGGTCTCCGTCGGGGCGCCCTCAGCGGGAGCCTCGGTGGTCGTCGTCGTGTCAACCGTTTCAGGCGTTGGGGCCTCCGGGATCACGATGGCCACTACGGGAAGCAGCGAAAGGTCGGTTTCTGAGGGCGGCGGCGTGGTCTGCAACGACACCAACCCATCGGCGACCGCTTCTGCCCTCGCTATAGCCCACGTTGAGGCTTGAGCGGACAAGCGCTCCACGTCTGGGGAGACCTCTTCTTGGGTTACGACGAATTCGACGGGTGCTGGCGCCGTGATCCCCGACGAGTCAGCCGCAACGGCCTCCTCTTCGGAGGAGACGTCGTCGGAGGACTCGATATCGCCCGCGGCGGTTTCAACGCCCTCAGCCGAGTCGGCTGCGTTGAGTACCAAAAAAGGCACAGCAAGTGCAGCCACGAGAAACGCGAGCACGACCCGCCAACGTTCTTTCACCTTGGGTGTATTCAGGACTCCGGTTCCCTTACTGGCCAATGTGGACGTGCGCAGAAAAGGGCTGGCCCCTACGCGCGACCAAATACGCTAGGTAACGGATCCAATCCTTGCAACCCGAGAGCAGAACATCGGTCACACACCGCGCGATTCGTTGTGGGCGAGAATGGGCCGATTGCGGCCTACACGGGCCTATTCAGGCAAGCCGTAGAACGCCCGTGCCCGCTCACTCGTGGCTTGGGCAACCTCGGAGACCGCGAGTTGCTGCAGCTCGGCGACCGCCTCACCAACGTGGACGACATTGGCTGGCTGATTCTTCTTGCCGCGGTGTGGGACCGGCGCGAGATAGGGCGAGTCGGTCTCCACCATGAGCCGATCGAGGGGCGTCCGCTGGACCGCGTCTCGCAGATCTTGGGCATTCTTGAAGGTCACAATGCCGCTCACTGAAATAATGATGTTGCGCTCGAGGCCCTGCTCAGCATCGGCCACCCCCCCGGTAAAGCAATGAAAAACGGTGCGTTCGGGTACTCCCTCGGCATCGAGAATCTCGAAGGTGTCCTCCCACGCGTCACGGGTGTGGATCACCAGAGGAAGGTTGTGTTCGTGGGCCAAACTGATGTGGGCGGCGAACACCTCTTTTTGTGTGTCGCGAGGCGAGTGGTCGTAGTGGTAGTCGAGGCCTGCTTCGCCAATGGCGACGACCTTCGCTTCGTCGAGCAGCTCCGCGATCCCGTCCATGCCGTCTTTCGCGTCGTGGGGGTGCACGCCAACGGTGGCGAAGACGTGGTCGTGGCGCGCAGCGACCGCGATGGCCTCTGCGGAGCGTTCACGGGTGACACCCACAGTGACCATCTGGGTGACGCCGGCTTGGTGGGCGGCGGCTACCCAGACGTCGCCGTCCTCCCCAGGAGGGATATGACAGTGGTTATCAATCCAGGACGCTCCTGAGTGCATCTGGCTGCTCTTTTCGGGTTCGGCGACGGCCATTGGTCTGCCTCGCTAGCCCTTTAGCCGCGGAAAGAGCGGGTCACCGGGAGCGAGGGTGAGCCCACCGGGGTATTGGCCCCAGTCAGCAGCGTCTGGGAGTCGCTGGTCGGCGATTTGTCCGTCGAGCCCAATGCGTTCCCATGCGGCTTGTGCAGCATGGGGGATTGCCGGCGAGGCCAGAATCGACACGATGCGGATGGCCTCGAGTGCATCGCCCATTACGGCGTCTACCTCGGGGCCGGGATCCATCTTCCATGGCTCATTGGCCGCTAAGTATTCGTTGGTTTCTCGAATGAGGCGCCACGTGGCGTCGAGGGCGATCGGTGGCTGGGCACGGGCCCACGCGGCGGTCGTTTCGGTGAGCGCCGTCGCCGCTTCGACCGCTAGGGCCGAATCGGGAGATGACGCTGGTGAGGTTTCGCCGCACTTCTTTCCGGCCACGGTGATGACCCGTTGAACGAGGTTGCCGAACTGGTTGGCCAGGTCGGTGTTGTAGCGCTGGATCATCTGCTCGTAGCTGAAGTCGCCGTCGGGACCGAACGCTGGATCTCGCAGGAAGTGATAGCGGAAGCCGTCGACGCCAAACGGTAAGAAGCCCGCTTCTTCATCACCTTCGATGAGTTGCTTCGGCGAAATGGCGTTGAGTTTGGTTTTGCTCATCTTCTCGCCTCCGATCAACAACCAGCCATGCACGTAGTACTTGGGTAGGTCGGTGATACCAGCTGCGAGCAGCATCGCTGGCCAGAACACGCAGTGGAAACGGATGATGTCTTTGCCGATGATGTGCACCACGTTGGGCCAGTATTTGGCGAACTTCTCGTCGTCGCTGCCATAACCCGCCGCGGTCGCGTAGTTGATGAGCGCGTCGTACCAGACGTAAAAGACGTGCTTATCGTCCCACGGAACCGGGATGCCCCAGTCGATTGACGATCGCGACATCGACACGTCTCGCAGCTCCTGGCGAAGCAGCCCGAGCACTTCGTTGCGGTAGCCGTCGGGTTGCACGACGCCAGGGGTGTTCTCGAAGTAGTCGAGCAGTTGGTCGGCGAAGGCGCTGAGCTTGAAGAAGTAGTTCTCCTCGCTCATGTGTTCGGCAGGACGGTCGTGGATCTTGCAGTTGCCGTCTTCGTCGAGTTCGTCTTCGTTGTAGTAAGCCTCGCAGCCGACGCAGTAGAGCCCCACGAAGGTGTCGGCGTAGATATAGCCGTTGTCGTACGCCTTTTGCATCAGCGCCTGAACTGCAGCGTGGTGTCGGGGTTCGGTGGTGCGGATGAAGTCGTCGTTGGCGATGTGCAACAATTCAGCGGCCTCCCGGAACAGCACGCTTGTCGCATCGACTTGCTCTTGGGGAGTGATGCCGTTGGCTTCGGCGGAGCGTTGGATCTTGAGGCCGTGCTCATCGGTACCGGTGAGCATCATGGTGTCGTCGCCCAATAGTCGGTGCCAACGAGCGAAGGCATCGGCGTTGACGGTGGTGTAGGCGTGGCCGATGTGGGGTGCGTCGTTGACGTAGTAGATCGGCGTGGTGATGTAGTACGTGCTCACCTGGCCAAGCTTACGGCTGCCACACATGTCCAACGCATGTTCTAAGGCATGTGTTCAAACATGTGCAGCTCAAAGCGCATCGACGCGCTACGCGTTTGATACTTCGCGTAAGGGCGGCCACAGTTCGCCGCTGCCATTGGCGTGGGCGTCGCCGGAATCAGCCACATCACCGGTGAGCTCTTCGGGCTGTGATGCCTCGACCACTTCAAGCTCGGCGGTCTCCACTGAGCCAAGCGCTTCGGCCGAGGTTGAGGCTGGGCTGACTGGAGTGGCCAATGCGATGCCAGATACGGGCGCTGCTTGCAGCTTGTCGATCTTTTGCACCTGACGGTCGAGCTGATTGGTGCGAGCTCCGGCGAGTTCGTTGAACGAGTTCAACACGGTGTTGAGCTGCTTACCGTGTTTGTCGATCTGGTCGGAGAACTTTTCCCATTCCTTCTTGAATCCCACCAGGCATTCCATGATCTCGTTGCTTCGGCGTTCGAGCATGAAGCTGTCGATGGCTTGGCGCACCACCTGGAGCACGGCGATCACCGTGCTTGGACCGCAGAGTACGATCTTTTTGTGCATCGCCTCATCCATGAGTTCGGGTGCGTTTTCTTGAATGAAGGTGAAGATGTTCTCGTTCGGGATGAACAAGACCACGGTGTCGACCGAGTCTTGTTCCTCGTGGTACTTGCGGTCGGCGAGTTCCTTCACCCGGTTGCGGGAATCCTTGATGAACTGCTTGCGCGCCGTTTCGGCGTCGGTGGAACCCGGCTCGGCCTCGAGGAAGGCCAAGAAATTGTCGGCCGGGAACTTCACGTCCATGTGCAACAGCATGTCCTTGGGCATATGGAAGCTGACGTCGGGCCGGCCGCCAGATTCGATGCCGCTTTGCACCCGGTAATTGACGCCCTTCTTCATGCCCGCTGCCCGGAGCACGTCTTCGGCCATGCGTTCACCCCAGTGCCCTCGCTTCTGGGATGAACCGAGCGCGTCTCGCAGACTGCCGGTGGTTTGCTGTAGCTGCGCGGTGACCTTCGCCGCCTCGGCGAGTT
This sequence comes from uncultured Acidimicrobiales bacterium, assembly GCA_964562985.1. Lineage (GTDB taxonomy): Bacteria > Actinomycetota > Acidimicrobiia > Acidimicrobiales > SHLQ01 > SHLQ01. The sequence continues at coordinate 8,538 of CAZLWE010000086.1, forward strand.
GTTGTTCGACGGCACCATGCTGGCCCGCGTTCTTTTCTTGGAGGTCGGTCATCATCTTCTCCATGCGCTTGAGTTCTCGACGCATCTCGACATGCGCTTTCTCGATGGTCGACGCGCTGGAGTCATATTTCTGGTGGCCGAGCTTCATATTGGCGTCGAGCTTCTCGGCACCCTTTTGGAAGCGAGCGTCGAGTTGTTCGGTACCAGCGCGCATCCGAGCATCGAGTTGTTCGGTGCCCTCACGCATGCGGGCGTTGAGCTTCTCGTCGGCAACCTCGACGGCGCGGGCGACAGCGGTAGCCACCGTCGCCTCGCGCTCACGGCCGACGGCTTCGGCGGTGGCGCCCCGCTCAGCGAGTGCAGCGCGTACGGCTGCGGCAACCGCCTGCTCTGAGCTTTGACTGGCGTGTTGAGCCGACGCTCGCCGAAGCAGCAGATAGAGAGCCACGAAACCGATGGCGATGGCGAAGAACAGGACGAGGAGAAGTGCAAGTTGATCCATGGAGGAAACAGTAGAGAGGGGGTGTGACAGGCTGATCTC
>CAZLWE010000086.1:9178-10758 GCA_964562985.1 uncultured Acidimicrobiales bacterium
TACGGCGGGCGGCTCCGCCGACATTCTCCGCCTCCGAGCTGCAGCCTGAACAACTACTCCCCGCAATCACACATTCGCCTCCGGCTCGGTGCGCTCTGCGGACCACTGATCTCTACGGCGGGCGGCTCCGCCGACATTCTCCGCCTCCGAGCTGCAGCCTGAACAACTCCCGCCTCCAAGGTCCCAAGTCCTGACTTAGGGTGTGGCCATGAGGGATCGGATTAACTCAAATCTTGAAATAGGGCTTGAACGGCTTGGGGCGGTTTGCGAGTTGGAGCCTGGCCCGGGCTACTCCGTCGTGGAGTTCGCTGAGTTCACTGATCGCGAACGAATCATTCTTCATTCCGATCGAGGCTTCAGCTCCTCACGCCGCCATCCCGAATCCATCAAATCGATCCTCAACGGGATCTACAACACGCTGCTTCCAGACGGGTTTATGGAAGCCGATAACCACGATTGGGCCCGTCTGGTGAAGATCCTCGACGGCATGGGTGTCTCAACCTCAACCCAACAACTTCAGGAACTTCCCTACGTTGTGGAAGTTGGACCGGTTCTGCTCAGCCAGCTACCTCCATCGGAAGCAGCCGAGGTTCCAATCCTCGTTAGTTGGGCCGAGCACGAGGCGGCGCTCCTAGAAGCCCAGGCAGCTATGGACAAGCAATGGCTCGCAGCCCAAGACGGCCCGAACCCCGAATCCTCGACGCCCGACTAATCGATCACGAGGTCGAACTTGTCTCGGGTCATGATGTGGGCGAAGTAGATGTCTTCGGCCTCAGACCATCGCCCCTCCCAGTCGGCTCGGTAGGCGTCGCCTTCCCGGTCGAGGAGCTGCTGACGTCGTATGTCGGCTGGCGGGTCGAGCAGTACGAGGAGGTCCAGGTGCTCGTGAAGTTCTGGCCTAGCGCTGTAGGCGCCCTCGAGCATCACGATGGCGATGCCAGCGAGAGACAGTCGTTGGGTGCGGGATTCGAGTGGTGCGGGCTCGGCGTCCCAATCTGGCGCCTCCCAATCGAACGATCGCCAGGCGGCTTCGCCCGCGACCCTGAGCTCGGCGAGGAGCGTGTGTTGCCGACGCCAGTCCATTGCGTTGGCAACCTTGTCTGCGTCGCTACGACTATCCCAGGTTTGCGACGAGCCACCTGCGTAGAACTGGTCGCCTTCAATCACGTTCATGGCCACGTTTTGCTCAGCGAGGAGCCACTTCGACACGGAAGCGAGGGTGCTCTTGCCCGCCCCACTTCGCCCGTCAAGTGCAACGAATAGCGGAGCGTTCGCCGCCTCCACCCGAGCCTTCAGCAAGCTAACCAGCGGCTCAGCTTTCGATTCGGGGGTCATGCCAGGGACGCTACTGCAGATGGTTTTCCGGTTTGCAGCGCCAGCCGCCCGCCCCCACTCAGAAGAGGCTGGGTCGTATGCCGGGTTGGGGTGGCCGTTCGTAGAGGAATGGTTTGGTTCGCGGTTTGGTGGGTTCGGGCTTTGTGTTTCGCCGTTTGGCTTTGTATTTGCCGGGCGGGGCGTTGGGTTTCGGTCCCCCTTCGGGCGGGATTTCGTCGGGGGTGGCCCGTCTGGTTTTCCAGGTT
>CAZLWE010000087.1:0-10570 GCA_964562985.1 uncultured Acidimicrobiales bacterium
GAGCGTCGCAAGCAGTTTCGTGAATTTCATTTTTCCCTCCCAGGAATCAGGCCCGAGGGCCGTTGTATTGCGTAGACGTGACGGTCGACACCAACACGCCATACGATATGGTTCGGTGGTCGACGGTGCAAGTCAGGCCTCCCCTTGACACGCAGTGTTAATAAGCCACTGAAAGATCGGATCGTGATCACGGTCCGATAGCAGTTCGGGATGCCATTGCACCGCGATCGTTCGTTCGTTCAGCTCCACGCCTTCGACCGAGCCGTCCTCGGCTCGGGCGGTAACGGTCAATCCTTCACCAAGCTGATCGACGCATTGGTGGTGCAAGCTATTGACGTCTAGCGATTCCCCGTAGAGCGCGCCCAGTGCTGACCCTGAATCGATCTCGACCGAGTGAATAGTTCCCGAATGGTCGACGTCATAACGGCTGTGTTCGGGCACATGTTGATGAAGCGTCCCCCCGTGGGCGACGTTCATGAGCTGCAGACCGCGACACACCCCGAGGACGGGTACGTCATTGGCAACAGCGAGCCGATAGAGCTCGATTTCCAATCCGTCACGTTCTGGCTCAAGCGACAGCACTTCAGCGTGCCGTTCTTGGCCATACACCTGCGGGTCGACGTCGGTTCCGCCGGTGAGCAGCACGCCGTCGAGGCGACCGATGAGTTGGCTGAGATCCACGTCGATCGGAATGTTGACCGGCACACCGCCCGCAGCAAGAATCGCTCGAGAGTAATCCGCGAGGTAGATGTCGGCGTCCACATCGGCGAACGACGCGGGGAACCCCTCGATTAGCCCCGCCTTCTTGCGACGACCCGGAAGGCCAATGAGCGGCGCCGTCGTATTCACGGTTTCACCCATGGTCGCCATCCTCGGGGAATGCGACCGTATCGAGATACCAGTCGACGAAGGCCACACATTGGCCAATGTTGCGCTCCTCGTTCTCGGCTACCTCGACGAGCAACGCGTCAAAGTCGACCCCGTGCTCATCGAGATATTCCTGGGGAGCGCCGTTGCCCCACTCACTGATATGGGCATGGTCGACCTCGGGGTGGAACTGCGTCCCCACGGTTCGACCAGCTCGGATGAGCTGCACGGCGCTGTCGGTTTCGGCCAGGACCTCGACCCCAGGAGGCGGCACCATACGGTCGTGGTGCCAATGCATCCACGGCCCGGGGCCAATGGGGTTGGGTCCGTCGCGACCGTCGCCTATCGACGCCCAACCAATGTTGACGGAGGGGGCCGGTTCGATCGACCCACCCAACGCCTCGGTGATCAGCTGTCCACCGAAGCACACCCCCAAAATGGCGGTGTTTGCCTGATGCGCTGCTCGCAGGTCGGCGATTTCGTCATCGAGCCAGAGTGCTTCATACTTCCGGGTAAGTGAGCGCACAGACCCCATAGGAACGATGAGGTCGTAGTCCCCAAAGTCTGGCCACTGCTCGAACGCCTGCGGATTGTCGTAGTCACGCGTGATGACGTGCGTGTGGACGGTAAAGCCGCGCTGCTCGAGACGCACCCCGACCTGCCCGGCGGGGCCGTCTGGTTCGTGCGCCAGGACGAGTGCCTGGCATCCGTCGAAACGGTCGAGCTCAGCATTCACACTAGACATCGAACCACACATGCGCCTGCCCGGTACCCGCGACCGCCTCATACTCACCGAATTGGATGCCGGCGAGGCCACATTCGCGGCCCCCGAGGGCTCCGAGCATTGTTAAGTAGTGCCCGAAGTAACCCTCGGGCGCGTGGGTGGCGAATTCGGGTAGAAAGTCGAGGATCGCGGCGTGCTCTCCGGCCAGCATGTGGCCCAGCACCTTGCGGTCGGCCGCCGCTGCCTCAGGGGTGCGCAGGTGCAGGTCGGGGTCAGCTCCCTCGTGACCGCGAAACTCGCGCAGCGGCCAGAATCGATGGCTGAACCCACCGCTCGCCAGCACGACCACACGGCGGTCGGTCTTGGCGACCGCGTCGGCCAGGAGCTCACCGAACAGCAAGAAATCCTCTGGCTCCGCGGTTTGACACACCCCGGCGGACATCCACCGCTCATCGCCCTGCAGGAACCCGAGCAAGTTGATCGTCGGGTAATGCACCGGCAGGTACGGGTCGTCGATCGCAGTGATCCACGTGTCCTCGCTGGCGGTAGCAGCGGCTTCCCACGCGTGGGCGAGTTCGGGGTCGCCCGCCATGTCGTAGGGCATTTGTTTCATGCCCCGCGGCAGTTCCTCGCTGGTGTAGGTGCCCGAACGGCGTTCGTGGCTTGCAACGATGTGTTCGATCGTGGTGAACCAGTGAGTATCGATAACGACGACCGTGTCGGCGTTGAGCGGACCGAGCTTCTCGGCGCGCATGTCATGCAGACCCTGGAACAACGTGGTGTCTTCGCCGCCGTTCAGTTCACGGCGGATCTCCTCTGGAAGCACGAGCGGCGGTACGTGGGACACGAGTGCGGCACCAACGATTTCACCCATCAGCGAACCACCCTGACCGGGAGCGACTTCATGCCCGCGATGAAGTTTGATCGCAGGTATTGGACGTCGCCGTTTGGTTCAAAGCGGTCGACTCGTTTCATTAGCTCTTCGAACACGAGGCGCACTTCCATCCGGGCGAGCCAGGCGCCCAAACACAGGTGCGGACCGTTTCGCCCGAAAGCCATGTGCAGGTTGTCGGGTCGAGCCAGGTCGAAACGGAACGGGTTTTCGAAGCGTTCTTCGTCGTGATTGGCCGAGTTGAACCAGATGGCGACCTTGTCACCGGCCTTGATCTGCTTTCCACGGAGTTCGACGTCGGCGGTCGCTGTTCGTCTGAAGTGCATGGTGACCGAACTCGCACGCAGGATCTCCTCGGTCGCGGACGCCGTGAGCGTTGGGTCTGCTTTCCATGCATACCAGAGCTGCGGATGGTTCATCATCGTCCACAGGCCGTGCGTCATCGTGTAGCGGGTGGTGTCGTTGCCTGCCGCGACGAGGAGCGTAAAGAAATTGTTGAACTCGTGATCGGTGATCGTCGTGCCGTCGGTGGTCGGAGCGAGCAACTGGGAGATGACGTCTGTCGTTGGGCACCCTCGACGCTGGTCGGCCTGCTCCTGGGCGAACTGAAAGATCTGTAGGGATGCGGGGCTACGGAAGGGCACCATGCGGAACTCTTCGGTGTCTACGAGGTCGACGGGATAGTCGGTGAAGTCGGGGTCGGTGTTGCCGAGGAGGGCATCGCCCCACTCCACCAGTTTGTGGCCGTCTTCATCGCTGGTTCCGAGCAGGCGGCCGAGCATGCGCATCGGAAGTTGTTCAGCGATGAGCTTTACGAAGTCGAACTCATCGTGTTCGAGGGCCGCCTCGACCACGTCGATGGCGAGCTGACGGATCGCCTCTTCGTAGGATTCGACGCTGCGACGCGTGAAGCCCTTGCTCACAAGTCGCCGGTAGCGGGTGTGATCGGGCGGATCCATCTCCATCATCGTGCGGCGGGCTTCGGACTCCTCTTCGTCCATTTCTTCGAGGCGAATTCCGTCGGCGGAGGTAAAGGTGTCGACATCTCGACTCACCGCGAGCGCGTCGTCGTAGCGAAGGATCGACCAGAACCCTGATCCGTCCTTTTCTTCGGTCCAGTAGACGGGATCCTCGGCTCGCAGGCGTTCGAACGTGGCATGCGGAACGCCATTGGTATAGGCGTCGTGGCTGGTAATGTCGGCGTCGTCGGGACCGTGATCGGGGAAGTAGTTGTCGATGAAGCTCGCGGTCGTTGCGCTCACTGTTGATCGACCGCCCCGGGACTTTCGGCCACCAGGTTTGGGGCCATCGGGTTCGGGGCTGCCGACACGGTGGTGCCCGCGTGCATTGACGTTCCGACCTGTCGATAGAAGCCGCCGATAATTTCGATGTCACCGAAGCGAGTGAGCTCCTCGGTCGGCGTGTCGAACAGATCGAGTTCGGCGTCGCCTGTGTAGACAGGGCCGAGCTCAGCGTCGAAGCCGCTCATCGTGACGAGTTCATCGAGCGAGTCCCGGCCATCCATTTCGATGGCCGGCATTTGGCGGGTGTGCAGCATTGGGTGCCCGTTCACGAAGCCGGCACTTTCGGCGGTGCCCGTGATGGTGAATCGGGCGTCGGCGATTCGACGCCCCCACGTACTGAGGGTGGCGCCGAAGCGGCCTCCGGGTTCGAGGCGCGGACCGGCCTTGCCTACGGTGACCGGACGGGTCATCCAGATCTCGGCCATTTTCTTAGGGTAACCCTGGATATGTCCTCGAGCCATTGCGAAGTCTTTGTCGACCCAGATGTACGCGGCGCGACTGTAGGTCTGCCCCTCGTATTGGCAGCGCACGACCACGAAGACCTCTTTGTATTGCGCGCGGGCGGGATCGAGAAGTTCATCGAAGCTGTCGGAACAGCTTTGCCAATCGGCCCAAATGATGGCCACTGCCCCGGGGTCGTCTTCTGCGAGCTGGAGAGGGGCGGGGAGAAGTTCGGCGACGTTGGCTGGATCGGTGCGGAACTCCACGGTGAGCATTTCGCCGCTGTAGTGCCATGGCGGAGACGGCAGGATCGACCCAGCCCCCGTTGGCGTTCGTGGATACATCAATCCGTGCAGGTCACCCATACCCACACCTTAATCGTTTGGTACCGAATGATTCAACCCCGGCGAGTTGGTTTCCCTACCAGGAAGCAGCGATGTATTGGGTTTCGCAGAACTCGTAGATGCCTTCGCTTGCGCCTTCACGACCCAAGCCGGATTGCTTCATGCCGCCGAAGGGAGCGGCGGGATCCGACATCGCGCCACGGTTGACGCCGACCATGCCCGCTTCGATTCGTTCTGCGGTGGCCAGGCCTTTGGAGAGGTCTTCGGTGAAGACGTAGGCGGCGAGACCCATCTCGGTGTTGTTGGCGTGGGCGATCATCTCGTCGTGATCGGTGAATGGGATCACCGGTGCGACGGGACCGAAGACCTCTTCGGTGGTGATCGCTGCGGTTGGCGACACGTTGGCAAGCACGGTCGGAGCGAAGAAGTGTCCGTCGCCATCGATGCTCGATCCACCGGTTGCCACGGTGGCGCCTTCGGCGACGGCCGCGTCGACGAGGCCCGAGATCGACGAGATCGCGCCCTCGTTGATCATCGGGCCGCACTCGACACCGTCGTCGAACCCGCTGCCGGTCTTGGTCGCTCCCATGACCGCAGCGAGGGCTTCGGTGTAGGCCGGAGCGATTCCTTCTTCTACGAAGATGCGGTTGGCGGCAGTGCAGGTTTCGGCGGAGTGGCGCATCTTTGCGGTCATCGTTCCGGCGACCGCTTTGTCCACGTCGGCGTCGTTGAACACGATGAGCGGTGCGTTGCCGCCTAGCTCCATCGCAACCTTAAGCACGCGGTCGGCGCAGCGGCGCAGAAGGATCCGGCCGACCTCGGTGGACCCGGTGAACGACACCATACGGGTGGCCTTGTGGTCGACGGCTGCGTCGAACCACGCGCCAGCGGTGGAGGTGGGTACGACGTTGATGAGGCCATCGGGCACGCCGGCCTCTTGCAATAGGTCGGCAACTCGTAGCGCGGTGAGGGGCGTTTCTCTAGCGGGCTTGATGACCGCAGCGTTGCCGGCACCGAGGCATGGGGCGAGCTTGCGGGTGATCATGGCCGCAGGGAAGTTCCACGGCGTGACCATTGTGACGACCCCGACTGGCGGATGGCGCACGATGATCTTGTTGTTGCCCGATGGCGCGACACCCATGGAGCCGTGGATGCGGACGGTCTCTTCGGAGTTCCAGCGGAAGAACTCGGCGGCGTAGCCAACCTCGCCCTTGGCATCGGCGAGGGGCTTGCCGTGTTCGAGGGTGATCAATTCGGCGAGTTCGTCGGCGTGGTCGACCAGGATCTGCCAGCACGAGCGAAGGATCTCGGCGCGAGTGCGGGGTGCGACTTTGGCCCATTCGATTTGGGCGGCCGAGGCCGCGTCGACCGCAGCGTTCGCGTCGGCGGGAGTGCCATCGGCGATGGAGGCGATGACATCACCATTGGCGGGATTGGTCACATCGATACGGTCGCCACCGGCGCCGTCGACCCAACTGCCACCAATCAAAAGTTGTTCTCGCATCTCGGTATACCTCGTACCCCGGCCCGTCGAGCGGGCCACATTAGTGCCAGTGTTATACCACCTAACCGGCTACATTCAGCGCGCAACGAATAGCGAATCGAAGGATCCACCAATGGCTGCTCAAACACCAAACCTGTCGAACGTGTGGTTCAAGCTCACCGACCTGGAGATCGCTTCGGGGTCCGGTTCATGGGTTACCACCACCACAGGAGAGAAGTATCTCGACTTCGCTGCTGGCATTGCCGTCATCTCCACCGGACACTCCCACCCCAAGGTGGTCGAGGCGATCGCCACGCAGGCAGCTCGCGGTATTCACCTGCAAGCAAACATCTTCACCCACGACCTGATGCAGCCACTGGCAGCACGGTTGGCCGAGATCACTCCGGCGAGTATCGACACGTTCTTCTACGCGAACTCTGGAGCGGAGATCACCGAGGCCGCGATCAAGTTGGCAAAGCAAGCCACCGGCCGGCCGCACACCATCGTGTTCGAGGGCAGCTTCCATGGCCGCACCCATATGGCCATGGCGATGACCACATCGAAGAACGTGTACCGGGCAGGGCACGCTCCCCTACCTGGTGGCGTGTTCACCGCACCGTTTCCCGACCTTCGCGCCGAGGACCTCGAAGCCGAGATCGACGCCTGCATCGCCGGGTTCGACCGCTTGCTCGCCGGTACTACCGCGCCGAGTGAAACCGCGTGTGTGATCATCGAACCCGAGCTCGGCGAGGGCGGCTACCGGTTGGCACCGAAGCGATTCCTCGAGACCATTGCGCAGCGCTGCGCAGAGCACGGGATCTTGTTCATTGCCGACGAGGTCCAAAGCGGTTTCGCTCGCACCGGCAAGATGTTCGCCATCGAATACTTCGACATCGAGCCAGACATCATCTGCATGGCCAAGGGCATCGCATCAGGATTCCCATTCTCTGCCCTCGGGACCCGCAACGACCTCGACGACAAGTGGCCGACCGGCTCCCATGGCGGAACCTACGGTGGCAACGCGATTGGTTGCGCTGCGGCGCTGGCCACGATCGACATTCTCACCGAGGACGGCTTCATCGATCACGTCAACGCCCGCGGCGATCAGCTGCGCGCTGGCTTGGAGAACTTGATGGCCGACAACGCGGTGGTCGAACACGTACGTGGCGCCGGCATCATGATCGCGTGTGATCTACGCAGTGCTGAGGAGACCAAAGCGGTCGTGCAGCACTGCCTGAACGAGAGCAACGTAATTCTCATGACCGCCGGCGCGGTGGGCAACACCGTTCGCTTCATGCCGCCGCTCACGGTGAGCGAAGAAGAAATCGACCTGGTGTTGGACGCGCTCGCGAAAGCAATCGCCGCCCTCCCCTAGTTCTCCGATTAGGAGGCGTTCTTCGTGACTCGTCGCAGCAGATCGGCGAGCTGCGTTTTTTCGTCGCTGGTTAGCCCCGCGCTCATTTCGCCCTCAAACGCGTTGAACTTCGGAAACACCTCGGCGATGGTTTTCGTGCCCTCGTCGGTGAGACACACCATCATTCGTCGCATGTCTGACTCCAGGCGGTGCCGTTCGACCAGGTCTCGTTTTTCGAGCGTATTCAGCATTCCCGTGAGGGTCCCTTTGGCCAGGTTGCACTCTTGAGCGAGTTGGGCGGTCTCCATGTCGTCCCAAATCCACAACACCCACAGAATCGTGAACGCCCCAAACGACAGACCGTAGGGCGCCAGCACTTCGCCTTCGGCTCGACGTCGAATGGCCGCCGCGGCACGGTAGATATTGGCGATGGCGTCGAGTGATTGAAAGTCGACCGGTTTGTCGCCCAGGCGCTTCTGCACGTCGCGTTCGGCATCGAGCAGCCAAGCCGATTCGGCGGTGGGGTTCTCAGAACTCATCGATCTATCAAGATAGGTCACCGTGAATGTGACGGGCGGGTCCAAACCGATATGGCACAATCGTTTGGTACCGAACTACTTTTGGTTGACGTAGACTATGGCGCCTATCAGCTATCGACGTTTCGATGGCTACTCGCTCTACTAAGGGGACTCATCATGGCCGAAACCCGCAGGATTCTTCTGGACGGTTACCCAACTGAGGTGACCAAGGATGGCGACACCCTCGTTGCCGGTGATGGCCGCACCGTCACTCTCGACGATGCCGTTCACCTCTCCCCCGTCGAGCCGACCAAGATCATTTGTGTGCATCTGAACTACGAGAGCCGCGTCGACGAGTTCATGACAAAGCTTCCGCCAGCACCCACCTATTTCCACAAACCGATCACCGCGCTGACGGGACACCAGAGCAACATCGTGCGCCCCGAAGGCTGCGAATGGTTGAACTACGAAGGTGAAATCGGCATCGCCATCGGGAAAACCTGTCGCAACATTTCGCCCGACGAGGCCGGCGAGTACATCGCTGGCTACACGGTCGCTAACGATTATGGTCTGCACGACTTCCGCGACACCGACGCTGGTTCGATGCTGCGAGTCAAGGGCAGCGACACGCTGTGCCCGCTGGGCCCGGGTCTGGTCACGGACTGGGACTTCCACGACAAGCAAATCCAGACGATCGTTAATGGTGAGGTCAAGCAGGATGCTTCGACTGCGGAGATGAAGTGGGACATGCACTACCTGGTGGCAGATATTGCACGCACCATCACGCTCGTTCCGGGCGACGTGCTGCTGTCGGGAACGCCCGCCAACTCGCGCACCGTCTATCCGGGCGACGTCGTGACCGTAAAGGTCGAAGGTCTGGGCGAACTGACCAACACCATCGTCACCGGCCCCACCCCGATCCGGACCGACGTTGGCGCTCAACCGTCGGATTCCGAAGAGGTCCTCTCTACAGCACAAGGCGGCGACTGGGAGTTCCGCGGCATCCGCAAGCCACTCGGTCTTGGAGCGAAACTGTACGCCTCTAAGCTCGATGATCAGCCGGCCGAAGGCGAGGACGCATAACCATGCGCACGGCAAACGTGGGCGGCATCGACGTGCCGGTCGATCACTTCATTGGAGGCGAATGGGTTGGTTCGCCCGACACGTTCGAATCCCGCTCCCCTCTTGATTGGGACGCTGGCCCGATCGCCCACGTCGCTCGTGGTGATTCCGCAACCGCGGATGCTGCGATGGTGGCCGCAACCGAGGGCTTTGCGACGTGGGGCACATACAGTGCGGCCGAGCGTGCCGAGGGGCTGCACCGGCTTGCCGATCTGATCGAGGCGAACAACGAAGAAATCGCCACGGTTGAGACGCTCGACATGGCGTTTATGTACGCGTCGATGCGGGACCGTCTCGTGGCCCGGGGTGCAGCGAACTTTCGCCTCTATGCCGACCTGATTCTGGCGCGAGAAGAACGCACGTGGGACGCGAAGAACATGGCCAACGTCGTGCAGCACATGCCAGCTGGACCTGCCGTGGTGATCACGCCGTGGAACGCGCCGTTCATGTTGTCGACGTGGAAGCTCGCTCCGGCTCTGGCCGCTGGCAACACGGTGATTCACAAGCCGGCCGAATGGTCGCCGCTCACCGCTGCGCTGCTCGCGAAGCTCGCGAGCGAAGCTGGCCTTCCCGCTGGCGCCTACAACCTGGTTCAGGGCATCGGTAGCGAGGTCGGCGCGGAGCTTGTGGCCGACGACCGTGCCCGACGCATCACCTTCACCGGTTCCCCTCCAACGGCCCGCCTCATCGGCAAGGCCGCTGCGGAGAACATCGTGCCCTTCACCGCCGAGCTCGGCGGCAAGGGGCCGCTCATCGTGTTCGCCGATGCCGACCTCGACGCTGCTGCGCATAGAGCTGCCTGGCAATACGACGACTCGGGCCAGATCTGTCTTGCGGGCACTCGACTGCTGGTCGAGGAGTCGGTGCGTGATGAGTTCTTGGAGAAGTTCCACGCGATCGTCGACGGGTTTGTGCTCGGCGATAGCCGCGACGAGGACACCGACATTGCGCCCATGGTTCACCCCAAGCATTTGGCCAACGTCGACGGTTTCGTGCAGCGGGCTCGCGAGGCTGGCGACACGATCGTGCGCGGCGGAAACATCGTGGAGGGAACGTTGCACTACGAACCGACACTGATTGAACCGGCGTCGAACGACAGCGAGGTCGTGCAGAGCGAGATTTTCGGCCCGGTGCTCACGTTCCAGACGTTCGCCGATGAGGCCGAGGCGATCGAGTTGGCGAACAGCACCGCCTACGGTCTCTCCGCGCTCGTGTGGACCACCTCACAACAGCGCGCCGAACGGGTTGGTCGCACATTGCGCGCCGGACTCGTATGGGTCAACACCTTCCTCGTCCGCGACCTGACGGCGCCATTTGGCGGCTGTGGCATCAGCGGAATCGGACGCGAGGGCGGCGACTGGGCATTGGACTTCCACGGCGACGTGAAGACACTGATGATTCTCGACGACTCTGTCGCCCTCCCCTAGTTCAAATTTGCGCGCTCAACGGCAAATATTGCCAACAAGCGCGCAAGTTTGGGAGTGTGATGGGGCCGCTAGCCGAGGGTGAGGTTGTTGTCGA
>CAZLWE010000088.1:0-10383 GCA_964562985.1 uncultured Acidimicrobiales bacterium
CAGGAGATGATGATGGTTCGTTTATGCCGTCTCTTGCGCAGCAACGAGCCGATGCGTTCGTTCTGTTGTTCTTAGGCAAGAACATCGACCTGACAACCGAAGTCGTCGTCCATGTGCGGGGGGATGGGACGACGTTCGATGACGGCACCCCGGTCACGGACAATGCTGTGTGTCAGCGTCTTGACCAATCGTTTGTGCGGCTGTTGTTGCACGACATCGAGGGCAAACCAATCGATGCCTCAAACCGTCGTCGTCACCCCACGACACGCCAAAAACGCGTAGTTCTCGAGGCGCATGATCATGAGTGTGTTGATTGTCAGAGCCCTGACTTGCTCGAACTCGACCACAACCCTCCGTACGAGCAAACAAAGCACACCATCATGACCGAACTTGAACCCCGCTGCGCCCCATGCCACCGATCCCGCCACCGTCGGGAGGTGCTGGCCAGCTTGTGAGTCGCACGGTGCCTGTCATTGAGACTCATGAGAGCGCCAGACGTGGCTGCTGATGTGCGAAGATCGCGTCATGGCAAAAGAACTAGAAATCATTAACGGTGTCGGGCCCGCATTGGCGAAGCGGTTGGCACGCAAGGGCTTCGCGACTGTGCCCAAGGTCGCCGGAGCGAGCGCGAAGGCGCTTTCGGAGGTCCAAGGTCTAAGCGAGGAGACCGCGAGAAAGGTCATCGCGGACGCGAAGAAGGCGAAGGCCCCAGCGAAGAAGGCTGCGGCTAGGAAGGCACCAGCCAAGAAGAAGGCTGTACCGAAGAAGAAGGCTGTACCGAAGAAGAAGGCTCCGGCAAAGAAAGCACCACCGAAGAAGAAGGCTCCGGCAAAGAAAGCAGCCGCCAAGTCAACCAAGCGCGCAACACCAACGGCAGCTGCGCGAGTAGCGAAGCTGGAGAAGCAGCTCGCCAAGGCTCGCGGCGAGGCCAAGAAGGCCACGAAGCGGGCGCGGAAGAACGCGAAGGCAATCGCGAAGCTCAAGAAGCAGCTCAAAAAGAAAAAGAACAAGTAGTTCAAAAACGGCAGCGGGCCAGCCACGGCCTAAGTGCTCGGAGCTGTAACACCGGCGTGCTGAACGCGCGGCCCGCTGGTGGGTGGCGGGCGTAGGCGACATAATGAACCGTACGCATCACGGGAGGATGCCGTGGTTCTTGGTCACCAGGTGACAACCGATGAGCGGAGAGACGCCGGATGGCAGATTGATCCGTCGAAGTTCCGCAGGTTTAGCCAGGTATATGACGTCTTTAACCGGTCCGGTTGGGACGACACGGTGCGCACGGAGAAAACCGACGCATTCTGGGAGTCGTACGCCAAGCCACTTGCGCAATGGCGTAAGGCGAGGGGGTTTCGTCGTCGAGACTTCGCACTGCGAAACGCAGCGTGGTGGGGCGCGGACTTCTTCTCCGAACGTCGAGAGGACGAGGACCGGATGGAAGGGTTTCTCGATCCATTCACCGCCCTTCGCGACGGTTCCGAGGAACGCGAGCTGTTCGAGTCCCCAGCGGTCGCGTCGCTCGAAATGAAGCAGGTGGCACGCCTGATGGGAGCGAACCTCGTCGGCGTTACTGACGCCGACGAGCGCTGGCTGTACTCCGAACGAGTCTCCATCAAAGACGGCGGCCCGAAGGCGAACGACATGGAACCCTCGCTCCACAAGGTCATCGTCGTCGGCCAAGCGATGGATCGTTCGCTAAACATGACGGCGCCTAGCGCCCTGGCGGGCGCGGCCACTGGGCTCGGGTACTCCCACGACGTCATGATCTTGTTGTTGATCAGCCAGTACATTCGCAACCTGGGATACGCGGCTGTTCCGACCCTCAACGACACCGCCCTGGCGATTCCCTACGCGATAAAGGCTGGCCTCGGAGAGTATGGGCGGCACGGATTGGTCATCACCCCCGAATACGGCACGAACGTGCGGTTCGGGAAGATCTTCACCGATATGCCACTCGAATCCGACAGCCCAATCCGCTTTGGCGTGGAAGAGATGTGCACCATTTGCCGGGCGTGCTCCACGGCCTGTCCGTCACAGGCCATATCGGCCAACGCGCCAAGTAATGAGTTGCACAACGTGTCGAACATCGCGGGCATCACGAAGTGGACAACAGATGGCGAGGCCTGTTTTGAGTACTGGGCAAAGATCAACTCGGATTGTTCGGTCTGTGTTCGCGTTTGCCCGTACACACGCGAGTACAACAGCGTGAAGGATCGGTTGTGGGCTCGCCTCGCGGGCTCTCGATTTCGTCGCCTCGCCCTACTTTGGGATCAACGCAGCGGTCGCGGTGAGCGGGTAAGTCCTGTCGACTGGTGGGACGCCCCACCAGTCGAAACGCGAGTAGAACTGACCAGGAAGCCCTCGTGAACTAATTGGGCTTAGCCCAGGGTCTTGGCCTTGGCTTCGAGGGACTCCAACAAGCTGTCGAAGGCCTTCTCGAACGAGGCCACACCTTGGTCTTCAAGAAGGACCGCAACGTCGGCGAGGTCGACGCCTGCGGCTTCAACCTCGGCGAGCAGGTTCATTGCTTCGTCGACGTTGGCATCGACGGTGCGAGCGACGGTGCCATGGTCGAGGAAGAACCCGAGGGTGTTGTCCGGAATGGTGTTCACGGTGTCAGGACCGATCAACTCATCGACATAGACCGTGTCGGGGAGAGCATCGCTCTTGGTCGAGGTCGATGCCCAAAGCGGACGCTGAACGTTCGCTCCACGCTCGACGAGTGCGTCCCAACGTGGGCCGCTGAAGGTCTCGAGGAATGCCGCGTAAGCGAGCTTGCCGTTCGCAACGGCAGCCTTGCCCTTCATCGCAGCAGCGTCGCCACCGATCTCGTCCAAACGCTTGTCGACTTCAACATCGACTCGGCTGATGAAGAACGAGGCCACGCTCGAGATCTTCGACAGGTCGCCCTCGGCGGCCTCGAGGCCAGCAATGTAGGCCTCCATGACCTCGCGGTAGCGATCGACCGAGAACAGCAAGGTCACGTTGACCGAGATCTTCTCACCGATCATCTTTTGAATCGCAGGTACACCCTCGGCGGTTGCCGGAATCTTGATGTACAGGTTCGGCTCGTCGATCTCGGACCACAGCTGACGTGCCGCAGCTTCGGTGCCGGCCTGGTCACGTGCGAGGCCAGGATCGACCTCGACCGATACGTAGCCGTCGAGGCCATCGGAATCGTCATAGATCGAGCGGGTCAGCTTGAGCGCATCCTCGATGTCGGTGACGACGAGACCCCAGTAGGCCTCTTCGACAGTCTTTCCGTCGGCGAGAAGGCTCGCGAACTGCTCGGTGTAATCCTCGGAGCCTTCGATCGCCTTTTGGAAGATCGACGGATTCGACGTAATACCGCGCACGCCTTTGTCGAGCCACGCTTGGAGCTCGCCGTTGTGGAGCCAGTTGCGGCGCAGGTTGTCGAGCCACGGGCTTTGCTGATGCTCGTTGAACATCTGGTGGAGGGTCGTTTCAGACATCTCAAGGTTCTTTCTGTGTAAAGGAGAGTTAGTAGAAGTTGGTTAGGTAGGAACTAGGCGATCGCGGACTTGACTGCGTCGATGACGGCATCGGCGGTCATGCCCAGCTTTTCCATGACCAATCCGCCAGGTGCTGATGCGCCGAAGCGATCAATACCAAGGTTGATCTTGCCGTACTTGGCCCAGCCCATGGTGGAGCCTGCCTCGATGGTGACGGTCGGAATGCCCTCAGGAAGTACCGATGCCTTGTACGCATCGTCCTGGCGTTCGAACTCTTCCCAGCAAGGAAGCGACACGACTCGGACCTTCACGCCGTCTGCCGCGAGCGCCTCGGCTGCAGCCACACCGTGTTGGACCTCGGAACCGCTCGACGCAACGATCGCGTCTGGCTCGCCGTCGGTGTCGACCAGCACGTAGCCGCCTCGCAGGACGTTCTCGTGATTCGAGGTGCCCTCGAATACGGGGATTCCCTGGCGGCTCAAGATCATCGCGGTCGGGCCACCCGAGGAACATGCGGCCGTCCAGGCAGCACCCGTCTCGTTCGCGTCACCCGGACGCCATACATCGAGTCCTGGCATCGCTCGCAGAGCCGCAACGTGCTCGACGGGCTGATGGGTAGGGCCGTCTTCGCCGACACCGACCGAATCGTGAGTCCAGCTGAACACCATCGGTAGATGCGACAAGGCGGCGAGACGCACAGCGCCACGCATGTAATCGGAGAACACGAGGAACGTGCCACCCACGGGGAACAAGCCGCCGTGTGCGGCCATACCGACCATCGCGGCGCCCATGCCGTGTTCACGGATACCGAAGTAGATCTGGCGACCTTCGGGGGTATCGGAGCTGAACACGCCCATGTCGGTGAGCTTCGTTCCGGTGTTGCCGGTGAGGTCGGCACCACCACCCACGATCGATGGGTTGGCCTCGGCGAGCGCTTGGAAGATCGGTCCAGAAGCCTTGCGGGTGGCGACGGTCTCGCCAGGTTCCCACGTCGGCATGTTCGCGGTGTCGATCGACGGCGGGGTCTTGCCCAACAACGCATCGAGCTCAGCGCTGTCGGCGCTAGAGGCCGCTACGCGGCCTTCCCACGCTTCGCGTACCGACGCACCGCGTACACCCGCCGCGTTGCACGCAGCGAGAACGTCAGGGTCGACGTAGAAGGATTCATCTGCGGGGATGCCAAGGACTTCCTTGGTCGCTGCGATCTCCTCGTCGAAGATCGCGTAGCCGTGCACGTGTGAGGTGCCAGCAGATTCGGTAGCCATGTGACCGATCTCGGTCTTGAGGACGATCAGCGACGGCTTGTCCGTGACGTCCTTGGCCTTGTTGATGGCGGCTTCGAGAGCGTCGAGGTCCTCGGCGATCGATCCAACCTCTTGTACATCCCAGCCGTAGGCACGGAACCGGTCCGCGCTGTTGTCCGAGAAGCTGATCGAGGTCGGGCCATCGATGGTGATCTGGTTGTCGTCGTAGACGAACACGATTCGGCCCAAGCCGAGGTGACCGGCCAACGATGCCGCCTCGTGGCTGATGCCCTCTTGGAGATCGCCATCGGAGCAGATGCCGTAGATGTAGTGGTCGCAGACATCGGCGCCCAAGCGAGCACGAATGTTGGCTTCGGCAATCGCCATGCCAACAGCGTTCGAGATACCGGCGCCGAGCGGGCCGGTGGTGACCTCAACGCCGGCGGTGTGGCCGACCTCGGGGTGACCCGGCGTTGCCGAATCCCACTGACGGAACTCCATGAGGTCTTCGCGCGAAAGGCCAAAGCCGTAGAGGTGCAGCAACGAGTACTGCAGGATCGAGGCGTGGCCGGGGGAGAGGATGAATCGGTCCCGGTCGAACCATTGCGGGTTCGCCGAGTCGAAGTTCATAACGCGGCTGAAGAGCACGTGTGCCAGGGGAGCGAGCGACATGGCAGTGCCTTGGTGTCCGGACTTCGCAGCGTGCGGGCCGTCCATTGCGAGGCCGCGCATTACCGCGATAGTTCGTGCGTCCAACTGTGCGTCGAGTTGGGTCATGAAAGTGTTCTCCTAAAGGGGCTACCGAAACTGTCTACTCTTCTTTGGCGCTCGATGTGTGAACTTCACAAAAGAGGGACAGAACCGTTAGTTGGTCAGAGATGAAACAACATAACCGACGCAGTAAATCCATGAATGTGATTTCTTTTGCCGACCGGCCCAAACTCGCCTGCGCAGAACATCCCAGCGGTAGCCGTCGATCGGGTCGTTCCGTGCACGATCTCGGCGTCATGACCCGACTCCTCAAAGAGTTGTTCGCCGCGGCCGTTGCACGTAAACACCAACGCCGCCTGTGCTTGGTGACCGGCAACCGCCCGAATGAGATCGTCCGTGGCGCTCGCCGCGTCGCGTACGTGGAATTGCAAGGTGGTTCCAACCTCGATCTTCGTGCCGATCGCGAGTGCGCCGGTCTCCTTATCCGCACCGAGCACGTCTCGGATGAGAAAGTCGCCGGTCTCATGGTCATGGCGTTGCTCATCGATCACCACACCTACATGTAGACCCTGGGACAACAGCTCCTGATCTTCTTCGTCGAGACTGTTCGCCGTGGTTTGGAGGACATCGAGCGCTCGTTTCGATGCGAGTCCCGTGATGATGTTCGTGTCCTGGTCGGGACGACCCGCGGTCTGTGTCACGGTCACCGGTTCGCCGATGGGGCGACACCCCTGGGACACAACCGTCGAGATGTTCACTCCGGACAGCGCCATACCGACCCCGCCGTCGCTGTAGATCTCACCGTCGAGCAGGAAGCGGTTTCCACCGGGACCAGATGCGCCCGAGGCAAGTCCACCAGAGAACACCAGCTCGGGAGCCGCAACGGCTGCGGCATCGAACGTGTCCTCCAGCGCCGAAGAGAACGGATCTACAAGCTGGATCGCGTTACGCCAATGTGGCTGCCACCCCGTCGTCGGGGCTGTCGCCTTTGGTTCGATGCGGTAGGGCTGCGCGTCGAGGCCACTCGCCACCCATACCGACAACGCTTCGCGGAATTCGACTTCGCTGTTGTTGCGGATCACTCCCGACGCACTGCATCCGATCGAATGTCGCGGGCTGAGCAGCTCATGGAGCGCACTGTTGATGTCCTCGAGCGCCCCGATGTGGGCACTGTGGAAGAAGACCACCATTAAATCGATGGGTTCGCCCTGCATTGCTTCGAGGATCGCCCCACTAACTTCGCCGACGGCGTGACTTGGGAGCGGGTGTTCGCTGAGGAAAGAAGCAGCTCGCATGTGTCGAAGATAATCCCGTCGGAGCGTTTAGTTGCGTACACTCTGACGATGCGCAGTTGGATCCTTCCGATCTTTCTTCTTCTCGTGGCCGGATTTGCTGCGTTCCAGGCGGTTGAATCCGATCGTGCGCTCGCCGAGACTCCAGCGATCGAAGGCAACACCGAGCCGTCGCTCACCACGCCGTTGCTGTCCGTGCGCCGAACACCGGAGTTCCTACGCGCCCCAATCCTGGTGGAAAACCTCTCCGCATCGCTCGCCGAAGTCTCGGCGACCTTTCCTTCGCAAAGTTGCTTGGCCGTCTCCATCGATGGCCAAGAGGTATTCGGCGACAATCCCACCCTGCCCCTCGTACCGGCCTCTGCACAGAAACTGTTGACCGCCTACGGCGTTTACGAGTTGCTGGGTGCGGCGACTACCTACGAGACCTTCGTCCTTACCGATGCTGCGCTGGTCGATGGGGTGCTCGACGGCGACCTCATACTCATCGGCAGTGGCGATCCACTACTCGCGACAGCTACCTACACCGACCGATACGAACAGCAACCTCATTTCCGCACCAGCATCGAACAGCTCGCCGATGCCGTCGTGGCTGCCGGAATCACCGAGATCAATGGCGCGGTGCTCGGCGATGAATCCCGCTACGACCAGGAACGATTCGTACCGGAGTGGCCGGTCCGTTTCACGAGCGCAGATCAGAACCAAACCGGCCCGCTCAGCGCTCTCACCGTCAACGACGCCTTCGTTTCGTTCGATGCGAGCAACACCGCGAACTCGCTTTCAACCGCCGCTAGCGATCCCGCGGCGTTCGCCGCCTCCTTCTTCGACGACTTGCTCGAGGAACGGGGAGTGATCATTCGCCAGAGCGCCGCAGCGACCACGCTGCCCCAAGGTACCGCCAACTTCCGAACCGTCGCATCGGTTGCGTCTGACCCCATCTCGGTAGCGACCAACCAAATGGTCGACATCAGCGACAACCACGCCGCGGAACTGTTGCTCAAAGAGTTGGGCCTTGCGACGTTCGGGCGAGGAACCACCGATGACGGTGCACTCGCGATCGAAACCCTGTTGCGCGACCGGGGATTCTCCATAGCCGAGACCGACGTCGTCGACGGTTCGGGACTGGCCTCAGAGAATCGACTCAACTGTCGTCTTCTCCTCGAAGTCCTCAACGACAGCACAGACACCCCACTCCACGATGGGCTAGCGGTCGCAGCCGAGACGGGCACCTTACGAGAACGATTCGTTGGAACCACCGCTGCGGGGCGTGTCCAAGCCAAGACCGGACGCCTAAACGAAGTTGGCGCTTTGGCCGGCACCGTCGAGGCTGACGACGGCACGACCCTCACCTTCGCCTGGATCGCCAATACAACCGATGTGCTACCCCTCGAAGACATGATCGAGATGCAAGACGCAGTGGTGTTCTCCCTGCTCGAGTACCCACAAGGCCCTGACGTCAGCGCACTAGGTCCCACGCAGTGACGAAACTCCCGATGTTTCCCCTAGGAAGCACGGTGTTTCCGCATCAGATCGTCCCCCTCCACGTCTTCGAGCCCCGCTATCGCACGTTGCTTGAACACATCATGAGCGAAGACGGATCACAGACCTTCGGTATTGCGCTCATCGATCGCGGCCACGAAGTCGGCGGGGGAGACTTGCGAACGACGGTGGGCACTCGCGTCGAGGTCATCCAAGCCGAGCAGTTCGACGATGGCCGTTGGGGGATCGTGGTAGCTGGTGTTGAGCGGATCGACATTCTCGACTGGCTTCCCGATGACCCCTATCCGATCGCGGAAGTGTCCCCACGCCTGGTCGCGGACAACGGCGGTTCGAACCTCGATGATCTCGAACAATCACTCCACGAGACCATCGAACTCATCGCCGAAGTCGCTGGGGCGGAACCCCTCGATCCCTATACATTTACCAACGACCCACAGGCCCGTCTCGACCAGATGAGCGCGGTGGCGCCACTCGGTGACTTCGATCGCCAACGAGTCCTCGAAGCAATGACAACCCGAGACCAAATGTCGTTGTTGAGTGAAGCCCTGGAAGATAAGAAGGTGCTTCTGCGGGCAGGGCTCGGCTGATGCGGCGAGTTCGGGTAGGTTTAGAGCTGCAATTGGGAACGATTGAGGATTGACCGTGGCAGAAACAGAAAAGACGCCAGCAGAGAACGCACAAGAGGTGTTTGACCTCGTCAAGGCGTATGCAATTCAGGAGACGAAGACGCCGCTCGCGGGAGTCGGCCAATATCTGAAATTCGGCGTTCCTGGCGCTGTCTGCCTCGGGCTCGGTTTCTTCTTCTTGGCCCTCGCAGGACTACGTGGCCTCCAAGAAGTCGACGTCTTCAACGGTGGTGACGATGGCATCGGGGCACTCGTGTTCGCGCCGTACCTCATCGTCTTTTTCGTCGCCGCCCTCGTGGTGCTCTTCCTGGCATCGCGCATCTCGAAAGGACTTGGAGCATGAGTACTGAACAGGCACCGATTTCACGAGACGATATCGAGTCGAAATTTCGTCAGATCAAAGACGAAGTTGTCGACCCTGTCACAGATAACGCCAAGAACAAGTACGTGCCGGTCGTCAGCGGTGTCGGAATTCTGCTCGCTATTCTCCTCTTCTTGTTGGGCCGTCGCGCCGGCTCGAAGCGTTCGGCAGTCGTAGAGGTCCGCCGGCTCTAATGGCCATCTTCAATAAACAGACGGCCCTCCGTTTGATTAAGAGCAACGCCCTGCGCAAGGGCCTGTTGGGCGGGCACCCGCTATGGCGGGCGATCTGGGTCGCCAACCTCCTGCGGCAGGGGTGGTCGCGGATCTCCAAGGGTGGCGAAGCCCCGGTGACCTTCTCCGAGCCCATTACCGAGGGAACCGCGTGGACGCTCGTACACGTGCCCGAGGACTCCAAGCGAGGTCGAGGAGACGGACGCAAGCTCGTCGTCGGCCCGAAGCGCAAGGCACCTCGAGCTACCGCCCTCGTCGGGCCGGCGTTGTCGGCCGTCGGAGCCAAGATTCTCGAAGAGCCCAGCGCGGAACGAATCAACGCCATCCTCGGCGAGGACGTCGTCTCTGACCCTCCTTTGAGCCGAAGTGCAGCCCGCAAGGTCGCGAAGGCCGAGAAACGCATCGCAAAGTCCGATGCCAAATCCGCAAAGGCGCAAGCGAAGGTCGACGCCGCAAACGCAAAGGCCCAAGCGAAGACAGATGCCATCGCGGCGAAGGCGGACGCGAAGTCTCAAGCACGCGCCGCGAAGATCGACGCGAAAGACGTGAAGGCCCAGGCACGCCTCGACGCGAAGGCTGCGAAGGTCCAGGCAAAGATCGACGCCAAGGCCGCCAAGGTCGACGGGAAAGCGGCCAGTGCGCAGGCCAAAGTCGACGCGAAAGCCGCAAAGGTCCACGCGAGGGCCGCCAAGACTCAAGAAAAGGCTGAGGCATCGAAACGGGCTGCCAAGCGCGAAGCCAAGGCGGCCGCGAAGGAACAGGCAAAGGCCGAGAAGTCCGCAAAGGCGGCTCGCCCGCGGTGGGCGCTAAGCGAGGCTTCAATCTGATTTCGGGCCATGGAGGGGATCATGGAGGGCCTCCTTCTGATGCAATCAATTTGGCGTAAAATGTGTCAGTTTCGCGGCGGCGTATACCTCACCGCGGGTGTAACTGTGTAAGCCTACAC
>CAZLWE010000089.1:0-10186 GCA_964562985.1 uncultured Acidimicrobiales bacterium
TCAACCGGGGCAGGATCTACCGGGGCAGGATCGACGGGTGCTGGGTCAACGGGTGTCGGGTCAACGGGTGTCGGGTCAACGGGTGCTGGGTCTACCGGTGCTGGGTCAACGGGTGCCGGGTCAACGGGCGCTGTGCAGTCGTAGTCGATGACTTGTCCGGCTGGGCGGACGCGTATGAAGTACGTGTCGTTTTGGTTGCCGAGGGGGTCGTTGAGGAAGTCGCCGCCGTTGGTAACGGTGCCGATCCAGAAGCCATTTCGCAGGACGTTGATGGTGTTGTTGGGTATCGACCATTCGACGGTGATGGCGCCGTCGGGGTTCACAACGACCTGGCAAACCGCTGGTGGTGCTGGATCTACCGGGGCTGGGTCTACCGGGGCAGGATCGACGGGTGCCGGGTCTACCGGGGCAGGATCGACGGGTGCCGGGTCTACCGGGGCAGGATCGACGGGTGCCGGGTCTACCGGTGCGGGGTCGGCAACTCCGATCGAGCACCGCAGATCTGTGCGCCCGTTGTTGTGGAGACGCACTTCATAGAACGATTGCAATGGGGGATTAGGGTCGAAGAATTCTGTTTCTCCAAAGCCAATTGTGGTGATCCACGCGCCGTTGCGGAGAATCGCAGGGAACCCAACGCCGTCCCATGTCAAGGTCACGCCCGTTGCGTCTTCGGTGCCGATGCAGGGCGCAGTTGGATCAAAGTCTGGGCGCTCAATGACGATGGTCCCAGGGGGAGCCGCAGTGTCGCCCCCGAACAGCGAGGAATTGGCGAAATCGGCCATGGCTTGTTGCGTTGTCGGGGAGCTATTGATTCGCCAGTCGCAGAAATTTCCATCGATTGTGTCGATGAGCGAGAAGTGGGAGACGGTCGTTATTTGGCTGTATTCAGGCGTCGCAAGAAGCTCGAGGGCCTCTGCCAACCACTCCGCTTTTCGGTCGGGGTCTTGTGGGTCTTCTGCGGAACCCATCTCGGCGAGCATGAGCTGTTCGTCAGGGTGGTCGAGTCCCCACTCCACAAAGTCGCCGATGATCTGGTCAAGGCCTCGCCAAGGGATGTCGACGCGACGGCGACAGTCGTACCAGTTGTAGGCATCGGCAGCTGCAGCTTCCACCCACTCGTCTCCTGGATACCACCGGTCGGGGTGTCTACGGTCCTGCTCGCCGAGCTCGAATGCAAAGTCGGTCATGATCCAGGCGCGACCGATCGGTTCGAGACCGCTGTCCGCCATGACGGTCATGAAGTTTCGCCAGGCAGCGATGAACTCCTGGTCGGTGCCGTGCACGATGTTTTCGACCGTTTCGGGTTCGTGGTTAAAGGTGAGCCATAGTTGGTCTTCGTATGGCTTCAACCGGTTCGCCCAGTCGACCATGTCGTCATGGAGGGGGTCGCCGGGTTGCGCTGCGGCGATATCGGCCCACGGGATGGGCCCAGCCGCCGTCTGCGGGTTGATGGAGAAGATTAGGTCTCGCCCGTTGAGCGCGACGCGGTCATCGGCGGTCGGGAAGTTGTCATCCCAGAGGGCGAACGTGCGGACGACGTCAACGGAACGTCCAAAGTCTTGTTCGGCTGCGATAAGAAGGTTCGCGTCATCGCCACGTACCGCAATGCCCAGATCGATTGTTCGGTCGGCGTCTTGAGCCACTGCTGTGGCGATAGTCAGCCCTAAGACCGCACTAACGGCGGCCAGCAGTAGGGCTGACAAAACGGCGGTTCGGGGCCATATGTTTCTCACAAATCGAAGCACGTGCCCATAATAACTCGCAGAAAGTAGCGCTTTAGGGCTATTTTCCCCTAATCCGGCGTGTCTATGCGAACACATGTTCGTATAGTGAGTCGATGGGGTTTCGGAATCCTCCCGTTTCGTGGTCCGAGTTGGAGAGGACACTTTCCGATAAAGCGCGATCTGGCACGGACGGTCGAGAAGACAACCCGATTCGAACCGGCGGTGATAGCCCTGCTTGGTCTCGAACCCGCGAGCCATATGAACCGCGTGAAGGCGTTGTTGGCAGCGTTGCTCGTCGTTCTCATGGAACCCCGTATGCCGAATTGCACTGTCACTCAAACTTCAGCTTTCTCGATGGGGCGTCAGGGCCCGAAACGTTGGTCGAAGAGGCGGCCCGATTAGGGCTCCGCGCTCTCTCGCTTACCGACCGCAATGGCTTCTACGGCGTTGTTCGTTTTGCCGAAGCGGCAACGGCCTATGGGCTGGCGACGGTCTTTGGCGCCGAACTCAGCCTGACAGACCCACAACGCGAAGAGATCGGGTCTGCTGGTGACCTTGTGGTGCTAGCCCGAGGGCCGAAAGGGTATGCCCGTCTCAGTCGTGCGATCAGCGAAGGGCAGATGGCGGGGGAGAAGGGAGCACCCCGCTACTACCTCGACCGTCTAGCCGAGCTGAGCAACGACGAATGGGTCGTGATGACCGGAACTCAGCGCGGCCCGCTCAACATCGCACTGGAGGCAAAGGGTCCGATCGCTGCCCAACGGACACTCGACAACCTGATTAATGCTTTTGGCAGACCGAACCTCGCTGTTGAACTGTGGGACCATGCCACTCCTTTGTGTTCGGTCCGAAACGATGCACTGGTCCGTCTTGGCTTGGAGCGAGATCTCGTACTCGTTGCAACAAACGACGTGCGATACGCCAACCACGCGCAACGCAAGCTCGCTACCGCACTGGCAGCCGTTGGTCATCGACGCTCTCTCGACGAACATGATGGGTGGCTTCCCGCAGCGGCTGCAGCACATTTGCGTTCGGGTGATGAACAGGCGAAGCGTTTCGAGCGCTATCCCGGGGTGCTCGCTGCGACGGTCGAGATAGCGCAACAGTGTGCCTTCGATCTACAGCTCGTGGCGCCGAGCTTGCCGCCGTACCCGTGCCCCGATCGTCATGATGAGATGTCCTGGCTGCGTGAGCTCACCCGCCGCGGTGCGCACAAACGCTACGGGTCGCCGACCGATGAGATGGTCCCCGGCGCGTATTCCCAGTTAGATCGGGAGCTTGAGATGATCGATTCCCTGGGCTTCCCGGGATACTTCCTGATCGTTGCCGACATCGTTGCGTTCTGCGATCAGGCCAACATCTTGTGCCAAGGACGAGGCTCGGCAGCGAACTCTGCGGTGTGTTACGCCCTCGGTATCACCAATGCTGATGCGGTGGCGTTGGGATTACTATTCGAACGGTTTCTCTCCCCAGAACGCCATGGCCCGCCCGACATCGATATCGACATCGAATCCGGTCGTCGCGAAGAGGTCATTCAGTACGTCTACAACCGGTACGGCCGAGAGCACGCAGCACAGGTGGCCAATGTCATCACTTATCGTTCCAAATCGGCTGTGCGCGATATGGCAAAGGCGTTGGGATACGCCACCGGCCAACAAGATGCATTCTCCAAGAAGCTCGATGGTTGGGCGACCCTGGGTGCCCAGCTCGATCAGTTTCCCATCGATGTGGCGGAGTTGGCTGGCGAACTCGAGCACGCACCTCGGCATCTCGGAATCCATTCGGGCGGCATGGTGATATGTGATCGTCCGGTGGTTGAGGTGTGTCCGGTCGAATGGGCACGTATGGAGAACCGCAGTGTGTTGCAGTGGGACAAGGAGGATTGCGCCCGCACCGGGTTGGTCAAGTTCGACCTTCTCGGCCTCGGAATGCTGTCCGCGATTCGCTATGCCATCGATTTCATCGCCGAGGTTCACGGTGTAGAACTCGATATGGCAACGATGCCCCAAGACCCTGAGGTGTACGACATGTTGTGTCGTGCCGACACGGTCGGTGTCTTTCAGATCGAGTCCCGGGCGCAGATGGCAACCTTGCCCCGCCTTAAGCCGCGCACCTTCTATGACCTCGTCGTCGAGATAGCGCTTATCCGCCCCGGGCCGATTCAGGGCGGCTCAGTACATCCCTATATTCGGCGCCGCAACGGTAAGGAGCCGATCACGTATCTGCATCCGTTGCTGGAGAAGTCGCTTGCAAAGACGCTCGGCATCCCGCTCTTTCAAGAACAACTCATGCAGATGGCGATCGACATCGCAGGGTTCACCCCGGCCGAAGCCGACCAACTCCGACAGGCGATGGGAGCGAAACGAAGCCGCAAACGCATGGAGGAACTCAAAGCCCGTCTGTATGCAGGTATGGCCGAACGCGGAGTCGTTGACGCAGTCGCCGACGAGATTTGGGAGAAGCTCGTCGCGTTTGCGAATTACGGGTTTCCCGAGTCGCACTCGGTGTCATTCGCGTACTTGGTGTACGCGTCATCGTGGCTCAAGCGGTATTTCCCGGCGGCCTTTTGTGCCGCGCTGCTGAACGCTCAGCCAATGGGCTTCTACTCGCCGCACACCCTGGTCGGCGATGCTCGTCGACACGGTGTTGAGGTGTTGACCCCTGACATCAACAAGTCCGGAGCGCAAGCGACTCTGGAGTGGGTAGACGGCGAACCCGAGGATCCGGCTTTCCGGCAAGGTGCTGGGGTGCACCATTCGAAGTGGGGTCATGGAGGGCCAGCGGTTCGGCTGGGGTTGGGTTCGATCCGTCACGTCGGTGAAGACCTCGCCGAGCGTCTCGACGAGGGGCGGCCGTGGGCATCGATCGAAGATGTGAAGCGACGCACGGGATGCTCGATCGAGGTACTTGAGGCGCTGGCTACCGCTGGGGTGTTCGGAGATCGACGGTCGGCACTTTGGGAAGCCGGTGCGGCAGCTCAAGCCTCCGATGCTCGCCTCCCAGGAATCCTTACCGGGGTCGATGCGCCACAGCTTCCCGGAATGACCGACCGTGAGATCGCCTTGGCCAACCTCTGGGCGACCGGGGTCGCTCCTGATGGACATCCGACTCGCTTCTATCGGGAAGACCTAGAACGGTTTGGTGTCATCGCATCAAACACGCTCGCAACGCAGGATTCGGGTGAGCGGGTGATGGTGGCGGGAGTCGTCACCCACCGCCAACGTCCTGCGACCGCTTCGGGAACAACGTTCATCAACCTCGAAGACGAATACGGACTCGTCAACGTCATCGTGTCCAAAGGATGCTGGCAACGTCACAAACAGGTTGCGCTGACGTCGATCGCGCTGATTGTTCGAGGCAAGGTCGAGAACGCGGAAGGGGTAACAAATCTCATCGCGGACAAGCTCGTCGAGTTCAGCGTTGCCGCGCCGATTATGTCTCGCGATTTCCGGTAATCGCCTACCGCCAGGTTTACGCTTCGCGGAAGATGAGTTCGGGGAACCGAATGCGCAGGTTTGAACCGAGCATCTCGACCGAGTGCGCTGGCACCTTCGCGCAGACCAACATGGCGTTCTTGCCACCAGAGATCGAGTTGAGCTCGATGGTCTTGGTGTTCGCACCGGTGATCTTGAGAAGCTTCGACAGTCCAGGGTCGTTGGCGGACATTTCCGGATGAATCATCTGGACCTCGCCACTCGATTGGCCTCGCGTATCGCCAGACAAGTGCCAGGCTCCGCCGCCTCGACCGTTGAGATCTTGGAGCATCGAAACATCAGGAACTTGCGCTCCTTCGCTCATCATGCCCTCGTGCCACGTGCATCCGACCTTCTTGCGGCCTCGAACGCTATTGAAGGTTCGGTAGCCAGGAATTTCCCCATTTGGTTCGGGGTCGTAGACAAAGATGACGTCCGTGCCGGCTGCGGCGATCGGAGCTGCGGCTGGTGCAGCGGCGGCTCCGCCAGCATCTGCGCTAGGAGCTGCGCCAGCGGCTGGGGCGGCTCCAGAGGCTTGGCCGCCGGTTGCTGCGAGCATTTCGGCTTCGGAAAGGCCGCGAAGGTCGGTGATGTTCACGCTGTGACGCTTCAGGACTTCAATCGTGAGTCCACCGATAGCGCGCTCTGAGGATTGTGCCCAGTTGCCTGAGTCGAGACGGAACTCGGTAACTCGCCACGGACGCAACGTGTAGTCAGCGCCTGTGGTCGGGTCGGGAGTCCAGTCGATCGCGGAGCTTGGAGGTGGAGGCACAGCAGGGATCGCCCAGCCGAGTCGGTTCAGTTCGACAAACAGCGGCGTAGGGACCTCAAGGCCCTCGAAGGACAAAATGACCTCCGGCGCGCGATTCGCGAAGGTGAAGATCAGTTCGGCCGACACACTCGGTGCGGTGGTCTCTTCATTTGCGTTCTGGATGTCAGTAGTTGGACGAGTTTCCATAGGTTCCCCCCGTCGACGGTTTTCTCTCTGTGGAGTTAGATCGGTCACAACCTGTATTAACTGAGTAATCCATTGGACGATTTGACGCTAATTGGGCGAGAAGTGTTGGGAGGACGAGAATCTCTCGCGCAGGGTGAGCTTTGGAGGATTTGGCCGGTGTGGCGTACGGTTACGAGCGGAGGAAACACCATGGTTGAACGACTGTCGAAACACCCGATACACCTCGGACTCGGGGCCACCGCTGTCGGTCAGCCCGAGTTCACCGGAGAGATGTCGTGGTACGAGGGGTACGGCCGACGCCACGGCGATGACGGGGTCGAAGGTCGCCTCGTATCTATGCACCGATTCGACGGTCCATGGGACGTTTGGGAGATGCATCCAGAGGGTGCTGAAGTGGTGCTTTGCACCGAAGGTGAGATCACACTCGTACAGGAGATCGACGGGGAAGAAGTGCCGACGACACTGCACGCCGGCGAGTATGCGATCAACCCGCCGGGGGTGTGGCATACCGCTGACGTCTCCGCGATGGCATCGTGCGTGTTCATCACCGCTGGGCTGGGAACACAACATCGCCCTCGCTAGGGCGAGTTCACGAAACATGACGAATCTCGACGATCGAATCGCTGACCTGTGCGGTGCGCCGGTACGTGCGATGGCGCGCGTCAGCGGGGGAGACGTAGCCGATGCCTTCCGTGTCACTCTCGCAGACGGCCGGACGGTCTTCGCAAAGACGAAAGCCGACGCGCCCGAAGATTTCTTCTCTACCGAAGCTGCCGGTCTTCGGTGGTTAGGTGAGGCTGGAGTCGCCTCCATCCCGGAGGTCATTGGTGTCAGTGACGATGCGCCGCCATGCTTGGTTCTTGAATGGATCGAACCGGGGGCGACACAAGACGCGCAAGGGGAGCAGCGATTTGGCACAGAGCTTGCGGCCCTACATCAGAACGGGGCGCCGCACTTCGGTCGACCGGACGCAATGCCGACCGGAAGCCTTCGGGTCCCGAACGAGCCGTCAGACACCTGGGCCGACTTCTACGCCGCCCAGCGACTACGTCCGCTTGCCGAGATTGCAGCAGAACGGAACTCGTTGAGCACAACCGCAATAAACGGTCTTGTCGATGTCGCGGATCGACTGGGTGAGTTTGATGACGACGTACCGGCTTCGCGCTTGCATGGTGATCTGTGGTCGGGGAACAGAATCGTTGATGTCGACGGGCGCAGTTGGCTGATCGATCCTGCGGCCCATGGTGGGCATCGGGAGTTTGACTTGGGGATGATGCGGCTCTTTGGCGGATTCTCTCAGGAGTGCTTCGACGCATACGACGAGGTCTATCCACTCAACGCGGGTTGGCAGGAGCGGATACCGCTACATCACCTAGCGCCGCTGGCGGTTCACGCCATCAAGTTTGGCGGCCCCTACGCTGCCGCCGTCGACGGCGCGTTAGCAAAGCTCGCCTGAACGGCCATGTCTGCCTTGACCTCGGTTGGACAGCGTCTCGTCCGCATTCTCGGTCCTGATCCGCGCGCGGTCGCGCAGTCGGCGGTTGCCCTACTCATCTCGCTGGTGGCAACCCTTATCGCAGGCCTAACCCTTGCATCCGCCGAGGAGCGACTCGCCGAACTGCCCGGTCTCTTGTTGTTGGTGCCGGCGGCTATTGCCCAACGCGGAAACGTCTTTGGTGCCATGGGCTCTCGGCTCGGGACGGCGATCCACACCGGCGAGTTCTCGTTAACGCCCCGGAGGGACACGGTGTTTGGCCAGAACGTGCTCGCGTCGATGGCCATCAGCACCGTGGCCGCGACGTGGCTTGCCCTCATTGGCTGGCTCCTCGCCCGAGTGTTTGGCGTCTCTGACGCCATGAGCCTCCTGGATTTCATCTCGGTGTCCGTTGTGGGTGGCGTACTGGCGTCGCTCTTGGTGCTCGGGATCACCGTTGCGCTCGTGGCCGGATCCAGCAAGTTTGGTTGGGACCTCGACAACGTCACCGCACCGCTCGTCACTGGCACTGGCGACCTGGTGACGTTGCCCGCCCTGCTCATTGGATCGTTCCTCGTTGGGCCGTCATCGGTTTCTGAGGTCGTTGGTGTAGCCGTGGCGATCGCTGCCGGCGGCGTGTTCGCGATGTCCTTACGTTCGGCTCTACCGCTCTTGCGGCGTATCGTCCTCGAGTCGTTGCCTGTCCTGGCCTTGGCCTCCACGCTGTCGCTCGTGGCTGGAGTTGCCATCGAACAACGGCTGTCCGCGTTTCTGGATGTTCCTGCGTTGCTCATCCTGATCCCGGCCTACTTCGGTATGGCGGGCGCGCTCGGCGGGATTTTGTCGAGCCGGTTGGGAACAAAGGTGCATCTCGGCTTGATCGAGTCGAACCCCATTCCCCAGCGTCAGGCCTTGCTCGACATCCGTTCGGTCGGCCTGCTCGCCCTTCCCGTCTTCGTGCTGGTCGGTGGCGCGGCCCACGTCGGTTCGCTGATCATCGGCGTGGAAGGTCCAGGGCTTGTTTCCATGCTGCTCGTCGCCGCCATTGCGGGCGCTGGTGCCACGATCGTCGTGTTGGCCGTGGCCTATTACGGCACGCTGGCGGCCGTGCGATTCGGGCTCGACCCAGACACGGCGACGATCCCGCTAACCAATTCAGTTCTCGACCTTGTCGGCGCCTTCACCCTCGTTGGTGCCGTCGTGCTTCTCGGCCTCGGCGGATAGCGCTTCTTTCCCTCCAAGACAGATTTCCCTACGATTGATGATCAAACACATGGATGACAAACCACACAACCTTCGGACGCTCTTGGCGGAGGCGAAGGACACCTCCGAGCTGATGGTCGACCTTGCGTATGCCGCGGTGTACTTCGGTGATCCAGACATGGCTGAAGAGGTCCGCGACCTGGAGTCCACCATGACAAAGCTGGTCGAGGAAATGCGTTCGCTCGCATGCCTTGGCGTTCGCCACCCGCGTGAGGCGCCCGGGATGAGTCGTGTGCTCCAAGTCATTTCCGCAATTGAACGAATCGGAAACGATGCCGTCAACATCGCACGTACGGTCTCCAACGATCTGGGAATTCCGCGGCATTTGGTCGAGGAGCTACGAGACGCAGAGGAGGTGTCGCACCGGGTTGTTGTCGCCGAGGAGTCCGCGATGGCGCATCAAGCGCTGTCCGAGATCGAGCTTCCACTCCAAACCGGTATGCGAGTGCTCGCCGTTCGTGATGGCGACGGGTGGACAACGAAAGTCGACGGTGAGACGATCCTTGTCCCCGGCGATGTCCTCTTTCTTGAAGGTCCACCCGCGGGTATCGCAACCGCTCGTGAGTTATCCGGAGCAGCGCCGCGTCCAGCACCCGTCGAAACCGAGCCGGTAGAAGAACTCGACCGCGCAATCGACCTGCTCGTCGAGATGAAGAACCTGTCCGAAGCTGCGGTTGCTTTGGCGTACTCCTCCATCGTGCTCGGCGACCGTGGTCTCGCCGCAGAAGTGCGCCACCTTGAACAGCGTCTCGACGAAATGCACGATCAACTCGAAACATGGGTGCTTCGGGCAGCTCGAGGGCGATCTACCGACCCCTCACCGCTGCGAGGGCTACTCCACTTGGCCGCCGCCTCCGAGGACATTGGTGACCAGGCATCAGCGATGGTGATGTTCGTCGAGCATGGACATGAGGTGCACCCGGTGCTCGGTG
This sequence comes from uncultured Acidimicrobiales bacterium, assembly GCA_964562985.1. Classification (GTDB taxonomy): domain Bacteria; phylum Actinomycetota; class Acidimicrobiia; order Acidimicrobiales; family SHLQ01; genus SHLQ01. The sequence continues at coordinate 9,825 of CAZLWE010000089.1, forward strand.
TCGCACTAGCCGACAGCGATGAGATCGTGTTGCGCGTCCCGGTCGCCGAGGGATGTCGAGGAGAAGGAGCGAGCCTTGCCGAGCTGAAGCTCGATGTGACCCCGGGATACACGGTCCTCGCCATCAAGCGGGGCAATATCTACCGGCATCGCCCCAACGGCCACGACCGGCTCGTCGCGGGGGATGAAGTGATCGCGAGCGGTCACGATGAGGGACGCGAACAGTTCGCCGAAGTATTCGGTTGGCGACTCGTTGTCGATGAGGAAGTCGGCGAACACGAACTAGCCGCTCTATAGAAAACTTGGCGGAGGAGGCGGAGCCGACGACTAGGGCGGCTATGTGGGGATCTCGGCGGAAGTCCG
>CAZLWE010000090.1:0-9800 GCA_964562985.1 uncultured Acidimicrobiales bacterium
GCCGGACCTCGAAGACGTGCTCGAATTTCTTCATAGCGAAGGCCTCTTGACGCAATCTTCGATGTGAATTGCGGAGCCGCTCACGGGTACTGTTGCGGACGCTATGTCCAACACGATCACGCCTGACATTCTCCGCAGTTTCGTCGTTACCTTTCGAGACGCATTGATGGAGCACAAGGCAGTCGTCAACAACTTGAACGTGTACCCGGTGCCCGACGGCGATACCGGCACCAACATGTCGCTCACGCTCGACTCGGTGGTGGCCGATTTGCCCGAACCGGGCTCCGCGATGGCCGACGTGTGCAAGGCCATCTCGCACGGCTCGCTTATGGGCGCTCGTGGAAACTCGGGCGTGATCATGTCGCAGATTCTTCGTGGACTTTCCGCTGGCCTCACCGATCACGAGGAAGCCACCGGTGCGCACTTCTCTGCTGCACTCACCGCCGCGGCCGAAGCCGCCTACGGTGCCGTCGGAAACCCGGTTGAGGGAACGATCCTCACCGTCGTTCGAGAGGCGGCCGAAGCAGCCGCCACATCGGGCGAGACCGATCTATTGCCCGTGATGGAAGCCGCCCGTGAGGGCGCGGCCGTTGCCCTGGAGAAAACACCGACCCTTCTCCCCGTCCTCGCCGAAGCGGGCGTGGTCGACTCGGGCGGTACCGGCCTGCTGTTGTTCTTCGACGCGGCGCTCAAGGTGCTCGACGGTCGTGAGATCCCTGCCCCGGAAATGCCCGACGGCGCTGCCGTCCCGTCGATGGCCGACATGCCCGAGCGTCCCGCCGACGACGACCATTCGTCGCTCGCTGACCTGCGCTACGAGGTGATGTTCTTCCTCGACGCCCCCGACGAATCCATCGAAGGGTTCAAGGCCGCATGGGGTGAGATCGGCGACTCCATCGTCGTCGTTGGTGGAGATGGCATCCATAACTGCCACGTCCACACCGACGACATCGGCGCAGCCATCGAATGCGGCATCGACGTCGGACGCCCACACAAGATCCGAGTGACCGACCTCCTCGAAGAGGTTGAAGAACAAGAGTGGGTCAAACAAGCCGCGGCGGCAGCGCCTGCGGCTGACATTGACCCGTGCACCACCGCCGTCGTGGCGGTGGCCGTGGGCGATGGGGTCGGCGAGATCTTCGCGAGCTTCGGCGTGCAGCACGTCGTAGCCGGGGGACAGACTATGAATCCCTCGACGGCAGATCTGCTGGCAGCCGTCGAAGCGATGCCCGCCGAAGGTGTCGTGATCTTGCCGAACAACAAGAACATCATCCCGGTGGCGCGCCAGGTCGACGCCGAGAGCACCAAGCGCGTGACGGTGGTGCCGACCACGAGCGTTGTCGGCGGCATGGCGGCACTGGTCAGCTACGACCCCGAGGCCGACTGCGATACCAACGAAGCCGGCATGAACGAAGCGCTTGAACACCTCGTGCAGGGCGAGGTAACCCACGCGGTGCGAGACACGACCGCAGACGGGTTCGAGATTTCTGACGGTGACTGGCTCGGATTGGCCGAGGGCAAGATCGTCGCGGTAGAGAGCGGTGCCATCGCTGCTGCGGCGGCCGTGGTCGACTCGCTCGCCGACGGCGATCACGAAATCATCACCGTCGTAGTGGGCGAGGAATCCAATGAAGCCGAAGCCGCAGCGTTGGTCGCACAGATAGAGCTCGGGCATCCGGACCTTGAGGTCGAGGTGCATACAGGGGGTCAGCCGCTCTATCCGTTTATTATCGGCATGGAGTGACCGCTGAATCTTCACCTGCTTCATCGAAGCCGCCGTTAACGCTTCGCGATCTCGACGCGCTCGGGGTCGAAGCGCTCAAGGGCGTTGGGCCAAAGCGTGCCGAGTCGCTGCGCAAGGCCGACGTGCACAGCGTGCTCGATCTGCTTCGCTACTACCCGCGCCGATACATCGATCGAACCAAAGAAGCCGCGATCCGAGACCTGCGTGAAGGCGAAGAGGGGATGGTGCTCGGCACGGTCAGTCGAGTCGATCTTCGGCGGCTCAAAGGTAAACGAACCATGGTGACCGCCAAGGTGAGCGATGGCACCGGCACCATCAGCGTCACCTTTTTCAATCAGCCGTGGCGGGCCAAGCAGCTCTACGACGGACTGCCCGTCGTATTGTTCGGCAAGGTCGAGACCTATCGGGGAAGCCTGCAAATGTCGTCGCCGATCGTCGACCTCATTGGCGACCAGACCGGTAAGATCGTCCCCGTCTACCCGCAGTCGGAGAAGGCGAAGATCCAGAGCGCCGACGTTGCACGCTGGACGGCCGAGGCGCTCCGGCGCGCGGAACCTCGCACACTCGCTGACCCACTACCGGCATCGGTCAAGACCGCCCAAGGATTCATTGGCCGTCACGAAGCGACCTTCGCGATCCATCAGCCCGAGACGATGGCAGATGTCGCCCAGGCTCGCCGCCGTTTGGTCTTCGACGAGCTCTTCGCGATCCAGCTCGAACTGGTTCGCCAGCAACGACTTCGCCAAGAAACTGAGGTTGGGGTCGATCACGCCGCCACCGGCGCGCTCACACAGCAGCTCGTCGATTCGCTGGGCTTTGATCTCACCGGAGCACAGCAGCGGGTAATCGGTGAGATCACGACCGACATGCACCAGGCGCACCCTATGCATCGACTCCTCCAGGGAGACGTAGGCGCAGGCAAGACGCTCGTTGCCGTGCATGGACTGTTGAGCGGTGTTGAGGGCGGTTTCCAAGGTGCGCTTATGACCCCGACCGAAGTTCTCGCCGAACAACACTCCATCGGCATCAAGGCCCTGCTCGCCGACATGGTCGTCGAAGACACGATGAGTCTGCTGAGCGAACGTCCCCTTCGTGTCGAGTTGCTCACCAACGGCGTACCCACGGCCGATCGCAAACGCATCCTCGCCCAGACCGTTTCCGGCGAAGTCGACATTCTCATCGGCACACACGCACTCATCCAAGACTCGGTGCACTTCTTCAACCTCGGCATGGTCGTTATCGACGAGCAACACCGCTTCGGCGTCGAACAACGAGCCGTGCTCAAGGCCAAGGCGCAGGGCGACAAAGAACCCGACGTGCTGGTGATGACAGCAACGCCGATTCCACGCACGGCCGCGATGACCGTCTATGGCGACCTTGACGTCAGCGTTCTCGACGAGTTGCCGCCAGGGCGCACGCCGATCGTCACCAAGTGGGCTGCTGGCGAGATGGAAGAGGCGGCCATGTGGGACAACGTCCGCGCGGACGTAGCTTCTGGTCGCCAGGCATACGTCGTGTGTCCGCTCATCGACGCGAGCGACAAGATCGAAGCCCGGTCGGCCACTGAAACCTATGAAGACCTCACCTCGGGCCAGCTCTATGGCCTGAAGGTGGCCCTCTTGCATGGCCGCATGACGAGCGCCGAAAAGGAAGAGGTCATGTCGGGCTTTCGTTCGGGCGAGACCGACGTGCTCGTCGCCACGACTGTTATCGAAGTCGGCGTCGACGTTCCGAACGCAACCGTCATGGTGATCCTCGATGCAGGCCGTTTCGGTATCGCCCAGCTGCATCAGCTTCGGGGTCGTGTCGGCCGTGGCGAACACGCCTCGACCTGCTGGTTGGCAGGTGAAGTCACCACCACTGATGGCGAAGCCCGCATCGAAGCGCTCGTCGAATCGACCGACGGCTTCCACCTAGCTGAAGTCGACCTTGAACTACGTGGCGAAGGCACCATCATGGGGGAGCGGCAGAAGGGTCAGAACGACCTGCGCCTAGCGTCGCTGCGCCGGGACAAAGACACCGTGGCGCTAGCCCGAGAGGTGGCCATCGAGCTTCTCGAGGCCAACGACCCGAGCCTCGACGCCCTTACCGACGACGTCGCCATCATGCTCGGCCAAACCGACACGGACTTCCTCCGCAAGAACTGACTGCGGTTGAAGCGGGCGGCTCCGCCGCGATTTTCGCCGCACGCAGATCAGCCTATTTCGCCGCATCGCACGTTCGCTTCGCTCTGCGTGCTCTGCGGATTTTGACCTGACGGAACTTGGCGATGCCCCTGCCTCCCGCGGCCGTTCTGTTCGGTCGATGCGTCGATAAACGGTCGAATATGTACGGTAAGCGGTACCAAATGTTCTGATACTCGTTTGGCTGCCTTGTTTCTCGCCCAGGTAGGACTACTGTTCAAATCGATGGATTTCGAGGTGCCACTCACCATTGAGTGCGTTGACTGCCTAGGTACCTGCCACCGGCTGCCGCGTGAGCCGGAAGGCGGTTTTTCTCCAGGTGAGGTCATTCCATACCGATGTGAAGACTGTCTCGATAGATGGGACATTCAATTCGGAGAGGAGGCGTCCTGATGAGAGTTGTCGCTGGTGAAGCGCGGGGCCGAACCATCGTTGCACCCGAAGGCACCCGGACGCGTCCGACATCGGACCGTGTCCGAGAATCCATCTTCAACATGTTGTTCAGCCTTGGCGCAACCGGCGAGGTGGAGGCACTTGATCTCTACGCCGGTTGCGGAGCCCTCGGCATCGAAGCGCTCAGCCGAGGAGCGACGCACTGCACCTTCGTCGAGAAGGATCGCCGTGCCGTCGAATGCATTCGCGACAACCTCGAATCGCTTGGTTATACCGACCGTTCGACCGTCATCCAGGCCGACGTATTGGAGTGGGTCGAGCGCAACGACGACCGATTCGACGTGATTCTCGCCGACCCTCCCTACAACGACGAAGACTGGGAAACGCTGCTCGAGCACGTCGATTCCCGGTGGCTCGTGGCAGAAGCGGGCGAGGTCGTCGAAGAACATCCATCGTGGGATGTCGTTCGTGAGAAGACGTACGGGACTACCGTGGTGACCGTGTTCGCCAGACAAGGAACCGCCCAGTGACGGTCGTGTTGTATCCGGGTTCATTCGATCCGGTACACAACGGCCACGTCGAAATTGTCGAAACTGCTGCGCAGTTGTTCGACAAGGTCATTGTTGCGGCTATGCGCAATCCGAGTAAAAGCACGCCGATGCTCACACTCGATGAACGCCAAGCGGTCCTCTCGGAGACCTTCGCCCACCTCCCCAACGTTTCGATCACGATGTTCTCGTCGCTGGTCGTCGACCTGGCCCAAGAGTTGGAGGCTGACTTCATCGTCAAGGGCCTGCGTGCAGTGTCCGACTTTGAGTCCGAACTGCAGATGGCACAGATGAACCAAGCCATTTCGGGCGTGCACACCCTCTTTCTCCCCTCAGCGTCATCTCGCTCGTTCCTCGCATCACGGTTGATCCGTGAAATCGCGCGGTACGGCGGTGACGTGTCGTCGATGGTCCCCGAACCCGCACTGCGGGTCCTACGAGAAAAGTTCACCTCATGACCGAGACCGTGCGTTACGACCACAACAACCTCCCCGAGCCGCCCCGAATCGTAAGTCGTGACGAGGGTTCGCCGACCCATCGCGTTCCGGAGGTCGAAGCGCTCTTGAACGAAGCGATCGAGATCGTCGAAGAATCTCCTCCGTTACCTCTCTCGAATTCGCTACGGGTCGACGGTGAGCCGCTGCTCGAAGTTCTCCAGCAGGCGATCGCCTCGCTGCCTGACGAGTTGCGCAAAGCACGATGGCTTTTGCGCGAGCGCGAGGAGTACCTCGCTGGCGTTCGTCGGGAGGGCGACGAAATCATGATGGTCGCTCGGTCCCAAGCCGAGCGAATGGTCGAAAGGACCGAGGTCTCCAAATCAGCCGAGGCACGGGCCAAGCGCATCATCGCCGACGCTGAGGCAGACGCTCGCCGGATGAAACGAGAGACCGAGGACTTCTGCGACGCGCGGCTCGCCTCACTCGAAGGCATCCTCGATCGAACCCGCACGGTAGTCGCGACCGGGCGAAACCGGATGCAGGGCGCCACGACCATCGACCTCCGGGAAGAGCCGCCACCCCCGGCACTCGATCCGGAGCCATCGGGTCTGTTCGACCAGGACGTATCCTGACGGGGTGACACAGGCCTTATGGCCGGAGTTGTTGATCGATGTAGGTCGATTGCTACGGCGAGACAACATTGCTGACCTGAAGCGTCGTTCGTTGGATGGCTCCGAGGTAATCAAGGTCGACGAGATGGTCGCGCCCGATGGGCTCAGCGTGACTACCGCTCAGATTCCTGACGGCGACGAGATCCACGTGCAGGCCGAGCTGCGCTCGACGATGCGTGGTGTGGAGGCATCGGTGCAGGCAAAGAGCCGTTGGGAAGGCGAGTGCCGTCGTTGCCTGGAGGTGATGGGCGAACCGATCGACGTTTCGACGACCGTCTCTTTCCTTCCCGACGTCGAAGCAGGGTTTGGGGGCGATGATGCCGACGCCTACCCGATCGTGGGGGAACGGGTCGACCTCGGAAACGTCCTTCGAGAGGAGCTGCTGCTCGCATTGCCGCTCGCACCGTTGTGCTCATCGAGCTGTGAAGGCGCCGACCCGGAGCGCTTTCCGACCAACGAAGATGCAAGCTCGGACAGCGATAGTGCTGGAGAACCCCAGATCGACCCTCGCTGGGCTGCGTTATCTGAGCTCACGTTTGATGAAGATTGATTGAATAGCGCTACGATGTCTGGCTTGTGCGTCTGATCTTTTTGGCGCCCCACTCGTTCGCAGCCCCCGACAGGTACAGGGTTACCCATGGCAGTTCCAAAGAAAAAGACTTCCAAGTCCAAGAGCCGGTCCCGAAAGGCGTCCGCATGGCGTGTGCGCGCTGGCGGTCGCTCCAATTGCCCACAGTGCGGTGCAGCCAAGCGCCCCCACATCGTGTGCCATGTATGTGGCCACTATGGCGGTCGTCAAGCAGTCGAAGTCGACTGATTAAGGCGTAGAACATGTTGCCCGTCGCGGTGGATGCAATGGGAGGCGACAACGCCCCAAAGGCCATTGTCGAGGGTGCCCATCGAGCGTTGGAGGAACGGGGTATCCCGGTCATTCTTGTCGGTCAGCCCGACGCGCTCGGAGACACCGGGGGCCTTGAGGTCATCGAAGCCTCCGAAGTCATCGCGATGGACGCCGACCCCGGTTCGAGTGTCCGTCAAATGAAGGACTCCTCGCTCGTACGCGCGGCCGAGGCCGTGCGTGATGGTCGGGCATCGGCAATGGTCAGCGCGGGTAACACCGGAGCCACCATGGCCTCCGCACTCTTACGCACGGGCCGAATCAAGGGTGTGGCCCGACCGGCGATTGCCACGCCGATCCCACGTCCCGAAGGCGAACCCACGATTCTCCTCGACGCGGGAGCAAACTCTGAGTGTCGTCCGGAGTGGATGGTGCAGTTCGGGCAAATGGGCGCGTTGTTCGCGAAGAGTCGCTTCGGAGTCGAAGAACCTCGGGTGGGATTGCTATCCATCGGAGAAGAAGCGGGAAAGGGCACCCCGTTCGTCAAGGAGGCCTTTGGCTTCCTCAGCGAGGTCGATTGGGCGGCCCAAGGCGCCACATTTGTCGGCAACGTTGAGGGACGTGACCTGATGGGTAACGACGTCGACGTCGTCGTGACCGATGGCTTTACCGGCAACGTCGCGCTCAAGACACTCGAAGGCGGTGCTCGCCAAATCATCAACGCCTTGATCGAAGCCTTTGGTTCCACTCCCGAAGCCCAAGCCGCATCAGAACAGCTCTTGCCGGCGCTCTTGCCGCTCTACAAGCGCTTCGACGCCGATACCTACGGAGGAGCGATGCTGCTCGGAACGAAGGGTGTGTGCATCATCAGTCACGGCAGCTCCGGCGACGAAGCCATGGTGAATGCGATCTCGGTGGCCGCCGAAATGGTCGAGACCGACCTGGTTGGCAAGATCACCGCCGCCGTAAACGCCTGAATTCCCAGAACTTTTGGATACAGTCAGGCTGACGCACCAGGGGAGTACTTGTGTCTGAAAGCATCACCCGCGACGACGTTCTCGGAATCATTCGGAACCGACTGGCAGAAATTCTGGAGATCGAACCGTCGGAGATCGGCGAGGGCGACTCGTTCCAAGACGATCTCGACGCCGATTCGTTGGCGTTGATCGAACTTGTCGAAGCAATCGAAGAAGAGCTCGGAGAGCGCTCGATCGAGATGCGAATTGAAGACGACGACCTCGAAGACCTCAAGACCGTCCGTGACGCCGTCGACTATGTCGTCGGTCGCCTTGGGAGCTAATTCCCAAGAATCGTCGGGCTCTCCAGATTACGAGAGCTTCTACGAGGCGCTGGGATATCGCTTTAGCGACCCTGACTTGCTACGCCATGCCCTGACGCACCGATCGTGGTGCGCGGAGAACACCAACGACCCATCAAATGAACGTTTCGAGTTCCTTGGAGATTCCATCCTCGGGGTCACCATCACCGAGCGGATATTCCACGACGCCCCCGACATGAGCGAGGGTGGGATGGCCAAGGCCCGCGCAGAGGTGGTTAGCGCACCGAGCTTGGCTCAGGCCGCTATGGCGATCGGGATTGGCGATCATCTGCGTCTCGGTCGTGGCGAAGAAATTTCGGGTGGACGAGAAAAGGAATCGATCCTGGCCGACGCGATGGAAGCGGTTATCGCCGCGGTATATCTCGACGCTGGCCGTGAAGTTACCTCAGAAATGGTCAACCGCTTGTTGGATGAATCGTGTGAAACGGCACTCTCGGCGCCCGGGGAACGCGACTACAAAACCCGGTTACAAGAACGTGCGTCAACGCTCGGTTTGGACGTTCCCAGTTATACGATGTCGTTCACTGGCCCGGATCATGGGCGGCGATTCAACGCTACGGTCACTTTGGGTACTACGGTCGGGCGTGGCAGTGGCACGTCGAAGAAGCAGGCCGAGCAGAACGCGGCCAAGGAAGCGTTCATTGCGCTGGAGCCTGGAGGGGCATAAATGAAAGCCGAACTACCGGAGCTAGAGCTGACGAGACGGGATCTCGAACGCGAAATAGTGGGCCGGAAAATCAAGGGAGTAGATGCGGCAGGGATGTCGATGCTGCCTCGTTACAAGAACCGCAAGCAGTTCGGGTCCCCGATGGAAGGACTCAAGATTGCGGGCGTCATGCGCCAGGGCGAGTTCTTGTTGTTCCCCCTTGAGTCTGAGGACATTTTGGTCGCTCGCATGGGAACTGGCGTTTTTCGGCGTAACGCCAACAAGGACAAGGAAGAGCCCGGTACGGAGGTGAAGATTACGTTCACCCAAGGTGGACAGCTTCGCTACGTCAACCCTGATGGCGACGGTGAACTGGCCGTCGTGCCTAAAGAAGAGGTGATGTCGGAGTTCCCTGACCTGAACGATCCCGCCATCGACCCGATCGACACACCGCTTTCGTGGCTGAACTTCCGCGATCTGATCGAGGGACACCCGACCACGCTCAAGGAACTGCTCACCGACGGTAAGGCGCTCTTGAGCATCGGCTCGATCTACGCCGACGAGGTGCTCTTCGACTCTGGCCTGCGCTACGACCGTTCGTCGACCTCGCTGTCGACTCAAGAAGTTCGCCGCCTCTATCGATCGCTCGTAGAGACCCTCCACAACGTCATCAAGTACCGGGGTACCACACTCGAGGACCGCCCATGGGCCGACGTCTTCGGGGAACCTGGCGTGTACGACCAACACATTCAGGTATTCCAACGAGAGGGCGAACTCAGCCCCCGATCACGCACCCCGATCCAGCGAACCAAGTTCAAAGGCAACTGGACCTACTTCTGTGAGACGCAGGTCTGACTACGACGAAGTCGTAATCAGACTTTCTGGCTGCCTTCCCGGCTTCGCCTCCAGCTGTCGCAATCCGTCGCCTAGCGGCTCCTCGATGCTCGGCTGCTGGCCAGAGGCCGCGTCCGCCCGCACCGGCTTCGCAGCTGCGGGCTACC
>CAZLWE010000091.1:0-9575 GCA_964562985.1 uncultured Acidimicrobiales bacterium
GAAGAAACCCCCGAACCGCAGGTCCGAGGGTTTCCGATGTCCTGAAACATCACATTGCACGCCCGGAGGGACTTGAACCCCCAACCGCCTGGTTCGAAGCCAGGAACTCTATCCAATTGAGCTACGGGCGCTTAGACGCCAAAATGATTGACGCCAAACTGTAGCGCGTCACTCCGTCCACCTGGCGCCTAGTTGTAGCTCACCTGGCAGAACCCGTTTGCGCACAATGCATTTGGGTTCTTGTGCATGTATTGCTGGTGGTATTCCTCGGCGTAATAGAACTCACCGGCCATGGCGATCTCGGTGTGAATCTTTGTGTAGCCGCGCTCCTTGAGACGGGATTGGTAGTGCTCTTTGGATGCGTGAGCAGCGCGGTGTTGTTCTGCCGTAGTCCCATACAACGCACTGCGATATTGCGAACTGAACCCCGTTGGGCGAAACGGCGTCGTGGGGTCGTGATTCTCCCAGAAGGTTGCGAGCAACTGCTGAAGATCGATGACTTCTGGATCGAAGACCACCAAAACCGCTTCCGCATGACCGGTCAGCCCACTGGAGGTCTCTTCGTAGTTGGGGTTCGCAGTGATGCCACCGGAGTAGCCAGCTGCAGTCGTATAGACACCATCCAGCTTCCAAAAGAGCTGCTCGACGCCCCAAAAGCAGCCCATCCCGACGATCAATCGCTCCATGTGTTCCGGGAATGGTTCGACCATCGATGTGCCGAGCACCTGGTGTGTCCCAGAGATCTGCATTTTCTCGCTACGCCCTGCAGGCGCGGTCTGCTCGGGTGACTTCTTTGCTTTGGTTATACGACCCAAGAACATGGGGTCACCGTAGAAGAAAGCCTCGATGACATCAGCGGAGCGTCCGATTGTTCCGCTCAACGTAAGACCAACGTAAGAACCCGTCGCCCTACCCCGTCGGCAACCTCGGGCCCGTCCGCTGCTTCTATGAGACATGGGCAATACTTCGTCCATGCAGATTTCTACGACTACAACGTTGAACAATGGCGTCGAAATGCCGCTCGTCGGTCTTGGGACCTATTTGAGTGACAACGGCGACGAAGTGGGCAATGCGGTGCAGTGGGCTTTAGAAGCCGGATACCGCGCGATCGACACCGCTTCGATGTATCAGAACGAGTCAGGGATCGGCAAGGCGGTGGCTACATCTGCGGTTCCCCGAGACGAGATCTTCATCACGTCGAAGGTCTGGAACAGCGATCAGGGCTACGACACGACGCTTGCATCGTGCGAAGGAAGCCTTGAGCGGCTGGGTGTCGACTACCTCGACCTGCTGCTGATCCACTGGCCAAGCCGCACCCATATGGCAGACACATGGCGTGCCATGGAGGAATTAGTCGCTGACGGCCGAGTGCGCAGTATCGGTGTCTCGAACTTTCTCGCCCATCACCTCGATGAATTGCTGACGCTGGCAACGATCGCGCCGACCGTCAACCAGTTTGAGCATCACCCGTATCTCCAACAACCCGAGCTGGTTGCAAAGTGCGCTGAGCATGACATCAAGGTCACGGCATGGGCACCGATCCTGAAGGGTCGAGTAAACGAGATCGACACGATCGTCTCGATCGCCAGCGAGGTCAAGGCCACACCGGCACAGGTGACCCTTCGCTGGATGCTTGAGCGAGGCGTGATTGTTATCCCAAAGTCCGTCCGCCAAGAACGAATTGTTGAGAATGGCGACCTCTTCGGCTTTGAACTACACGCCGACCATATGGACCGGTTAGCCGCACTTGACCGGAACGAGCGCGTCGGGCCGAATCCTGACCAGTTCCCCGGGACCTAGCGAGGCAACGCTGGTTCTAGGAGCTCGAGTCTTTCAGGCTCTGCTCGATCTGGTCGCGCAGAGCGAGGCCTCGGGGATCGCCTGGTGCTAGACGAAGTCCAGCAGACACAGCTTCCCTCGCTTCGATGAGGTTCGGCAGTGCCACCATGGCATATTTCTGGCGCTGCACCACGAGCGCTTTGGCAAACTCAAACTGGAGCGCAGCATCGTGTGGCTCCAGCGTGACGGCCACCCGATACGCCGCAACTGAGTCGGTCGACTTGCCCTCGTGTAGGAGCACCTTCGCCCATGCGCGGTGCGCCTCAGCGTTGTTGTAGTCCTCGGCAATCAAGTCGATGACGACCGCTTTCGCGTGTTCGTAGTTGCCATCGACAGCGCTTGCGATCGCGTAATTTGCTCGGGTATCTGTAGCCATGTAACCGACTGTGCCCTACCGACATCAGTCCCCCAAAGAGCTATTCGACCTATTCAGCTCTAGGTACGCGCCCCGTGGGCCAGAAAAGCACCGATATTTGGGCCAAAAAGCTCCCCGTTGAGCATTCCACTCTGTGTGAGTCACGCCTACTCTGGGCGTGCTATCCAAAGTCGCCTTTGGCTCGGTAAGCGAGTCAAGGTCCACTTGTGAGGTGGTGGGACTTCACACGGTGGGACGCGTCTACCGGGGGAGACTCAGTCAGCTCCGGTAGGCGCGAGTCTCGTGCATGTGCCAGCCCAATTCTTCGCCAGCCTGCGTGGCCCAAAGACTGCTTTCGAGATTGATCGGCGGGGGCGCGACCACGCCGGACGCGATGCCCTTCGACACGGCTTCGAGCTGGCTGGTCGAACCCGACTTTGTCAGCACACCTCGAATCCGAGCTCGGATCGCGTGCACGCTGAGATGAAGATCCTCCGCGATCGAGGTCGCGGTACCACCTCGCACGAGTGCCTCAAGAACCTCGATCTCCGCCTTTGTCAACCCAAAGGGGTCACTGTTGACTCCATGAAAGACGCGTTGACCACGCAACGCTGATCGCAGGCTACGTACCACATCGGTGATCGGGCTGCTCTTCGAGACAACCGATACGTTGCCGAAGACCCGTGCGGCTTCTGCCAGACCAGCGGTTGGATACGACGACAAGAGGACAATCGGCAGGAGCGGCTCTCGTCGGGGAGTTCGGGCAACCTTGCTGCTTTCTTCCACGAGAAGTTGAGCGAACTCGAGACTGGTCCATCCAGGAGCAGGCGAATCCGAGGCCACGATCAGGCCGACTCCAAGTTCAATCGCTTTGCGACAAGCCGATGATGGATGAACATCGGTGGCCACTACACGAAGGTCTTCGGTCAGGTCCAGCGCCAGGCGAAGGGCGTCGCTGTAGGAACGCTGGTCCTCCAGGACCATCAGCTTTGCCACCTGACTTCCGCCGATCTCTTCGGTTACCACCGTTCGTACCTCCACCTGCACCTCGCTCACACCTTTGCTATAGCCAATTAAGCAACTATTCGTCCGGAGCGGATGGTCAACGAAACGTTTTATCAATTTTGAGTAGAATGAATACGAATTCTGTTGCCATTAGGCACTAAATATGATGCACCCACGCTCCGGTGTCTGTCGGGAGCATTCCGTCCTTGACCGGCCCCGACACCAGCACCACATCGCCTGCGGGAAGTTCGACCGGTGAGCTGCCCATATTCACCACGACCGTGAGCCCCCCACGCCGGAACCGCAGCACACCACCTTCGACGGGCTCGATCGCAAAGTCGAGACCTCCGGCGAGGTGCTCACGCCGAAGGGCGATCGCCGTTCGGTAAAGCGAAAGCATCGAGGTCTCATCGTCTACTTGGCGAGCAGCCGATCGTTCCCCGAAGGACGCGGGTTGGGGAAGCCACGGCTCGGAGTCTCCGAACCCGAATGATGGACCGTCAGCGCTCCAGGGCACGGGCACGCGACATCCATCTCGCCCCTTCTCGGTGTGCTCGGAGCGTTCCCATGTCGGATCGTCCAGAACGCCGAACGGGAGGTCCCACACCTCTGGCAAGCCGAGTTCCTCGCCTTGGTACACGTAGGCCGAGCCGGGGAGCGACAGGGTGATAAGCGCTGCTGCTCGTGCGCGCTTTTGGCCCAGCGCCTCGTCCATCTCTTCTGGTTTTCCCTGCATTGGCCACTTGCGCCAATTTGTACCTGTCGGCAACCCATAGCGACTCGCGTGACGCATCACATCGTGGTTTGAAAGCACCCACGTCGATGGCGCTCCGACCGCCTCGGCCGCAGCGACGGAACGCTCGATGATGTCGGAAAAGTCCTCGGCGTCCCACTCCGCTTCGAGAAGATCGAAGTTGAACGACTGTTGATACTCGTCATCGCGGAGGTAGAGGGGCAGTCTGTCAGCGGCCACCCACGCCTCGGCCACCATCATTCGGTCCTGGTACTCATTGAGGATCGCCCGCCACCGGCGGTTGATCTCATGTACGCCGTCGCGATCCCAATACGGGTGGTTCGCGGACATATCAACTTCGAGGATCGCACCAGCATTCTCTACGTCCGGGAACTCCGGGTCTTTCACCAACCCGTGAGCTACATCGATGCGGAACCCATCGATGCCACGGTCGAGCCAGAAACGAAGCACATCGTCGAACTCGGCGCGAACTTCCTCATTCTCCCAGTTGAGATCGGGTTGCGACGTATCAAAGAGATGCAGGTACCACTGGCCGTCATCGACCTGCTCCCATGCTGACCCACCGAAGACCGCAGTCCAGTTGCTTGGAGGGGCCGTCCCATCGCCTACACCATCGAGGAAGTGATACCGGTTCCGTGAATCGCTTCCAGGAGCCGACGCAAGCGCCTCCTGGAACCAGACGTGATCGGTCGACGTATGGTTCGGAACGAGGTCGGCAATGATGCGGATTCCCCGGTCGTGGGCCTCACCGATCAGCATCTCGACTTCTTCGACCGACCCGAAACGAGGATCGATCTTGCGATAGTCGGCCACGTCGTACCCGCCGTCGCGAAGTGGCGATGCGTACCACGGGTTGATCCAGAGGGCGTCGACACCAAGATCCTTCAGGTAGTCGAGGCGATCCCGAAGGCCGGCAATGTCGCCGGTCCCGTCGCCGTTGCCATCGGCGAACGAACGAACGTACACCTGATACACAACCGCATCTCGCCACCAACCTGTACTCGACTCGCTCTCGCTCATTTCTTCCCCTGGTTCGATCCGGCTATGACTCGCAATTCTGTCGCGAATCACGACTGCGCGCCTCAATGGCGAGTGCGATTTCTCGCCCGGTGCAGTTCTCGCCCAATCCCATGACGACGACCAGCCGAGTGATCTGCCAAAATTGCCGTATGGACCCATTTCTCCAAGCTGCGATCGACGAAGCCCAAACCGGTTGGGACGAGGGCGGCATCCCGATCGGTTCGGTCATCGTCCACGATGGAAAGGTCATCGGTCGCGGGCACAACAAACGGATTCAAAACGGGAGCCCAACGCTGCATGGGGAAATGGATGCGCTGGAGAACGCCGGCCGACTGCCTGCGTCGGTCTACCGAGAAAGCACGTTGTACACGACCTTGTCACCGTGCCCAATGTGTTCGGGAGCGATCCTGCTCTACGGCATCCCACGAGTCATCGTCGGTGAGAACTACACCTTCATGGGCGAAGAAGAACTACTGCGATCGCGTGGCGTCGATGTCACCGTAGTCGACGACCCAACCTGCGTTGCCCTGATGGAGCGGATGGTCGCCGAACGCCCCGAACTCTGGAACGAAGACATCGGCGAGTAGAAAGTCTACGGTCCGTTTCAGGGGGCAATCGGCCGGTATTCGACCACAGATTTCTACGGCGATCCGGGGTTTAGCACATTGTGGCGCTCGCGCACCTGTGCGGGATAGTGCGCCCGAGCGAAGTCGATGTTGTGTGACAGCGCAATGTCGAGCAGCTCCATACGGTCCTCGGTCTGCTTCCACGGAACCGGCACATAGATGGGCAGGTCGAATCGACGAAGACGGTCGAGTCCGGTGTAGATCTTGCGCTGATACTCAGCTCGCTCAGCCCAATCCCAATGTGCGGGTCCAAAACCAGTACCGGGGTCGAGGTAGCAACGATCTCGAATGCCGTACCGGTCGAGTTCTCGCAATCGTTCATCGAACCACGAGACCATGACCTCTACCGGGTCGCCCTCGACGTGCTTGAGGTGGCGCGGGTCGTCGCCCAACATGAACGGCAGGACGACATCACATTCGCGCTCTGCAGCAAATTCCAGCATGTCCGTGTGCTGAAGCGCTTCGGCCGCGTTAAGAACAGTTGCTCCAGCATCAAAGGCTCGACGGGCCGTCTCGACCTGCCAGGTATCAACCGAGATCGCGACCCCCAAGTTCGCAATCGCTCGGAGCGGCGCCTCAAGAATCGCCCATTCCTCGTCGGGAGTTACCATCGCTGCATCACCGTGCGATGCCTGCCCGCCCAGGTCGATATGGTCGGCGCCTTCTGCGAGCAACTTCCGGGCATACGATTCGGCCTCCTCGGCAGTCGTCGCTACCGAGAAGTCCGCCAGCGAATCTGGCGAAGCATTGATGACTCCGAAAATTTCCACGTTTCGACGCTAGACCCGAATCAGGTTTGTGCCGAGATCAAATAGAGACCGATTAGCCTCTCGCCCCATCCCAGCCGATGGCTTCCGCTATCGCGTCTCGCGCTCCCACGGGATCTTCGATCGGCATCATGTGCCCGATTCCGTCCATCTTCACGACGGTCGAGTTCTTGGCCGCATCGATAAGGTCCTTCGCCGCTTTGACCGGGGTCATCTTGTCCTCTGCTCCCAGCACAAACGTGACCGGCACGTCGACCTTGCCCATCGCCTCTACCGCACCGCCGTAGACATTGCATGCCTCCATGTCTCTTGCCAACGCGCCCTCAGGCGAACGGTCGATGAGCGAAGTCGACGACCCGACGAGCCAGGTTCCCGGTGAACGGTGTCCACCCTTGTGCGCCTTGCTACCGAGCGCCCACGACGTCATGAGCCGACTCGCACGAGGGATGTTGTCGACGCTGGCTGTCAGCAGCTCCGGGTGCACCGGCATGGCTGCGGCCGTTCCGATCATCACCAGTGATTCAACACATGTGGAGTCTTGTGCCGCAGCTTCGAGAGCCACGAACGTGCCAAGCGAAAAGCCGACCAAATGTGCCGGCGCCATGTCGAGTTCATGGACGAGCCCGGCGAGCCACTCCCCCATCTCAGGAATCGTCTCTAGCGGATCTCCACCACTCAGGCCATGGCCCGGCAAGTCGATAGCGGCCACTCGGTATCCATGATGGGAGAGCCAACGGCTCTGCATTTGCCACGTCGTACGGTCCATCCCCGAACCGTGGACCAACACGATGCCCGGAAGCTCTGGATCGTGAGGGCGTCCGCCGGTCGCAATTCGAACCGCTTCGCCTCGGTAGGTGATCTCCATCCAATTCTCCTATCGTTGCGACGCTTTGAGCGCCCGACGTAGATCGCTGATGATGTCGTGTTCGTCTTCGAGGCCCACAGACAAACGCACGAGATCTTCCCCGACGCCCGCGGCCTCGAGTGCCTCGAGCGACATCTGTTGGTGCGTAGTAGAGGCCGGATGCACAACGAGCGTGCGGGCGTCTCCAACGTTGGCGAGATGTGATGCCAAGCGGACGTTCTCGATGAACTTTCGCCCGGCGTCGCGCCCGCCCTTCACTCCAAAGCTCATGATCGCCCCAGTGCCCTGCGGATAGAGCTCCTTGGCCAACCCATGATCCGGGTGGGTCGGTGCGCTCGGATGCGACACCCAACTGACGGCATCGTTTTCGAGGAGCATCGCAACCACCGCCTCGGCATTTGCAACGTGTTTGGCCATGCGAAGCGGCAGGGTCTCCACGCCTTGCAGGATCTGAAACGCGTTCATCGGCGAGATCGTGGCCCCGAAGTCACGAAGGCCTTCCGCACGGGCACGGGCGACAAACGCTCCAGGACCAAACTCTTCGGAGAAGGCCAAGCCGTGGTAACCGTCGTAGGGCTCGGTGAGCGTCGGAAACTTGCCGCTCGCGTCCCAATCGAAGTGGCCGCCGTCGACGAGCACGCCGCCGAGGGCGACACCGTGGCCTCCCATGAACTTGGTCAGTGAGTGCATCACGATGTCCGCGCCATGCTCGATCGGCTTCATCAGATACGGCGTCGCGAACGTCGAGTCGACCATCAACGGCAGCCCATTTCGATGAGCGACATCGGCTACCGATTCGATATCCATTACTTCGATGCCTGGATTGCCGAGCGTCTCGCCAAAGACCAACCGGGTGTCCGCCGTGATCGCCGCCTCAATGGCTTTGGGGTCGCGTGGGTCAACAAAGGTGGTCGTGATACCGAAGCGAGGAAGCGTCTGAGTGAGGATATTGGCGGTTCCCCCATAGAGGTTCCGCAACGCCACAATGTGGCCGCCTTGACCCATCAATGTCGCCACCCCGAGGTGGAATGCCGCCATCCCGCTCGCCGTGCAGACGGCACCCAGTCCGCCCTCGAGCGCCGCAACCCGTTCTTCGAGGACCGCTGTCGTCGGGTTAGAGATCCGCGAGTAGATGTGACCTGGCTCTTCCAGGTTGAACATGCTCGCTGCCTGGTCGGTGTCGTCAAAGAGGAACGACGTCGACCAGTACACCGGCACCGACCGGGCACCAAAATCTGAATCTGGCTGATGTCCAGCATGCAAGCTCAAAGTTGAAAAGCGAAGAAAGTCGGGCTCGACCATCAAACCTCCTACGGTCCGGTGCGAGCGTAGTCGAATCCCGCAAAAAGCCAGGGGTCGAGACCGGTACACTCACCCGGTGCAAACAATCGATTTCGGGCCCGGAGAGGCGCGCTCACTTTTCAGCGACATCGGCCCCGATCGCCGTTTCTGGGCAGCGGTCCGGGCAGCCCGAGCGCTCTCGCGACTGTCATCTGTGGTCGAGATGCCCGATTACATTGTGCTGCCTACTGACCGGCCCTCGATGATCGTCGCGAACCACAGCAGCCTCTTCGATCTCATCGGCGCACTCGTCGTACTAGGACACTTCGGCATTCCGGCTCGTATCGGTGTCAACGCCCGCTTCTTCGCCAACCCTGCAGCCGGAGCATTCTTGAACGGCATCGGCTGCATCCCGTTTGCGACGGGCAAGGGCGATGAAGCTGAACAAGCCATGGTTGACGCACTGAGCGCTGGTCAGTCGACAGCACTCATGCCCGAAGGGCGAATCACCCGCCCCGATGATCAAGTCAATGGCGTTGGCCCAGGACGTCCCGGTGTTTCGCGCATCGCACGAAGGGCCGGAGCCGCGGTCATCCCCGTCGGCTTCGCATTCGCCGACGAGACGTGGGCACCTGGCACTCCACTACCCAAAGCCCGCCTCGGAAAACACAAGATCATCGCCTCAATCGGGGCGCCCATCACCTTCGATGACGACGATCACATCGCCAACGCAGGAGTCGTTATGGACGTCATCGGTGACCTCGTCATGCACGGCCGAAACACCGGCCAATCCAGAGGCCCGCTCTGACTCTCTCCCAAATTTGCGCGCTGGACGGCAAATATTGCCATTGAGCGCGCAAATTTGGGAGGGAAGACGTGATCTGCAGCCGCAGGAGCGAAGCGACGAGGACGCTCCGTGCAACGGCCCCCGGAGGGAAGAGATGCGCTGCAGCCCGTGCCGCCAAAATCGCGGCGGAGCCGCTGGCGGCTAAGGGACCAGCGCCGCAGGAGATGCTCCTATGGGTTGGCAAGTTGTGGTGGGTGTTGTTGGAGGAGTCGCCAG
>CAZLWE010000092.1:0-119 GCA_964562985.1 uncultured Acidimicrobiales bacterium
CACGGGAATGGTCGTAGCGCGGGTTGCAACCCTTCAGCGGACGAGGGTTCGATTCCCTCCAGCTCCACTACTCCCGCCGCAAGGCGGGATCCGACCCTAGCGGGCCTCTACCCGCGCTG
>CAZLWE010000092.1:219-9187 GCA_964562985.1 uncultured Acidimicrobiales bacterium
CGGTTAGCCAGAGGCCCCTTTCCGACCGACCGGCGGAGCCGGATCGGCCTACCTCTGCGACGCAAGGCGGGATCCGACCCTAGCGGGCCTCTACCCGCGCTGCGGTTAGCCAGAGGCCCCTTTCCGACCGACCGGCGGAGCCGGATCGGCCTACCTCAAGGCGCCCTCGATTCGCGCTGCCGTTGCCGGGAACCCTGCGGGTTCCAACGGCCTTTCCGCTCGCACCGCAACCCGCAGGGTTGCCCTTCGCAGCTGCGAGCTACCCCGACATTCTCGATGCTCGACTGCCGGCAGCGACCCTCCGGGTTGCATGAGGTCGACACCGCACCATTCACTTCTCGATACGTCCAAACAACACCACTAAGGTCTGGCCATGACAGATTTTGGTGATCTTGAACAGTTGGCGTCTGGGGATCAGGGACTGGTTACCTTCAGCATTTCTCGTAGCGATGGTTCGGTGCATTCGTCGGTGGTGAACGCGGGCGTGATGGCGCACCCGGTTAGTGGCGAGCGGATGGTTGCGACCGTCTTGCGCGGTCCCAGCTGGAAGTTGCGACGCCTTCGTGAGCATCCTCGCTGCACGATTCTGTTTCGAGTCGGTTGGGAGTGGGCGTCGGTAGATGGGCCAGCGGAGCTCATCGGCCCCGACGACGCGTTCGACGGCTTCGATGCGGCAGGCGTACCCCAACTACTGCGCGACGTGTTCACCGCTGCCGGCGGCACACACGACGATTGGGACGAATACGACCGGGTGATGGCCGAAGACGGTCGCACCGCCGTGTTCATCCATCCCGTCCGCGTCCAAGGACGAGGCTAGATACAAGCGACGAAGATCCGGCCTTGGTCGGCGCAGCAGTCCGCTACGGCCATTTGTGAAGGGCAGAAAATAGACGTGCGCTAGTTGAGCCGTGCCCAGAGCTCGGAAATCTGTGGGTCCTCGGGGTCCATCTGTTCCCGCAAGCTAGCAGCGATGTCGAAGCGCCCTCTCGCTTCGGCGATACCTATGACCAGTGTCCGATCTGCGTCGCTTCCTGGGATAGCTGCTCGCAACTCAAGCAGGCGGTCGATCTTCCCGGAGCGGTCATCGCTCCAGGTTCGCAAGAGGTTGTTGCAGACACGGTTCACCGCACCCGCAGCGTCGAGTTGCGTCAATTGTTCTGGCGTGAACGATGCGTCTGCGCCAAAGATCGAGGCGAACCGCTTGGCCAGCCCATCACCATCGACCTCCACGCCACCGAAGGCATCGATAAAGCGATCCGACTCGTCCAAGCCCACAACCACGTGACCGGGCATTGCGATCATCCGAAGTGGCAGCCCCACCTGACGACCGACGGCGATTGCCACTGCCGAGAGAGTGATTGGCATCCCTTGGCGACGCTCAAGCACCTGATCGAGCAGCGAGTTCTCCTCGGCGTGGTAGTTCACAACGTCGCCGCGGAAGCCGTGTTCGCCGAACAGCACATCGATCAGCCCGCTTATCGAGACATCATCGATCGATTGGGCGATGTGGTCGATCTGGCCGAACCCGACCTCCACCGCATCACTGCGCCCAGTCACCACCGCGGATAACTCAAATAATGCGAGCGCGATCGAGTCGCCCCCCATGGCATTACGTAGCGGGTCGAAATCGGCGGGATCCATTCGCCCCCTTTTTACTCTGCGATCGTTACGCGGCCTCGGCATCTACCGCAGGTTCCGCAACCGCATGCCACAGCGCGGATCGAACCCGATCGGCTTCGACACCGACCAAACCGTTGGCTGCGATGACGCCGTCGATCATGTCAGCAAGCACGGCAGCCCACGGACGGGCACGCAACGAGACGGCCACCACCGTGCCGTTGGGTCGGCGACGAATCGTGCGAGACACATCGCTGCGACGGGGCGGAGAAATAAACGACGGTGCAGTCACCCCGCAAAGACGCGACGTGCGAGAGAGCTCCCTAGCGGCTCTGGCAAAACGAACGGTCGTTGACTCCACGAGAGCATCCTCGCGCCGGGGTGTGACAATCACTTGTCCGCACTGCCGGCGAACAACCGCGGCCGTCAACATGGTCGGTCACCTTCGGCTCCCTCCCCCAGCCACTGCACCTGCGCACTTCTGGCGGACAACCGTGGACGGCGTAGCAGCGGCTCGGGGTTGGCGGAGCTCGACCGAGGCGACTAGGCCTGATGGAGTTAGGACTAGCGGGAGGTCAGGCGGATGCGTCGACTTATTCATGGCGGCGTAGTAGTCGTCCTCATTTCAACGGTGCTTGCAATCACTGCAGGGCCGGTCGGAGCGCAGAGCCAGACATGCGGCGGGCTACAGCCCACGATCGTCGGCACTGAGGGAGACGATCGCCTTGTCGGCACCGACGACGATGACGTGATCCTTGCCCTTGGCGGTAATGACTTAGTTATTGGCGGCGACGGTAATGACATCATCTGTCTCGGAGCAGGCGACGACAGAGGACTCGGCCAAAAAGGCGAAGACGTCATCTTTGGCGAAACCGGTGACGACCTCATTACGGGTGGCAACCGTGGCGACGCCATCGACGGCGGACCGGGCGACGACACCATCCGAGGCAACAACGGCACGGACGTATTGCTCGGCGGTCAAGGGAACGACCTGATCCTCGGCGGCCGAAACAACGACATCATCGAGGGCAACCAAGGCGACGACGAACTCCGCGGCGGCGCCGCACTCGATGACATCCTCGGCGGCGCCGGCGACGACATCATCCTCGCCGGCAGAGGCCGAGACACCATCGACGGTGAGGGCGGGGTCGATTTCCTCGACGGCGGCCTCCAAGACGACATCATCATCTCAACCGACGACAATGTAGACACGATCGACGACCGAGACGGAAACGACGGCTGCACCATCGATCCCTTCGACCTTGGCGTGGGTTGCGAATTTGGCGATCTCATCTCGCTACAAGGAGAGGGGGATTCGACAGTCACGTTTGACCCAGATGTGGTAGCCCCGGCTTTCTTCGATCCCGGTTTCCCAGCGGGGCCACACTACCTGGTCCAATTCGGAGTGATTTCTGACGAATTCACTCAGATCACGGCCACCGACGCAGGCGGCAACCTCTTACTGGACTTACGCATACCGGCAGGGGTCGACGCCTCCGCTGGCAACGTCATCGTCCAAGGACTCCCGGCCGAAGTCGTCATTTCCGGAGCTGACGAATGGCATCTAGGTATTGTCCAACCGGCCGTCGTCGAAGCGGACGCATTCGAATTTGTCGCTACCGACCGAGCTGCAGCGTTCAGGGTAGACAATGCCCCACAAGGCACGGAGTCCGAGATCACCTTCACCAATCCGACGAACGTGGACCTGTTCGCAATCGTGCTCATCGCAGGCGATGACGGACTTGTCTTCAATACCCCGATCGACATTCCACCTGGTGAGACGGTCATCGACGGCGGGACACTGTTTCCAAATGCGCGGTTCATCAATGTTTTCGCTCCCGGGATCGAGTGGGAGTACAACCAACTGAATTGATGCAATAGCCCACCACCTCACGCCTTCGGGGGCATTCGCAACCCTCCTATGCCCTCGAAGGCAACACCAGTGACTCGATGGTCTGAGCTGGTCAGCTACTCGCCCACTCGAACACCCTGGAGCGCACGTACGAGGCCCGCTGCGGCTTTGTCGCCAATGTTGTTGAACGCGAGTGCGAGCGCTGGCTCACCAATCGCGAACGCACCGTTTAGCGTTAGTTGCGCGTCGTAGGTGACCACGGACCCCTCGCCGTCGCCGACCTCATCGGGAACCACGGTGATCACGTCGACGGACGTGAGCTTGTCGCTTATCGCTTTGGCAACGAATCGGTGCGGGGCATCGAACTCGGTGATCTCGTAGGTCAAGATCATCGTGCCCCCGATGCTCTTCACCTCGACGTCATAGGCCGAACCGAGCTCGGCCGCGTCGCCTACCACCTGCACGGAGCTGATGACACCCGGATCCCACGACGCGAAGTTCGTGAGATCGGCCATGAAGGCAAAGGCCTCATCGGGCGTCTTCGACGTGCGCAAGGACATTTCGTATCGAGCCATATCCCGTTCTACCTCAGGATTCGGAAGCGACACGGCTCGAAAGCACTTAGACCCCGCCGAGGTTTGAGCAGTAGATTCACGCTTCTGGGAGGACACATGTCTGTTAACCATTTCGACGCGCTTGAGAAGACCCCGGCGAACTACGTTCCGCTCACCCCGCTGTCATTCTTGACCCGCACCGCCGATCTCCACCCGAGCCGTACCGCGGTGATCTACGGCGAGCGCCACTACAACTGGGCCGACGTCGAGGAGCGGACGACCCGCCTCGCATCAGCGCTCGCCAACGCTGGTATTGGCCCGGGCGACACGGTGAGCATCATGTGCCCCAACACCCCGGAGATCTTCGAGGCCCACTTCGGCGTACCGAAGGCAGGCGCTGTTCTGAATGCGATCAACACCCGCCTCGACGTCGACACAGTGGCCTACATCCTCGATCATTCCGATGCGAAGGTATTGCTCGCCGACACCGCACTGAGCACCACGGTCAAAGCGGCACTAGCGAAGGTCGATCGTGAAATCACCGTCATCGACATCGACGACTCAGCGGGCCCCGGTGGCGAACGTCTCGGTGAGCAGACCTACGAGGAGTTTCTCGCCGGCGGGGACCCTGACCATCCCTGGGAGATGCCCACCGACGAGTGGCAAGCGCTGGCCCTTAACTACACCTCCGGTAGTACCGGTGTACCGAAGGGCGTGGTCTACCACCACCGTGGCAGCTATCTCATGTCGATGGGAACCGTCGTCGGCTGGGATCTGCCAGCATCGCCGACCTACATGTACACGGTCCCCATGTTTCACTGCAACGGCTGGGGTCACGCGTGGACGATGGCACTCATCGCCGGAACCGTGGTGTGCATCCGTGACATCAACGCCAAGGCACTATTCGACGCCATCGCGACTCATAAGGTCACCCACTTCGGTGGCGCCCCCGTGGTGCTCGGCATGCTCGTCAACGCGAGCGACGATGAGCGAACCGAGTTCGATCACACCGTCCACGCGATGACCGCGGGCGCTCCCCCACCCGCGGCCATCCTCAAGGCGGTCGAGGCGATCGGGTTCGACGTCATGCAGGTGTACGGACTTACCGAAACCTACGGCCACGTTTCCCAGTGCACCTGGCGCGACGAGTGGGAAACCCTCGACGACGACGGCAGAGCCGACAAGAAGGCCTGGCAGGGCGTCACCATGCCGATGAACGAGGAGCTCGCCGTCTTCAACACCGAGACGATGGAGCGAGTGCCTCGCGACGGTGAGACCCAAGGCGAGATTCTCATCCGTGGCAACACCGTGATGAAGGGCTACTACAAAGACCCTGAGACCACCGAGAAAGCCTTCGAAGGCGGCTGGTTCCACTCGGGTGATGGCGCGGTCTGGCATGAGAATGGCTACGCACAGATCAAGGACCGATTGAAAGACGTCATTATCTCGGGTGGAGAGAATGTGTCGTCCGTCGAGGTGGAGAACACCCTCTACAAACACCCAGCCGTACTTGCCGCAGGCGTGGTCGCCAAGCCGCACGAGAAGTGGGGCGAGGTGCCGATGGCCTTCGTCGAATTGAAGCCCGGCGCCGAGGCGACGGCCGAAGAGATCATCTCGTTCTGTCGTGAACACCTCGCCGGATTCAAGACACCGAAGGCGGTCGAGTTCTGCGAACTTCCGAAGACCAGCACCGGCAAGATCCAAAAGTTCGTCCTGCGCGAGCA
Source organism: uncultured Acidimicrobiales bacterium (assembly GCA_964562985.1). Taxonomy (GTDB): domain Bacteria; phylum Actinomycetota; class Acidimicrobiia; order Acidimicrobiales; family SHLQ01; genus SHLQ01. Next base: position 5,967 of record CAZLWE010000092.1, read on the forward strand.
GGCTCGTAACGCATGAGCGACCCGGCACTCAGCCCAGCACAACTTGAGGTCGTCGAACAGATCGGCGCCAAACGTGAAACGTGGCCCGAGTTCAACGCCGAACTTCGTGTGCAACTGCGTGAGCACATTCGTGACGGCATCGCCGACCACGTAGCACGCCTCCCTGCCGATCATGAGGGCGTGTGGGCGAACAAGCACGCAATCGCGACCGTGCACGGCTGCGAGAAGCGTTATCTTGCCGATCGCGAGTTCCCGGGGTGGTCGGTGCCTTTGGCACGCGGCACGGTGGTCCACAAAGCGATCGAGTTCTCGATCAACTGGCAAGGCACCCCCACGCCGGGCGACCTTGTCGATGAGGCGATGGCCAGCTTGGAATTCGGTGAGCAGAACATCGCCGAGTTCTTAAAGCAGTTGAGCCCGGCGGACCGGGCCCAGCTTCGCTCCGACGCCCTCGACCTCGTCTCGAAGTTCGAAGAGTGCTGGCCGCAGCTCAAAAAGCAATGGCGTCCGGTCACCGAGTCGAAGGTCCGCATGGACCTCTTCGACAACAAAGTCGTCGTGCAAGGAAAGATCGACCTCACCCTCGGCCGCGCCGAGGGCCTACGTGCGGGCAAGGTGCTCATCGATTTAAAGAGCGGCAAAGCCCAGCCGTATCACATGGACGACCTGCGCTTCTACGCCGTGATCGAGACGGTCCGCATCGGCGTCCCGCCCCGCCGGATCGCGAGCTACTACCTCGACCAAGCCAAGTTCCTCGCCGACGACGTCACTGAAGACCTGTTGTTTTCCGCCTCCGAACGGATCATTCGAGGGATCAATCGGATGATCGAACTCGATCTCGACGCATCGAACCCCCGGATCGCTACGAGCCCCGCATGTCGTTGGTGTCGAGTCTTGGAAACCTGTGAGCCCGGTCAGGTCTCTCTCCGAGAATTCGACGACCCCCTCGAAGAACTGCGGTAGTCCTGAAGAACTGACTCAGGGCGACTTCTCGACCGAGACAGCAGTCGCGGGGCTACCAATATTGATGGTTCCGTTAAGGTGATCCGACGGACTCTCCGATCACGGGACAGAGGGCGGTCGCTCTCGATGCCTTGGGCCTTGGCGGGTTGGTCCAATGCCATCGTTCACGTTGTTTCGAAAGCTCGCCGCGGTCGTCGTCGTCGTTTTGCTTGCCACGACGCTGCCGTCCACCCTGATCGGCGCACAGTCCACGGCAACGCCCGACGATGTCGACGGTGACGGCATTGGAATGCTCCCTGAATTTGGTGCCACGTAGTGTTGGAGTCCTGATCGCCCCGACGGGGCAATGAGCTCGCCCTCACCGGCCCAAACGACACTCCACTAGCGCTCGGCGGACTCACCGCGATCCTGGTCGGTGTCGTCCTGGTCGCGGTCAGCCGCCGTCAAGAACTCGAGCCAGCCAGCGTCGAGCACGACGCCTAGCCGACCCGGTTGCGAGATAGGTCAGGTCAGCCCTCCGCTGGCTGCATCATCGTGAACGACGCGTTGCAGCAGTCGTGCACGGTGCTCATGCGCCCCACCCCAGGCATGTCCATTGCGGGCATGACTACCTGACCGCCTAGCTCTTGCACCTTGGCCACCGACGCGTCGAGGTCATCGACCGTGAAGTACACGCCCCAGTGGTTGGGCACCATCTCTGGCACCTCAGCTGGCATCGTCATCATCCCGCCGAGGCCGCCGTTCTCGCCACCGGCGATCACGTGGTACTCGCCGGTGGGCATCTGCTGAGCCTCATAGTTCCAACCAAAGACCTCCGAGTAGAACGCTTGCGCGGTCGACAGATCACGAGTCATCAGTTCGTTCCATGCGTGTGTGTTTGCAACATTGCCGAGTTCTGAGCCGATGTGTTGGCCAGCCTCCCATGCCGAGAACGCTGCCCCTGTGGGGTCGGCGAACACCGCCATCCGTCCAGCCTCCATCACCTGCATTGCGGGCATCATCACCGAACCACCTGCGGCCTCCACGGCCGCTGCGGTGGCATCAAGGTCGGCAGTCGCCACGTAGGTGTTCCACACCGATGGCATCTCCATCCCAGGAGGGATAGACCCCATTCCGGCGACGGCCTTCCCGTCGACTCGGGCCATCGAGTAGATCCGGTTTCCATCACCGTCGAATTGGTCTTCCATATCCCAGCCGAACAATCCGGCGTAGAAGTCCTTGGCTTGGTCCAGGTCTGACGCCATGAGGTCAACCCAACTGGGCGTACCCGGCGCGTGCGAAGTGTGTTCAGTCATGTTTCGGACCCTAGATCACAATGGCCGCTGCTCGCTAAAATTTTGCCGACCGAAGACACCGGGCCTGACCCCTTTCGAAGACGACTTCAAGACGACTTCGTTGAAAAATCAGCAGAAGTTTGGTCGGTCGCCGATGTGCCCTGACCCCTATTTCGAAATAGAGGTCAGGCCCCTAAGGTTGCTTTTCGGCCCGAAAGCAGAGTGCTCTGCTAGCTTTGCCGGTCCTCCCATTCCCCAAAGGAACGAACATGAACCCCACGGCCCCGCTCGAACAAGCCATCGCATCCACACGCCAAGTTTTGGCATCGATCCAACCCGACCAAATGTCGGCCCAAAGCCCCTGCGCTGAGTGGGACGTCGCAGGCGTAGTGAACCATGTCATCGGCGGCGCACAGTTCTTCACTGCAGGCATGCAAGGCACCCCACCACCAGAAGGCCAGAATTGGGCCGAGGGCGACTACATGGCAGCGTTCGATCAGGCAGCGGCCGAATGCGTCGACTGCTTCCAGCAGGAAGGCGCCCTCCAGCGCAACGTCGCGCTGCCGTTCGGCGAAATGCCTGGCGCCGCGGTTATGGGTATTGCGATGACAGACATCTTCACCCACGGTTGGGACATCGCAAAGGCAACAGGCCAGAGCACCGACCTCGCTCCTGAGCTCGCTGCGGGCATTCTCGAACAATCCAGGCAGGCAATCGCTCCTGAGTGGCGCGGCCCAGAGGGAAGCCCGGCACCATTCGGCGCCGAGCAACAGTGCACCGATGGCTCATGCCACGCCGACCAACTCGCCGCGTTCCTCGGTCGCCAGGTGTAAACGAGTCCGACATTTGCGCGCTGGGCGGTGATCGGCACCGCCCAGCGAGCAATTTGAGAGATGTCACACCGGATCGGGCATTCATCGGCGCGTCCCAGGGTTCACACTGGTAGTTATGTCGGCCCTTGAATCCCCCAGCGAGACCCCTGAG
>CAZLWE010000093.1:0-8909 GCA_964562985.1 uncultured Acidimicrobiales bacterium
CCTCGAGCAGATGTCCGACAGCGACGGTGAGCAAGACCTCGTCCTGTTTAACAACGGCGACTCAAACCTCAACGAGCCCGGCCTCTTCACCCTCGAACTGTCCTAGCCGGTTTGGACGAGGCTGCGCAGCCTTTCGTTGCCAGCACCCACAGCGATAGAAGCCAAGGCGCTACCACGATGGTGCACGGCAAGCGCGACGCCACACCCGAACACCACCATGACCTCCCCTGAGGGAGAAGAACCGGTTAGTCGGGGAGGCGCTCCGCGAGGTAGTTGACCAACTGGTCGATGGCCACGCGGTCTTGTTCGCGGCTATCGCGTTCTCGAACGGTTACAGCTCGGTCTTCGAGGGTGTCGAAGTCGACGGTAATGCAGTACGGGGTACCGATCTCATCCTGGCGGGCATAGCGCTTGCCGATCGACTGAGTCTCGTCGTAGTCGCTCATCCAGCGACCCTTAACGATGTCGAATACCTCGTGAGCGGTCGGGGTAAGCGTGTCCTTCTTCGACAGCGGGAGCACTGCCACCTTGTATGGGGCGAGGCGCGGATCAAGACGAAGCACCGTTCGGGTGTCGTCGTTGACGGTCTCTTCGTCGTAGGCCGAAAGCAGGAATGCAAACGCCGTTCTTGTGGCACCTGCGGCGGGTTCGATGACGTGGGGGATCCAGCGCTCATTCGCCTGCTGGTCGAAGTACTCGATGCGCTGGCCGGAGTGTTCGGCGTGTTGCGTCAGGTCGTAGTCGCCACGGTTGGCAACGCCCTCGAGCTCGTCCCAACCCCACGGGAACAGGTATTCCACATCGGCGGTGCCTGAGCTGTAGTGGCTGAGCTCCTCCGCGTCGTGTTCGCGCATACGGATGGCGTCTTCGGGCATCCCGAGGTCGAGGTACCAGGCCATGCGCTCGGCCTTCCAGTACTCGTACCACTCCTGGCTCTCGGCTGGAGGAACGAAGTACTCCATCTCCATCTGTTCGAACTCACGGGTACGGAACACGAAGTTGCCGGGCGTGATCTCATTACGGAAGCTCTTGCCGATCTGGGCAATGCCGAACGGCGGCTTCTTGCGGCTGGTGTTCAACACATTCATGAAGTCGACAAACATGCCTTGTGCGGTTTCCGGGCGCAGGTACACCTCGTGACCAGATCCCTCGACGGGGCCAGCGTGGGTCTTGAACATCAGGTTGAACGCACGCGGTTCGGTGAACTCGCCCTCGGCGCCACAGTTCGGGCACACGTTCGGGTCTTCGAGCTTGTCGAGCCGATAGCGGCTGTTACAGCTCTTGCAGTCGACGAGCGGATCGCTGAAGTTCGCGAGGTGCCCGGACGCTTCCCACACCTGAGGTGGCGACAGGATCGCTGCGTCGAGTCCGACGACGTCGTGACGCATCTGCACCATCGAGCGCCACCACTGATCCTTGACGTTGCGCAACAACAGGACGCCGATAGGCCCGTAGTCATAGGTTGAGCGGAAACCGCCATAGATCTCTGCGGACTGGAACACGATCCCCCGCCGCTTGGACAGGTTCACGATCTTGTCGAACAACTCAGGATTGGGCGCTTCGCTCATCCGGGAAAGGCTAGCCACCTTGCGCTCCGACCCAGCAGAACGCGTCCAATTCTGGGTCAGTACGTCTCGCGCCAGACGGTTCGACTTTCAACAGGTCCCGAGACATTCGGTTCCCGAAGCACCGTTCTTTAGTAGAGCTGTCGAGAAGTACTCGCGTTGCCAAAACTTCTGGTCGACATCGGCGGACCATCCACAGCAACCATTTCAACGCCGTAGCCTTGCCCCGTGAATCGTTTGAAAAAACCGATCTTGCTCCTGGTATTCGGGGCACTCTGGCTCACTGCGTGCGGCACTGTCGACGACCCTCCAGTTGTGGGGTCTGCCGACTCGACCACGACCGCACCTCCGTCCAGCACCACTTCCACCACACAGGCCCCGCCCCATGGTGCCGTGCTCACCTCCTATGAATTCCCTTCCGGGCTCGTCGATGGACGTCCCACGCAGGTCCAGGGCCTGCTCGGTGTGCCCACTGGACCGGGGCCGTTTCCGCTCGCCATCGTGATGCATGGCTCCCATCCCCCATGCGTAGATGACTTCCTCCCCGAAACCTTCTCCGACGCCATCGTCACCGAGACCACCGAGTATCTCTGTGGAGCAGACTTCCCTGAATACATTCGCCACGACATCGGTCTCGGACACATCGTCACCGCCCTCAACGAGGTGGGCATCGCCGCCGTTTCGATCGATGTGGACAGCGCGTATGTCTGGTGGGGTGGCGAGCCGTTCGAGTTCGGGACCGTGGAAGCCCTCGTCAACGCTCATGCAGGTATCGTCACCCGACTCAACGACGGCGACGACCTCGGTTTGGGCATCGACTCACTCGCTGGTCGCATCGACCTCGACCAGATCGCACTCGTCGGGCACAGCAGATCCGGTGGCCACGTCGCCTCGATGCTCGACGCCGCTCAGGCTCGCTCCTTCGAGCCGACGGCTGCCGTAATGATCGAACCCGACGTCGGCGCTCCGATAACTGACCTGCTCGATATCGCGCTGTTACTGATCCGCGGCGAATGCGACGAGGACGTCGGCCCAGAAGCTGGCCGAGAGTTCCTATTGGAAAACGCTCCCCCCGACCGTTCCGCCCGGGTTACCGACATCCTCATCCCAGCGGCCGGCCATCGCAGCATCAATACCGGCCTCAACGGATCCGCCTGCCCTGAACGAGGCGACCGAGCAGCCATACAAGCCCAAGTGGCCCTAGCCGTTTCGAGCTTCATCACCACCCAAAGCGAAGAGGTGGTAATCCTCGACGGTGTGGGAACCACCGTCGAGGCCCTCGTCGGTTTGGAACCGACCGTCATAGCGAGCAGTTCCCCGGTCGACTTCGACGCCCAGTCGGTTCCATTCGCCACGTCGACGGTCGAGATCTTGCCACCCATTCCTGACGGCGCAGACTTCTCCGCCGCCCTGGACGAAGACTTTTAGGGCTACGCCTGTTCGAGGACGGTAGATGAACGCAGCCGGCGCTCGAGGTTGTGCTCGATGAGCCGTTGCGCCAGAACGTCGAACTCTCGCGTTGCCGGTGACGCCGCCTGGTTGAGAACCGCTCCAAGCTGGCCGCCGAGCGACAGGTGCAACAGTGCCGCAGCCTCAACGCTCAACGGTGGGCCGAGTCGGCAACCACCACAGGACGTGCCACCGTCGGCAACGGAGAAGTGGGTCAGATCGCTGCTGGTGCCACAACCCACACAGACATCGATCGACGGTGCCAGCCCCTCCATCGACAACAACTTCACGAAGAAACCCGCCACCACCAAATGGCTCTCCGACTCGGTCACGGTGTGTAGAGCGCGCGCGAGCATCGTGTACAGCCCAGCGTTGGGTTCTCGTTCCTGGGCGACAAATTCGACCGCCTCAAGCATCGACGATGCCCGAGCGAAGAGTTCGAGGTCTTCACGCAATGCGGGGAACCGGTCGATGCTCTCCACCTGGGTGAGTGTGTCCAACTCACCCTTACCGCGATAGAGCTGCACCTGGAGATGGTTGGTTGGTTCCACTCGGGACCCAAACCGACTGCGGGTCTTGCGGACACCCTTGGCAACGCAACGGACCTTGCCGTTGCTCTGGGTCATCAAGGACAAAATACGGTCGGACTCGCCGAGCTTCCACGACCGCAGGACCACCGCGTTGTCTCGATACAGTCCGATGGTCATGACGCGAGCTTACGCGATGACACCACCGTACCGACGCGTGCGGTGCTGATAGTCGTACACCGCGTCTTTCATGGTTTGACGGGTGAAGTCTGGCCAACGCGTGTCGGTGAACCACATCTCCGCGTACGCCAACTGCCAGAGCAGGAAGTTCGACGTACGGAACTCGCCGGACGTACGAATCATGAGGTCGACGTCGGGCATCTGTGGGTCGTAGAGGTGCCGGGCGATCATCTTCTCGTTGATCTTGTCTGCACTCACACCCGACTCCATGAGGCTCTTCACCGCGTCGGCGATCTCGGCCCGACCGCCGTAATTGAACGCAATGGTGAAGATCAGGTTCCGGTTGTTCTTGGTCAACTCAGTGGCTTCGTCCATTCGTTTGACCAGTCGCTTGGGCACACGCCAGTCGTTTCGCCCAATGAAGCGCATCTGCACACCGAGCTCATGAAGTTCTTCCTGTCGACGTAACAAGATCTCTTCGTTGAAGTTGATGAGGAACTTGACCTCGTCTGGCGGCCGTTTCCAGTTCTCGGTGCTGAAGGCATAGACCGTGAGCCAGTCGATGCCCTGCTCCAGAGCGCCATGAACAGCCTCAAAGAGCGCGTGCTCGCCCATCTTGTGGCCTTCGATACGTGGAAGTCCCCTGTCCTGGGCCCATCGCCCGTTGCCATCCATTACGCACGCGATATGTCGAGGCGCCGCCAATGGGTCCTTGGAACTCACGACTTGAAAGTTACCTTCGTCCGGCACCCAAAAGGGGCGATTGACACGTTCTCTTTATCCCCCGGCCCGTCACTGCTTCCCCCTAGAGTGCGAAGCGATGGGTTTGAGCGAGCGATCGGTGTCGACGTTGCGTGCGGTCGCGGCTGACTTGCCCGGCGGTGGAGAGGACCGCCCGGGGCAAGTTGAAATGACCGGCGCGGTCGCTGACGCGATGTCGACCGATCGCCACCTGATCGCTGAAGCCGGAACGGGCACCGGCAAATCATTGGCGTACCTCGTCCCGGCGGTTTTGAACGGCAAACGCACGGTCGTCGCAACCGCCACCAAGGCTCTGCAGGATCAGCTCGCCAACAAGGATCTTCCGTTCCTTCAAGAACGCGTCGACGTGCCGTTCGAGTTCTCGGTTCTGAAGGGCCGCAGTAATTATGTCTGTCGCCAACGACTCCAGGAGCTGGAGGCCGAAGGACAACAACTCGGCCTCGATGCCGACTTGGGCTTTGACGACGGCGTCGATGTTGAAGACCTCGAGACGATCTTGTCTTGGGTGGGTCGAACTCATACCGGCGATCGAGCCGAGTTACCAATCGAACCCAGTGGCCGAACCTGGGGCGCGGTCAGCGTAGGGCCAAGCGAATGTCCGGGGCAGAAGAAGTGCCCGATGGGAGGAACATGCTTTGCCGAGATGGCGCGAGCTCGCTCCTATGAAGCAGACGTCGTGGTGGTCAACACCCACCTCTACGCCCTCGACCTCGTCAGCGAGAACGGGATCCTCGGCGAACACGACATCGTCGTCATCGACGAGGCGCACCAGCTCGAAGACATCGTCGCCAACGCCGCTGGCTTCGAGCTCACCGGTGGACGCCTACGCAATATCGCCAACACGATCAAAGCGATTATCTCCGATGACTCGTTGACCTCTGACCTGCACGACATCGCGGACCAACTCGGGCTCGACCTTGAGCCGCACATCGGCGATCGGGTCGACGAGGTCGACGACGACCTGGCTCGGACGCTGAGCCGAGCTCGAGACCGGGCCGAACGAGCCCTCGATGCATTGCGCAAGATTCCAAAGGACGGGGCCGCAGAAGTCATCGGCCGCAAAGAGCGCGCCACTCGCGCCGCGACTCAACTCATCACCGACATCGACCTCGCGTTAGATCTCGTGTCGGGCACGGTGGCGTGGGTCGAGGGAGGCCGGAATCCCCGTCTCAAGGTGGCGTCGATCGACGTTGCCGACACCTTGCACGACCACCTGTTTGGCACCCGAACGGCGATCATGACCAGCGCCACAATTCCGGCGAACCTCTCCGCGCGGGTAGGGCTCGGCGACGACACGCCCTTCGACGTCATCGATGTGGGCAGCCCATTCGACTTCGAGCAGGCCGGTTTGCTGTATTGCCCCGTGACCATGCCCGATCCCCGTCACGACGACTACCGCGATTCGCTGCATAACGAAGTCGAAGCCCTCATCATGGCTGCCGGCGGGCGCACGCTCGCCTTGTTCACCTCGTGGCGCTCCATGAATTTGGCCAAGGAATACCTCATCGATCGACTCCCCTACACGCTGCTCGCCCAGGGGGACTCGCCCAAACAGGTACTGGTCGACCAGTTCCTCGAGGACGAGGAGTCGGTGCTGCTCGCGACGATGAGCTTCTGGCAGGGCGTAGACATTCCAGGCAGAACGTTGAGTTGCGTAATCATCGACCGCATCCCGTTCCCGCGCCCCGACGACCCGTTGCTTCAAGCTCGGCGAGACCAGGTGGGGCGAGCCGCGTTCGGTGAGATCGACCTCCCCCGAGCCTCGATGCTGCTCGCTCAGGGAGCCGGCCGCTTGATCCGGTCTGCCGATGACCGTGGAGTGGTCGCCGTGCTCGACAGTCGCCTCGCCACCAAGAAGAGCTACCGCTGGGAACTCATCAACGCGCTACCCCCACTCAAACGCACGAAAGAACGCGACGAAGTGGTCGAGTTCCTCAAGACCCTGCGCGACGACTCGTAGCGTCTACAGCGGGCACGAACGAATTACTCGACCTTCTCCAGATGCTGGTCGGCGATCTCGTCTCGTACCAAGACGTCCGCTACGCCGGACGGTTTCTCGATGGGGTTGAGAAAGCCGTCGAGGCCGAACGCCTGGCCAGCGGCACCGTGGGTCCACTGACCGACGCCGTGGCGCGAAACCTTCACCGGCTTATGGCCTAAAAGGACGAATACGAGGTCGCTCGCCTGATGCTCTTGCCCGAAGCTCGAGCAGCGGCAGAAGAAGTTGGCGCACCCGACGCGGCGACCACGTGGATGTTGCACCCGCCGATGCTCAAGACCCTCGGCCTGTCATCGAAGATCGGCTTCCCGGCAAAGACCTCTACCCAGTTGTTCAAGACCCTTGCCAAGGGCAAGCGGTTCCGCGGAACCCGACTCGATCCGTTCGGTCCTAGCGAAATGCGTTCCCTCGAGCGAGCGCTACCCGGCGAGTACCTCGAAGCCATGAACCAGGTCTATGGGCGGCTGAGCGCTGAGCGACTCGACGACGCGGTCGCGATAGCGGAACTGCCGGATCTCGTCCGTGGCTATGAAGACCTCAAGATCCGCAGGGCTGGCGAGTACCGCGACAAAATGCGCGCCGTCCTCGCTAGCTATGGCCGCTAAACCGTTCCAGCAACGCCGAGCAGACGTCCCCGGGTAACCGACTTAATGCCGCTGCGCAGACTGACAAGCGCAATCACCCAGGCAATTCCACCGATCGCAAACGGTAGCCACGAGGCTCCGAGCAAGGTACCGGTGGCCTGGCTGTAGGCGATCATGATTAACGGCAGCGAGATAAGCCCCGATGCCTGCTGGGCAGCAGCCGTCGACTGCACCCGGGCCGACAGACGAAGCACGAGGCTGAGACACAGTGCGAGGAACGGTGGGAGCACCCACAGGATCATTACCCACCAACTCATCGTCGGGAAGAACCAGCCACCGACCTCCGGGCCGACGAGGATATTCACGATGAGCGAATAGAGAGTGAAGCCGACCACGACGGTGAGGTAGCCGGGTACGAGGCTGGCGATGAGCTTGCCGATGTAGATCTCTTGGACACCTGCGGGTGAGTTCGCAAGAAACTCGCCGGTGCCTCGTTCACGTTCGCCGACGATCGTCGCTGCTGCGACGGCGGTCGAGATCGTGAGCGGCACGATCACCGCGATCGGAGCCATCAAGAACACCGCGATAGTGAATCCGGTTCGACCTTCCGGGCTCGAGCCCTGCACTTCGGCCTGAGCGGCTGCGGGGAGCACGTCGAGGGTCTCGGAGACACTCGCCACCAACTCAACATTTCCCAGCACGGTAATGGCGCTGAGCAAGATCCCTGGAATAAGGACGAAGAACAGAAACCCAAGAAAGGCCATCGGAATCCAGAAGTCTTTGGATTGGGCGAGCTTCTTCAGGTCGGTGCGAGCAACGGTCATCGTTCGCTGCCAGTTGAGGTTGAACATGTCGTATCTCCTCTGCCCTATGCGGCTTTGAGCCTGGTATTGGCGGACTCGTCGGTTCGGGTTGGACGGCCACTGCCACCGCCTGGTGGGGCGAGTTCACCTTCGGTCGATCCATGTTCACGACGGATCGCGAAGTACAGCTCTTCAAGCGACGGCCGCACCGGGACCACACTCGAGATCGGCACTTTGCGCTTGGCCAGCTCCGCGACGATCGACGGGATCGAGTCTTCGGTGTGCAGGTCGACCACGATGGCGTCGCCCGCCTCTTCGATTGCCAGAACCTCGCCGTGGCCCTGCAGAGCGACTTTGAGGCCTTCAGGGATCGTGGAGGTGATCTTCACCTGCGGGGTCGGCCAGAACTCGGCCATGAGGTCTGCGGGGCGACCCGAACGCAGGTCGGTACCTGACTGCATGACCACGATCTCATCGGCGAGGCCTTCGGCTTCGAGGAGTAAGTGGGTACACATCAACACGGTTCGCCCCGTGCCGGCCATGCCGCGGATTAGTTCGAGCACGGCGAGGGCGGACTCGGGGTCGAGGCCCGATGTCGGCTCGTCGAGAAGAAGAAGGTCGGGATCGTGAAGCACCGCTCGCGCAAGCGCAAGACGGGTCTTCATGCCAGTCGAGTAGCCACCGACCCGATGGTCGAGGAAGGTATCGATCGCGAATGTCCCTGCGGCATCTCGAATTCGTTTGTCGGTGTTGTCGCTCTTGGCGAGACCGTACAGTTCGGCGGAGTAGCGCAGGTTGTCCCAGCCGGTTAGCCGGTCATAGAGCGAAGGTTTGGCCGACACCACGCCGCAGCGTCGTCGAACCTCTTCCCCATCGGGACCGGCGGGGTCGAGCCCAAAGACTCGAGATGTTCCCTCGTGGGGGGCGAGTGCGCCGGTGATCATTCGAATGGCGGTCGTCTTTCCCGCGCCGTTGGGGCCGAGTAGAACGATGATCGTTCCCTCCTGGATCCTTAGATCCAGCTGGTTGAGGGCGGTGAC
>CAZLWE010000094.1:0-8549 GCA_964562985.1 uncultured Acidimicrobiales bacterium
TCTTAATCCGCAGGTTCCGGGTTCAAGTCCCGGGGGGCGTACAACGAAAAATCCCCGGCTCCTCGACGAAGTTGCGGGGTCGGGGATTTCTTCTTTTTGGGCCTAATTGCTCCGTGGTAAAGGAGTTCCGTCTTCGCCGCTTCAAAGGCAGCGCCGTCGTTTCACAAACATGGGCGCACATGACCCTTAAGCGGTCCTGGCAAACAGTCGAGACTCCCCTATGGCGCGCACGACACTTCAGCGGCTAATCGAGGTCGCTACGGTCCACCCCAATGACCTGATCCACAAGAGCCTCGGCGTCCCCGACAGAATTCATGGCCTCGTGCTCAGCGCAACCGGCGCTCTCGCTCTCGAGAGCGGCCACACTCTTCGAGAGACCCATCAGGTCCACCACCGAAAGCTCCACACACGCGTCGACCCAGAAGGCTATATCGACGAGTTCAGCAATCTCCGAGCACTTGGTGAGGGCCCCCTCTACAAGCACTACAGCCGAGCGTGGGTTGTCGTAGAGGCCCTCTGGGCGCAATCGATGGTAATTGCTGCCCTCGTGTTCGGGTGGAGGTACCCCGCGTTTGGCACCTACATCGCCTTGATCGTTCTCGGCAGTTGGTCCTTTCCATATGTTGGGGTCAAGCTCGTCCACAGCGATCCTGGCGACAACGTCCTCAACGGCACGATCACCCTCCGCGGCAGGTTCATCTCCTGGATTGGATGTGGCCTTACCTTCCACCTCGAACATCACCTCTACCCTCGGGTCCCAGGCCACAAACTCCGCCACCTTGCCCCACGACTCGACAAGCACCTGGCTGAAGCCGGGGTCGAACCGGTACGCATGCTCTAGGGCGGGGGCTCCCCTGCTCGGCTCTTCACCACACGGGGACCCATTTCAGTCCGACGAATCACTGGGTGCTCAGATGAGTCACCGGAGCTGCCAGACCGCCCCGGCGAGAACGAAAATGACAACGCCCGCTCCCACAATCACTGGCACTCCAATGCCACCGCTGCTGTTGTCCTCCGCTGCCGGCGTGGACTCTGATGCCGGGGCGGACTCTGGTTCCGGCGTGGACTCCGCTGCCGGCGTGGACTCTGATGCCGGGGCGGACTCTTGTTCCGGGGTGGACTCTTGTTCCGGCGTGGACTCTTGTGCAACAACGACCTCACATTCACGGATCACGCCGATCGCAGTACTTCCAAAGGTTCGCTCCTCCGGGAGCCAGCGAACCGAAGAACCCTGCGGCACCGGAATCACAGCTCCGTCGTCATGTATCACGCCCGGACCACCGTCGATCGAGAGTTCAAATGGGACGCCAGAGTTGTTTCGCCATTCGCACGCGCCGTCTGGACCATCGGCCTGGTCGAACGTGATAGCGGATCCCTGTGCTGCTGCTGGGGCGCTGGGGGCAAGAGTCACAATCCCAAGAGCAACCGCGAGCAACAATTTGCGTGCCTTCATCGCCCCATACTTTCTCAACTGCATACCATCTGTACGACGCGCGAGATCATACCCCCACCGGTTAGCTCTAGAGGAGCAGCTCAATGCTCCTCCAACGTGGCTTGATGACGTCAGCTCTGGATGTATGGGCGGTGTGTGTAGTACTTCGGTCGATCGTCCAAGCGAAGATGAAGCCAGGGAACGCTGCTACCAGATGTGCTGACCCATACTGGAACATCATTGAGTCGTTGCCGGACAGCTACAGCTGCCTGAGCCTTTGGAACGGTCTACACATCTTCCCTGCAAGCGCCGAGCTGAACGGGATACGATGGCCACGTGAGCGAACAAGCCTTCTTGCCACCCCGTCCCGTGATCCGGTTCGCGTGGAGGGCTCATCGGGCACTCTTTCGTTGGAGCAACGGCCGCCTTGGCCTGCGCGAATACACCATCGACGAGGAGGGTCTCGCCGAACTGACGACGATCGGCCGCAAAAGCGGAAAACCCCGGCCTGTGATGATCGCCTATTTCACCGATGGCGACGACTACGTGACGCTTGCAATGAATGGTTGGGACCCGGCGGAGCCTCAGTGGTGGCTCAACCTCCTCGCCGACGAACGGGGCACACTTACGCTCCCACACGGGAAAGTCGACGTCATCGCTCGAGCAGCCGCCGAAGGCGAGGAGCACGATCGCCTTTGGCAGCGCTGGCGAGAACTCGACAACCACACCGACCGTCAGTCGTATCGACGCCCAGGCGGCACCGCGGTCGTCATCTTGTCGCCGGTGGCAACCACATCTACAATCTAAAATCGAGCTCGGTCAGCTCGACACATGCGATGATTGGCCAGACCACGAGCAACCGGAACAACCGGAAAGCGGAGCGCCCACTAATTCCGTCGTCGTTCGAAGAGCGTGATGTCGACCTGAACGTAATCGGGTCGACCGTGTCGCTACTCAACACACCGAACCGACTCATCCGATCGGAACCGAGGTCTACATGCGCGGCGCCAGCGAGTGGACGACCGCACCGTCGTAACAACGCTGACGCAGCTGAGCTTCATACTCCCCGCAGTGCGTTGCGGGTGATTTGCGCGACTTGCTCATCGTCCGCGAGCCCGAACACCCAGTCGGTTGTGCCGATCGTGACGACGTTGTCGCCAACGGTTGCTATCACCGAGTTTCCGTTGCGAGCTCGTAGCAACGGGTCGGGGTCATCGGCGAACACGCGCTCGGCAATGAACTCGAGGTCGCCCTGGTCGCTGAGCGCGGCGATCGACTTTGGATACTCCCCCACGCCGACGTTCCCCGACGGCACCCAACCCACGATCTCGGTCGACTCGGGCACACCTCGCCGTAGGGCATCGTCGCTGGGTTGGGCCTGGTGGTAGTCGTCGAGGGTTAGTGGACAACCGACGGTTTCGTACCCGACGATCCCGTGGTCACGCCCGACGACGTCGCCATAACGAAGCCACGTATCGGCGAAGAGCCAGTGGTCGGGACGAGACACCAAGTACCCGCCGACACCTTGGGGTGTTGCCTGCCCGAAGCGGTGATACAACCCAAACGCGGAGCCTGCCCCGAGCAGCGTCCACTCCGGTTCTCCGATCAGAGGATCGGCCCACATGCCGGTGACCGGCCCCGGGTGACGCGGGTCGTTCTCGGCCTGATCGCCCGTCGACGCCGGGTCGTCGGGGTCCGGCTGGCTCGCATACTTGTGACAGACCATGGTCGGCCCCGAGTTGATGCCCGAACTATGTCGCACTCGCCAGAAGATGGTGTTGCCCGAGAACGACACCAGTCGCCCACCCCCGGCCACGTGTTGCTCAAGCGCAGCACGTTCGGGCCCAGACCAGTACTCGTCATGGCCAACGAGCACCACCGTCTCGTAACGATCGAGCAAAGCCGGCCCCGTCTCGAGATCCGAAGAGACTGCGTAGTCGAACGCGAACCCGTCGCCCTCGGCCCACTCCACGAAACGTCGGCCGTGTGAATACCAGCCGGTCGAGCCAATGCCCGACGGATAGTTCTTGGCCGTCCGATATTCCTGGAACGCCTCACCATCGGCGTCGGGAATCTCCCCGAACCGGGTGGGGCGAGACTTGCGATCGTCGCGCTCGTCATCTGGTGGCGCCGGTCGGCACAACATCCCCCGGGCTACCGGGCGGTGAAACGACACCGCAGTGCCGCCGGTGTACAAGCTCTTCCCGCCCCAGGTGTTGTACGCGTTCCACGTGTTCGTGGGCAGCACGTACAACATCGACGCGCCCGCACCCCGGACGACGAAGCCCGCATGCGCAACGGCCCGTGCCGGGTCAGCACCATCGGCGGTCAAGGTCACCAGGTAGAAGCCCGACGCCCACTCGTCGGCCACCTTCACTTCGAGCGCTACAGGCCAACCACAACCATTCGCGTCCGCGTCCGCTGGCGGCTCGTGAAACTCGCCAGGCAGGCCAGCCTCTTCGTAGACGACCACTCGTTCGCCACCCCAACGCTCAATGCGTACCGACCACGACGCGGCCCGAGTCGACACGTGCAAGTCGAGCTTCTCCCCTGGAGCGACGCTGAGCGTCCCCGGATACCCCTCGATGTCATCAACGAAGGTCTGATCATCGCTACGGGCCGCTCCGGGATTCGCCATAACCCAAGCTTGCCCCAAGTCCAGCGCCACCCCAAGCAGTCAGGCACGGAGCCTGGGCATCGTCTGTGGCTAGCGCTTGGGCTTCGAACCCATCCCGGTGCAGCCGTCGACCCCGGCGTTCGCCTGTTTGGCGAGCTTCTTGGCCACCTGGGCTCGTCGCTTGTTCTTCGGACTCGTGAGGCCCTTGACCACCGCTTTGCGTTTTCCTGTCATGCCCTGACTTCGGACGATGCGCCCGGCGCCTTGAGTCGGCAACGCCGCTAAATGAACCCGTTGGTTCTTGTTGACCTAACGTGGGTCCGTCATGCTTGAGTCATGAGTGACTCGCTCCACACGCCGGACCGGCCAAACGATGAAATTCGTTTCGGCGACGGCGAAGAGCCGGACTGGGACCGGTTCTTGGAGTCTCACTTCTATGTCTCGCTTCTCGATGGCGGAGATGGCGGACCACCAGCGCCTCTCATCAAGTCGAACCCCAGGATCAACGATGGCGAACCCTACTTCGTGCTGAGTTCTGGCCTGCGAGACCAGGCTCAGGGCGCAGGCGAACTGTCGGAAACCTATGTCAGCGGCCGCCAAGCACTCAGCCTTACTCCCCCTGGCGTCAGCATCCTCGTCGATGACTTTTCGCTACGAGCAACGAGCGACCAGATCGCGTACCTACGAGCGGAAATCCAACGGCTCGGAGACCCGAATCTGATCCTCGAAGACTTGATGGTCAGGTTCGGTTTCACCGCCGAAGATCTCGAGGCGAACCGCGCAGGCAAACTCTCAACCCGTCAACGGAACCGCCTCCTCGAACAGCCAGGCCACACTTCTGATCTCGGGGTGGGCGCATGTGTCGCCATAGCGGCAGCTGCGCTGTCCTTCGGCGCCACCGTCAACAGCTCTGCAATTACACACTTGCTTGTCGCCGCCGTCACGTTCGTGGTGGCATTTGCCCTGTTCTTCGGGCACTGGTGGTACCAGCACCGATATCCGCTTGGCGAAAACCGAGTACAGGTACTCGTCGCCGAGACGAATCAGTCGAAGCACCCAACAAAGACCAAGATGCTCTCCCAAGTGGGCCGGGGCCTCGGCAGCCGTTGGCTTCCGGTTGCAATTCCAGAAGGAATGCTGGTCCGCCTGTACTGGAACGCGGGCGCAGGCAACGAAACATTGGTGCACAGTATCGAGCCCGCACGAGTCGGCGATCTCGACAACGACCGTCCGCGAAACCGCCTCACGTTCGCACTCTTGACGATCCTCACCGTGGCACTCTTCGCCTTCGGCCTATACCTCCGACGCAACGGCCTACCGTGGTTAGTGGAGCTAGACATTCAAGGCCCCTAGGTTCCTCTCTGCTGTACCTCAGGCGTACTGGCCTTCGCCGTTGCCGAGGGACCAGTCCTGGGGGTGCACCTCGACCAGGTTGACCACGATGTCTTCGGGACGGACGTCGAGACTGTCGCTCAGCCGTTCGGCAATCTTGGCGTAGAGCGCCTTCTTTTGGTCGGTAGATCGACCGTGATTGAGGGCTATCTGGATGAAGATGACGTCCTCAGAACGATCGATCCCGAGGTAGCTTCCGCTGTTGTTGATGTTCTCAGGTTTGTGTTCGGAGATCGTCGCGAACCGGTCATCTTCAGGAATATTGATCGTGTCACGCATGGCGAGGTAGACCTGTTCCATCAACGTTGTGCGGTACTCGACCGACTTACCTTCAGTCATTGATATCTGGGTGAAGGGCACGCGGTGCCTCCTAGCTAGAAGTTCGGGTACGCCACTACACCACAATTTCGCATGATCCGGCTGCGTGGCCGAATCCTCCGACGAGGAGTCCACTCGCTCACTGGCGAGGTGGACCACTGCTGAACGTTGCCCCTACCGTGGGGCATCATGAGCCGCACCGTTACCTTCGCTGCTACCCAACTCGCCATGAGCTGGGATATCGACGCCAATCTCGCCAAGGCCGAGAAGGCCGTACGAGACGCTCACGCCCAGGGCGCCCAGGTGATCTTGCTTCAGGAACTCTTTGAGACGCCCTACTTCTGCAAGACCCAGCAATACGACAACCTCGACCTCGCGAAACCACTCGCCAACAACCCGCTGATCGAACGCTTCGCTGCGCTGGCCTCCGAACTCGAGGTCGTGCTCCCGATCAGCTACTTCGAACGAGACAACAACACGTTCTTCAACTCCCTCGTGATGATCGACGCCGACGGCACGGTCATGCACAACTACCGCAAGACCCACATCCCCGATGGCCCCGGCTACACCGAGAAGTTCTACTTCACCCCCGGCGACACCGGCTTCACCGTGTGGGAAACGCGCTATGGCACGTTCGGTGCCGGCATCTGCTGGGATCAGTGGTTCCCCGAAACCGCACGCTCATGCGCACTGCTCGGCGCCGAAGCCATGTTCTACCCCACCGCGATCGGCTCCGAACCACAGGACCCAACCCTCGACTCGAGCGACCACTGGCAACGCGTCATGCAGGGCCACGCTGCAGCCAACATCTTGCCCGTCATCGCCTCGAACCGGGTGGGCGTCGAAGAAGACGACGGCATCACCACCACCTTCTACGGCAAGTCGTTCATCACCGATCACACCGGCGCAAAGCTCACCGAAGCTGGCGCCGACGAAGCGATCTTGGTCACCGAGATCGACCTCGATGCCACGGCCACCTACCGCCGCAGTTGGGGCCTGTTTCGAGATCGACGTCCAGAACTGTACGGGCCGATCCTCGGACAAACCCCGAGCGAATGAGCACTCCACTCACCGGAACCCCACGCGCCGACGGCTTCCGCATGCCAGGCGAGCACGAACCGCAGCAAGCGATCTTGATGGCCTGGCCACATCGGCCAGACAACTGGCGCGAGAACGGCGTAGCGGCGCAGAAGGCATTCGCCGAACTCGCCGCGGCCATCGACCTCGCGACGCCGGTCATCATGTGCGTCTCCCCCGAGCACTTCGACACCGCTCGCGAGATGCTTCCCGACATCGTCGACGTCGTTGCTATCCCAAGCGACGACAGCTGGCTCCGAGACATCGGCCCCAGCTACGTCGTGAACGACAACGGCGACCTCCGCGGCGTGGACTGGCCATTCAACGCCTGGGGCGGGGTGGTCAACGGCCTCTACGACAGCTGGGACCAAGACGACGCGCTCGCCGAGCAACTGCTCGACATGCGCGGCGAAGGCCGATACCGGGCACCGCTCGTTCTTGAGGGCGGCGCGATTCATGTAGATGGCGAAGGCACCTGCATCACCACCGCCGAATGCCTGCTCCACCCCGGCCGCAACCCTGACCTAAGCAAGGACGAGATCGCTGCGTTCCTTGGCGAGTACCTCAACGTATCCAAGGTCGTCTGGCTACCGAACGGGCTCTACAACGACGAGACCGACGGCCACGTCGACAACATCTTGCATTTCATCCGACCAGCCGAAGTCGTGTTGACCTGGTGCGACGATCCCGACGACCCTGTCTATGCCATCTGTCGCGACGCTCTCGATGTTCTCGAATCAGAAACCGACGCGCAAGGTCGCCCATTCACGGTGCACAAGCTGCCAATGCCTGGGCCACTCTTCATTACCGATGAGGAGGCCGCGGGCGTCGAGCAGTCGGACACCATGTCTCGCCAAGCGGGTGAGCGACTGGCCGCTTCCTACACCAACTTCTTGATCACCAACGGCAGGCTCATCTTCCCGCTACTCGACGACGACCACGACGCCGAGGTCGAAGCCGTACTCAACAAACTCTTCGCCGATCGTGAAGTGATCGGGGTTCCCGCCCGAGAGATCCTTCTCGGCGGCGGCAATATCCACTGCGTAACCCAACAAGTCCCTGCGGTCGACTCGTAGCTTCGGTCTAACCGGCCAGCAAAACAGCAAACTCCCTTCGCCTGTCCAACGGGCAGAGGCGAAGGGAGTCGCAATTGAAGGGGTCGGGGGGATCTAGATCAGGCGTCCCCAGCGCATGCACAGAACGCCCGCAGCCATAAGTGTGATGGCCAGCATCACGAACAGTTTCCAGGCATCGGTACCGGTGAGCGCGAGTTGCGCTCCAGCATTCGCTTGGGCGGACGCCACACCAATGTTCTGTGTACCGGCTTGAGCCTGGGCGCCGCCTTGGTCCTCGATGATGCCGCCGACTGCAGTTGCTGCGGCGTCATCTGCAGGTGCAGCGGCTGCAGGAGCACCAATGGTCACGGACTCAACACCGTCGTCCAGGACCACCTCAGGTGCGGGGGCCTCGACCACAGTGGCTTCGACCTCAGCGGCCGGAGCAGGAGCTTCGGGAGCCGGTGCATCAGCCACAGGGGCCGGAGCCTCAACAGCTGGAGCTTCTGGGGCCGGAGCCTCAACAGCTGGAGCTTCTGGGGCCGGAGCCTCAACAGCTGGAACTTCTGGGGCCGGAGCCTCAACAGCTGGAGCTTCTGGAGCCGGAGCCGCAGGAGCCGGAGCCGGAGCCGCAGGGGCCGGTGCATCAACAGCTGGA
>CAZLWE010000095.1:0-8371 GCA_964562985.1 uncultured Acidimicrobiales bacterium
ACACGTCGAGAATTGTCGACCATGCGCTTGGCGCGCTTCAGTAGGTCTCGTTGGCGCCGGTCGGTACTCGTCGTTGCCATCGGTCCGTAGGCGCTTGTCGCGTGCGACCAGGTACTTCTTGCGCAGGCCATCAGGAGTAGAGAACGACGAAGGACCAAAGCATGATCTACAAGATCTGGTCCTATCAGCTGATTCGCACTTTCTCGTCCAAGCGGTCGAGAACCTGACACGCTTCATCGATGAAGCGGGCGGCTGAGGGACGCGACTCGCGTCGCTACCAAACGGCCAAACAACGAAGGAGAAACCACGAATGGCCGACACAGTATTCGGACCGACAGGCTGGACGCCGGACCGTCTCGGCCGGCAAGACCACAAGACCTTCCTCATCTCGGGCGCGAATTCAGGGACGGGGTTCGAAGCGGCGCGCATCCTGGCCAGCAAGGGCGCTGAGGTCGTCATGTTGAACCGCAGCGCTGAGCGCTCTGAGGTCGCGATGGCCCGACTGCGAGCTGCCCTCGGCGGCGATGTCAAGGTTTCCTTTGTTCACCTCGATCTCGCGTCCCTCGGCAGCGTCCGCAAGCCGCAGCGGAGTTGCTCGAGATCGTTCCTCGCATCGATGCGCTCATCTGCAACGCTGCCATCGCCCAAGTGCCGTCCCAGGTGCGCGCTCGGTGCGATGTCACCCGGCGACACCGTGATCGTGATGAGCACGGTCTCGCCCACCTACTGCAAAGAACTTGCA
Organism: uncultured Acidimicrobiales bacterium; assembly: GCA_964562985.1. Classification (GTDB taxonomy): domain Bacteria; phylum Actinomycetota; class Acidimicrobiia; order Acidimicrobiales; family SHLQ01; genus SHLQ01. The sequence continues at coordinate 743 of CAZLWE010000095.1, forward strand.
GTCGAGGTTGCCGACGCCGGCATCAAGGTTCTCGACTGCCCGGTCAGTGGCATGGTGAAAGTAGCCGTCGACGGGACGCTCACGCTGATGATCGGCGGCGAGGTAGCCGACATCGACCGATGCCGCGCAGTTCTCGAGCCGATGGGCACCGTGTTGCACTGCGGCCCTGTCGGGTCGGGCCAAGTCATGAAGCTCGGCAACAACGCAATGGCCATCGGCACCTTCGGTCTCCTCATGGAAGTACGCGACATGGTCGCGGCGCAGGGCATGGATCTCGACACCTTCATGGAGTTCCTCAATCACTCGACCGGCCGCAGCTTCGTGACCGAGAACTGGCCGATGCCACCCGAGCGAATCACCTTCACCGGCATGCCGGTCAAGGACATGCGCCGCTGCCTCGCAGCCGGCGAAGACGTCGACGTCGCAATGCCGATGCTGGCACGACTCCTCGAGGCGGGAGCGAGCGACAACGAAGGCCCCGGGTCGTGAAGCTGCTGGAGTCCGAGGTCCCGAATCGAGGCCACTCGGGTTCCATCCATGAGCATCACCATGCTGGCTGAGGTTGATCGACTCGACGGCGAGGGTGGCGAAGCCGGTCCATGCAACACAGATGCAACAGCACAGCGGCAAACATCGGGTTGCATCAAGGAGACTTTCGATGTCAAGCTTCGGCGCTGGCCGCTTCTGGCCTTGTCGGCTCCCATCGGTCCAGCGACTACTTGGCTAACGCTGAAGCACAGAAGAGACCAGATTGCCAAAGCGGTGAAGCGTTACCGACATGGCCTGCTCTCTCAAGTAATGCTGAAGCTCGAGACGACCAGCGGGAGTCACTGGCGTATCGATGAGATGGATCCCAGCCCGAGCAGCTTCGGCATACACGTTGTCAGAGAGGTGACCGACGCCTCGAATGCGTTCGATCGACCATTCGCTCATCCGTCGAATGAACTCTAGAGATGGCTCTTCACTCTCGCTTGAGAGATGTACCGCGACGCCAGCTACACGGGCTGCGAGCTGAATAAGATCGATGTCATCGTCGCTTGCTCGTTGGCCAACTCGTACGCCAATAGCTTTCAACGGCCGGTAGCGGAAGATGTTGGCCTCACACGCCAGCGCGGTTTCGTCGTGTTCGATCGAGAAGTGGTTGTCCCACTGCTCTTGGTAGTCGTCGTTGGCCGACGCGGGCTGCCAGGTGCCCAGCTGCATGAGGTAGTTGACACCTCCGGCCTTCGCTCCAAGGCCAACGGAGCTTCTCTTCCATCCTCCGAACGGCTGCCGTTGGACGATCGCACCGGTAATCGGCCGATTCACGTAGCCGTTCCCGACTTCGATTTGTTCGGTCCACTGTTCGACCTCGGCGGGGTCTAGAGAATGGATGCCGCCGGTTAGCGCGAAGTCGCTGCCGTTTGCGATATGGATCGCGTCGTCAAGCGTTGCGGCGCGCATCAGCCCGAGAACTGGTCCAAAGCACTCTGTGCGGTGGAACCATGATCCGACAGAGACTCCCTGGAGGATGCCTGGTGTCATGGTGTTCCGCTCGATTGAGGGTTTCAACAGCCAGTCTTGACCGGGTTCGAGCGCGGTGGCAGCGTGAATTAGCCGTTCGTTGCCTCCATCGACGAGGGGCGCGATGTCGGTGCTCAGGTCATGTGGGGAGCCGATCGTGAGGCTGCGTGCGGCGTCTACGAGTTGTCGTTTGAAGCGGTCGGAGTGGTAGACGTCGCCCACGAGGACTGCGAGGCTGGCGGCAGAGCATTTCTGTCCTGCGTGGCCGAAAGCAGATCGGACAAGATCGTGTGCTGCGAGGTCGAGATCAGCGCTCGGGGTGATGATAAGAGCGTTTTTTCCTGACGTTTCTGCCATGAGCCGCATCTTGGGGTTCCACGATCGGAACAGGTCGGCGGTTTCTGTGGAGCCGGTAAGAATGACGGCGTCGGCTGCTTCGACGATTTGCCTGCCGAGTTCGTTGTCTGGGACCCGCATAAACTGGAGGACGCTTCTGGGTACCCCTGCGTCCCAGCAGGCTTCTGCGACGATCTCGGCGCATCGTGGCGTCTGGGGCGCTGGTTTGAACAACACAGAGTTGCCCGCAGCGAGCGCAGCGAGCACACCTCCTGCAGGAATTGCTACTGGAAAGTTCCATGGTGGAATCACAGAGACGATACCGAGCGGTGTGAAGGTCGCTCCCGAAACCGAATTGAGATCGGTAGCTCGATCGCCGTACCATCTTGCGAAGTCGATGGCCTCAGTGATTTCGACGTCTGCTTCCGCGATTGTTTTGGAGGCTTCACTCATCATGGTTGCGATTAACTCGCCGCGACGTTCGCTCAGGATCTCGGCGACCCGATGGAGAGTTCTTCGTCGGTCCGCTGGATCTGTTCGTGCCCATGGAGTTGCTGCAACCCGCGCGGAATCGATCGCTCCCGCCACGACTGCCGCGTCCGCCAATAGTGGTTCTCGACAAGGGCGAGGCTTGAGGCGGCTGGTCTCCAAGATCCACTGCCGGTTGGTAAGAAGGGCTGGATCGGTATCCGGCTCGTTGTGAAACCCGGCTTCGGTAACGGAGCCGGTCTCGGCCTGGCCTCTGTCCTGAGTTCGTCGTGGTCCGACGGAAACTTCGTTGCGCATTGCTGTACCGCGCCTGAATTGGTCGGCTTGAAGTTCGAACTGCTCGGACCCAGGAGCCAAATCGAATAGAGCGCGCATGAAATTCTCGTCCGATGCGTTCTCTTCCAGGCGTCGGAAGAGATAGCTGATCGCGACATCAAAGTCATCCCTTGCTACCGATGGTGTGTAGAGCAGCATGTTGGAATGTGCTTCGTCGGCAGTGGTTTCGCCTACCGCTTTGGCCTGCGCCGAGGCCATCCCTTGCAACATCTCGAATTGGACGCGTGACGACACCCCACGGTTCTCGGCAAGCAGCTTGGTCCATGCGACGTCGAATAAGTTATGGCTGGCGAGTCCCAGTCGTACCCCGGCCAGGCGGTTAGGTGTGAGCAGCCAGTCAAGGCAGCGTCGATAGTTGGCGTCGGTCTCGATCTTGGTCTCGTAAGGCGCTTGAGGCCACCCATGTAGAGCGGCGTCGACCCGCTCCATTGCAAGGTTTGCCCCTTTGACGAGGCGGATTTTGACCGTTCCGCCACCAGATGCGTGCCGGTCGTTCGCCCACTCGGTGAGATCTCGGAGGATTGGGAGGATGTCCGGGAGGTACGCCTGCAAGACGATCCCAGCGTCCGTGCCCACCCGCGAGGGATGGCTAAGCGCTGCCTTGAATGCGTCGACTGTGAGATGGAGATCGTGGTATTCCTCCATGTCAAAGTTGATAAACGTTGGTGGGCACACGCTGCTGGCGGCGTCGAGAAGCGTTTCAGTGCGCTCGATGACGCGGACAAGACTCGCCTCGTAGTCCCAATGGCTTATTTGAGATGCTACAGCCGACACTTTGACCGAGACGTAGTCGATGTCTGGTTGTTGGAGAAGCGCGATGAGCTGGTCAAGTCGCGTGGCGGCTTCGGCTTCACCAAGTACTGCCTCACCGAGAAGGTTGACGTTGACCGCATAGCCCGCTGCTCGCTGCCGGCTGAGGTGTTCTTTGAGTTTCGTACTTTCGGCGGGCGCTACGAGGTGGCCGACGATGCTTCGCATTCGTCGTGCAGCCAAGGGCATGACGATGAATGGGAATAGAGGTGCGATGCGGCCGCCGATCCGAAGAAGTATGCGATCTGTTGGCGAGAGAAACTGAGGCAGCGATGCCTGTCCCATAAGCGAACTCAGTTGTGTGGCGGCGACAGCATTGTGCTCCGGTCGGGCTACCCGGTCGACGAACTGCATGACGAAGTCGACTCCGGAGTCGTCCATGATTAGTGCCCGGAGTTGAGACGACGTTTTCCTGTCCTCGGAGGTTTCCAGCTTTGCGGCACGGCGAAGCCAGTGTGCAACTAACTCGATGGCTGGTTCGATGAAGTCATCGCCGGCCAGAGGGTCGGCGTGTTCAATGTTCTCTAGTTCAGGCACGACTGTAGTGTGGGCGGCTAGGAGCCTGGTGTCTTGTATGAATCCCAGTGCCGCGAGGGTGGGTTCTGTCCAAGGGCAAGGTGATTGATGAGGCGAGTCATGGACGAGATGCGGCCCTGAACTGGGCTGGCGTCTGGTTGGTCAGCCGAGAAAAGCGGCGGGTCAGGTCGGATTGATCGTAGAAGCCAGTCATCGCAGCGATCGTCGCTACTGGGAGGTCGCTGCCGGTGAGAAGCTGAGCGGCTTGATCCACCCTGGTCCGGAGGATATATCGCTTGGGAGAGAGACCAAAGACTCGTTTCATGCGACGGTCGAGTTGATCGGGACTGCATGCGGCAGCCTCGGCTAGGTCGCTCACACGGATGATCCGATCGAGATTCTCGCGGACGTGGGCGACGACCTGCTGCAAACTCTCTAACGCGATGCTCTCTGTAGTAGGAGTCTTGAGATCGCGGCTCACGCTTGCAAGCCCTACTACGCGTATAGAGGTCGCATCGAATATCGGCAATTTGGTCGTCTGGTACCAACCAAGTGCGCCGTTTGGGCGTCGGATGAGCTCTAGTTCGTCGCGAAGCGGTTCACCTGTATTGAAGACGTGGAGATCTTGCTCTTCGTAGTGTTCTGCCAGTTCGGAGTTGAATAGATCTCGAGCGGTTTTGCCAATGACCGCTTTCAAGGTCGCTTGACTGGTTCGCTTGACGAAGGCTTCGTTGACCTCCAGATATCTTCCCGCCGCGTCCTTGACACAGAACATGACATCAACGAGCGTCCCGAGAAGTGTCACCAGCTCGTCCTGGTAGGGCGTCAGAGCAAGTTCATCTTCAATCTCATGGCTTGAGACGGGGGACGCGGTCACCGGATTACACGTCCGCCGATACTGGTCGCCGTTCGAGGTGGACCCCGGCGAGCATGCAACGCAACGACCCTCCCGCTAACTCTATTGTGGAGACGTCGATTTCGAGGATTGGTAACGATTCCTCGATAGCACTCCGTTGAGAGTCCGACAAGGACTTCGCTGCAGTAGTCGACATCGCGAGATAGCGGCCTTGTGTCCCGTCGAGCTCTATTGCGTTGCCAGCGAAGGCCTCGATCTGATCTTCACTGAGAGAAACGATGGCTCGATTGTGCTGAGCAAGTCGGTCAAGTACTTCCTTACGACGCTCGTCGCTGACGATCATGTCGTCCGCGATCAAGACCAGATCGGTTGCGATGCACATCATCACGTTGGTGTGGTAGACGGGGTCACGGTTCTGATCGGCTGCAGCGAACGCCATCGGCTCGTAGCCAAATCGCGTACAGAAACGTTCTAATGCTATTGGGTTGGCGCGATTGGATTCGCACACATAGGCGATCCGGGCACCATGATCGAGCACCATGGCACCCGTTCCTTCGAGGAAGATGTCGTCCTGTTCCAGTCCGGATAGGTCCAGGACTTCCTGTACGCGATACTGATCTTTGAGCGTCGCAACTATGTCGTATCTCCGCTCAAGCCGGCGGTTGGGGGAGTACATCGGGTACAACGCCATGTGTCCGCCAGAGTGGGTGGAGAACCAATTGTTTGGAAAGACGCTGTCCGGCCGATCGGTTCGGTCGTCATCGAACAGGAGGACAGTTGTTCCGCGCTGTTCTAGAGCTGCGGCAACACTCGTTACCTCTTCGAACGCCCTCAGGGCAAGTTCATCGGCGGCTAGCGGGTGATCCTTTGCTTGGAATCTATTGTCTGCGGCTGTTTGAGGATTCAACGCGAAGTGGTGCGGTCGAACGAGCACAACCGTCGACGGAGCTTGGACGCTCATGTCTTCACCTCACTCTTGTTTGTTGCGTCTAGGAGAGAAAAGAGATCTTTCGGATCGCCCGGCTCGGCGATGAGGTCGAGAGTTTCGTAAAGGTCGGTGTCGGCGACTGAGTCCCGAAGGTATCGGAGCGCGGAGAAGTCCTCTATAGCGAACCCGACCGAATCAAATATGGTTAGCTGATTCGGTGAGGTTCTGCCCGAAGTTTCTCCAGTAAGGACGCGCCACAATTCGGTGACGGGAAAGTCGTCTTCCAGTTGCTGGATCTCACCCTCGATGCGGGTCTGTTCGGGGTACTCGACGAAGACCTCGCCTCGCTTGAGGATATTGGCGTCCAGTTCCGTCTTTCCGGGACAGTCCCCACCGATTGCGTTGATGTGAGTTCCATCCTCGACAGCGGAGTCGTGCAAGATGGTCGCGTTTGTCTTGTCGGCAGTGCAGGTGGTGATGACCTGTGCCCCATGCAGCGCGTCCTGCGCACTCGTTGCAATCGCGATGTCGAATCCTAGATCCTCGATGTTGTCGACTAGTTTGGTCATAGCATCAGGATCGGTATCCCAGATCCGGAGACGATTGATGCCCAGAGCGGCGCGAAAGGCCAGCGCTTGGAACTCTGACTGTGAACCAGTCCCGATCATGGCCATGGTTTCGGAACCGGCGGGTGCGAGGAGCTTGGCCGCGATCGCCGAAGTCGCTGCGGTCCTGAGCGCAGTGAGGATCGTCATCTCTGAAAGGAAGACCGGATAGCCGTTCTCTACGTCAGCGAGAACCCCGAATGCGGTGACGGTCTGCAGCCCCCTTTTCGTGTTGATCGGGTGACCGTTTACGTACTTGAAACCGTACGTCACGCCGTCGCTCGTGGGCATCAGCTCGATAACGCCATAGTGGGAGTGGCTCGCGACCCTAGGGGTCTTGTCGAACTGCTCCCATCGTCGGAAGTCGTTCTCGATGTACTCGATCAGACCTTCAAGTATCGTGACGACGCCCGTTTGGCTAACCCATGAGCGAATGTTGTTGACGCCTACGAACTGGACCATATTGTCTACCCCTTCGAATGTGATCTCTCTTCGACAGTACGGGCTGACGATATGATCACTCAATAGCCAAAACGTAGTAAAAGCGTTGACGAAGTGGACAAATCGCGTTGTCAAAGAGTACGATTTGCAAGATGCGTGACCTTGACGACCTCGATCGGCGGATGATTGCAGAGCTTCGCGTCGATGGGAGAGCGTCAGCGACCTCGCTGTCAAACCGGCTGGGAGTCTCGAGAGCGACGATCAACAGTCGATTGGATCGCTTGACCAGGGAAGGCATCGTTCAGGGGTTCACCGTCCGTATCCGCGATGACCACGATGATGGCGAACTCCGAGCGGTAGCACTAGTCGAGGTTCAGGGGCGATCGACGGCGGAAGTAATTGAGCAGCTACGTGGCTTTCCAGAGATCCACGCGCTCCACACGACGAACGGTGGGTGGGATCTCGTCGCTGAGCTCAGAATGAGTTCGTTACCTGACTTCGACAGAGTGCTGGGCCGGATTCGTTCAATCGACGGCGTGATCAACTCGGAGACGAGCTTGCTGCTCAGTTCTGTGTTGCGGTGAAACTAGGCCCCTAGCGATTTTGGCGAGCTAGTAGCGGCTAAAGAGCTCCACTTCGCTCTCAAAGGCGCCTTGGTCCTCAGCTGAGATGGTCGGTATCGTCGAGTAGGTTAGGAATCGAAGCGGGTGCGGCGATGATGTGCCTGTGGTGAATCGAGATCTATAAGAAACCAGGAGAGATGTGATGGTGGACCAAGCGTTGGCACGGCAGGAAAAATTGACCTTGAC
>CAZLWE010000096.1:0-8292 GCA_964562985.1 uncultured Acidimicrobiales bacterium
CTCAACAGTCAAAAATCGGGCCCTGCATAGCGACACCGCTCAGCCCGCGCCAACTTGGGCGTAGTTTTCAGCCCCTTTTCCACACAGTCCATCTGAACTGTGTATGTACGGGAAATCCAATCCATGCTGTGGAACAAATCAGGCAACATAGACAACATGAACAACAACCTGTCAGTGCTGTTAGACGCAAGTCGTTGAAAAAACAACACCAATTGTCAAACCAATGCCCAACGGCAGCAGATCTCGTCGAAACGACGATTGTGGACAACCAAAGCATTTCTGTGCATAACCACACTCCGCCATCGCGAAAAGCGCCCTTTTCCACAAAGCCTGTGGAAACCTGTGGGTAACTACATCAATGTAATTTGTAGCCAAACCCAAACGGAGGCCCGGTGGCAATCGAGGCAGGAAACCCAGGATTGTCTAGCGCAAACGGGTAGCGGTGATAATGCCACCCAAAATGAATCCCAAACCGAGCAACGTAAACCCGTTGTGCGTGTCGAAGAACACCCGGGTGTAGTTGAAGAAGATGACGAGCATGCCAATGGCAAACAGGCTGAACATCAGCCAGGTCACCCATGATGGGCTTGGCTCAGCACTCACCTGTTGAACCGTCTCTACCGGTCGGCTGTTGTGCGGTTGGGTTCCCTTCGGGGTTACCCGTCCACCCTGGACACGGCGCTTCTTCGGACTGGACATAGCCAAAGTGTACCTCTCACCCACTCAAGTTGCCGTCGCGGAGCGATAGCGTTTATCGCCATGACGACAATCCTTGTCATCGATAACTACGACTCCTTCGTGTACAACCTGGTGCAATATGTCGGTCAGCTCGGGGCAACACCGATCGTTCGCCGAAACGACGAGATCGATCTGGGGGGCGTTGACGCCCTAGGCCCGGACGGCGTCCTCATTAGCCCTGGTCCGGGCACTCCGGTCGACGCAGGCATTTCGAACGCATTGATCACCGACTCGATCGGTAAGCGGCCGCTCTTCGGCGTCTGCTTGGGGCACCAGTGCATCGGCGAAGTGTTCGGCGGTGCCGTCGTTCGAGCGCCGGAGGTAATGCACGGCAAGACCTCGATGATCAGCCACTCGAACAGTGGGGTCTTTGCCGGATTGCCCGACCCACTCGAGGCAACCCGCTATCACTCGTTGATCGTCGACCGCTCCACCGTTCCAGACGAACTTGAAATAACCGCCGAGTCGAGCGACGGGCTGATCATGGGACTACGCCACCGCGAACACGACATCGAAGGCGTGCAGTTCCACCCCGAATCGATCCTGACCGCCGCCGGCCACGATCTGATCCAGAACTTCTTGAGCCGAGCGTCTTAGCCCGACAAGGGGCCTACTGCGCAGCAGTACCGTCGTCGTCGGGTGCCGTCGTCGTGGTCGTTGTCGTCGTTGTTGTTGTGGTGGTGGTGTCCGCTGGTGCCTCGGTCGTTGCGGTGCCATCGTCATCAACCGGCGGGACCGTCGTAGCGGTGTCATCGACTTCGGGTTCACTACCAATGACGATGGTGATCGTCTCACCTGCTCCGAGCTCGAAATCAGGTGGCGGCGATTGGGCAATAACAGTGTTTACCCGGGCAGGGTCATCGACCGCTTCAAAGCTCTCCGCGACCTCGAAGCCAAGCGCGATCAGAGACTGACGAGCCGAATCGGCGAGAAGGCCCTCTACCCGTGGCACCAGAATCTGCTCGACCCCGCTCGACACGAAAATCGTTACGATCTCGCCACCGCGCAGCAAGGAGCCCGCTTCCGGCTCGGTGCGGATCACGAGGCCTTCCTCTATCTCGGGATCGGCTTCGTCGATCACCGTGGTTCGGAAGTCGAGTTCGAACAGCGAAGAAAGTGCGTCGTTGAAGTCAGTACCAGCGAGGTCCGGGATCGTCCGTTCGCTCGGGCCGAGCGATACTTCGATGAAGATAACCGAACCGCGTTCTGCAGGCACACCTGGCAGCGGAATCTGGCTGATCACTTCTCCAGGTCCGAAGACGTCGTTGTCGACCTCTTGAATATCGGGCGTAAATCCGAGTTGTCGGATCCTGCGTTCGGCCTCGTCGCTGTTCAGCGACACAAGCGCAGGAACTTCGATCTGGCCATCGGCCTGGCTGACCGTGATCTCGATCTGCGACCCAGCGGCAACGATGGCGCCAGCTACCGGGTTCTGACGGAACACGCGGCCGTCATCGACATCGGTATTCGGTTCGGCGGTAACCACAGGATCAAGGCCCATTGCGGCAATGATCGTGATCGCCTGGTCGCGTTCAAGGTTGAAGTAGTCCTGGACCGTAACGGTCTCTTCCTGATCGAATGAGTCTTCGACCGGAGGAAGCTCGTTGTCGTCGGGGCGAAGCACGTCGATAAGTGCAGAGAACAAGAAGCCCAACAGCACGAGCAAACCGAGCAGGGCAACGAAGAATAATGCGTTGCGCTTCCACGTGTCGTCGGATCGACTCGGGGGTGCTGGCTCAGCGGCCGGACGGTCCTGTACTGGCGTAGCGGTTACCGCCACGGGCTCTTGCACGTGCGCAGGAACGGCTTGGCGTGGCGCGGGCTGTGCTGTGGCAAGAACGACCTGCTCGGCTGGCGGGGTAGCGGCAGGAGCCTGGGTGGGAATCACCTGCGTCGCGTCGGGTTCGGGCGGCGTGGAGCGGCCCGTAACCGGACGCACGACTGGAGGTGTGGCTGCAGCTGCGGCTGCTGGGGACTGTTTGCCGAGGCTGTGGGCACCACCGAGGTAGCGCTTCAGGTCGGCGGCAAAGTCGCGAACCGTCGGGTAGCGCTTCGCTGGGTCCTTGGCGAGAGCCTTCAATGTGATGGCCTGAAGCGACTCGGCGATGTCACGATTACTCTCGCGGAGAGGGCGGGGAGCGGCTTCGACGTGCTTACGGGCGATATCAGCTGGCGAGTCTCCGCCGAATGGAGCCGAGCCGGTCAGCATTTCGTACAAGACCACGGCGAGCGAGTACACGTCGCTTCGTGGTCCGACCTTGCGACCCTGTGCCTGCTCTGGGGACAGGTAGGTGGCTGTGCCCATGACGGTGCCGTCTTCGGAGGTGAGATCGGTTTCACCGTTCCCGATCAACGCCTTCGCAATTCCGAAGTCCGCCAGCTTCACTTGGCCTTCCTCGGTGATCAAGACATTGCCGGGCTTTACGTCCATGTGGACCATGCCTTGGCGATGAGCAGCATCGAGGGCGGCAGCCACGTCGACGGTGATGTTGGCAGCGCGGTCGGCCGGCATTGGCCCTTCGCTGCGCAAGATGTCACCGAGACTTCTTCCCTCGACGTACTCCATCACGATGAATGGTGCTCGTTCGTGCTCACCCTGATCAAACACACCAACGATGTTCTGATGGTTGAGGCTGGCAACCACCTGTGCCTCGCGGCGTAGTCGTCGAACGAATTCTTCGTCCTCGGACAGCGTGGCACTCAGGATCTTCACCGCAACCGGTCGGTTGAGGAGTTGATCCCGTGCAAGAAAAACATCGGCTGTACCACCCGATGCGAGCCGTCGGTGCAGCTCGTAACGGCCGGAAAGTACCTCGTATGCGTCGTCAGACATAGCCGGTAAATAGTATCTGAGGTCGCCACATATCGCAGATCGAGCGACCACTTACTGCGCGTTTCCGTCTATCCATGACGTGATCACCTCCTGCGCGACAGGCCCCGCAACCCGGCCTCCGGTCTGCTCACCGAGCGCGAGATCAGCCTCAACAATGACCGCGATGGCCAGTTCTGGTTGCTCGATGGTCTCGCCAGCAAAGGCGATCACCCATGCGTGCGTGGCCTCCTGGGATTCCGCGATTTGGGCCGTACCAGTCTTTGCTCCGACCACCACACCTTCGACAGCGAGTGATCGACCCGTCCCATTGGTGACGACGCCGAGCATCGACTCACGTAGCTGTGCAGCCGTGCCTGGGGCGATTGCGTTGCGCCACGGGTCGGTGTCGCCTTCGTCGATGACCGCTCCCTCACTGTCGACCACGCTCGAAACCACATGGGGGCTCGGCACGTCACCATCGTTTGCGATCGTTGCCGCGATCAGGGCCATCTGTAGAGGTGTCGCACGCACGTCGAACTGCCCACTCGACGATTGGGCGAGCGCAGGAATGTTGTCGGTGAGGGGAACGGGGTCGGGAAGCTCCACGAACTGTTCGAGGAGCTCGGGGGCGAGGGGAACGTTGGTTCCGAGGGCAGCACCGAAATCGGTCGGCATAACCGACTCGGCAGCACCGGGTAAATCGATCGGCGGCGTGTCGTTGAACCCGAAGTCCTCAGCGGTCTCGATGAGCGCGGAGCCTCCGAGCAGTTCGACGGCAAGTTGCGCGAACCCCGAGTTGCACGACACTCGAACGAGGTCCCGAAGCGGACCTCCACAGGTTGATCCGCCGAAGTTGCCGAACGGACGGTTGGTTAGCGGTGGGGTGTACGCATCGACTGAGGGGAAGGTCGGCACATCGAGCGTCACGATCTCTTCTTCGAGCGCTGCCGCAGCCGTCACCATTTTGAAGGTCGATCCAGGAAAGTACACCTCGCGGTAGGTGCGAGGGAGCAGCGGGTTGTTCGGGTCGGCGAGTAGGTCCTGTCGAGCGGACCGAGCCGCTGCGTTGTCGACGTTTGCGAGAGCGTTTGGGTCGTAGCTCGGGTATGACCACAGCGACAGGATCTCCCCGGTTCGCGGATCGAGGGCGACTACCGACCCGTTTCGTTCGCCGAGTGCGTCTCGGGCAGCCTCTTGGAGCTGAACCGAGAGGGTGGTGTTCACATCGGCCGTCGTTGACGCACCGCCGAGTAATTCGGTGAGGCCATCGGAAAGGGCATTGCGCTCGCCGCGTAGTTCATCGTCAAAGGTGGCCTCGAGACCATCAGCTCCGGCGTCGAAGCTGACGAACCCGGTGACTTCAGCGAAGAGCTCTCCGAGCGGGTACTCACGCTGACGCTCGACGACGCCCTCCTCTAAATCGACGGAGCGCGCAATGACCGTGCCATCTGCCGCACGGATCTCGCCTCGTGGGGCGCCAAAGTCCTCGACCAGTGGGCGGCTATTCGCGGGGTGGGTTTCCAACGCTTCGGCGCTGAAGAACTGGAGCCGATTCAACTGCACAAAGAGCACCAGATACGCGACCATCAAGGCGATACCGAGGCGAATTATTTGCTTGCTCACGATGCCACCACCGTCGGCTGGGCGTCATCGTTTGGTTGTCGACTTCGTCGGTCGGCACCGTCGTGGGAGATCCGCAGCAATAGCGCGATCAGCACGTAGTTCGAGACGAGCGATGACCCGCCATAGCTCACGAACGGCAGCGTGATGCCGGTTAGCGGAACGAGACGGATAACCCCGCCGATGATGATGAAGGCCTGGATCCCGATGAGGGTCGCTAGCGCGGTGGCCAGCAACGAACCGAAGTCGTCGGGGGTGTCGATCGCGATGCGCAGCCCGGCGGCCACGATCGCGATGAACGCCATCAGAATTCCGGTGGACCCGAGCAAGCCGAGCTCTTCACCGATTGCCGCAAAGATGAAGTCGGTTTCAACCTCCGGGATTCGGAACGGTTCTCCCCGACCGGGGCCAGTGCCGGTGAGTCCGCCGTTCGCGAGAGCGAAGGTCGCTTGCAGCGGCTGGAAGCCGAGGTTGTTTGGGTCGGCCCACGGGTCGAGCCACGCGTCAAGGCGACGGTCGACGTGGTTGAACACCATCGCCGACACCGTGCCGCCGATAGCGAAGAGCAGTACCCCGGTGAGCAGATAACTGAGTCGCGCCGTTGCTACCCACAGCATGATCACGACGACCAAGAACAAGAGCAACGACGATCCGAGATCCTTCTCGAAGACCATGACAAGCAGCGATCCTCCCCACGCCGCCATGACCGGCGCGAGGTGCTTGGGCTGGGGGAAGGTGAGCGGGCCAACAGCGAATCGGGTCTCCTGCAAGATGGTGCGCTTCTCTGCGAGATAGCTGGCCACGAAGATGGCGAGCGCGATCTTGGCGAACTCGCCGGGTTGAAAGTTGATCGGCCCGACCCGCACCCAGATGCGTGCGCCGTTGACCTCGCGTCCGATGACGGGAAGCAGCGGTAATAGCAGCAACACGACGCCGGCGATACCGATGATGTAGCGGTACTTGTCGAGTTCCTTGATGCGCGGGATGAACACCAAGGTGGCTGTGAACGCAGCGATTCCAACTCCGGTCCACACCGCTTGCAGGCCCGGAAGCCGGGTGGCATCGGGGATGTCGTTGGCCAGTCGTGCGATGAATACGTAGCCGAGGCCGTTGAGCAACGCGACCACGGGAAGAATGCGGGGTTCGGCCAGCGGAGCGAAGCGCCGCAACACCACATGAGCGACGAGGATCAACCCCAGCACAACGCCAAAGAACGGGAGTAGGTCGACCGGGATGGTGGCGGTCCGCCCAAGGCTCGCGAGCACGTACGCGCCCACGGTGATACCGGCTGCGGCAACAATAAGTGCGAGTTCGAGGTTGCGCTTCGAGCTCATCAGATCGGGACCCGAGGGTCGAATCAGCTCGACTCGACGATGTCGACGATCAACACGGAGATGTTGTCTCGCCCGCCGGCACTGTTCGCGTACGTCACCAGTTCCGCTGCGGCATCGGCTGGCGACGGCGTGTCTTTGAGGACGCCGATCACCTCGTCGTTCGACACCTCGTTCACAAGACCATCGGAGCACAGCAGGTAGCGCTGACCTACCTGCGATCGAATCACCCAGGTGTCAACATCTACCTTCGAGTCCGCCCCGAGCGCCCGAGTCACGACGTTTCGTTGCGGGTGGCGTAGCGCTTGCTGCTCGGTTATCTGCCCGGCGCGCACAAGTTCCTCGACCAGGCTGTGGTCAACGCTCACCTGCCGCAAAGATCCGTTCTCCAACACGTACAGGCGACTGTCGCCGACGTTTGCCGCCGCGAAGTGCAGCGGACCGCCGGGTTCTTCGGTTGGCAGGACGGCGATCGCGACGAGCGTGGTTCCCATGCCATCGAGATCTTTCTCGATCGCACCTCGCTCCCGAATTTTCGTGTTGGCGTCCACGACTGCCTGCTCGAGCTGTTCAACCGTTTCGACCCTGCCGAGTTCGACGAAATGAGTCGTGGTGATACCCGATGCAACCTCGCCACCCTGGTGACCACCCATTCCGTCGGCGACCACAAAGAGTCGGCCATTCGCCATCACAGAATCCTGGTTTGCTCGTCGGACCCTGCCGACATCGGTCTGGTATCCCCAGCGGATGGTCGTCTTCATGAGAATTCCAGAACCGTACTGCCGATCTGGACGCGATCTCCAGCTCGCAGCACTACAGGTGTCACAAGTCTCTCCTGGTTGAGGTAGGTGCCGTTCGTGGAACCCGCGTCTTCGACAACGAACTTGCGGTCACGCCACACAATCCTCGCATGCACCGAAGAGATATAGGTGTCGTCGAGGGTCAACGTGCACTTCGCAGCTCGACCAACGGTGAGCTCGTCGCCGATCGGCATCGACGAGCCGGCGAGCTCGGCTGGCTCGATGATCGTGACCTGACCGGTCGGCGCTTCGGGCTGCTTTCGAGCCACCGGGGCCGCCTTCTTTGCCGCGGGCGCCGCTGCTGTGGCCGTCGCAGGCTTACGAAGTTGACTCACCGCAGACCACAACACCCAGGCAAAGAAGATGTACAGGAAGGCGAGCAGACCGATGCGGAGAAGAGTGAGTGCGGCGTCTGACATGGGTTAGGAGGCGTCGAAGGTGAAGACGGTTGCCCCGACGGTGACTTTGTCGCCATCGAGGAGGAGCTGCGCGTTGCTACGAAAGCCGTTCACCCTGGTGCCATTGGTCGAGCCGAGATCTTCGACGATCCAGCCACGACCTGAAGGGCGGAGGCGAGCATGGTTCCGTGAAGCTAGGTCATCGTCGATCACGATGTCAGACGCTGCGTCGCGACCGAGAATGATGCCGTCGGCTGGGATCCCAAGGAGCTCATAGCGGTAGCCGTCGGGGTAGATAAGCGTTCCAGGTGGGATACCGGCAATGGAGTGTTCGGTGGTGGCGTAGACCTCGATCGTTCCGCGGATCGCCTCGTCGGTAGCAGCAACGGTGACGATGAGTGGACCCTCGAACGCGAAACCAAGCTCTCGAGCGTGGTCTCGGGCCTTCGCGAGTAGACGCTTCTCGATCTGCTCGGTGCTTTGCTCTAAGACGGCGGCATCGGCGGGGTTTACGCGTACCTCGATCTCGTTGGGCATTGATCGACTGCCGTCGCGCCCACGGCGGGCACCGGCCTCGAGCTCGCGCTCCACCC
>CAZLWE010000097.1:0-8012 GCA_964562985.1 uncultured Acidimicrobiales bacterium
GGGGTCCACACCAGCCGCCCGCACCGGCTTCGCAGCTGCGAACTACCTCGGTATCGCTTTCGTTTTGGCAGCAGCTGGCCGGTGGGGCTCCTTTCCGCCCAGCCCGGCGGAGCCACTTGGGCTACCGTCGCAAGTTGTGAGCTCTAAGCGAGCAACTTGGTTAGCGAACGAAGTGAGTGGCGTTAGTAGGCCTCGTATCGGGCGCTTAGCGTTGCCATGTCGTGGGGGTCTCCAGTGAGCACGAAGGTTCCGAGCATTTCGGCCACGATCACCAGATGCGCGTCGACGACGTCGGACGTTTCGGACTCGGCCAGTTTGAGCCCGACGGGGATTGCGTCGTCGAGGGCGTGAATGTCGAAGTTCCGAAGCGCTCGAGCAAGGTTGGCTTGTCGCCCTGGCTGACGCCACACCTGAGCCAACACGGGATGGGTGGTATGAATCTCGCCGCCGCGTTCGAGGCTGCGCTTGATCAATGCCCACAAGCGCGAGTTCACTCGCTCACCATCAACAATGAACGGGGTGACATCGACGATCAACGGTCGACCCCTTGTCGGTCGAGTACGGCGTCGGCCCAGTCGAGGTGCTCCTTGTCGATGGGGCCCTGCTCGTCCTCCCATGCTGCGATGAGACCGAGCATCGCCTGACGCTTCCGGCGACGGTTTACTTCGGCGAGGAGTGAGCGCTTGATCGCCAGCGTCTTCGTACCGTCGTGCTCCACGAGCTCGGCAAGCGCGGCTTCCATCTCGTCGTCAAAGTTGATCGTAGTTTTGCTTGCCATACTTATATAGTATCCAAACCGTACTATTGTTGCAAGATCGCACCTCAGCCGTCATGGCCCCGGCGTGCGAGCTACGAGCGCAGCGAGTTGGCGACGTAGGCTGAGGCCATGGATAAGACTGACTATTTGTCCGCCATCGAATCTGACAGCGAAAAGCTGCTGACCGCGGCCGCATCGGTCCCCCAGGACAACCCGATTGCGGTGTGTCCGGGCTGGACGATGCGCGACCTCGTCGCTCATCAAGGTTTCGTGTGGGGCGTCGCCGCAGCCAACGTTGCTACAGGTGGTGAGAAGACCGCTCCCGCTAGCCCCGAACCACCGGAGGATCCCAGCAAGTTGTTCGAGTGGGCGGCCAGCGTTCGCGCCACCATGCTCGAAGCACTGACCGCTGCCGAACCCGACGCCCCAGCATGGAGCTTTGCTAGCAACAACCAGACCGCATCGTTCTGGCATCGTCGCATGACCCATGAGACGATGCTCCATCGTTGGGATGCCCAGAGCGCTGCGCTCAACATCGACCCGCTGTATCCCGAGATCGCTGCGGACGGAATCGACGAATATCTCGAAGTCGGCCTCCAGTTCTCGTCACGACGTCCGGGCCGCACGTACCCGTCACAATCGCTGCATCTGCATTGCACTGACACCGTCGGTGAGTGGACGATCGTCGGCGACGATGGACCCAACGTCACCATCACCAAAGAACACGCGAAGGGCGACGCCGCCGTTCGCGGCCAGGCCGAAGAGGTACTCCTGTGGATCTGGGGTCGACCAGGACAAGTAGAAATCTTCGGTAGCGAAGAGGTTGCGAAGACCTGGCAAGCGCTTGCGCCATGAGCGGTAACCAACCCACCCTCAACCTGGACTTCGTTCGATCACAGTTCCCCGCGTTCTCCGAGGACAGCCTCGAGGGTTGGGCCTTCTTCGAAAATGCCGGCGGGTCGTACCCGAGTCGCCAGACGGTCGATCGACTCCACCGCTTCTATACCGAGACCAAGGTCCAGCCGTACGCGCCATACCCGGCCTCATCCGAAGGCGGCCGCCAGATGGACGATGCCTACAGCCGACTTGCCGGGGCATTGAACGTTGGGCCCGACGAGGTGCACATCGGACCGTCCACCTCACAGAACACCTACGTGCTCGCGCAGGCCTTTTGCGCCGGGTGGGTGGATGGCGACGAGATCATCGTGACCAACCAGGACCACGAGGCGAACTCAGGGGTGTGGCGCCGGCTCACAGATCGCGGCATCGTCGTGAAGGAATGGGGTATCGACCCCGATACCGGCATGCTCGACCCCGCTGACTTGGACGACCTCATCACCGAGCGGACCAAACTCGCGGCCTTCCCACATTGCTCGAACATCGTGGGTTACGAGAACCCTGTCGCCGACATCTGCGCGAAGTTCGCGGCGGCCAGCGTGGTCACCGTGGTCGATGGCGTGTCGGCCGCCCCGCATGGGCTGCCCGATGTTGCCGCTCTCGGTGCAGACGTCTACCTGTTCTCCGCATACAAGACCTGGGGGCCACATCAGGGTGTGATGACCGTGCGCCGCTCGGTTTGTGATGCTCTCCCGAATCAGAGCCATTTCTTCAACGACGGCGAGATCCACAAGCGGCTCGTTCCCGCCGGGCCAGACCACGCCCAGGTTGCCGCGATGAACGGAGTCGTCGACTACATCGACGCGGTCCACGAAGCCCACTTCGAGGATGGCGCACTTCCAGCGGAACGAGCTCGTCGAGTCCACCAGCTCTTCCGGACACACGAGACTATGTTGCTCGCACCTCTGATGGACTTTGTGAATGGCGACGACCGGGTTCGGGTCGTGGGTCCAACCACGCTCGAGAATCGGGTGCCCACGGTCGCGCTCGTGACCGGCCGCAATCCTCACGAGGTCGCGGCAGAGCTCGCTGATCACAACGTCATGGCAAGCGCCGGTGACTTCTATGCCGTTCGGGTGCTCGAAGGGCTGGGCATCGCTCTCGACCCGGGCGTCCTGCGTCTGAGTTTCGTGCACTACAACTCACCCGATGAGATCGATCAGCTCGTGGGAGCGCTCGACGCCACCCTGTAGCCGACCACCGTTACCCATGGCATTGACGGGTGGACAAAGGCTGCGAGGGCGCAGAAGAACAACTCAGTCCTGCTCGCCGTGGCCGCTTCATCGAGACCTGCTGCAGGAAGCACCGCGGCCGAGGCCGGTCTCAACCTGGCGCTAGAAGCTGGCGTTGTTGGAGCGGCCATCGGAGGAGCAATACGCCGGCTATTGCCAGCGAAACCACCGGCCGGTCGAGCACGAGTAGCGCACTGCGGGAACCGCGTTTGACCGGTACCGTTCAGATATGACCGCACCGGCAACGACCAATGGGCCCGAATCGTTCACGTGGGGCCGCCTGGTTGGGTTGTTCTCTCCGCATCGCTTTCGCGTCACGCTCGTTATCGCCGTGGTCTTGGTTAGCGCCGGCCTGGGCATCGTGAATCCGCTTCTCACCCAGCGCGTGTTCGACGACGCGCTCTTTCCTGGCACTGGTTCACCAAACGTCGACCTGCTCACCACACTCATCGCGATCATGCTCGCGGTCGCGTTGCTGAGCGGTGTATTTGGTGTCGCACAAACGATCCTTACAAACCGACTCGGCCAAACGGTCCTCCGCGACTTGCGCGATGACCTTTACCAGCACCTCCAGCGATTGCCGTTGTCCTTCTTCGCTGGTGCTCGAACAGGCGATCTGCAATCTCGAATCACCAGTGACGTTGGCGGGGTCCAAACGGCAGTCACGACCACGTTGTCGAACATCTTGTGGAACGGCGTGGCCTTCGTCAGCGCGCTCATCGCGATGATCGTGTTGTCGCCCGCGCTCACCGCCATCACCTTGGCCACGATCCCCGTCTTTGGATTGGCGACGCGATGGGTTGGACGCAAACGCGAGAAGCTGACCGCCGAAGCCCAAGCCGCCACGGCCGAAATGAGTGTGGTCACCCAGGAGACCTTGTCGGTGTCGGGTATTACTCTCGCCAAGCTCTTCGGCCGACAACGTTTCGAGATCGACCGGTTCACCGCAGCGAATCGACGGCTAGCTGATGTCACGAGTCGCCAGCAGGCGATCGGCCAAGGCTTCTTCACCGTAATTCTCGTCTTCCTCGGCGCGGCACCGATCCTCGTCTATCTCGTGGCGGGGTTGTTGCTCAATAGCGACACGGGTCTGACGGCGGGAACGATCGTGGCGGTGACGACCTTGCAGAACCGACTGTTCTTCCCGGTCGCTCGACTGTTGGAGACGATCGTGCAGTTGCAGTCGTCCCGGGCGATGTTCCGACGGATCTTCGAGTACCTCGACACGGAACCCGAGATTGTTGAAGTCGATAACCCGATCAATCTCGAACCCGAAGCCGTCGAAGGGACCGTGCGCTTCGACGATGTCACGTTCCGATACGGCGGCACGGCGAACGAAGCGGCTCCATCGCTGGAGTCGTTCTCGATGGACGCTCACCCGGGCATGTTGGTGGCACTGGTCGGCCCATCGGGCGCCGGGAAGTCGACCGTGCTCAGTTTGATCGCTCGCCTCTATGACCCGACCACTGGCACGGTCAGTATCGATGGCGTCGATCTACGCAAGTTGTCCTTTGTATCGCTCGCCGACACGATCGGGTTCGTCACCCAGGAGAGCTACCTCTTCGCCGGGTCACTTCGCGACAACATCGCGTACAGCAAGCCAGACGCAACCGACGCGCAAGTAGAACAGGCCGCCCGCGCTGCAGCAATCCACGACCGCATCATGGAGTTCGACGACGGCTACAACACGATGGTCGGCGAACGCGGGTTCCGATTGTCGGGCGGTGAACGTCAACGGGTCGCGATCGCGCGGGTGCTGCTGCACGACCCGCGAGTTCTGGTGCTCGACGAAGCGACCTCCGCACTCGACACCGCGAGTGAGCGAAAGATTCAATCCGCCCTTGGCGACTTGGTCGAAGGACGAACCACCTTGGCGGTCGCGCACCGCTTGTCGACGATTCAATCAGCCGATGTGATTCACGTGATCGACCATGGCCAGATCATCGAGTCGGGAACCCATGAGGAACTCGTAGAAGCCGGCGGTGTCTATCGAAGGCTCTACGACGAGCAGTTCGGTTCGGGCACAATCGAAACCCATTGCGCCGACGGCGTGATTCTGTCGAACGGCCAGTGGCGCAGCCACGAGGTTGCACCGGCCGGCTCTGCCTAGGAACGAATACGTCCTCAGTCGGGTGCCTGCCCGAGCGAACCTTCCAAGCACATCAAGGAAGGGCAGTCGCAGGTATGCAAAGGTGTCGCAGAGCCACACCATCAGGAGATATCCATGCGCATCTCACTCGCAAGCGTCTTCGTTGACGACCAAACAAAGGCACTCGAGTTCTACACCGGAACCCTAGGTTTCGAGGTGAAACACAACATCGCAATGGGCGAGCACTCCTGGACCACCGTGACGGCTGCTGGCGACGCGAGCGGTACAGAGCTTCTGCTCGAACCATCAGCCCATCCCGCCGTTGCCCCCTACCGTGATGCGCTTCGAGCCGATGGCATACCGATGGCGCAGTTTGCTGTAGATGATGTCGCCGCCGAACATGCTCGACTGACCGAGCTTGGCGTGGAGTTCACCGTGGAGCCAATGGACGTCGGCACCGCGATCATGGCCGTCTTCGACGACACCTGCGGCAACCTGATCGCCATCGTGGCCCAGAAGTAGACCGGCCTTCGAGGGATCGAGAGCGGCCGACGCCGCTGTCTGGGGGCATTGAGAATCGGTAGATCGAACTCACATCTCAGACGATCCGGTCGACTGGAATCACCTATGGGGACACAGGACCAGGGAGCTGAGGCACAACGAAAGCCTCGGAGATCAGACCGCCGATCATTCGTGACGAAGACCGCGGCGGCGACCGGTGCGATATGGACCGCGCCAATCGTTCTGGGAATGCTCGAGCCCGTAGCGGCAGCAACCCCATCGAATGGATGCCCGTTCACCTTCTGCTTCGACGACGGAACCACCGAGGGATGGGTTATCGACAATGGCGCCGGTGCCGGGAATGGCTTGTGGAACGTCAACAACAGCCGATCGGTTAGCCCCACCTTCTCGCTTCACTACGGCACTGGGTTCGGCGGCAACTACAACACCGGTACGAGAAACGCCGGGACCGTAACAAGCCCTTCTTTTGTGGTTCCTGCTAGCGGAGGCGCTCTCTCGTTCGATATCTGGCGCGAGGTCGAGGCCTTCGGCTCCGGAACTTGGGACGAATTTTCCGTCTCGATCTTGCCGAGCGGCACCGTGGAATACGCAGTCTCAAGAGACGGTGGAACTGGAGGACTCTTCGAGCCGATCTCGATCGACCTCGCGGCATACGCCGGAACCTCCATCCAAGTGGTCTTCGCTTTTGATACTAATGATGCCCAGTTCAACGACTTCGAGGGCATCTACGTCGACAACGTGATGATTCCTTGCAACACGCCCCCGGCACCGCCAGCTACTGGATTGAGCGCCACGAACTCCACGAACTGGCCCGATGATGACCCTGGATTCGTTGTCGAGTCGCCGCAGCTTTCCCAGGCGATCGGAGTGGTCGGACCTGATCTTCAAGCGTTCACCGCCGCTGGGTCATCAGATGGAAAAGCGAAGTCCAACAGCTACTTCCCGGAGCGGCCAGCCCCGACGTCTAGCGAACTCCGTAGAAGAACAAACGCAACGCGCTGAGCACGTCCTACGAGTGGCACCTCACGTAGGCTCGCGGCAGTGACACAACCTGACCACTCGGCGACAAGCCCCGAGCTTGAGCCGATCGACCGACAAGCGTGGGTCGCACTTATCGTCACCACCCTGGCGATCTTCTTTGTGGTCGTCAACGTGTCGTCGGTGAACGTCGCGTTCCCCTCAATCCGTGACGACTTTGGTGTCTCCGACGTCCAACTCAGTTGGGTCATTGGCGCGTACAACATTGCCGTCGGGTCATTGCTCATGTTCGCAGGACGGCTCGCCGACAGCCTGGGCCGAAAGCGGGTGTTCCTACCCGGTGTCGCCATCTTTGGAATCGGGTCCGTGCTTTCCGCGATATCCCCGGCGGTCGGTTGGCTCATCGGCGGACGCGTCGTCCAAGCGATCGGCGGATCGGTCATCCTCGCCGCTGGGTTCGCGGTGGTCCTACCCGAGTTTCCGCCCTCACGACGAAGCACTGCCGTAGGCATCGCCGGAGCTTCGGGAGCGCTTGGCGGTGTGGTCGGGCCGGTCGTCGGATCCCTAATTATCGACATCTTCTCGTGGCGAGGAATCTTCTGGCTGAACGTGCCGCTCGTGCTCCTCGTATTGGTGCTGGGCCCTCGGCTTCTCAACGAATCAAAAGACCCTGCCGCAACCGGGCGTATCGACCTCATCGGCGTGGTGCTCGGGACGTCCTCGGTTGCCATCGTGATGTTCGCCATCGTCCAAACTGACGCGTGGGGTCTCGCCGATCCACGGATCATCGGTCTGCTCCTCGTCGGGATCGCACTCGTACCGCTACTGCTGTGGCGTTCTCGCCGACATCCCGAGCCGCTCATCGAACTCGATCTGTTTCGCTACCGATCGTTTTCGAGCACGAACCTCGGCGTCACCTTCTACGGGCTGGCCTTCGTACCCGGGTTCATCGTGAACTCGCTGCTGCTCCAAGACGTGTGGGACCTTCCCATTCGCCAAGTCGGTCTATTGCTCGCGCCAGCTCCGCTCCTCGCCGGGTTCGTTTCTGTGGCGACCGGGCGTCTCGCCGACCGCTACGGGCATCGCTGGATTCTCACTGGCGGCTGCCTTCTCACGGCCATCGCTCACGTCCTGTTCGTCTTCCTCCTCGATGAACGCGCCACTCCATTCAGCCGCTATCTCCCGATCTCGCTAGTGATCGGACTCGGCGTTGGGCTGACCGTGGCCACCTGGTCGGGCGCAGGAATCAGCGACGTACCCCAGGCCAAGTTCGGTGTGGCGGGAGCGACGTTCAACACGCTTCGCCAAGCCGCAACCGGCCTCGGTGTCTCGGTCGTCATCGCACTAATCGCGCTGGCCGCGGATACCACGACCATCCAAGGAATCCGCTGGGCCTACATCTTTGTTACCGCCGCCTATGTGCTCTCCGCGCTCAGCGTCTTTGCGACGTTCCCTGCTGGATCTGCCGCACAGCGTGTCGCGGACGCTGAGCGCTCCTAGCTGACCTCGATCGGCGGGTCGGGTCGATCGAGATCAG
>CAZLWE010000098.1:0-7866 GCA_964562985.1 uncultured Acidimicrobiales bacterium
GTTCGAACCGCTGCCCGAAAGTGGTCCCAGGGAAACCGCGGCGTGGATCTCTCGGCGTTCGATGAGTGCCGATGTGATCGAGATGGTGTGGTCGGCACCGGAGGGTGCGTCGAGTTACGAGGTGCATCGCGTCGCGAACCAAGTTGGGCATCCCGCGAATTCGGCGATGACGTCTGCGACTCGGATCCATGCGTTTGGCCCCGACGAATCGAACGGCGTGTTTATCGATGATGACCTGGCCGAAGGCGAGTTGTATTGGTACGGCGTGCGTAGCGTCGATGGTGAGGGTCAGGTGTTGTCGGTCGGGTGGCATGAAACAGCCGCGGTGACCGACGAAGAACCGCCATCGGCGGTGGCGGCATCGGTTGAGGTTGGGGACCAAGGGATTTTGGTCTCGTGGGATATGCCGGAGGAGAACTTCCGGCTTCACGCGTATCGGGTCTTCCGCTCCGTTGACGGTGGCGAGCTTGAACACGTCTCGAGCACATGGAATATCGATCAGACGTCGTTACTCGATGACGACCCGCCATCTGGTGTGGTCACCTATTCGGTGGTGACACTCGACTTCCATTGGAACGAGTCTGAGCCAGGAACCGTCACAGTCGATCTGTCATAGGGAATTGGGGCGCGTCTGACTGCGTAGCAGCGGTTGATGTAGTCACAATATGTCTCTATTGTGACTACATGGAAGTTGGTGTTCGAGAACTAAAGGCGAAGTTGTCCCAATACGTCAGTCGTGCGGCGGCTGGAGAATCGGTCGTCGTCACTGACCGGGGCACCCCGGTTGCGCGTCTGGTGGCGTTCGACGAGGATGCCTCGCTCGAACGCGGGATCGAGGAAGGGTGGATCGAGGCCCCGCGGCGGAACGCCCTCGGGGCCGCAACCAAGTACGTCGCTTCATCTTCCGTGCAAGCGATCCTCGATGAGGATCGAGGGTCCTGATCGATGGTGCTCTACGTCGATTCATCGGCGCTGATGAAGCGGTACGTCGCCGAGCACGACTCGGCGGCGGCTGACTCGCTGCTTGCGAGCGACCCCGTGCTCGCTACCTCCCGCCTGGCAGAGGTCGAGGTGCGCCGCAATCTCGCCCGGATGCTTGATGGAGCGGACGCCGCTGGCGCAAAACGTCAGTTCCTCGAAGACCTCGACGCGTTCGCGTTGGTTGCCGTAGATGCGACCATCTGTAACGACGCCGCTCGGATCGCCGAGCAGACCGGCTGCCGGTCGCTCGACTCGATCCACATCGCGTCCGCACTCCGTGCCGGATCGCAGACGACCTTTCTCACCTTCGACGTCCGCCAGGCAAACGCCGCCCGGTCGATGGGGCTCACGGTCATCGGAACATAGCTCCTCGGCTACTCCCCACGGAGTACGCGTGAAGACTTCCCTCGAGCTGTCAGACGCCGAGTTTGTCGGCGGCCATCTGCGTTCCCTCTACCCGCGCGGTGATCTTGGCAAAGGCGGTGTCGCGGCTTGTCGCCACGTCGTCGCTGAACGGCGAGAAGCCACAGTCGTCGGTGGTGCCTAGCTGGCTGACCGGGATGTGCTCGGCAGCTGCCATCACCCGGTCACACACCTGTTGGGCGGACTCGACCGATTCGTTGCACGTGTCGATCACGCCAACAAATACCCGCTGGTCATCGTCGAGGTGTTCGGCGATTGCGGCCAACGCTGGAGTCGGGTCGGCCTCGCTCGCCATCTGCATAAAGAAGCTGCCCACGTTGAGCGACATGAACTGCGGGATCAGCGAGGTGTAGTCGACGTCAGCACTGTGCGTCGAGTCATGGTCGCCGCCAGGGCAGGTGTGCACCCCGATGCGTGCCCGCTCCTCCGGGCTGAATTTTGCAAACACTGCGTTGTTGAGGTCGATGAACTGGCTGAGCAGCCCACCGGACGGGTCAAGCTTTAGGGCGAGCCGTCCTCGCTGAAGTCGACCTGAACACTCTGTGCCCCAGCGTCGAAGCAGCTGCGGATATCGGCGGCTGATTGATCGACCAGATCGCTAATGAATTGCTCCTGGCTGTAACCCTCGATACCGGACTGCGGGTAGAGCAAGCCCATCGCGGAAGCCGCAATTACCGCCTGCTTGAGGGGCCGGTCGGTGAACTTGCGGGCGCGCTCCACGTAGCTGCCTGCCAAGTTCTGGTACTCGAAGGGGCCAGCGGTTAGCACGGGGAGTTGGCGCGTGTGGCCGTCGTCGAAGGGGATCTCGACGCCCTCTGGCGAGAGCGTGGTCATTCCATCGAGCGGGTAGGTGACAAAGCTCGACTTTGTTTGCTCCCCATCGGAAAGGACCGGTGAACCAGTGGCCTCCAAGCGACCAATCGTTTCAGCCACCGCTGCGTCGAGTACCGATTCGAATTCGGCGTCATCCATTGTGCCCGCCGCGTGGGCCCCCATTGCGGCCTGGAGTTCAGGACTCCTCGGAACGCTTCCTACGGCCTCGGTTGGGATGGTCATTACTAACTCTCCGTATGCTGTGACGGATGCCACAATAGTCGCGAGGCGCTTGCAATGTCCGCCGGCCGAGACGAGCAGATGGTGATCGGGTCTTCGTGCGTCCCGCGCAAGGCCATTGATTGCACACATGTGTACCACTTGCCTAAGATGTAGTCTGTGATGTCATAGACCTCCGGTACGTTCGGCGGCATGATCTCCATCGAACTCACCGAAGAACAAGCAGCCGTTCTTCTCGACACCGTGAAGCGCAACTACCGAGTGATCACCGACCCAACAGACGTACGGAGGTTCACTCTCGGGCTGATCGAGGACACGCTCGTTCAGGCAATGAAGGAGTTCTACCGTGACTAACTCAAACGACGATCCACAAGACGTCGAAGCAGCGGAAGCACTTGACGCGAGCCGTGTTGCGCGGTCACTGTCTGATGACCCGCTCATCGCCGCAAGCTTGTCGGTGGTCGATGCCTACTCGCTCGACCTGCGTGACGCGACCGAGAACCAACGCTGGGCGATCAAGGTGGCGCACAAACATGGCGCCTCGCTACGTCAGCTCGCGGAGGTAAGCGGCCTTCACCGCAACACGATTTCCAAGATCGTCAGTGCTGAGGACCCCGCTGCGGCATAGTTCGACGACGAACGCTTGGGGCCTAGAGCTGCGCTGCCCTTGGCTTGGGGGTCAACTAGCGGTCTCGCCGACGCTCACATCGAGCACACTCTCGCCGTCGAGAGACATGAAGAATCGAGTCTTGAACTCCTCCGAAACCACTTCTATCGCTCGTCGATCCACTTCAAGGACTCGAACAAAATCAGCCATCTCCAGACCGGCTGACAATGCGCTTGTTCCGTCGCGCACGACGACACCTACTCGTCGCTGGTACTTCGATACGACCAGCGTCACCGAACGACCCGGATGGCCGGCTGTCGGCCGCAGACCGCCACGACCTCAGGAGTGGGCGTAACCGATCGGCTGAAAAAGTGAGAAGACCAAGGCAGTCACTAATGAGGGTGACAGATCCTTGGCCTTCGGCAGTCTTCGACAGGCTATGAGAGACAATGTGGTAGAAGCCCACAGGGTTTCACCCGTTTTCAAACCGCTGTCAGAGTACACGGCGTAGCGAACGAAAGGGCAATGGGCGGCGATTGACGCGGCACGTGGCCCCGGCTGCTAGCCGCTGGCTAGGCATCTCCGGAACACTGGCTACCCTTGGAGCATGAAGTTGATCGTTCGGAACATGTCTCGCGAGACCACTGAAGAAGAACTCAAAGACCTCTTCGAGTCGTTCGGTGCAGTGCAGTCTTGTGCGATCGTCACCGATGCCGAGACCGGTGCTTCGAAGGGCTTCGGCTTTATCGAGATGCCAAAGGCCGGTGAGGCAAAGGCAGCGATCCATCACCTCAACGCCTATGAACTCGACGGCGAACGAATTCGAGTCAAGCGGGCTACCTGACGCGAGCCGTCACAGGCTCAAACGTGCTCCCTTTTCAAAGTCCCTCGACGACGACTAGCTCCATCTCCGCGGCGCCTGCCCTGACCTCTCGGGCGTGGGTGTAGCTCTCGGAGTTGTAGAACGCCTTCGCGGCGTCGACGGTGGGGAATTGGAGGACGACAATGCGACGATCGTCAGGTTCTCCCTCGAGGACTTCGCTAGCTCCGCCTCGGACAACAAATGAGCCCCCGTGCTCCTCGATGGCAGCTGGCGACAGTGCCTTGTATTTCTCATACTGCGCTGGGTCGGAGACGTGTACTCGGACAATCACATAGGCGGACATGTGCGGAGCCTAAGCGATGATGTCTTGCCGGACTTGACGCGTTGAATGCTTTTCATTACCTTTCATGTTATGCCACGTGTTAAAATACACATTGACAACGCCGAGGGGCTAGTTACTGCCTACGGCGCGGCGTCGGCAAATGCGCGTGAAACAATGGTGGCATTATCGCCGTTGGTGACGAGGGCCTATGACTTGTTGGGGATGGCCGGTCAGAACGGTTTGACCGGGCCAATGCCTGCATTGATGAACCTGGCCAACGACCTTCGCACCGAAGTAGACGATGTTGCGTGGCGGGTTGATTGGTTGAAGACAACCGACGCGTTGCCGTTGGGGTTGAGCGGCCGGGTGACAGGTGAGGTTCCCGCCGATCTCGACGCAGCGTTTAGAGCCTCTGGGCTCACTGACGAACAGATCGAGCTCGCGAATCAGATGATGCGCGACGGCGTGTCGTTCACCGACGCCGCTGCTGCCGCCCAATCGGATGACCCTCAAGCCGAACTCGCCGCCGGAACATCGCTCGATGATGCACTGACATTGGCAACAGGGCGCGTGGCCGGTATCGGTCGGCTAGTTGAACTGAACAGGCTCATCGACGGTTGGGAAGGCACCGACAACGACATCGAACTCGATCTGCTTGTGCGGGAACGTGACGCGCTGCTGGTGTCGTTGACCGGTGTCGAGAACTCCTGGGATGTTGACCCCGATGTTGCCGCGTACGCGCTCACCAACGGACTCAGCATCGAACAAGCCGAGCTGGAACAACACGCCGGTTCCATCGATCAGTTGCATGCCCAACTCGCAGCAACACCCAACCGGGTCGGGAACCACACCTACATCGACCTTCAAGCCCAGCTCGAAGACGAAGTGCTCGCACTCGCCGGTGGCGACCCACAAATCGCCGCCTACATCATGGCCGGCCTCAACCAAGGACTGCCCGCGTCGGAGGCTTTCGCGCTGGCACAAGACCGGGGCGACCAGGCTGAACTTCGACGCCAGAGCATTCAAGGCACGGCAGAAGCCCTCGGCATCCCAGAGGACTATGCAGAGTGGCTCGTCGATGAGCTGAATGTGGCGCCGGGGGAGATCGTCGTAGGTGTCGGAGGCCTTGACCTCAGCCGCGAAGACATCCAATACCTCATCGAGAACACTCCAGCGGAGTTCCAGTTCGAAGGCTTCATGGAAGCCTTGGCTGCAACCGCAGTAACAGAAACCCAACTTGAGGAGTTGCAGGCAAGCGAAACGAGTGCCGTGAACGCACATCGTGCCTGGGCAGCTGGCCAGCCAATTGACACTGCCGATCTCGCAGCTCACAACCTCACGCTCGAGACCAGCGGGGTCGAGGGATACGGAACGTGGTATGTGATCCGAAACCATCTCGGGATCGCGATCGCTGCGTGGTACGACAACCCAGGGCCCGCAAACGCGTTCCGGAACATGACTCTCGCCGAGTCGACAGCGGCCTACCGTCGAACTGCTTCGCCATCGGATGAGGATGAGACGTATCAGAGCTATCTCGACTCGGGAGACTATGGTGAAATCGACGCCGCGGCTTTCGCATTTTCCATGCACGGCGATGCCGACCAAGCCGACGACGTGCGAACGGGGGCGTGGCCTGGGAACTACTCAGGAGCTGTGTATGAGTCGGCCTTAACCGACCCTCATATTTGGCTCGATGGTCTTGGCCTAGTGCCGCTTGTAGGTGAGGCGGCTGATGGTCTCAACGCTGCGTTGTACCTTGTCGAGGGAGACTTCACGAACGCAAGCATCAGCGTTGTCTCGATGGTCCCGTATCTCGGATCGCTCGGCCCCGCACGACGCGTCGCCAACAACGTTGGCGGCGAGGTCGTCAGCTCCATGCAAGTTGTTGATGGCGGCCAAGTGCTCCACACAATCCGCCAAGCAGACGGCTCGCTCATTCAAGTCGTGGAACTGACCGACGGCCAGTTGCTGGGTGGCCCAAGCACCCTCATCCGTGGAGATGTGTCTGGCGCAGCTTCGCCTCCAAACGCCATTGTCGACCCACCACTGACAGCGGCGCAATCGTCTCCGTCGCCTTTGCGACCTGACGACGACCTGATTGATGCTCCCCAAGCGACCGCAGGAGCGACTCCGCCACGACCCGATGACGACCTGATCGATCTCAACAATCCGAACCGTGAACCCGCTCTTGTAGGAGCCAACACCAGCCCCGATGTGGGTGCCAGCGCCAATGCTTCCGACCGAACTCCTGTCGGAACAGGCGGTTCCGGCAATAGCGGCAGTGGGTCGGGCAGCTCCGGCGGCAGTGGTTCAGGCAACGGCGGAGACGGACCCGACATCGGTGGCTCCGGAGCAGACGACTTCGGCAACGGTAGCGACCTTGATGGTTATGACAATGCTTCTGGCCCTGATCAATCCGCTGCAGTACGCGACCGAACATATGACTCGATCGAGGATTCGCCGGTTGAATTGACTCAGCCTGGTGGAATCGCCGACCAGGAAGATCTCATTTTCGATGAAGCAAGAGGGAAATGGATAGAACCCACACAGACTCGCATCGATCATGCGATCGATGGCCACTTCAACGGTATGGGCCAGCCGACAGGTGGGCACTACGTGAGAAACCCAGACATTCGGATAGTCGGCCAGAGCGAGCCTGACCGATTTGGTGTCACGCAGGGATTCCAACAGCGCCGAGACCCAGCGAACGGGCAATGGGTTGATAAGACAAACGCTTCTGGCGTGGCGCAGCTCAATACGTACTTTCCGGAGCACTGGACAAAGCGGCAGACTGGAATCGAGATCAATCACGCGTTTCGCAACTCAACGCCGGATCCAGAACGACCGGGTTTCTGGCGAGGTAACGCCAGTGATGGAACACCGATTACGGGCAGGTATAGCGATCCGAGCGCGGGACTCGCGGGAGGCTGGACCAGTGCATATCCTGAGTTTGGAGGATAGGAGTGGTATCGAGATGATCACGAGAACAATTGAATTCCGTTGGGCACCTGGTGACGGTGAGTACATAGATCAACCCGGAAAGCACGTACTCGCCTACGACGGTCCACAGACATCAGCCCAGATGGCTGTACTCATTACGGTTGATCTGGCAGCAACCAACGGCCGACTTGACCCAGCGGAACTGCTAGTTCTCGCCGATCGCATCGAATCCGTGCAGAACGGCGATCCTTGGCCCGCCAACATCATGTCTGGCGTCGACGGATTCGTGTACTTCAGTCAGGGTGTGGTTCTCATCGGTTCGTCCGTGGCGGAAGAGTCGGCGCTTCTCATTGAGCCCGACGAGGTCATTCGCGTGCTTCGTTCCGTGCACGCCGTGTTTACGAGCTCGGAAGTCCGTAACCCTAAAGCCCAGTTCGATCCGATCCCGTTCAACGCCATCCTCGACGGCGAAGAGGCAATCGAAGAGTACAAACGTCGCGGCGGGGGTACAAGCAGATGGACCTTCGACCCCAAGAAATGCACCTTCACCTATGAGGGCCAGCCGGAGGGCTTTGAGTATCCCAACGAAATCCCGGATGGCTATCGAGAGCTCTGCGAATAGGAAACAGTTGGAACAGCGTCCGCTATCGCTGCTCGCTGAGTAGAACCGTCGTTCGTAATTTCGAACCTCGAGTGGAGCGGAGATCAGACGGTCAA
>CAZLWE010000099.1:0-7682 GCA_964562985.1 uncultured Acidimicrobiales bacterium
CCGACCCTCTCGGTGTAAACGAGATGCTCTAGCCAGCTGAGCTAAACGCCCGGGAGCATTGAGTGTAGCGCTTCCGCGCTGGGTAGCGCACCTACTGGCCGTCGATTCGTTCGTCGAAGTGGATGGCCGAGGTGAACATGACTTCTGCGCCCGCATCCTTGCGAGCTTGGCGCAGCAGAATCTTCTCGTAGTCGTCGGGGATCGTGGCGGGAAGTTCGTCCGTATTGAACCAGCCGAGCTCCAAGATCTCCGATGCCTGGGGCGTGATCGCATCGGGGTCAGATCCGGGGGCGGGCACCGCGTCGTAGATGAAATTGACTCGCTGCATCGTGGTCTCGAGGATCACCAGCGGTTCACCCACGAGTGCAATCGCAAGGCCGGTTTCCTCGCGGGCCTCACGAACTGCTGCAGTCGCGGGATCTTCACCCGGGTCAAGTAGGCCGCCCGGCAGGCCCCACCGCCAGCGGTATGACGCCTTGACCAAAAGGATGCGTCCGTCGGCGCGTTCAATGCGGGCTTGGGAGCCGAGGGTGTAGCTCGGGCTTGCGACCCGGACGACGCGTTGACGCACGCCAGGAGGAAGAGCCCGAAAGACGCGCATAACGGGCCGCGGAAATGAGGTCACGTTGTCACTGTAGGTGCTACAGCAAGATCAGGAGCACGATCCCCGTGCCGAGCATGGCCGCGATAACGGCCGCAGCGACCGCAGCTCTGATGGCTCGCTCGGGCAATGGCCCTGTTGAACTCTCCGCGATGCCGGTGACGGCATCGGTCGAGTAGGTGAGGCCGAGTCCAGCCGAGGCCTCCGACTTGGGCGGGGTTTCGGTAACTGGAGCCTCATCTATGCGCGGGGTTTCGGTAACCGGAGCGTCGTCAGAAATGGAGGGTGAATCGATCGCCAGGTCTTCTTCGGCCGGCGTGTCTAGCTCGTTCATGGCTTCGTTGGACCACAGGCCATCGGCGTTGCGCGTCCATCCAGGCAAGGGAGGAGTGGACTCTGGCCATTGCTCCGGTGGCTTCCATTCGCCCTCCGGGTCCAACCACCATCCGGGGCCGCGCCGCATTTCGCTCGTAGACATCAACCCTAAAGTTAGTGGGTGATCAGCGAACCGGAAAGCTGAAATTGCTATTGATAACGCATTGTCATCTTTAGCCGCCGACCGATCGAGTATCGACGAAGGTGCCATTGGGGTCGAGGAGGAACGCGGTATCGCCGTCGTTGTTCCACACCGGGGGTTCTGGATCGCACCAGAAGATTTCGCCTGGGTCGCGATCGAGCGCATTCTCACCACAACCCGTAAAGATGCGTATTCGTTGGCCGGGGGAGATTGTCACGTCGGGAAAGTCGAAGCGATGCCGGGTCGATTCGTCGCGGACGCTCCAGTCCGCTAGCGAAGTTTCGCTTTCGCCGCGATTTTCGATCTCGATCCATTCGCCGTTGGGGTTCTCTTGATCGTTTCCAGGCGCGTTGGCTTCGGCATCGACGATTTCGACCTGTGCCGAAGTCGGTGCACCGCAGGCATCGGGTGCCCACAGCCCGACCTGTGCGTTCGCGGCCTGGCTCTCGGCCTCTTCAAAGTCGCCGGCGAACTCGTGGTCACCTTGGGCTCGGGCGACCGCAGCGCCCGCCTCAATGAGGGCGAGGTTGACGAACTGGTCGTCGGCGACAAGAAAACCGAGCTCGCGGCCAAAGTCATCGATCTCCGGTGGCCAAGGGTGCAGCTGCACCTCTGCGTCTACGAGGAGGCCACCAAGAATCTCTGCGGCTCGGTCGCCGAAGCACTCGTCACCCTCGGGCGCGTTGATGCCGATCAGGCGAATTTCGAGGTCGCCCTCCGCGCTCGTGGCTCGCACGCTGTCACCGTCGGAGATCCGGGTGATGTCGATGTCCAAGCTCGGGCTCGTCGGCCCAATGGTCTGGGCCGCGCTGCCAGCGGTGGGTGGCGGGGCGACCTCGGTTGCCGTCTCGCCGGCACCCGCCGTTGCGCTCGGATCTGTGGTCACTTCAGCACAGGCTGTGCCGAGAATAGCGAGCGAAAGGAACATGGCGGCGCCAGAACTCCTCAACTTGGTATGCCCGGTGTCTGACGTCACAAGATTTGGCCCTTCTTTCCATCCGCGCGCTTCGTACAATGAGACCATACGCGGTGCTTGACGCATCGCCGCTGTGCTTGTCTTCCCCCAAGATTTCACGGCCTTTGAAGAACCTCGCCGAATCCCCCCTCGGCGGGGTTCTTTCGCGTCCAGGGGCATCGACCGCGGGAGCAAAAAGATAAGGCTTTGTAAAGAGATCCCCGAATGTTCGGGAAGTCGGCCTTACTGACCACCTTCGACTTGTATGAACGACTAGTTTTAGTCCGTGCGTCTTATTCTCCGTTCGATTGCCAATTTGGTGCAGCTCGTCGCGGTTCTCGCCTTTGGCGGGTTCGCGCTCGCCTTCACACTGACCGCCCTCGTCCCGTCCTTCGCTGACATTTGGAGCGCGAAGTCGACGGTGTCAAGCCAGGTCGATCTGTCCGTGCTGGAGCAGACGACGAAGGTGTTCGATGCGAATGGTCAGCTGATCGCCGAACTTCGCGCCGAGATCGACCGCGAGTACCTTCCGCTCAGCGACATTTCTCCTCGCGTCGTGGAGGCGGTCCTCGCAGTAGAGGACGACCGCTTCTATGAGCATCGGGGCGTGAACGTCGGCGCCATCACCCGCGCTGCGGTTACCAACGTGTCTGCGGGCGGTATCGAGCAGGGTGGTTCAACGATCACCCAGCAGCTGGTCAAGCTCAGTGTTGTCGGCAGCGAGCAGAACTTGGACCGAAAGATTCCAGAGGCAGCGATCGCGATGCGCCTCGAAGAGCAGATGACCAAGGACGAGATCCTCGAGCGCTACCTGAACGCCGTCTACTTCGGTGGCGGTGCCTATGGCGTCCAGGCTGCAGCAGAGTTGTACTTCAACAAAGACGCGAGCACCCTCACCTACGGCGAGTCCGCACTGCTCGCCGGAGTGATCTCCAACCCGAGTCTCTACGACCCGGTGTACCGGCCAGACAACGCCTTCGATCGCCGCAGCGTGGCACTCGGACGGTTGCAGGTCGAGGGATTCATCGATGATGAAGAGCGTGCGGTTTGGGAAGCAAGCGAGCTGCCTCGTTACCGCCAGATCGAAGGAAACGCATTCCTCGACACCTACTTCGTTGAAGAAGTAAAGCGTCGTTTGCTCGACGATGAGCGCCTGGGCGAAACCCGCGCCGACCGTGTCAACGCCGTCTTCCAAGGTGGCCTCGAAATTCACACCACGTTCGATCCGGCCGCTCAGGGCCTTGCCGAGAACGCCGTAGCCCAGGAGCTTCCTGAAAACGAGCTCGGCATTATCGCCGGCCTCGTCTCGGTTGAGCCTGGTACCGGAGCGGTTCGAGCAATGGTCGGTGGTCCCGGCTTCGAAGAGTTCGAGTTCAACGTCACCACCCAGAACGGACGCCCAACCGGTTCATCGTTCAAGACCTTTGCACTCGCGGCCGCGATCGAGACCGGCGGTCTCATCCCATCCGACGAGATCAACGCAACTTCGCCATGCACCTTCGATAACCCCGGTGGCGACCCACCCGTCTACACCGCTGGTGACTACAACGGCTCCCGTCGTTCGGGCTCGTTGACGATCGAGCAACACACCCTGCGCTCCACCAACTGTGGCTACCTGCGAATCAGCCAACTCGTCGGGTTGAACAACGTGGTTGATACGGCCCGAGCTCTCGGCATCACCAATGAGATTTCCGGTGTACCAGCGTTGCCGCTCGGCGTATTCGACGTCACCCCTCTTGAGATGGCAAATGCCTACGCGACCATCGC
Source organism: uncultured Acidimicrobiales bacterium (assembly GCA_964562985.1). Classification (GTDB taxonomy): domain Bacteria; phylum Actinomycetota; class Acidimicrobiia; order Acidimicrobiales; family SHLQ01; genus SHLQ01. Next base: position 3,841 of record CAZLWE010000099.1, read on the forward strand.
AAACGATGGCATCCGAGTCGAGCCATACCTCGTCGAGCGGGTGACCCGCGGCGACGAGTTGGTATTTGAGCATGATCCGAAGCCATTCCGAGCAATCACGCCACAGACCGCTCGCCAGGTGACCGCCGTGCTGGAAAAGAACGTGAGCTGCTCGGCTGGCGCATGCACCGGACGTCGTGCACAGCTCGACAGCCACCCAGCCGCTGGTAAGACCGGCACCGGCCAGGACAACTTCGATGCATGGTTCGTTGGCTACACCCCACAGTTGGCAACAGCGGTGTGGATCGGCAACCAGGACGGCCAGTTCTCGATGCGCTGGGACCCAAACAACGGCGAGTTCACCCGTGAACAGTACGTGCAGGCCTTTGGCGAGTTCGCCGACCCGGGCGTAACCGGTGGTTCGCTGCCCGCAATCTTGTGGGGCAGGTTCATGAACGACTACATGGCTTCGCTACCGGTCATCCAGTTCGAGGACCCAGAGTTTGGTCGCCGCGGCGAGCGACTCCAAGCGGACACGAACGAACAAGAGATCGAACAGCCGACCGTCGTCCGTATCAGCCCATGTGGCAACGCCGCAGCCGAGGTCGACCAAGACGGCGACGGCGACGTCGACTGGTGTCGGGCAACGGTGAACATCAGCGCATCATCTGGATGCCCAGCGTTGCTCATCGAGCGAGACGGACGCTGTATCGCCAACGCACGCCCACCAGGTGCCTTCGACCCGCTGACCACGACCACCACCGTGGCCCCCGCGGACGCAGGTGAAGGTGAAGCACCAGCTCGTGAGGTAGGCGACCCCGAGGCCGCTGAGCAAACAGAGGCCCCCGCAGAGCAGCCAGCCCCGACAACAACCGAGCCTGCGGCCGCAGATCCAGCACCAGCTGATCCGGCGCAAACGCCTGAACCCGAGCCCCCGGTAGAGAACGCCGCGGCGACGGTGGATGAACCCGAGGCTGACGAGGCAACCTGATCCGAGTAGCCTCAGGGGACCATGGGTGATGTAGCAGGTCTTCTTGATGTACAGCGGCTAGACAACACGCTTGATCAGCTTCGCTATCGGCACGAGAACCTGCCAGAGCGAGCGCTCATCGTTGAGCTCGACGCGGAGTTGGAGAAGCTTGCGGGCGCCCGTGCAAACACCGATGCGCAACGTGACGAACTACGCAAGCGTCAACGCGCCCTTGAAACCGAGGCCGGCGATGTGGAAGGCAAAGCCGCCAGCCTCGAAGCCAAGCTGTATGACGGCTCAGTGACTAGCCCCAAAGAGGCGACAGCCCTGGGTGAGGAGATCGCTGGGCTCAAACAGCGCCAGTCCGGGTTTGAAGATCAATCGATCGAGCTGCTCATGGAGATCGAGCCGCTCGACGAGCAGCTCGTACAGGCCGAAGCGGTAGCGGGCGAGCTGCAAGCGAAACGAACCGCCCACCAAGAAGCGCTCGATACTGCTGCAGGCGAGCTCGATGGCGAGATCGCCGAGGCTGAACAGCAACGCGCTGTCGCCGCGAGTGGTGTTCCTGAGGAGCACCTGGAGCACTATCGAAAGCTGCGCATCACCTACGGTCCCGATGCAATTGTGGAGTTCGACCCGTCGCACCATCACGGTTGTCCTCTCACCATGTCGGCGGTCGAGCTGGACCGATGGAAACGCCTCCCAGCAGACACCGTGGATCCGTGCGTCGACTGTGGTCGCCTCGTGCTCAAGCTGAGCTAGCTCACATGTTCTTCTGGTTCCTGGGCCTGTCGTTCGCGCTCGTCCTGATCGTGTTCTCGTCACCGGCGCTCGATTACCGCCTTGTGATGCTCGGGGCGGTGCTGCCGGGTGCTGAAGGCTTCATCGGTGGGCCATGGGTGCTGCACACCTTGCTCGCACCGGTCGTGGTGTTGGCGGTGGTGATGCTGCTAACCCAGAACCGGAGGCTCGTGCGGCGTCAGTGGTTGGGTCTGCCGATCGGACTGTTCATGCACATCGTATTGGACGCCACCTGGGCTGACGCCGATCTGTTTTGGTGGCCGTTTCTCAGGGCGTCCGACGTGCTGGGCGGGGGAGAGGTCAACGAGTTCACCCGGTCGATATCGGTGCGTCTCGTCATGGAACTCATCGGCATCGCTGTGCTCGCGGTCTTCACGCACCGGCTCGACCTGCTCGGCGAGGGACGTGAGCTATTCACCGCAAAGGGCCAGATCCTGCGGGACCGTCTGCAGGACTGACCTAGCCGAAGCAATTCGTCGTTTTGAGCGGCCCCGACCACGAGCGCCACGGTCGAAGTAGTCTGCCGAGGATGCTTAAAGCACCGACATTGCTGCGGAGCCTGCTGTTCAGCGGGGGAGTTGGATTGGTGTGGATCTTCCTCGCGTTCCGCAATCCAGCGCTCACCTACCATTTCGCACCGTTGATCGCCGGGGTGATCGGGCCGCTAAGCCTGCGCACCCAGGGCCGCGCCTCCGAAGTGCTAGCCCGCAAGACCGGTGGGATTGTGCTCGCACTGTTGCTCGCCATCACGTTGTTGCTGGAGGTATCCGGCAATCAGGAAGGCCCGAATTTCCTCGAGAGCGGTCCAGCGTGGCCCGAAGCGGTATTGTTCGCAGTCATCGGCGTGTTGATCGGCGCGCGTGCGGCCAGTCGAGAGAATCCCGGCCTTCTCGGAGGCCTCGTCGACAACACGGTGTAGTTGGGGCTCGATTACTGCACCGGGCGAGGGTGTCTGGACAGAAAACGTTGCTACTCAATCTAGCAATGCCACGGAAAAACGATGGGCGCCCCAGGCCGGTATGTGTGAAACAGGCCTGGGGCACCGAAACCACCGCTAGGGGCGGGAGGTGAGGAGATTTGTTAGCTAGGCGGCGTCGGAAACGACGTCGGAGGCAGCATCGATGGCGGGAGCGCCGATGCCGACCTCGACCTTGCGAGGCTTGGCGGACTCAGCGACGGGGATCGTCACGATGAGAACGCCGTTGGCATAGTCAGCGGTCAAGCGCTCAGCGTCGAGCTGCTCGCCCAGCTGAAACGCCTGGCTGAGGTCGCCGTTGCGTCGACCACGGGAGACGACCTTGGCGTTCTCGGGGATCGAAGTAGTACGGCTTGCGGCAAGGCGAAGGCTTCGGCCATCGACGGTGAGGTCGACGTCGTCGGGGTTGATCCCGGGGATGTCAACAAAGAGGGTGACGCCATCTTCGGTGCGAACGACGTCGTAGTCGAGGCTCGAAGTGTTCCGGAAACTGCCGGGTGCGTAGGTGTTGTAAAACATGCTTATTCTCCTAGAAATAAAGTTAAGTGATGTGGACTCAAGTTCATGCAACGCAACTTGGTCATCTTCATTCCCAACTTCGTGAAATTTTGTGGCGTTCGGGATATCTATTGCGCGAAGAATATCTATTGCGCGAAGAGTGGCACCTCACGGTGCAAGCGAGTCAACAACTGGCGCCGGTATTCGAGGCACTAGTGAGCAATTCGTCGACAACGCCACCTTGGGTTTGGCCTTCGACGGTTCCTAGGGGCGCTTTGGCCGGCTCTGGCGAATTACCCGTGCGAAGTCGCGATCGAGTTGGCTGATCTCGCGCATTTCTCGCTGCGTCTTGCGGTGTTCGTCGCGCAGGATTCCAGCGACGAGCCACAGGGCCGTCACGGCAAGTACGCCCCCTACGAACAACGTCATCCTGTTTCCTTCGCTCGGCTCTAGGACTCCAGAGTGGGCTAAGCCTCGCGGCTGTCGCAAGGAAAACGGTTCGGATGGCCTATCAATTGTGCGGTTCCGTCCAGCGCTCCCAGAAACTGTCGAGAAACCAACGTTGAAATGGTGAGTCGGCCTGTAGGCGGGGTTCTGTCCAGATTCGGCCGAAGCCGA
>CAZLWE010000100.1:0-7530 GCA_964562985.1 uncultured Acidimicrobiales bacterium
GAGCCGCCAGGCGACGGATTGCGACCGCTGGAGGGCGAAGCCCGGGAAAACAGTGCTAGCTCCCAGCTGCGAAGCCGGTGGGAGCGGACGCGGCCTCCGGCCAGCAGCCGAGCATCGAGGAGCCGCCAGGCGACGGATTGCGACCGCTGGAGGGCGAAGCCCGGGAAAACAGTGGATGCCCCCGCCTCGAATGAGACGGGGGCACCTACTTGCTAGGGCTCAAAGTTTGTGAGGAGACATATAAGCCCTGGCTTAGGGAATCATTAGCCGCCGATAGCTACGATGCCCTGGGTGTCGACGTCAGGAAGTCCACCTGCGGTCTGGATGAGCTCAAGGCCACCCTCGCCGTCGAGTGCGTAGACGCTGACTTCTCCGCTGAGTCCCTCAAGCTGGTAGAGGTACTCACCGTCTGGGCTTACGTCGAGGTCGATGAAGCCGTCGGTGGTGCCGAACGTGGTCGGACCGTCGATAGCAACGCCTTCTTCTTGGAAGCCGCTTACGCCCTGTGCGGCGATGGTCTCGATTACCTCGAGGGTGCCATCGTCAGCAAGGCGGACGCTGGAGATCGAGGCGTTGATTGCGTTCGAGACATAGAAGATGTCCGAGCCGGAACCATGGCCGAAGTCGATCCAGCATGCGGTGAGCTGCTGTCCGTTTGCGCCGAATTCGTTGCTAGCTGCAGGATCCCCATCGGTGAAGGCAAAGTCGCCTTCGGTGATGACAAGCTCAGAAGCAGCGGTCAATTCGTAAACGGTTACCGATCCAGCTTGGAGAGCTGGAAGCGCAGGAGGAGCACCTTCAGAGTTGAACTCACGTGCTTCGGTTACTACTACGAACTCACGACCGTCTTGAACGGTGATGTCGAAGTCGATAGCCGATGGCAGGTTACGTCCCTCAGAGTTTCCTCGGAGCGTTGGGGTGTTGGTGTCAACGAGCGCAAGGCTTGCGTCACGGAGGACGTTGAAGCTGTATACCGATGCTTCAGAGTTTGGACCAGGAAGTGCAGCTGAGCCAGAGGTGATCGAGCTAACGATGATGCGGTTGCCATCAGTCGAGAAGTCGATGTTTGCTGGACGGTTGTCAAGGTCGGCGCTGTGACCGGTTGGGGTCAGGCTGCCGTCTTCGCCGATGTAGAAGCCAACAACGTTGCCTTCATCGTTTGGCTCTGCACGTGGGGTGCTTGGATCGCCGAGGGCGATTCCGTCACGGTCGATGTTGGTGACGTAAACAAGGTTTCCGTCTACAGCTACCGAGTTCGGGCCAACGCCACCGGAGTCAACAACGCTGACACGGGTGAGGCTGAAGTCGTCGTTGATGCGGAACGAAACAATTTCGTTCGAACCAGCGTTAACGGTGAGCAGGAACTGCTCGTCCTCGGTCACGATGAGCGAGTCAGCCGAGATGAGTGGGTCGAGGCCTTCGCCACCGTCAAAGTCGGTTGCGCCTTGGCCGCCGGTCTCGAACTCGCCGATTGGCGAGAGCGTTCCGTCAGCAGCGCGTGCGAATGCAGCAACGGTGTTGTTCTCAAGGTCGTTGGTTCCAACGAATACAGCGCCGATTGCGTCGCCGCTGTCGCCTGCGTCGTCAGCTGCAACTGGTACGACGGTCCAGAGGGTGTCTGGACGGATCTGACGAGAGGTGTCTACGTTGAAGCCGTTACGACGGTCAGCGTCGAGAAGACGGTCAACGCCAACGTTGCTGAGACGAACTCCGCCGTCCTCTTCAATGAGATCCCACTCAACGTTCTCGCGAACGTCACCGGTGTAGAAGACGTTGTAGTTGTCTGGATCGTTGTCCGATGGACCTGCCGCAGCGAGGTAGTTACCGGTCGATACTGACTGCAGGATGTAGAACCCGTTGGAGGATTGCGTTACATTCCACTCGGTAGCGGTGTTCGACTGGTTCGAGGTGCCGACGTTGCCGTCAGGGCGTGCCTCGAGGTAGCGGCCGAAGTTGTTGTCTACGAGCTCAACGACTACAGGTCCAGCTGGAGCAGCAGGAGCAGCGTCGGCAACCTGGCTACCTTCGAAGATCGGACCAACAGCCGAAACGGTGTTGATTGGATCGCCAAGGCTGATGGTTACGGTTGCGAGGAGCTCGCCGTCGGCTACACCGTTGGTAACGGTGACGCCTGCAGCGGTCTGCAGACCGAGAAGGTTGTCGAAGCCTGGGTGAATCGCAGCGACGCCGGTTGGGTCGTCGGTCGAGTCGCCCGAGCCTTCACCGTCAAAGCCGAGCGAGAAGCCAGCAGCGCCAGAAGCGTTGTTGACCTCGGTACCAGCGTCGATGATGTCTTCACGGTAGATGTTGATGGTTTGCTCGCCGAGGAACTCACCGTTGTCGTCGAAGATGCGGATTCCCGAGTCGGTTCCGAAGAACGCGTCGTTGGTTGGGATGAACATCGATGCGAATGAGACGTAGGGGTAAGCAGCAGCGTTGCGTACGTCGATCGAACCGGAGATGACCTCTCCTGGTGAGATGAACTGTACTTCGCCGTTGCCGATGGTTGCCTGAAGGCGACCTGGAGCAGCGAACTCTGAGCCAAGAAGCTCGGTGTTGCCACCTTCAGCGAGTGATTCGAGACCAGGGGTCACGCGCTCACCGAGGTTGAACAGGTCGAAGTCGTCGCCGTGGAGACCAACCCATGGCTCGGTAAAGAAGAACCCGTCAGCCGGCTGCGCGTTCTCAAAGGTGAACTGGACAGCTTGAGTGCCGCCCGAGTCCTGCGCTGCGACCACGGGGGCCACAGCGAGTGTGGTGACGATCAACACGAGGGCAAGCGCGGATCGTCCGAGCTTCCCTCCTACTGATCGCATGCTTGTCAATGTCATTAACTCTCTCCGTTATCTCGGGCCCAACAGCGGACCCGTCATGTGGGTACTTCGGACCATACGCACCAACGCTCACGGTGACCAGAGCGAAGGCCGTTAACACGAAGTGAATGCGTTCACAGGCGTGTACAGCTCATTAAGAGATCTCGGCTGCGCGATTTCCCGCTGGGTCAATTTCGGATCTCAGAGAATGTGAGAGTCTTGTAAATACAGCGATTGCAGGACAATTTTCGCCCGCTAGCTAGAGTCGATTTCGGACGGAGCAAATTGACTGCGGAACGTCTGATTGTGACTTTCACCTAAGTGAACTTTCTCGGAACCTGTTCACATCAATTGCCGATATCGAAGAGCTAGACCAGCCCTGTGTAAACACCGTCGACAGCGAGCTCACGGACGAGCGGGAACATCATTTTTTTGGCAGGTTCGCCTGCCCCAAATACGCGGCGGCACGGCGCAGCACCTCGTTTTCCTGCTCGAGCAGACGTATCCGTTTACGGGCGTCGCGAAGATCAGCTGACTCGGCCTCGGTCACCCCCGACCGCTTGCCGTCCTCGATATCGGCCTTGCGCAGCCAGTTCGTGATCGTCCCAGCGTGGATCCCGAAATCAGCGGCGATCTGCTCGATCGTGACCCCCGAGCCACGACGACGAACAACCGCGACAACATCATCACGGAACTCCTTCGGAAATGGTTTAGGCATAACAGCATCCTTCCAGACCCGCCCCAAGGCAAGTCACATCAGTTGTCACCTAAACGCTCAGCAGTCCCAAGAATTACAATCGGATTTCGATCTGGCGACGCCCTCTCAACAACACGCCCACCCACCCCTCACAAATGTTCAAGTGGCGCGCGTCAAAGATTCGCGAAAGACTGCCCAGAACAAAGAATGCATACATAAAGGGGAAGCGAATGGAAGTATCCATCACCGTCAACGGCGTGACGAAGAGTCACGACGTTGAGCCACGAACACTCTTGGTTCACCACCTTCGAGACAACGTGGGACTCACCGGCACCAACGTTGGTTGTGATAGTTCCTCCTGCGGGGCGTGCACAATCCACATGAACGGCGAATCGGTGAAGTCGTGCACCGTGCTCGCCGTCCAGGCCGACGGCCAAGACCTCACCACGATCGAAGGGTTGGCTGCTACCGCCCAAGCCGACGGCTCAGCAACCGGTGACCAGAACTGGCATCCGATGCAAGAAGCCTTCCAACAGTGCCACGGTCTGCAGTGCGGCTACTGCACCCCCGGCATGGTGATGGCCTCCACCTCCTTCCTGAAGGAGAACCCGAATCCAAGCGAGCAGGAGATCCGTGAGGGGCTCGAAGGCAACCTCTGTCGGTGCACCGGCTACCACAACATCATTAAGGCCGTTCAGTCGGTTGCCGGAGGTGCGTCATGACTTCGGTAATGGGAACGCCAATGTTGCGCAAAGAAGACCCCGCGCTGCTTGTCGGCGAGAACAAGTTCATTGACGACATCCACGCTCCCGGCGAGTTGTGGATGGGCATGGTCCGTTCAACAATGGGCCACGCGAAGATCAACAGCATCGACACCGCCGAGGCCGAGAAGATGCCCGGCGTCGCCGCGGTCTACACCGGCGCTCAGCTCGCCGAGATGGGCCTGTGGCTCGCACCGCTGCCATGTGCATGGCCGGTTACCGAAGACATGGTCAACCCGCCCCACAACCCTGTGTGCGTAGGCGAAGCAAAACACGTTGGCGACATCGTGGCCGTTGTGTTGTGCAACGACCGCTACGGCGCGGCCGACGCTGCCGAGAAGGTTATCGTCGACTACGAGCCACTCGCCGCAGTCGGTTCGCTCGAAGCCGCTGTCGAAGACAAGGTCATGGCGCACTCTGACCTGTCGACGAACAAGGCCTTCCACTGGCCACTGGTTCCCGACCCCGACGCAACCGAGAAGGCATTCGCCGAAGCGACTCACACCGTCAAGGCGAAGTTCGTTCAGCAGCGCATGATTCCATCACCGATGGAGCCACGTGGCTGCCTCGCCATCCCGTCACCGGCAGGCGGCGACATCACCTTCTACTCTGCAACGCAGGTTCCGCACATCTTGAAGGTCATGATCGCAGCCACTACCGGCATTGCCGAGAGCAGCATCCGAGTTATCGCTCCTGCTGTTGGTGGCGGTTTCGGCGGCAAGCTCAACGTCGACCCCGACGCGATTCTTGCGGTCACCCTCGCCAACAAGCTGGGCCTCCCAGTGCGCTGGACCGAGACCCGCACCGAAGCTGCAGGCTCGACCCACCAGGGCCGTGGCCAGATCCAGCACATGGAAGTCGCCGCGGATGAGAACGGCAAGATCAGCTCGGTTCGCGTGCACGTCGACGCCGACATGGGCGCATACATGATGCTCATCACGCCAGGTGTTCCGCTGCTCGGCAGCTTCTTGTACACCGGTGTGTACGACATCCCGAACCTCGCCTTCACCTGCGATGGCTACTTCACCAACATGACCCCGACTGACGCCTACCGTGGCGCTGGCCGGCCCGAGGCCAGCTACGCCATCGAGCGCATCATGGACCTCCTCGCCGGTGAGGTTGGCATCACTCCCGAAGAGATTCGCGAGCGCAACTACATCAACGGTGGCGAAGCGTTCGAGAACCACGAAGCGGCGTCAACGCTCGTGTTCGACTCGGGCCACTATCGCCCGGCGCATGACAAGGCGCTTGAGATGGCCAAGATGACCGAACTTCGAGCCGAACAAGCTCGTCGTCGCGATGCTGGCGAAGCCAAGCAGCTCGGTATGGGCATGTGCAGCTACGTAGAGATCTGCGGGCTTGCACCATCACGTGCGCTCGGCGGCCTTAACTACGGCGCTGGTGGTTGGGAACACGCAACGGTTCGAATGTTGCCAACGGGCAAGATCGAAGTGGTGTCGGGTTCGACCCCACACGGTCAGGGCCACGAGACCGCATGGTCGATGATCATCGCCGACAAAATGGGCGTCGATCCAAACGATGTCCATGTGTTGCACTCTGACACGGCAAAGAGCCCACTCGGTCTTGACACCTATGGCTCTCGATCACTCGCTGTTGGCGGTGTCGCAATTGCGATGGCGGCCGACAAGGTGATTGAGAAGGCCAAGCTCATTGCAGCCCATCAGTTCGAGGCAGCACCCGAAGATGTCCAGTTTGATGCTGGCGCATTCTCGGTTGCTGGAACACCCTCGAAGTCGGTACACATCCAAGAGCTCGGGTTCGCTGCGTTTGCAGCTCACGATCTCCCAGATGGCATGGAGCCAAACCTCCAAGAGCAGGTCAGCTTCGACCCACCGAACTTCGCGTTCCCATTTGGCACGCACGTGGCCGTCGTAGAGATCGATACCGAAACCGGCGGAGTCGAGCTCATCGACTACATCGCCGTCGACGACTGCGGTCATCAGGTCAACCCGATGATCGTCGAAGGTCAGCTACACGGAGGCATAGTCCAAGGTGTTGCCCAGGCACTGTTCGAGGAAGCCGTCTACGACGAAGATGGAAACATCAACAACCCGTCGTTCATGGATTACCTTGTGCCATCGGCAATGGAAGTGCCATCGATGCAACTCGACTTCACGGTCACGCCGTCGACTACCAACCCGTTGGGCGTTAAGGGGGCTGGCGAGGCCGGAACCATTGGTTCGGCGGCTGCGGTCATGAACGCCGTATGCGACGCACTGTCGCCATTCGGCGTGAAGGACATGGACATGCCTGCGACACCAAAGAGAATTTGGGAAGCGATCAATTCGAACGGAGGTGCGGCATGATTCCAGCAGCATTCGATTACACCGTGGCTGAAAACGCCGAACACGCTATCCAACTCCTCGGAGAGTATGGCGACGAATCAAAGCTTCTGGCCGGTGGGCATTCGCTCATCCCAATGATGAAGTTCCGCCTTGCAACACCTACGCAACTGATCGATGTAGGCCGCATCAGCGACCTGTCCTACATCAAGCAGAGCAACGGTCACGTAGCGATCGGCGCAATGACCAAGCACAAGGAACTCGAGACCAGCGACGTGCTGGCCGAGGCGTGCCCGATGCTTGCTCACGTTGCGTCGCTCGTCGGTGGTCCTGCGGTGCGACACCGCGGAACCCTCGGTGGCACTATGGCACACGCCGATTCAGCGTCTGACCTTCCCGCAGCAGTGCTTGCACTCGGTGGAACGATCGTGGCGCAGGGTCCGAACGGCCAGCGTGAAATTGCAGCGACCGACTTCTTCAAGAGCTACTTCGAGTCAGCGCTCGCTCCCGACGAGATGATCGTCGAGATTCGAGTACCGGCAAACACCGGTGGCTGGAACTACCAGAAGTTCAACCGTCGAGCCCAAGACTGGGCGATCGTCGGTGTCGCGGTCGCCGATGGCGGCAAGGGCATTGCGCTGGTCAATATGGGCTCAACCCCATTGCGGGCCAGCGCAACCGAAGCCGCATTGGCCGACGGGGCCTCTGTTGAAGATGCGGCAGCGATGGCCGCCGACGGTACCGAACCACCTGAGGATCTGAACGCCGATTCCACCTATCGGACGCATCTGGCTAAGGTTCTCACCAAACGAGCGCTGGAGTCTGCCTCTGGGTAGAAACCAACGCCACCATTTGCACCGTCACACAGTGGGAAGCGGTGCGTGCGTCGGCCGCCTAGCTGCGGCTGGCTGTCGGAGAGGCTGTGGGGCTAGCAGTAGGAGAAGCCGTGGGAGACG
>CAZLWE010000101.1:0-5818 GCA_964562985.1 uncultured Acidimicrobiales bacterium
AGTATGAGACTGCCCTGGCGCCGAGGACGAGATCTAGCGGACCGGCTTCGCCCCTACGTCCCGACGGCAGAGCCGAACGAACCGATGGTCGACGCCGACCCGATCCGGATGTTCCTGTTCCGCTGGATGATCGAGACCGGCGATCCGATTGAGGTGGTCGCGAAGGGGTTTGGGCTAGATTCGGGATTGGTCCATGGCTTGATTCGCCGAGACGTCAAGTGCCTTCCGGAACGCCTCCTTGCCGAGATGATGCTGAATTTGGGCGTTGTTCCGCCTGGACAATCGCTTCCGGATGCTGTCACGGAGCTAGATTCGTCTGGTGGCAGAAGTAGACGATCTCGTCGGCAAGATCTCGGATGACGAATTAAGGAGCGACATTGAGGATGCCCTCCGGCGCTTGAAGGATCGTCAGCGATTTGGCATCGTCTTTGAGGAGCACCAGCCAGAAACCGTCTCGCTGGTCGGCCAACGCCCCGGTTTGGGCGAGCTGGCGGTCGATCGGTCCGACGGCAGTGCTCAGGTTGGCCGTGTGCTGGCCGCAGAAGCGCACTCCTACGTGTTTGAGTATCTGGATGGGAGCCAGTCCAAAGTGGCGGCGCCGAACGCTGTGGCGGTTCGGCGGTTCGGCGAACCTGTCTTTCCATCGCTCCGAAGTGTGGGGCGAGTCGTCTCGCCGGGTGGGAATGCAAGCGAAACTCGGAACTTGGTGATTAACGCAGAGAACTACCACGCGCTACAGCTTCTGACCTACACGTGTGGGAAGAAGGTCGACTGCATTTATATCGACCCGCCGTACAACACAGGCGCTAGGGACTGGAAGTACAACAACCGGATCGTTGATGAGAACGATCGGTGGAGGCACTCGAAGTGGCTTTCCATGATGGACAAGCGACTGCGGCTGGCTCGTGGACTGTTGAAGGATGACTCGGCGCTCATAGTTACTATCGACCAGAACGAGGTCGCCCATCTGGGTTTGTTACTCGAGCGAGTCTTTCCGAACGCTCGCAAGCAGCTGGTGACGATCGTGATAGGTCCCTCCGGTCAGCACCAGGCGGGATTCTCTCGTGTCGAAGAGTTCGCCTATTTCCTCTTTTTTGGAGAGCGCGAGGCGCAGCCGATTATCGTCGGCGAATCTGAGACCGAAGAAGGTTCGGAAGCGGCACCGTCGCCAGTGTCGTGGGACTCATTGCTCCGACGGGGCACCGATGCTCTACCTTCAGACCGACCAACAATGGTCTACCCCATCTTGGTCGATCGCACGAGCCGTCGAATCGTGGGCACGGGTGCCTCGCTGCCCGATCTTGTCGCTTCCGGCGAAGTCGGGGACCTCGACGATGCTGGCATGGACAAATGGGTGCCTCCTAGCGATGACGGCCAAAGCGCTCATGTCGAGGTCTGGCCGGTTCGCAAGAATGGTCGCCTGGGCAGATGGAGGGTCTCCGCTGGCCATGTCGAAGAGCTTCGGGAAGCTGGACATATCCGCTCTGGAAAGTGGAACAAGAAGCGAGCGCGATTCGCAATTTCATATCTTGGCAGGCTCGACCGGGAGCGGATCGAGACTGGCGAGCTCCAAATCTCAGGCCACGATCCGGACACGGGCGTCGCGCATGTTGTTCGGCCGGGCGTCAAGACCTCGGCCTTGAAGACTGTTTGGGCCGACCCCCGCCACAACGCAGGAAAACACGGAACGGAGTTGCTGAGCGAGCTACTTGGTGAACGAAAGTTTGATTATCCCAAGTCCGTCTATGCCGTGCAAGACTGTCTTCGGGCTGCTGTCGGGGACATTCCGAACGCACTCATCCTCGATTTCTTCGCGGGTTCTGCGACCACGATGCATGCGACAGCCCTTCTGAACGCCGAAGACGGCGGCACGCGGAGAAGCATTTGTGTCACGAACAACGAGGTCGGCCCAACCCAGACAACCCGCCTGCATTCGGAAGGTCTGTACCAAGGCGACCTGGACTTCGAGCGACACGGGATCTTCGAATCTGTTGCGAAGCCGCGTTGTGAGGCGGTGGTATCTGGCAGGTCCACGGATGGAGCTCCGCTTCAGGGTGAGTATGAGGGAGGCCGACCTATGTCCGACGGGATGCAGGAGGCGGTGGAGTTCATGAGTCTCGAGTATTTGGACGCGGACTCCGTTGAGCTCGGCATGGCGTTCGATCAGATCCATCCGTTGCTCTGGCTGGCCTCAGGATGTCAAGGTGAACCCCCGACTGATGCCTGCCCCACTGACACGTTCTACGTGTCGCCGTCACTGAACTATGGGGTGCTCTTCCTTGAGAGTCAGTTCGCAGAATTCGCCGCTCGAATCAAGAGCCTCCCGGATCTGAGCTCGGTATGGCTGGTGACGAATTCGGAGTTCGCCTTTGCTGAGATGCGCGAGATGCTCCCACGGAATCTGGAAGTCTCGATGCTCTACCGCGACTACTTGCGAAACTTTGAGATCAATACCCCGGAGCGCGCACGGTGAAACTAGTACTGAAGGACTTTCAAGAGCGCGCCGTCGATGGGCTTTTGCGTCAGTTGCAGCTCGCGCGGAGTGAGGTAGACGTTGCTGGTCAGCCGCAATCGCTCGCGTTGTCCTCTCCAACGGGGAGCGGCAAAACCGTCATTATGACAGCGCTGGTCGAGTATTTGATCGAGGGGACTGATAGTGAAGTCGGCGACCCCAACGCAACGTTCCTATGGATCACAGATCAACCCGAGCTCAACGAGCAAACTCGAAACAAGATGACCGAGTATTCCAGTCGGCTCTGGATGGGCGGGCTCGAAGTTGTGGACAGCGGCTTCGATCAGGAGACGTTCGATCCATCAAAGATCTACTTTCTGAATACTCAGAAGCTCGGCAAGGAAAAGAACCTCATCACGCATGGCGACGGGAGGTCCTTCACCCTTTGGGAAACCATTGCTAACACCGTCCGGGCACGGCCTTCTAGCTTCTACGTGATTCTTGACGAAGCTCACAGAGGCATGAGGGAGAGTGGCGGATCGGGGAGTCAGGCGGAGTCCATCGTTCAGAAGTTCATCAAGGGTTCAGGCGGAGAGATCCCTCCGATTCCCTTGGTCGTTGGCATGAGCGCGACCCCCGAGCGCTTCCAGAAGCTTGTGGCCGGGACCGGGCGCACAACTCGTTCCTACGATGTTTCTCCGGAGGACGTTCGAGAGTCAGGACTGTTAAAGCAAACTATTACCTTGTGGCACCCAACAGAGTCACAACCAGGCGATATGACAATGCTGAGACAGGCGGCGAGCGATCTCCGGATGTTCAGCGAAGAGTGGAAGACGTATTGCAAGGAGGAAGATGAGCCGGTTGTGCGGCCGATCTTGCTCGTGCAGGTCGAAGATGGCTCCGCACGTAGGTTGTCAAAGACACCGATTGCTCAGGCAATCGACGCCATCAACGACGCTATCGGTCCATTTGATTCCAGGGCCTTTGCTCACGCCTTCGAGGAACACTCCGTGGTATCTGTCGATGGGCACGATCTGCGATACCTCGCCCCAGCATCCATCGATACAGATCTCGATGTTCGCGTTGTCTTCTTCAAGACGGCGTTGAACACCGGATGGGATTGTCCTCGCGCTGAGGTGATGATGTCGTTTCGGAGAGCGAAAGACGTCACTCTGATCGCCCAATTGGTGGGTCGAATGGTCCGAACACCATTGGCGAGGCCGGTCGGCACGAGACCGTTTCTGAACAACGTGAATCTGTATCTTCCCCACTATGACTCGGATGGCCTGGACAAGGTGGTTGAGCACTTGACGAGCCCAGACCGAGACACGGCGCTACCGGCCGATGTGGACCGTGGCTCTCAACGCGTGGCGGTTTGCCTGGATCCAGACCTCGCTTTCTGTGTTGCTGCGCTGTCGAAGGTGCCTTCGTACACAATCCCTCGCGCAAACCGAACGAGTGAGCTGCGAAGGATGATGCGGCTTGCCCGCCAGCTTTCCAATACGGGGATTCTGACCGCTGCGCCGGAGCAGGCCAGATCACTAGTGACCGACCGGCTAATCAAGCGCGTCGGTGAACTCACGGGCGACCCGAAGTTCGAAGAACTAAAAGCCGAGCGGGCACAGCTCGAGATAAGCGGCCGACAGCACAACCTTGAGGACCAGAGCGACTCGAAGCAGGCGCATAAACTGAACGTCAGCGCTGAGAACATTCGGGATCTGTTCGAGGTTGCAGGTCGACGCCTTGGGGAAGGCGTTCATCGAGACTTCTTGCAGGTCCGATGCTTGACTGACAAGGTCGAAGTGAGAACCGCCCGACTTGAGTTCGTTGCGCTCATGCATGCTGAATTCGACGAGAGAGCGTCGATCGAGAGTCTTGCTCAGGCGCGTGTCCAAGAGTGGAGCACTGAGCATCGTGGCGCGATCAGCGCCCTCGACGATGGTGATCGCCAGCGATTTGAAGCAGTCCTGAAGATGGGCGGGAAACCCATCCAGGGCAAACTCGACTCGCTGCCCGAGCAGCTTCTCGAACGCACTCAAGAGAACTACTGGCAGCGGCATCTCTACATCGATGGAGAGGGCCTGTTCCCTCAGAAGCTGAACACCTGGGAACGAGCGACCCTTGAGGCTGAGATCGGGTCAGAGGATGAAGACGGGAATTTGAGTGGTGGGCGAAGTGATGTTGTGGGTTGGCTGCGAAACCCACCCCGCAAGGATCACTCATTCTGTATTCCGTACAGCCAGGCGGGCGAAGTCAAGCCGGTGTACCCCGACTTCCTGCTCTTTCGGGAGGAGGGAGACCAGGTAGTTGTCGACATCATCGATCCCCATGCTGAATCGCTCGGGGATGCTGCGGACAAGGCCCGCGGCTTGGCTCAGTACGCACGGGACCACGGGCTAGATGTGGGCCGTATCGAGCTCGTAAGTTTGAAGCGGGGGGATATTCGCCGACTGGATCTCAAGAACGAGAAGACCCGCGAGTCTGTACTCGCGATCTCGTCGTCTGCGCAGCTTGCGAAACTGTTTGATGAGGCATCGTGACTACTGCACGCTCGCTGTCCACCGTTGGCCATTCCAGAACCGCAGACGATGCACCCCGGTTGGATCGGGTGCCCAACGGGCTGGGTAGGCAGCGACCCGTCTAGCTGGGTTTCCACGACCCACGCTCTTAACCCGAATGCCGGCAACTTCAAGCTGTCGCCGGTGCAACTTCGCGATGTGAAGCGCCTGCCGCCGGTCGCGCCGACTCCAGCGGCGACGCGCTGCGAGGCGGTGGCCGCGCACCACGTGGTCGGCGCTGAATCCATGGCCATCCCGGCGAATGGCACCATCACAGGCTGAAGCGAGGTACGCGATTGCATCGCTGAGGCTCGCATTGCAGCTGGTTCTCCGTCTGAACATCGTTCGAAGTCCTTTGCTTGGGTATCAACTCATGTTTCGCGGAGTGTGTGACACGAACTCTGCAGGTCTCTGTTTCCGCAGTTCAGGAGGCCACGGGAGATCAGTGAGTAGGTCGGTGGGAGACGTTCTTGGAATGGGAGAAATTTCGGGAGATGCAGTTGTAGGTCCGTGAGGAGGAGCGTTTCGGACGTTGGACTGCATGAAGCCAGCAACATGCAGCAGCGTCCGAGAAGTGCTCGCCCACGAATGGGCCACGATCGTCAAAACCAGGGGTTCAAGCGCGGTGATCCGCCGATGGGCCACGTTGGAGCCATCGCTCAACCGTTTCGGAGACCTCGACGACATCGTGAACGCCATCGCTGTGCCCATAGGGCAGTCCTACGACGAGTCGATCGAGATTGCACAAGCCGTGATCAGGTTGTCGGGCGACGATCAGATGGCCCAGCGCCTGATGCTTCAAGTGATG
>CAZLWE010000102.1:0-5734 GCA_964562985.1 uncultured Acidimicrobiales bacterium
TACTGTATCCAAACATCTCAGACAACGGCACCAAAGCGTTAATCACTTGGTTGTTTCCGCGCTGTTCGGTTCCTTGCACCTGGCCGCGACGTGAGTTCACATCGCCGACCACATCGCCGAGGTAATCGTCAGGTGTGACTACCTCGACATCCATTACCGGCTCGAGCAGAACCGGGCCAGCGGTCTTTGCTGCCTCCCGGAACCATGCGTTGCCAGCGATCTTGAAGGCCATTTCGGACGAGTCGACATCGTGTGTCTTGCCGTCCTCAAGCACGATCTTGACGTCTACTACTGGGAAGCCAGCGAGCGGACCATTGGTGAGCGCCTGCTGGATGCCGTCGTCGACCGGCTTGATGTACTCCTTGGGAATACGTCCACCGGTGATGGTGTCTTCGAAGCTGTAGCCGCCGCCGGGGCCACTTGGCTCCATCGAACAGCTGATCTCTGCAAACTGACCCGAACCACCCGACTGCTTCTTGTGGGTGTACTTGTAACTTTCGAGCGTCTTGGTGATGGTCTCTCGGTAGGCAACCTGTGGCTTACCGACGGTTGCATCGACTTTGAACTCGCGCTTCATACGATCGACGAGTACTTCAAGGTGAAGCTCGCCCATACCCGAGATAATGGTCTGGCCGGTCTGCTCGTCGGTCTCGACCTTGAAGGTCGGGTCCTCTTCGCCAAGCGCCATGAGCGCCTTGCCGAGCTTGTCCTGGGCTTCTTTGTCCTTCGGTTCAACCGCAACGTGAATCACGGGATCCGGGAAGGTCAGCTCTTCGAGCACGATCGGGTGCTTCGGATCCGAGAGCGAATCGCCGGTGCGGGTTCCCTTGAAACCAATACCTGCAGCGATGTCGCCGGTCTGAACGATGTCGCGATCCTGCTGGTTGTTTGCGTGCATCTCCAGGAGACGACCGATGCGCTCCTTGTTCTCGGTGCGGTTATTGAGAACCGTGCCGCCCTTTTCCAGGCTGCCCGAGTAGACACGGAAGTAGGTGAGCTTGCCGACGAACGGGTCGGTCATGATCTTGAACGCAAGTGCGGAGAACGGCGCCTTGTCGTCGACATCACGGGTCTCGGCTTCGCCCGAGCGTGGGTGCGTTCCTTCAACTGGAGGAAGATCAACCGGTGCTGGCATGTAGTCGACCACCGCGTCGAGCAGCGGCTGCACGCCCTTGTTCTTGAACGCGGTGCCATTGAGGATCGGAACGATCTCGCCCGCAAGCGTGCCCTTACGGATGACCTTCTTGAGATCTTCGACGCTGATGTCCTCGTCGCCGAGGTAGCGCTCCATGAGGTCTTCATCGATGAGCGACAAGGTGTCCATCAGGTCGGAGCGATACTGCTCGGCCTCGGCCATCATGTCTTCGGGAATGTCTTCTTCGGCGAAGGTTGCGCCGAGATCCTTCTCGTCGACGTTCGATGGCCACACGAGGGCCTTCATCTTGACGAGGTCGATCATTCCGGCGTAGTCGCTCTCGGAACCGATCGGAAGCTGGAGAACAGCAACGTCTTCGGTGAGACGCTCCTTGATGGTCTTCAGACAGAAATAGAAGTCGGCGCCGGTGCGGTCCATCTTGTTGACGAAGCACATGCGAGGAACGTTGTACTTGTTGGCCTGACGCCACACGGTTTCGGTTTGTGGCTCAACGCCGGCAACACCGTCAAAGACTGCGATTGCACCGTCGAGCACGCGAAGCGAGCGCTCTACCTCGACGGTGAAGTCGACGTGGCCCGGGGTGTCGATGATGTTGATCTTGTGGTCATTCCACATGCAAGCGGTCGCAGCGGAGGTGATCGTGATGCCACGCTCCTGCTCCTGCTCCATCCAGTCCATCGTCGCGCCGCCGTCGTGAACCTCACCGATCTTGTAGTTCACGCCGGTGTAGTAAAGGATGCGCTCGGTGGTGGTCGTCTTACCCGCGTCGATATGGGCCATAATGCCGATATTGCGGGTCTTTTCGAGTGGCACTCGCTTCGCCATAATCTCGTTCCTCGGTGTGGGGGTGTAAACGGTGTAGACACAACACGACCGGGCCATTCGTAGCCCGGTCGACGTGTAAGTCTAATGCGGTAGATTTTGAAAACCGGGTGACAACTGGGCCACGGACGGTCAGCAGATCAGTCTACGGTCGCCCAACAGAAGCGCAACACCGAGCGTGAGCGACGCCCGCGACCGACCTTTCGGTTCAATTTGGCCAACCAACACATGCCCTACGCGGCCGCACCGTTGAATCTGGTTGACACGCACGCGATCTCGTTGTACTTTCTGGACAGGTTAATTATCTATTCGATTAAATACTTAGATGACAACACTTCTCACCACACACAACGACGACGCACTCGATCGCACGTTCGCGGCGCTCGCAAACTCGACGCGGCGCTCAATCCTCGCCCGTCTCGCCGAAGGAGTGGCGAGTGTCAACGAGCTCGCTGAGCCCTTCAGCATGAGTCTTCCGGCGATCTCCAAGCACCTCAAGGTCCTCGAAGGTGCTGGCCTCGTAACCCGGGGCAAACACGCCCAGTATCGTCCCTGCGCACTCGACCCCACGCCTCTCGCCGAAGTGGCCGACTGGGCCGATCAATACCGACCCATCTGGGAAGGCCGGTTCGATCGGATGGACGACTACCTCGCGACCCTCGACAGCTCCACCAGAGGCAACCAACAAGAAAGACATATTCATGACTAAAGACGTAACCATCGAGCGGACTTTCGACGCCGCCATAGATCTCATCTGGGCGATGTGGACCGAGGCCGAGCACTTCTCGAATTGGTACGGCCCGATGGGTGCCACGATTCCATCAGCAGAAATGGACGTCACCGTAGGAGGGCGTCGCTTCATCGAGATGGCCATGGAAACACCGAACGGCGCCATGCAGATGTTCTTCATTGGCGAGTATCGAGAGATCACCCCGAAGACCCGGCTCGTCTACACCGAACAGATGGGCGATGCCCAAGGCAATCCGTTGTCCCCTGAGCAGATGGGCATGCCACCAGGTAGCTCGATGGAGACGTCGGTGATTGTTGAACTCGAAGACCTCGGTGAACAGACCAAGATGGTCATGACCCACCAGGGCGTGCCAGCAGACTCACCTGGCGGCCAAGGCTGGAACATGGCGATCGACAAGATGGCTGAACGGGTGGCCAGCGCCGGTTAGGCGCCGACTACTCGTTCGAGTGGTGCAACATCAACGGACGCTGTGCACCCCGACCAGGTTGCCCTCGGTGTCCATGATCAACGAAACGAATCCGTGGTCACCAATGGAGAACTTCGGTCGGACGACGGACCCACCAGCTTCCTCGGCCCGTGCTTGCTCCACAGCACAATCCGGAGAGCTGAAGTAGACCATCGAGCCCCCGATACCAGGGCTGGCACGCTCGAGCTTCACGAGCGCACCCCCCGCACCGTGCGACTGGTAGTCGTCGGCGGACGCGGCCTCTGGCCAGCAGTCTTAGTGAGGAACGAACGGCAGCATCGAGAGCCGACAGGCTCGGATTGCGACAGCTGGAGGCCGAAGGCCGGGAGGGCGGCCCCCTACCAGCGGTAGTGAGCGAACGCCTTGTTGGATTCGGCCATCTTCTGGAGGTCCTCACGCTGCTTCACCGATGCGCCAATTGCGTTCGATGCATCGAGGAGTTCGTTGGCGAGACGTTGTGCCATCGAACGCTCACGACGACTGCGTGCGTTGTTTACGATCCAGCGGACTGCGAGGGTGTTCGCACGACGAGGACGAACCTCGACTGGCACCTGGTAGGTCGCGCCACCGACGCGGCGGCTACGGACCTCGAGCTGAGGACGAACATTGTCGACTGCGCGCTTGAGCACTGCGAGTGGCTCGCCACCGGTCTTTTCACCGACGGTTTCGAGCGCTTCGTACATGATTCGCTCGGCGGTGGCTCGCTTGCCGCGCTGAAGAACTTTGTTGACGAACTGCGTGACGAGAACCGAGTCGTAGACAGGATCTGCGGTGAGTTCGCGACGTGGAGCTGCATTTTTACGCATCTGCCTCAGCCCTTCTTCGCGCCGTAGCGACTACGGGCTTGCTTACGATCGCGAACACCAGAGGTGTCGAGCGTTCCACGGATGACCTTGTAGCGGACACCAGGAAGGTCCTTCACACGACCACCACGGACGAGCACGATGCTGTGTTCCTGGAGGTTGTGGCCTTCACCCGGGATGTAGGCGGTTACTTCGATACCGGAGGTAAGGCGGACACGACACACCTTGCGCAGCGCGGAGTTCGGCTTCTTCGGGGTGGTGGTGTACACCTTGGTACAAACGCCACGGCGCTGGGGAGCACCCTTGAGCGCAGGAGTGGCTTCCTTGCGGCGCTTCGATTGACGGCCCTTGCGGACCAGTTGGTTGATAGTTGGCATGATCTCCACTCTTGGCTCGGTGAACCGTCACCTTCGTGATGGTCCCACTGGCTTCGTCAAGGTGACCACACAACGCGATCACCAGGGGCCACGACCGCGGTCGGGCCAGCTGACGATTCTATGGCCCTGGTGAATAAACGCAACGTCGCCATCGTCGCCCGGCACCTAATGGATTAGCCGATTTTGCCGATGGCAGAGAGCGGGACAGTTCCCGCCCCTTAGTTTGAAGGCCTTCATCGGTGTCGACGGATTCTCCAAATACTGGAAATCAGTATTCAAATCTCGCAGAACAGCACTCTGACGCGAAGGCTGTCTCCCCGGATTCGCGAAAGAACTATGCGCGGGTCGTGCGAGCAATCCTCATCGTCGTTCCCGCTGTCGCGGGCTTCTTGATCGCGTACGCGATCCTCACGGCGCTGCGCCCCTTCGCAACCACCTGGGAGTTCGTTGCCTGGTTCCTCGTCGCCCTGGTGATCAGCTTGATCACCAGCGTCTTCGTTGGCGATTACACGCTGGATTTTCTCTCCCGAACCAAGCTGTATCAACGGGCAAACTCTTTCGACACGACTGTGGAAGAGCTCTTTGGATCGTCGCTGCGTGAAGGTAACCCGAAGGCCATCAAGCGCCAGGCGATGGAGCGTGGCCTGGATCCGCAATTCATCGACGACGTCATCAACTTGTTGACCCAACTGGGTGACCACGAAAAGTTGACACGCGGACACAGCGAACGCGTCCGCGCCTACACCTCCTTGATCGGCAAAGAGATGGGTCTTCGAGATGAGGAGCTCGAGAAGCTGAACTGGACAGCGCTGCTCCATGACATTGGAAAACTCGACGTACCGCCATGGGTACTGTCCTCGCCCAACAAGCCAACCGAAGCCGAGTGGGAAACCCTAAAGAGGCATCCAGAGTCCGCGAGGCATCGCCTGCGACGACTCGAACAAACTCTCGGACCGAGCATCTATGAAGGGGCCCTAGAGCACCACGAACGTTGGGATGGCACTGGCTACCCGAACGGGTATAAGGAAGGTCAGATCTCCTTGTTCGGGCGCATCACCGCCGTTGCCGACGCGTTCGATGTGATCACCCACGCTCGTAGTTACAAGCAGGCCGATACGATCGCCGACGCTCGACACGAGCTGATGAGCGGAGCAGGGTCGCAGTTCGATCCCGACGTGGTGGCTGCCTTCATCCGGGTGGGCGATGAGGACCTGAAGAAAGTCCGAGGCTGGTCAGCGACCGTCGCCGGAGTAGCTGTCACGGGTTCCCAACTCATCTCTGCCGGCGGCCGACTCGCTGCTGTCGCAGCGACGGTGACCGGCGTCGGCGTGGCCACGCAAGCGACCGTTACAACGGTGC
>CAZLWE010000103.1:0-5361 GCA_964562985.1 uncultured Acidimicrobiales bacterium
ATGTTCGCCTCCGATGGCGGTGCAGAGAGCATCGCGTCGATTACGTTGGGCGACTTCTCTCAGGGGGCATCGGACACTGTCGTAACTATTTTCGGTTTGTGGGGAATGGAGCAGTTCGTAATTGGCCTGATAGGGGCCGTCATCCTGTGGCGCTACAAGGCGCTGATTCCCGTGATGGCGCTTGCATACGCGATCGAGTACTTCGGACGGTTCGCCGCCCAGTGGTATACGCCAGGCGTGACGGCAGAGAACGAACCGCCGGGTGCGGTACTCGACACTGTCCTTGTGCCACTGGCATTTGTGATGTTCGGGCTGTCGCTTTGGCGATCAAAAGAAGAAAGCGGTGCTGCTCTCCCAGTGAACTCCCAGAATTCTCCCAGCGGCGCTTGAGTCCAGTTCCTTATCGTCCTCCCTAGCGCCAATACAACTGGCCCAACAAAACTTGTAGCAATCGGCTGCGAACGGAGCAATGGCATGAAACAGGTTTTCAAAATCTTGTTGGCAGTAGGGGCTTTGGTCGTGCTCGCAGGATGCGGGAGCGACGAAACGAGTCTGACGGAAACGAGTACCCAGGTAGAAGACGAAGCGAGTGCGACGGAAACGAGTACCCAGGTGGAAGCGGTCGACCCCGCATCGGATGACGATCAGAACCCCCAGTTGCTGTACCACGACTCCCACTGGGTCACCCAGGTCGAGGTCGACAACGCGCTGGATGTGACCGTTATCAACGACATGTACGTCGACCTCGACACGATGCGGGTCACCGTTTATGCCCAGAGCCGAATACTGGCATCGCGTTTGATTGTCTCTCCTCCGCAGGTCGACCCAGGCGAGTGCGAAGCCCCCCTCGTCGGCGATCGCGTTTGCCATCATCCCAATGCCGTCTACCTCAACGGGTCCGGTCAGGAACTCGAAACCTCGGACGGCACCGGTGAATGGTGGGTCAAACACTCCTGGATTCTTGGCGGCGAGGGCTACTTCAACTGCCCCATTCAGCCGCAAGAGTCCTATGACAACTGTTTCTGGGTCGAAGGCGAGGTGGCCGAGGACGGCGTGTCAATACAGGTCGGTGGCGTAGAACCCGGCGATGAAGACTTCTTCAACATCCGCGGGCCGGTTTTTGGTAGCAGTCCAATCGAGTACGACCTAGCCCGCTTCGAACCAGCCGCGGACGGCTCTGGCCCCGTCGAAACGTTCACGCTGACTTGGCAATGTGAAGAAGCAGTGAGTGCGTTCGACGGAAGCGACCGAACCTGCCGCGACAGTTAACCAGCTGCTACTGGCTGAGAGATAGCGCTGAACGTAGGGGCTAGTCGATGGTCGTGACGAGCGTGTCGAGCGGCTTGCGGACTTTGGGCATCTGCACGAGCCAATCGCCCGATGTATCGCGATAGCCCAATGGCAGCAGGACGACCGAACGGAGGCCGAGCTCGCGGAGGCCGAGGATCTTGTCGACCGAATCTGGGTCGAAGCCCTCCATTGGGGTGCTGTCAACTCCTTGTTCCGCGGCAGCGAGCATCGCGAAACCAAGCGCGATGTATGCCTGGCGGGCGGCGTGGGCGTAGTTGGTCTCGGCGTCTCGTGGCAGCAACATGCCCTTCAGATTGTCGTAGTAGTCATCGATCAGAGGTAGGTCGCCCCGGGCTGCCTTGTTCAATTGCACGACTTCGTCGATGCGTGCTTCGGTGTAGTTGTCCCACGCCGCAAACACGAGCAGGTGTGAGCCGTCGGTGATGGGGGACTGGTCAAGGGCCGCACCACGAATCTGGCTACGAACGTCGGCATTGGAGATGACGAACAGTTCGAAAGGCTGGGTGCCGCTCGAGGTCGGCGCCATTTGAACCGCTTCGACGATCGCGTCGACCTTCTCCTGTGGGACGGCCTTTGCCGGGTCCATCTTCTTGGTGGCGTAGCGCCAGTTCATAAGGTCGGTAAGTGTCTTGGTCATCTTGGGTTCCTTCGTGGTGGTGGGGGTGTTGTAATGGGTGGACGCCGTTGTGCGGCGTCTACCAGTTGTTCTTCTTGGCGTGGGCGAGCAGCGTCTTGGCTGCGAGCTCGCCGATTGGGTTAGCGGCTCCGGGGCTTGCTCCGCTGATGAGCTTGCGGTCGACGCAGACAGTGTTGTCAGCCTTCTTGTTGACGAGGTTGGCGCCAAGATCTGCGAGCTTTGTGCTGACAAGGCTGGGCATCTTTCCCGGAAGGTAGCCAATCATCGGAGTTTGCTTGTCGACCGAGTCGGGGAACACTGCAAGGTCATATCCCGCATAGAGGAAATTGCCGTCGAGTGCGGTCGCAAGGAGTGCTACTGGACCGTGGCAAAGGCTGATCGTGAAGAGGTCGTTGTCATGCGCCCAATTGAGCACCGTGGCGACGTTGGGATCATCGGGGAGGCCGAGCATTGCGCCGTGCCCGCCTGGGGTGAAGACCGCTGCGTACTGTTCGTGATCGCCGAGCGATGTGGCGACGAAATCGGCAAGGCTTAGCGGGCTATTGAAGGAGTCCTTGATCTCTGCGTAGTAGTCGTTGACGTGGCGGTCGTCCTTTGGGAACGCCCACATTTCCAGTACGACTGGTGCCCCAGTTGGGGTGGCGATCTCGAACTCGAACCCGGCGTTGCGAAGGTGCAGCATTGGAAGCAGAGTTTCTACGGGGTGGTTGCCCGTCGAGAACTTCTTGCCGTTTTGCATCGTCATGTTCTTCTGCTCGGTGGCAATGACGAGAATCTTCTTCCTTGGGCCCTCGTACTTGTCGTAGGCGAGGTTGCTGAAGTCGGTTGTGTCCGAGGTGCCGAATTTCATGGCGAACTTCGACGGTCGGTAGGAGCCGTCTGCTTCTTCAATGGGGTTCATACCGAGCAGTGATTTGATCATAAGAGTCCTGTCGCGTCGCTTGGACAAGAACCGAGAGACGACATAAGTAACTGGTTAGTTACTGTCACCCTATGGGGGAACCGCAGGGTAACAACCACCCGTTTAGTTACTATGGCCATATGTCTGAAAGAGACGCTGAGGCAACGAAGGCTCGCATCCTTACCGCAGCCACAGCCGAGTTCGCCGAACACGGGTACGCCGGTGCGCGTATCGATCGCATTGCCTCCAGCGCCGACGCGAACAAGAGGATGATCTACGTCTACTTCGGCAACAAGGAGCAACTGTTCGACGACGTGATCGACGCCGCTGTCGGCGAGTTGCACGAAGCGGTGCCATTTACGCCCGAGGATCTTCCCCTCTTTGGTGCTCGCCTTTTCGACTTTCTTGTCGCTCACCCTGTGGAGATCCGGATCGATGCTTGGCGTCGTCTGGAGAGGCCGGGCAACACTCAACTCGAACAGGAAATCTTCGCCGAGAAGATCACTGCGTTGGATGTGGCGCGAGCAGTCCCGAACGCGTCGACTTGCTCGGCCGACCTTCTGGTCGCGGTGCTCGCTGCTGCGTGGTCTTGGGTCACGGTGCCGGCTCCGCTTGGTGCTCTTGCGTCGGCTGACGTTGCCCGTCAACGGCAACAGGTCGTTCTGTCGATCGAGGCTCTCTGCGCCGCTGCAAACTGCTAACTGGCGGTCCTGGACTGAACGAGGCGAATCAGGGAAACAAGCGAAAGTGCCGTTGGATTGCGCGTGCATCGTCGTGTGTAACCCCGGCGCTCGTGGAGAACGACAGCCACTCGCTGGCAACGGCCACGATGTCGTCGATTTCTTTGGACACCTCGTTTGCGCTCATGCCCGCCGATGTCGCTAGCGCATCGACAATCTCGGAGCGGTCCCAATCATCTGCTTTGCCGGCCAAGGTCATTTGGTGTCGCGACGTCCAGGCCCCTTGTGGGTTGAACGAGAACGTGATGTCGAATGCGGGCGAGAGCCGCCAGCGCCCCGACTGGTCCATCACGTACCCGATGTTCTTTGTGTGGTCGTCTTGGTTGCGGGTGACGATGTTGAAGATGCATCGCCGTACCTGTTCGACGATTTCGTTGAAGCCAAGCCCGAGTCCGCGCATGGTGAGGAAAGCCTGTTCGTACGCGGTGCCTTGGGGGATGTTGAAGTCGTATCCGGCGATTGCGCACAGCGACGCATAGTGCAGCTTGCCCGTTGCCCCGACACGGTCGAACCGCTTTGTGAGAAAGTGCGCTCGTGGCCCCTCTTCGAGGAGTTGGCACTCCGTCATGTCGATACCCGCCGCCTTCGCCATTTGCGAATAGGCGAACTCGATGCGCCCAAACCCGAGTGGGTCGGCGAGTTCTTTGTCTCGGTTCTCGGCAACGCCGTCGAACTTGAGCAGCCAGTGTTCGAAGCCGGGGGACAGGTTCGGGGCTTGGCCGGATCGAACCTCGCCGGTTGTTTGGTTGTACGCAATCACGGCCTTGGCGCGGGCGCCTCCCGCCGACGTGCCAACCGAGAGGATCTGGGCGAAGTCGTCGCTGTCGTGCAGGCCGGTAGAGAGCTGGCCTTTGGCCTGTAGAGCGTTCGATGCGAGTTCGACCAGCCTGGCAACGTCGAGCGCGTCATCGGCAACGTCAGGGCGTCCGGTTGCCGGAGTGAACTCCAACGCCCCCATGCCGCGGTTTCCGGTGTAGCAGAGCCGTTCGAGCGGGGTGAGGCGGTCGTTGCGGCCTTGGCGCGCCAGCCATTGGCGTATCAATGCCTCGCCGAACTTGTCCGGGAGCGAATCAATCACGAGCGGGGGGAGCCCCTTGAACGTGGCCTCGTTGCGTTGCTCGAATCCGCTGAAGGTGCGATTGTCCAGCGGCATGAGCAGTGGTGAGACCTGCACCAGCGACGAGGTGAACTCGTCAACGTAACGAAACGAGATTCGTTGGTTGGCGTCGGCGGCGAGCGAAGCAATGTGGCGGCCCCACAGCCAGACTTTGACGTTGTTGGTGGTCATTGCTCGGTGCCCCATGCCCACTCGCCGTCAGCGGTGTTGGTCGCCCTCGGCCGTGCCCGGAGCCGCTCGGAAGCGTCGGGGTTCAGCGGGTCGAGGGGTCGTTCGGGCAGGACCTGGTCCAGGACCTCGAGTGCGCCGAGGACTCGGATAATCCGTATGAAGGTGTCGAGTGATGGCGAGTAGTCGTGGTCGCCCTCGTACCGTCGGATGGTGTTTATGCCGAGTCCGGCCCGCTCAGCGAGCGTGCTTTGGGTCATATTCTGTTCGAGGCGTTCCCGCCGACAGCGTGCGCGAAGCGCGGCATTGATAGCCTCGTCTGTCAAAAACAACCAATCCATGTCTTTAACATACCGTATGTGGTTGTTTATGTCCAGATCTGCCACCTTAAGCAACCGATGACGGGTGTTTACTATAGTTCACGTGTGTTGATGCGTCTGCCCAGGCTGGATAGTGCGATCTGCACGGTATTGGTCGCCGCTGTACT
>CAZLWE010000104.1:0-5299 GCA_964562985.1 uncultured Acidimicrobiales bacterium
TCCCGGGCTTCGCCCTCCAGGGCTCGGATCCGGCCCTAGCGGGCCTCGACCTCGCGCCTGCTGGCCGGAGGCCGAGACCGCTCCCACCGGCTTCGCAGCTGGGAGCTACCCTCGCGAATTCGGCGTAGCTCGGTGTGCTCTGCGGAGTATCCGCCGCCTCTGGCGCCCAGGCTGCGTGCCGCTTGAACGCTCCCCGAAGGGAAGTGATGGCTGGTAGCGTGCGCCGAAAATTGGACGCGGAGCGCCTTCGGCGCAGCCGCTACCAGGCTGCGTGCCGCTTGAACGCTCCCCGAAGATGAGTTGTCGGCTGAACGCCGTGCCGCCAAAATCGCGACGGAGTCGCTGGCGGCTAAGGCCTTCAGTCCCAGGAGGCAGAGCCGGCGGGCGCTAGTACTACCCAGGTTTGGCCGGGGGCGAGGTTCGTTGCGTTGCCGTTGCCGTCGGTGATGGTGTAGCCAAATCCGCCCCGTTCGCGACTCCAGCTTCCGATGGTCGCTGTGCCGTCACGGAAGAGCCACGCTTGCCCCGACCCGATCGTCACGGCATCGACTGAAGCTGCGTCGATCTGGCTCTGTACATATGGCACGAACAGGACGACGACATTCTCGGGGTCGAGTAGTTCGCCGGTACGGGTGGTGTGCGTGGTTCCGCTTTGCGAGCGGACCCATGCAGAACCGTTCCAGTCGAAGCGATAGGACGAGCGAGCGGAGAGCGATACCGAGTTCGCTGCCTGGGCGGTAGTGGAGTTGTTGGCTCCGTAGCTAAAGACCGCAGTCGGATTTCCACCGCCACCGCATCCGCCAAGTGCCGCAGGGTCGACGAACAGATTGTCTGGAGCGCGGTAGCGACTATCGCGAGCAAAGGGGGCCCGGTCGGTGTTGACGAACGGGGTGAGAATTCCATTGTCCGCTGCGAACCTGATCTGTCGCGCCACGCCATCGTTGCTGCCCGAGTATCCGAACACCGGATTGTTCAGGTTCTGAGTGAGCTGAATGTCAGTGGTTCGACCCGACCGAACCGGCCCGACGTTGGCTGGCCGCTCGGAGTGAAACACGGCGAAGAATCGTGTCGCTGATGCCTCGATGCGTTCCTCGAAGACGATGTCCGCCTGATCGAGGCCGATCAGCGAGGACCGGCTCGCTGCACTGTTGTTCGATACCTTCACCACAACCGCTGGCATGTTGGAAGGGATCGACGCGGACACGCCGGTGAAAGGCGCCGTTCTGGTGGTGGACGAGCCGACGTTGTTCGCGCACGCTGGGCGAGAAATCGATACTGGTGGCGATCCGCTTGCCGGTGCCGCGGCCGTCGGGATGTTCGGAGACGGATTCGCGGCAACATTGTCAGCGGCCGATGATCCCTCTGCGAGAGAAGGGTTCTCCGCAGCGCCGGATGCCTCCCCACTCCCGGGGCCGACCCACACGGGTAGGACATCGTTGCGCGGCTCAGCTTCGACATCATTGTCGGCGTTCAAGGTTGTGGTCGACGTCGTCGAACTCGGCGCGGTCGTCGTTGACTCCACGATGCCCTCGGTGGTGGCCAACGCATTTGGGGGGTTCTCGGGCTCCGAAGGAGATGTAATTAGTGCGATAGCAACAGCCACCGCGATCCCGCCACTAAAAAGAGCGCTTCTTAAGGGCATGTCGTTCTTTCGGCCCCTACCGACGCGATCCAAGTAACTCATCTGATATTTCCGGTAAACGCCTTGAGATACCGTCCCTGCGGAAAGGTGACCGGGTGGTCGAGGGCATGCCCGAATACCTGTGTGTCCTCAAGCTCACGGCCGTGGCTCACAACCGCAGCCCGAACGGTCGCAACGAGATCATCTTCGGTTACTCGAGACGAGCAACTCGCTTGGAACAGCCGACCTCCGGGTCGAACGAGGGGCAGCGCAAGTTCGGTGAGCTTTCGATAGGCCCGGATCGCTCGATCTCGTTCGGAGGCTTTCGTCGCGAAGGCCGGTGGGTCGACGATGACGACGTCATAGCTGTCTTCTGCCTGCCCAAGGGCGTCAAGGACTTCAAATGCATCACCGACGCTTCGCCGATGCGGCATCGAGGTAAAGCCATTGCGTGCGAGATTCGCTTCGACCGCGTCCATGGCCGGTTGCGAGATATCGACACTGTGCACGGACCGTGCGTCGTGGGCGCAAGCGTGAACAGTGAATCCGCCCGTGCAACAGAACACGTCGAGGACATCGGCCCCGTTCGATTGCCTCCCAATGAAGACTCGGTTGTCTCGTTGGTCAAGGAAGTGACCGGTCTTTTGACCGCGGAGAACATCGGCGCCAAATCGCAGTCCGTTCTCCGTGAACTCGACCTCACCCGAGGGCGCCGAACCGTAGATCACCATGCCATCACACAAATCGGACGAGACGTCCGCCTGCATGTTTCTTCCGAGGCGTAGCACGATCCGCTCTGGTGCGTCCTTCTCCACGATCGCATCGAGCACGCTGCGAAAATGCGGAAGCCAGGCCGATGTGTAGAGCTTGACGACGATGGTGCCGTCATAGCGGTCGACGATGAGGCCACCCAACCCATCGTTCTCGCCATTGATCCAACGCCAACCGGTCGTCCCGGAGTTGAGGAGGGGCTGGCGAACGTCCCACGCTGAGGCGACAGCACTGGCCCAGAACGTCGCATCGATCTGCCGTGGCTTACCCACATGGAGCACTCGTAGCCGGATAGGTGATGTCGGATCCCACAATCCGATAGCAACGAACTTACGGTTGTCGTCAAACACGACCGCGAGGGTTCCCGGAGCGGCCTGATCGTCGGAAACGGTGCTAATCGACTCGGCATATACCCATGGATGGCCGCCTCGAACCTGGCGGAGCGCATCCTTCGTCAGCCGGATGCTCAGGCGCCGATCTGCCAGTTCGGGGAGCGCAAGGGAGGCGTAGCTCTCGGACACCTCGTGAGCCTCGCGCAAATGATCGTGCAACGAACACTCCGCCGACGCGATTTCAACCCGTCGCGCCAAAACGACAAACACCCGCCGTTAGGCGGGTGTTGAAGTGGAGCCTGGGAGAATCGAACTCCCGACATCTTGCTTGCCATAGACACAGTGCTCTACCAACGAAGAGCCCCAACCACCAACGGCCACCGCAATGCTCCCGGAAACGAAAGAACCCAGGCCCGAAGGCCTGGGTTTCATTTACTTTTTGTGGAGCCTGGGAGAATCGAACTCCCGACATCTTGCTTGCAAAGCAAGCGCTCTACCAACTGAGCTAAGGCCCCGGAAAACACCATTGTAGCGCGAAAAAGCGACCTACAACCGCCCGTCAGCGGCAGTCACCCGAACCCTAAACAAATGAGTAATTAGGGCGCCTCTTCACTTGGATTCACCTCGATGTGACCGACGACTTATGAACAGGTGAAAACGATCAGCAATTTGGGTATACGACCACGCTTCACTGGAATCTCGGAAATGAGGAGAGACGATGACTGACACTCTCGTTCGCAACAACGAGGGGCCTATCAATGGCCCAGAAACGCCCATCGATGAACCAACCCAGGTTGCCGTCGAAAAGCACCCGCGAGCCATCCGATGGATGCACTGGCTGAACTTTCCCCTCCTGTCGATCATGATCTGGAGTGGGCTCCGGATCGCATGGGCGTCGGACTTCCGCCAGCCACGATTCAACGAGGATCGATTCCTCCCGGAGTCGGTATGGCAGCTGCTCGACCTCGACCGAGCGTTGGCCCGTGGCCTCGCCTTCCACCTGAGCTTTGGCTGGTTCTTCGTCATCAACGGAATGCTCTACGCCCTCTACCTCGCGGTCACTGGCGAATGGCGCACGATCGTCCCCAAGCTGCAGTCGCTCAAGGACATCCCCGCCACCTTGCTTCACGAGATGGGCCTCAAGAAGGAAGCGCCGAAGACAACAACTCAATACAACGTCATGCAGCAACTGGCGTACTCCACAGTCCTCTTCCTCGGCTTCATCGTTGTCTTCACTGGATTCGGCCTCTTCAAGCCGACCCAGTTGTCCTTCATCATCGAAGTCTTTGGCGGCTACGAGAACACCCGCAGTGTGCACTTCTGGACGACCCTCTCCTTCATGGCCTTCTTCCTGGTGCACATCGCACAGGTTGCCCGGGCCGGATTCGGAACGTTCTGGGCCATGGTCACTGGTTACCAAGTGCAAGACGTCGCTGACGTCAGGGAAAAAGTAGAGGCTGGCAAGTGAAAGAACGCAAGATAATCAGCGTCGAGGAATTCGAGAAGAAGGGGCGTCGCTCCTTCTTGACCGGCCTTGGCGCCGCAACCGTCGGCGTGGCTGGCATCACCGGCCTTAACGTCACCCCTGACCGTCGAATCCCCTCGATTATGCGATCCGTGATGGACTTCAACGGCGACCTTTGGCAAGCCCTCTACCGTGAACAGGCCCTTGCCCCGACCTTTGACCACAGCGAAGCCGAAGACTTGATCTTCAATGGCCGCTGGGGTGTCCGAGACAGCGAGGGTGAGCCGCTTCCGCTCGACCTTGACAGCTACCGAGTTGAAGTCGCTGGTCCTGGCAACGAAGTCCTTGCGTCGATGACCATCGACGAGATCCAAGAGCTCCCATATGAAGAGATGACCGTCGTGCACAAGTGTGTCGAGGGTTGGAGCCAGAAGGTCACCTGGGGCGGCACCCGCTTCTCGAACTTCGCGGCCCTGTTCCCCGAGATGACGCAGTTGCCCGTCGTTGGCCTTGAAACGCCGGACAACGTGTACCACGTCAGCCTCGACATGGACTCCATGCTTCATCCACAAACGCTCATTGCCTGGGATATGAACCGCGAGCCGCTCACGAGCGACCACGGCGCCCCGATCCGCCTGACGACGCCGCTCAAGTACGGCATCAAACAGATCAAGCGCATCGGTCGGGTGCAGTTCTCCGAAGAGCGGACGCTCGATTACTGGGAAGAGCGCGGCTACGACTGGTACGCCGGCCTGTAGTGAGCGGGCAAACAGCACCCCGCAAAGAGTTCTAGACTGTAGTCATGATCTTTGGCGTATCGATCTTCCGGATCCTGGTCGCCATCGTGTTTGGCTACCTGATTATCCGAGCAGGACTCGCGATGCTTCGCGGAATGGCTGCCCCCATTCCAGAACCCCCACCGGCGGGCGAACTACGCAAGGTCAAGATCAACTTCCGATGTGCGCTCTGCGGCTCTGAAGTACGTATGACCGTGGCTACCGACGAGGACCCGGATCCGCCTCGCCACTGCATGCAAGAGATGGAAATCGTCGCGCCAACCTTCGAGTGATGTAGCACGCGAAATCACCCGAAACGTCGCTTCGCTTCGCT
>CAZLWE010000105.1:0-5221 GCA_964562985.1 uncultured Acidimicrobiales bacterium
GCCACGACCAAGGCCAAGAAGAGCATCGCGAGCTTCAAGCTTCGCGAAGGCCAAACCATCGGCGCACGCGTCACCCTTCGAGGCGATCGCATGTACGAATTCCTCGAGCGAGTCATCACGCTCGCCACCCCTCGCATCCGCGACTTCCGCGGATTGCCGTCGAAGAGCTTTGACGGTCGAGGTAACTACACCTTCGGCGTTACCGAACAGCTGATTTTCCCGGAGATCAGCTACGACAGCGTCGACACCGTCCGCGGTATGGACATCACCATCGTCACTACCGCTACAAACAACGAGCATGGCAAGGCTTTGCTCGATGCGTTTGGATTCCCATTCCGAAAGGCAGGCCAGTAATGGCAAAAAAGGCGCTCGTTAACAAGCAGCAGAAGACCCCAAAGTTCAAGGTCCGCGCCTACACCCGGTGCCGCCGGTGCGGCCGTCCGCGAAGCGTGTACCGCAAGTTTGGACTGTGCCGTATCTGTCTCCGGGAAATGGCTCACGCAGGTGAGATTCCTGGTCTCAAGAAGGCCAGCTGGTAGGGGAGGAGAACTGCTATGACAATGACTGACCCCATCGCTGACATGTTCACCCGTATTCGCAACGCGAACACGGCGATGCACGACGACGTGTCGATGCCGTCCTCGAAGCTGAAGGAGACCCTCGCGGAACTCCTCAAGTCCGAGGGCTACATCATGAACTACGCCGTTGCTGATAACCCAACAGGCCCAGGACGCATCCTGAGCATCGACATGAAGTACTCGCCGGAGCGCAAGCGCGTGATCTCGGGTCTGACCCGAGTCTCCAAGCCCGGCCTTCGTGTGTATCGCAAGTCCAACGAGGTTCCCCGTGTTCTGGGCGGGCTCGGCGTTGCCGTGCTCTCCACGAACCGTGGCCTCATGACCGACCGTGAAGCTCGTCGTCGCCGTATTGGTGGCGAGGTGCTCGCGTACGTCTGGTAGGTAGCCATGTCTCGTATTGGAAACGCACCCATCGCCGTCCCCGACGGCGTCGATGTCTCCGTCTCTGGACAGGACATCACCGTTAAGGGTTCAAAGGGTGAGCTGTCGATGACCCTCCCAGGCGAAACATCGGTATCGATCGAAGAGGGCGTAGTGACGCTGGTTCGTCCCGACGACTCCGGCCCTTCGAAGGCAATGCACGGCCTTGGGCGAACGCTCGTGCACAACATGATCATCGGTGTGAGCGAGGGCTTCGAAAAGAAGTTGGAGATCGTCGGTGTCGGTTACCGTGCTGCTGCCAAGGGCAAAGACGCCTTGGAGATGCAGCTCGGATTTAGCCACCCGGTACATATCAAGGCTCCTGAAGGCATCGAGTTTGAGGTGCCCCAGCAGACCGAGATCATCATCAAGGGCATCGACAAGCAATTGGTTGGCCAGGTTGCGGCCGATATCCGTAAGTGGCGAAAGCCAGAGCCCTATAAGGGCAAGGGCATCAAGTACGAGGGTGAGCGAATCATCCGCAAGGCCGGAAAGGCTGCGAAGTAATGGCAAAGAACGTCTCTGCCGAGCGTCGTCGACAGCGCGAGCGTCGTCACTACCGGGTACGCAAGAGCGTTATCGGTACTGCCGAGCGTCCGCGTCTTGCCGTATTCCGTTCGAACAAGCACATCGTCGCACAGGTCATTGATGACGCCGAAGGTAAGACCTTGGCGTCTGCCTCAACTCACGAAAAGACCTGGGACGGTCGTGGCAATACCGTTGAGGCCGCGACCAAGGTCGGAGCCCTCGTCGGCGAACGAGCCAAGGGCGCTGGCGTATCGACCGTCGTATTTGACCGCGGCGGCTATCTCTACCACGGACGCGTTGCCGCTTTGGCCGACGCTGCCCGCGACGCAGGACTGGAGTTCTGATGGCGTACCAAGACAACAAACGAAATGATGACCGCGAGAACGAGGGTGGACTTCGTGATTCACGAGTTATCCACATCAACCGCGTGGCCAAGGTCGTAAAGGGTGGTCGTCGCTTTAGCTTCACCGCTCTCGTCGTGATCGGCGACGGCGCTGGCCAGGTCGGTCTCGGCTACGGCAAGGCCAAGGAAGTACCTCTGGCTATCCAGAAGGGCACCGAAGAGGCCAAGCGCAACTTGTTCGCTGTGCCGCTGGCTGGTGGAACAATCGTTCATCCGGTTCTCGGCGAGATGGGCGCTGGTCAAGTGCTGCTGAAGCCTGCCGCCCCCGGTACCGGTGTCATTGCCGGTGGTGCTGCACGCGCCATCCTCGAAGAGGCTGGCATTCAAGATGTGCTTTGCAAGTCGATCGGTTCGCCGAACCACATCAACGTGGCCCGGGCGACCATCGCTGGTTTGCAGGACCTCAAGCGCCCGGACGAGATCGCACGCTTGCGTGGTCTTGATGCCGAGGAGTTCGTGCCAAAGGGCTTGCTCCAGGCGTACAAAGAATCACAGCGGGACAGCGCTGGCGGTGCAGCAACCGCTGGTGTTGTGAGCGGATCCTGATCGGTAGGCACGAAATGGCAGATCTCAAAATCACTCAGGTTCGCTCGACGATCGGCACCAAGCCCAAGCAGCGCGGCACGATCCGTGCGCTCGGTCTCGGCCGCATCGGACGAACCGTCACCAAGCCCGACACCCCTGAGGTGCGCGGCATGATTAGCCGGGTTCCACACCTGGTTGACGTCGAGGAGGCCTAACCATGGCGATCAAAGTTCATGATCTCAAGCCGGCAGACGGCTCCCGCAAGAACGCGAAGCGTAAGGGCCGAGGTATCGGCGGCAAGGGCGGCAAGACCGCAGGCCGTGGTACCAAGGGTCAGCACTCTCGTGGTCGCGGCAAGGTTCGCGTCGGCTTTGAGGGTGGCCAGATGCCACTGCACAAGCGTGTTCCGAAGTTGCGCGGCTTCACCAACCCGTTCCGGGTGGAGTATCAGCCGATCAACCTCGACACCATCACCGAGTCCGGCCTCACCGAGGTTTCTCCTGAAACGCTTTACGAAGCTGGTCTTGTAGGTAAGAACTCACTGGTCAAGATTCTTGGCCGTGGCGATGCCCCGAGCGGTGTCACCGTGAAGGCCCACGCCTTCTCGAAGAGTGCTGAGGAAGCGATTTCCGCTGCTGGAGGCTCCATCGAGGTGCTTCCAAAGCCATGGGGCGACTCGCCTCGTCCGCCAGCTAAGGGCAATCAGCACACCAACCGATAGGTCATTCTCACTCCCTTTTTCCTACTTGTTCACCGTCGCCCGCGGGGACCTTGTGGGCAGCTTCGGCTACCGTAGAAAGGGTCTACTACAGAGGAATTCTTGTGGTTTCACGTATCGCTAACATGTTTCGAGTGCCGGATCTCCGGTTCAAGATCCTTTTCACGCTTGCAATGATCGGGTTATATCGGCTGGGATCGTTCATCCCAGCTCCTGGTATCGACACGCTCGCTGTTCAACAGCTCCGTGAAAGTTCCGAGCAGCAGGGTGGCATCATCGCCTACGTTCAGCTGTTCTCTGGGGGTGGCCTGACTACCTTTGCGATCTTCGCACTCGGTGTGCTGCCCTACATCACGGCATCGATCATCATGCAGGTGCTCGGAGTTGTGGTGCCTCGTATTGAGCAGTGGCAACAGCAGGGTGCCGTTGGCCAGCGAAAGATCACGCAGTGGACTCGCTACATGACGATCGCAATTGCGGTTATCCAGTCCACCTCGTTTGCCTTCTTGTTCAACCGGGCCGACGGCCTCGGTGGTGGCTTCGTGCTGTTGCCGAAGTTCAACGTGTGGACCGTTCTTCTCGTCGTACTTACGCTGACCGCTGGCACCGCACTCGTTATGTGGATGGGCGAGCTCATCACCCAACGAGGAATCGGCAACGGTATGTCGCTGATCATCATGGCCTCGATCGTGAGCCAGTTCCCGGCACAGTTCTCGACGCTGTGGACCAACCAAGGCATCGCTGCGGTAATTTCGTTCATCATCATCTTGTCTGTGGCACTGGTCGGCATTGTCTTCGTGGAGAACGGCCAACGCCGCATTCCGGTCAACTTCGCCAAGCGTGTTGTTGGGCGCAAGATGTACGGCGGCCAGAGCACCTACATTCCGCTGAAGGTCAACCAGTCCGGTGTTATCCCGATCATCTTCGCAAGCTCGGTGCTGTATCTGCCGAACCTGATCGCCGTGGCGCTTCCCGACACCGGTTGGGGCAACGCCGTCCGGAACTTCGTCGACCGCAACCTCGTTGACCCGACCGCGCTGCTGTACATCATCGTGTTTGGTTTCATGATCGTTGGCTTTGCCTACTTCTATACGGCGATCACCTTCGATCCAGCCAAGCAGGCTGACACCATTCGTAAACAGGGTGGCTTTATCCCTGGTATTCGTCCTGGTCCCCAGACCGAGCACTACCTGCAGCGCATCTTGACCCGTATCACCTTGCCAGGCGCATTGTTCATTGCTGCGGTAGCCCTGCTGCCGAACCTGATCATGACCGCTATCGGCTTTGACCTCGATCCCGGTCACGGCGGTGGCTTAGGTGCTGCCGGCTTTGGATTCATTGGTATTTCGATCCTCATCGCCGTGGGCGTTGCGCTCGAAACCATGAAGCAAATCGACAGCCAGCTGACGATGCGTAATTATGAAGGCTTCCTCGCAAAGAAGAAGTAGCCGGGGCAAACGAGAAGTAGTCCCGCCGGCGCTTCGTAATTCAGAACTTCAGGAGAGCCGCCATGGCAGCACGAATTATCGTCCTTGGGCGTCAGGGCGCGGGGAAGGGCACACAATGTGCTCGCCTCGTCGAAAAATTTGGCCTCGTCCACGTATCCACCGGAGACATGTTGCGAGCCGCTGTAGCTGCCGGGACTCCTCTCGGTCAGCGGGCCGAAGCGATTATGCAAGCTGGCGACCTCGTCCCTGACGAAGTGATGATTGGCATCGTTGCTGCACGCCTTGGTGAAGCCGATGTGATGGAGAACGGGGTTCTGCTGGACGGCTTCCCACGGACGCCCGGGCAGGCCGACGCGTTGAAAGCGTTCTTGGATGAGCAAGGTTCCGCGCTCACTGCGGCACTCAACATCGACGTTCCCCTCGATGAGGTCAAGCAACGGATGGTCGCACGAGGCCGCGAGGACGACACCGAAGAGAGCATCACCCGGCGTCTCGAACTCTATGAAGAACAGACCGCCCCGTTGATCGCATGGTTCGCGGCGCGTGACCTGTTGATCGTCGTCGATGGTTTGGGCGACGAAGACGAAGTCTTCGCCCGCGT
>CAZLWE010000106.1:0-4972 GCA_964562985.1 uncultured Acidimicrobiales bacterium
GCAGCCGTCGATTACTTCGTCGATGTGGCTGCTAACCAACACGAGTTTGTCGTCGTTGGCGAGGGCGGTCAGGTTGTCGACGAACGCCGATGTCGAGTCGCGGTCGAGGCCGTTCACCGGTTCGTCGAGCAAGAGCGCATCGAAGGGGCGTGACGTCGCTACGAGGAGTCCAGCCTTTTGTCGCTGCCCCTTGCTGAGTGAGTGCGGAAAGCGGTCGAGAAGATCGTCGGCTCCCAACGTTTCCATCAGATCCATTGCAGGTCCGTAGGGCTCGTCGAGTTCGTGCAGTCGGGCGACGTAGAACATTTGCTCGGCAATGGTGAGATCGTCGAAAAGAGCTGGCCGGTCGGGGACGAAACTCACCACCGCTCGAGCCTTCTTGGAGCCTGGCGCGTGATCATCGATCGTCGCAGTGCCCGAGGTGGGATCGAGTAGTCCGCTCAG
Organism: uncultured Acidimicrobiales bacterium; assembly: GCA_964562985.1. GTDB lineage: Bacteria > Actinomycetota > Acidimicrobiia > Acidimicrobiales > SHLQ01 > SHLQ01. The sequence goes on from CAZLWE010000106.1 coordinate 445, forward strand.
TATCAGCAGCAGAGTCGACTTGCCGGTGCCGTTGGGGCCGGTGATTGCGATGAAGTCGCCTCGATCGAACTCGAACTCGTGGGCTTCGATGATGGTGGTCTTCACCGAGTAGCCCTTTTTGAGGCGGTTGAGTTTGATCATCGGAGCGCATTCTCCAGGGGTTGTACGGCAGCTAGAGCCGCGCCGATTAGAACGGCGGGGATCACGCCGCGCGCCGCCCCAGCAATATCGAATTCGGCGATTTCAGGGATGACGATCAGCCCAGGGTCGTCGTAGCCGTGGAAGGTGAGGATGACTACCACGAGCAGGGCGAGGGGCGCGGCGGCCGCCCGAGCCCATAGAAGTCCCGCAGCCATTTGTATGCCGTACTTCTGCATAAAGGTCGCCGTCGGTGGCGATCCCAAGCGGGCTTGCATGGCCCCGCCGAGGATTCCGGCAAAGGCGAGGAGGGTCGCGCCTGCACCGAGCCCGAAGTCGATCAGCATCGACCATGCTGCGCCGATGGCGATGAGCGCTCCGCCGAAGATGAGCGAGGCGACCAGTTGCCCAACCAGTAGTCGCATTGACCCGTCCAGGAAGTGTGAAACGAAGCCGACGTGATCGGCGAGTGCGGCGAGTCCTCTCGTGATTTCGTAGCCGATGAAGAGCCACGCAACCCCGAAGACGGAAAGCCAGACCCCATGCTCGAGGGCATCGAACGCGATCAGCAGAATCGAGGCGGCAACTCCAGCCCCTAAACGGATAATCGACCATGGCATCGCGTGACGGATGGGTGCAGCCCAACGCCAGGCCGATAGCCAACGCCCAGTAGGGAGGCGAGTTGTTCCGATCGGAGCGGATTCTCCAGCTCGTCGAAGATCGACCAGCATTCGATGCAGGTCGACTTCGAGAAACGCTGATCGTGCGGACTCGAGTCGCCGAGCTCGCTGCCACAGGCTGGGGATCGGGATCTCGTCGAGGGCCATCCATGCGAACCCGAACCCCGCCGATGAGGTGACGGCGAATACGGCCAAGGTGACATTGCTGCCCACCGGCCCTGCGGTGAGCACTGCGATGGAAGTGATGAGCGCTGCGAGCACTGGCCCGCCAACCAACATCGTGCGCCGCTGACCGTGACTGCGCCAGCCGGTCATTACGCTCACACCCCACGCGATCGAACCCAGCCCGATGAGAAAGCCGGCGACGGATACCCGACCGGCTTGGGCGAAGGTGAACTGTCCGCCGAGCGAAGTGAGGAACCCACTGACCACCGCTCCGATTGCAGCCCAAGCGAGCGACTGTCGAAGGAGTTGTGGCGCGAGGGTCTGCCGAGGAGAGACGGGTGCGAGCAGTTCGTGGACGATCGAGCCTTGCAGCACCATCATCGGGCCGCCTCGAATTCCCGACCACAGCCAACCAAGCTGCACGGCGATCACGCCGATCGTGAAGACCCATTCGACCGATTCGGTAGACGACGGCAGGACTGCTGCGAACACCTCGCCGTAGATGGGGAACAGCAACCACGACAGCGCTACCAAGTACAGACGATAGAGGTCGTCGCTCAGCCGCGATTGAGCGGTGCGAGCATTGGTTGAGCCTTCGAGTGTCGTAGCCAAATCGAATGTGAGCCTAGATGTTGTCGAATTCGAGGGGAAAACTCCCTCGCCCCGGAGCCGAAGCCCCGGGGCGAAGTACCCGCCAAGTGGAGGAGCCGCCGCAATACCTCCACTCCCGCTCGGATCTAGGGTTTCCTGCCCCATCTCCGGAAGAATATAATGCCATATAAATAAGGCCTTTGCAAGAGATCGTTTAGGGTTTCGGCTTTTGGGTGTTCAGCCAGATCAACGCGAATGCCATACCAGCGAGTACCACGAAGACAATCGCCGCAAGCGTGAAGCCAGCAGCCGGTCGAGAATCATCATCGATAATTGGGGCGGCAGCTTCCTCTGAGGACTGGGCGTTGAGTAGGTTCCGAACATGGAACTCGAACAGGCCCTGACGTGGGCGAACGAACGAAAGACCGCCGTGTTGATCACGCTTCGCAAAGACGGTCGCGCCCAGTCGTCGGACATCACCTACCTCGTCGACGACGGTCGGTTCATCATCTCGTTGACCGACTCACGTGCGAAGACCAAGAACATGCGCCGTGATGATCGGGTCGTTCTGCACATCACCGAGCCTGACGCATGGAGCTACATCTCGTTCGACGGTACGGTCGAGCTGTCGGACGTTACCGCGGCAACAGATGACGCCATAGCGGACCAACTCGTCGACTACTTCGAACGAGTCACGGGCGGGCCACACGACGACTGGGATGAATACCGTCAGGCGATGGTCGATGAGGGACGCCTAATTGCGACCTTCACTCCAACGAAAGCCGTCGGCCAGATTCACTGAGGGTGGACGTCCGGGCGAGCTGATTTAGAAGCCGAGTAGCTCGCGGATTGGTTCGCCGAACAGCACGAGCACACCAAGCGTTGACATCAACACCGTTTGGACGTTGAACCGGTTGTCCATCTTCGAATCGAGCTTGTCGAGACGACGGTCGACTCGCTCGATATCACGACGCACATCGCTGAATCGCCGGTCTATGTCGGCGGTCATTGCGTCGAATCGTCGGCCCATGTCAGCGGACATTGCATCGAGGCGATGGTCGACTGCATCAAACCGGGCGTCGACAGCGGTGAACCGCTCACCGTAAGAGCCGATTGCTTGAACGAGGTGCACGTGCTCAACGCTAACACTATTGATCTTCAGTTCGAGCTGGTAACGCACCCGCTCAAGGTCGTCGTTTGTGATGGCCATCGTGATTCTTCTTCCGTCTTTGTGGAGGAAGGAGCAAACCTTCGATAGTGACCTGAACAGTAGAGGGAGCCTCTGACAGCGAGTCTTCGCCGGACAGAAGTAGAACCGACGGGCGCGGATAGCGTGCGCTGGTGGCAGCTGGTGTGAGCACGGACTCGAGTGACGTAAACCCGCTCGGGGTCGGCGCTGCCGCAGTAGCGGTGAGCTCGTGGGGACTCGCGACCGTCATCGTCAAGGGCATCGACCTGGGTTCGCTCGTGATAGGGAGCTACCGGTTCGTCATCTACGGGTTTGTTCTCGTCGCGTTCTATGCCATACGAGGCAACCCGCTGACCCTGCGGGTGATGCGGGAGTCGATGTGGGGAGGCATCGCGCTCGGGGCAGACATCGCCTTGTTCTTCTCCGCCGTCAAGCTCACGTCGATCGCGAACGCGACGGTCATCGGCTCGCTGCAACCCATCGTGATCGCCCTGGTGTCGGTGCCACTATTCGGCGAGCGCATCTCGGTCAGAAGCATTGCGCTTGGCGCTGTCGCGATGGCCGGGGCCGTAACGGTAGTGCTGTCCGGGGCAGACGATGCTGGCAGCAGCCTCACCGGTGATCTTCTCGCCGCTGGTGCATTGATCTCGTGGGCTGCGTACTTCATCTTCTCTCGACAGGCCAAACAGAAGATCACGTCGCAGGAGTACACGGCCGGTACATCGATTTGGACGGCTGCCATCAACCTGCCGCTCGCGTTCGCGTTCGGGCAGGACCTCTCTTGGCCCGACACCACGAGCTGGATCTGGCTCCTGATTCTCACGTTCGGTTCCGGTGTACTTGGCCACTCGATGATGAACTGGTCGATCCAACAAATCCCGCTGTGGATCACATCGACGTTCACCTTGCTCATCCCCGTCGTCGCTGCGATCGCTGCATGGATCTTCCTTGACGAACCGCTGACGGTGATACAGGTCATCGCGATAGGAGTTGTACTCGCCGCGCTGGCCGGGATCGTGACCACGCAAGACGGTACAAAGGCACGCCCGCGGCTTCGCGTACGGCGGCGCTGAGAGCTAGAGCAGCTCGTCCTCGCCGAGCTGGAGGGCTAGCCGCCGAGCATCTTTTGGAGGAAGCCCTTCTTCTTTGGCTTGTCGGCTTCTTCGAGAATGGCTCGTAGGCCAGCGAGCGGTGTGGCACCGACGTAGGTGCTGTGGTGCTCGCCATCGACGAAGGTCATGATCGTTGGCATCGACTGAATGCCGAACCGCTCGGACAGCTTTCGCTGTTTGTCGACATCGACCTTGGCGATCAAGACATCGTCGGGCACTTCGGTCGCGAGTTGCTGCAGGTCGGGTGTCATCGTCTTACACGGCCCGCACCAGGTGGCCCAGAAGTCGACCATCACCACACGATGTTCGGCAATGGTCTTGTCGAAGTTCGCACCGGACAGGTTCTTAGGGTTGGTCGTGGCCATGTAAGTGTGAACCCATTGATCTGCTGGGAGATTCCGCGGCTATGAGGTCTACTGTTGGGTCTCGCACGGAACGGGGGATCCATGACGTCGACGAACAGCGCCGAATTGAAAGCCACGCTGAACCTGCAACGCAAGGCCGCGATCACCGCTGGGGGAGCGGTCGATCATGCGGGTCGTGTGACCGTAAAGCGCATGGCGAACTTCGACATGGGACGCACGATCTTTGGTGCACTCGTTGGGCTCCCCAAGTTGTTCATGGAGGAGAAGCTCGCGAAGGAGCCGGTGTGG
>CAZLWE010000107.1:0-4860 GCA_964562985.1 uncultured Acidimicrobiales bacterium
AGAACTCGATCAACTCCAAAGCGGTCTTCGCCGGGACATACGACAACTCGTGATCAACAGAGATCATCGAATCCGTCACCGACAACGCCACCCGATCCGGATCAACAACACGACCAGAAGACGCAGGATCAAACCCTGCCCTCCCCTGCTTCGCCGTGTTTGCCTTGATCGCCATGCGATCACCCTAGTCGAACATTTGTTCGCTTACAACTTGAGAAGGAAAAATTTCCGCCTTTCCCGCTCGACGTGTTTCAGAAACGTGAGCTGAGACCCCGCGCAAGAAGGCAGGGTCAGCGACCGCTCCCCTGAAACGCTTCGGCTTCGATTGGGATTGGCCGCTCAGAACCGTCGTTGGATCCAGTCGCGCAAGAGCGGGTCGACGATGCGCCATTTCGAGTCTTGGCGCCAAACGAAGCCTTGGTCCTCGAGGCCTTCGACAGCGTTCTTGGCCGTAGCTGGTGGCAACTCGGTGCGCTTGGCTGCAGTGCCATAGATCGACCCATCAACGGCGAGCACGCGCAGCACTTTTTGTTGCCCGGTGGTCAACAGCGAGAAGACACGTTCAGATCCAATGTCGACGGATTGGCGGACGTCGACCATGGCTGCCTCCCACATTTCGGTTTCGGCGATGCCCCCAATGGGTGTGGCACGCCAGAGCGCGTCGGCAACTTGCATGGACCGCTGCGGGTGACCTTGGCACAGCTCAACAATCCGCGAGGGTCCCACTCCTGCGTCTTTACCGGTGGATTCGAAGCCCTCCTGCACGATCGATACCACGTCGGGCAGTTCGAGCGCGCCGAGTTCGATGAGGTCGGCTTGACCGAAGAATGGTTGAGCATGATCGGTGAAGAGCATGCGCATGGTCGAGGGCTGCGACCCGGCGAAGATCAGACCGAGGGTTTGGGTGTGATGTTGCAGGCTGGTGCGAAGAAGTTCGGCTCCCCCGCGCACTGCGTCGATCCCGGCGAACTCGTCGAAGATGACACACGTAGGGGTTCGCTCGGCTGCGGTGGTGAGCACGGAGAGGAGGTCGTGCACGGTTCCTCGTGGGTCTTGGTGGGCCAACTGGCCGAGGTCGTAAGTCGCGACACCAAGGTTGATCGAGAGCCCACTGGCAACTGTGTCGATCGCTTTGCGTAGAGGACCTTTGGCGCGTGACATCCCGGAGACGAGGGCGCTTCGCAAGTCGGCCATCGAGGTGAGTGCATACAGGTCGAGCCAGACGACTTCGTGGCTCGACTCACGCAGGTCAGACGCAACGCGATTCAACAGGCTCGTCTTGCCGAAGCGGCGCGGCCCGAGGAGTGCTGTGACGCGCCGATCGGCCACTCGTTGCGCCAGGTCGACAACAACGGCCGCGCGTCCGGTGACCTGGTCGGCAGCAAGCGGGCCGTGGTGCGGGAAGGGACTCCTCATAGTTTCCACCGTAGCGACTTTCCCCGATACTCTAATTTCACGACTATATATTACTCTAAATATCAGAGCTATGAACCCATAGCTCATGCCTATTTGACGCGTTCAAGACGTTTCAGTATATTTCGATACATGTCCAATGTTCGCATGCACATTGACAGCGCAGAAGCGCTCACCGATGCCTACGGCCGTGCATCAGCAAGCGTGCGCGAGGCAATGGTCGCCCTCTCCCCCAACGTCACTGAAGCACTTGCGCTGTTGAATCGCGGCGGACAGAACCCGCTTTACGGACCAATCCCCGCACTCCAAACACTCACCAACGACCTGACCACCGAACAACAAGACGTTGCCTGGCGAGTCGACTGGCTCGTATCGACCGACGCCCAACCGCTCGGCCTCGACGGCCGGGTCCGTGGCTTCATCCCCGCCGACCTCGAAACCGCATTCCAACTACACCGCCTCACCCCCGAACAAATCGAAACCGCTGAGCGCCTAATGAGCGACGGCATCTCGTTCACCGACGCCGTCGCAGCAGCTCAAACCGACGACCCGGACGCCGCACTCGACGACCTCCGCCTTGCCGAACTCAACGATGCCATCGACAACTGGAACGGCACCGACAACGACCCCATCCTCGACGCCCTCCTGCGAGAGCGTCGAGAGGTCGAGGCCCGAATTGCCGAACGCGACCAGCTGGAGGCAATCGACCAGCTTCGACTCGACAGCATCAGTGGAACCGCTGAGGCACTCGGCATTCCTGAGGACTACGCCGAGGTGCTCATTGATGCCCTCGGGCTAGAGCCCGGGAAAATCATCGTGGGCTTCGGCGGCATCGACGTGAGCCGAGAGGACATCCGACAACTCATCGAGTCAACGCCAGCCGAGTACCAGTTCGCAGGCTTCATGGAAGCGTTGCAGTCGACCGCGGTAACCGAGAGCCAACTTCTCGAACTGCAGGCCTCGGAGACGAGCGCCATGCATGCCTACCTTGCTTGGGTCAGCGGCGACGCAATCGACGAGAACGACCTCGCCGACCACAACCTGGTGTTCGAGACCGTCGGACACGAAGACCTCGGCACCTGGAGGGTCATTCGCAACGAGCACGGCATTGCAATCGCGGCATGGTACGAAGCCGCCGGACACGCCAACGCGATCGACAATATGACACTCGCCGAATCCACCGCCTTCTATCGGCGAGTCGTGTCCACTGGCGCGGACGAGACCTACCAGGACCTCCTCGATTCGGGCGACTACGGCGAAACCAACGCCGCCGCATTCGCCTTCATGAGAACCGGCGATGCCGACCACGCCGATGACGTTCGTTTCGGGGCATGGCCAGGTAACTACACCGGAGCGGTATATGAGTCCGCCGTAACCGACCCAAACGTTTGGCTCGATGGGATCGGCTTAATCCCGCTAGTCGGCGAGTGGGCAGACGCCGTAAACGCTGGCCTCTATCTCATCGAAGGCGACTATACGAACGCTGGGATCAGCACCGCCGCACTCATCCCGTTCATTGGTTCGCTCGGCCCAGCACGGCGAGTTGCCGACGACCTTGGCGGCGAACTGATCCAATCGGTGCAGGTTGCCGAGACTGGCCAGGTGATTCACACAATCCAACGAGCCGACGGCACCATCGTCAACGTTGTGCAGATCGCAGACGGCGACATTCTCGGTGGCCCAAGCACCCTGGTGCGCACCCCACAACCGACGTCTACAGTGTGGGATTCGGTCACGGCGACCGACGCGAACTGGCCTGGAACCACGGTTCCGCGTTCATTCCGACTCGCGGTCGACGACGGCACGGAGGTTTGGATCCATCCGAACGCCACGAAACATTTGGAGGAACGTGTTCGTAACGGCGGGGCGCTCGGACCGATCACAAGCCAGAGCCAAATATTGAGTCTGCAACAAGCTCTTTCGGAGGCCAATAGCCGAGGCATTTCAATCGGTAGGATCGAGAGAGTCGGTGGCTGGGAGCTCCAATTCAACATTCGGCCCAGCGATGATCTGATCGTCGTCAACCACGCTCTGTACGTAGGATAGGAAATGCTAGAAGTCACATCAATCGATGAATCTGCTCGTGCGCCCTCCATCGACGGCGATGAACACGTCCCCTTGATGGTGCAGTGGACCTCGAGCGACCCAGTCATCTTTCAGTTCACTGCTTCCGGCGGTTCGGTCTGTTGCGAGCTCAAGATCTCAAGTATCGGCGGCCGAATCACCGGTATCACCGTTCTGAATCCGCCCTCGATTTCGTCGAACGAGCCCCAAAGGGACGCAAGCGCGTGGGAAGAGCCGGGCGTACCACGAGTGTCGTTGGATCCGTTCGACCCCAACCCAGACCTGACCCCACAGACCAAGCTCGTCAAGCAGAAGTGCATTCCAAAGGCATACCGCTACGACGGCTACGTCGAGATCGCCTTCGAGCGCGTTGCCCCGGTGAAATGGATTAGTACTGACGCGATTGGATTCGGCGTCGATGAGAGCGAACAGATCGTGTCCATTCGAGTCCTCGAATCATCAATTCCGCAAGAAAGCGCCCTCAGTACCCACAATTGCTAGCGCAGTGAGACGCGACCGGGTCTGACTTCATTCCCGGCCCATAGAGAGTTCGAATCATGTACAAGAGATTTGCCAGCTTCCTCACTGCCTACCTCAATCAAGACTGGGACCTTGACTACAGCAGCGACACAGACGCCGCTGTCGCTTTCGCCACCGAAAACAGCTTGGAGTATGTGAAACTCACACTTGGCGAGGCAGCGATCCTTAATTCGATTTCCGATGATGCTGAGTTCAATTCGATTGTGGCATCGTTCAAGCTGGACTCCTTCTCCCCCGAGGAGACAAACCGCGAATGGCTGGGCCGTCTCGCCGCAACAATGGCCGCCGAGGCAGCAAAACGCTCCGAGTAGACGCCGTACAGTCTCGTCGGTCACGAGTCACCGTGAACTACGGTGTGCGCACGATGCCTGGTTTCAGACCCGCTGCCCTCTAGCGCTCGATGAGGACAACCCAGTAGACATATCGGTCGAGAACCTAGACCTCGGCTCAACTACAGGAGGTAGCCATGCCAAGCGTTGACCTGAACGGCGTCTCTGACTTCGAAAGCTTCAAGGCCACCTACGACCAGCTGGTTGCAGTGATCGATGCAGAACTAACCAACGAGCACAAGTCCGAAGACACCGTCGACTTCGAGGCGCAGTTGCCCCGCCTCGAAACCGGCAAGCTCTACAAGCGACTGCTGCGCGACCATTACTGGGGCAATACGTCAAGCGGAATCGTCTGACGCTCGCATCAACGAACCGGGGACACTACCCGCTCTCCCCCTCGGTATTTCCCGCGACCGTGCCCCGGCCGGCCTGGTGGGATGGATGGACCAGTTTCAGAATAGGCTCGGCCGGATGCCCGGCGCTGGGGGTCGTTCGTGGAGGTACGGTTTGGTAC
>CAZLWE010000108.1:0-4804 GCA_964562985.1 uncultured Acidimicrobiales bacterium
CAGCCAACGACGTCGCATCGTCAGTGCCACAGGCGGCAGCGACAAGCGCCAAGAAGAGAAGGAGCGCTAGCCAGCGGCCTCCGCTGGCGCTTCCCCGCCGAGGGTGTGTTGACCAAAGAATTCCCATGCAATCTCCGTTGCCGATATGTCGAGGTTGGTGAACCCCAGCGTGGGGATCGCCGCCGAGATACTGCTGCCAGGCCAGGTGTGACCACCGCCAACGATCGTGTAGAAACCGAGGGGAACACCATCGGTGCATCCCGAATAGGAGGTCAACGTGATCTCTGCGGTGACCGCGCTGTCGACGGACTCCGTACATCCACTTGTTTCAGCAAATTCGGCAAACTCTTCAGGAATCACCTGTTCGAAGAACTCACTACCGCCCGCAGCGCCGTCGAGCGTGGACTCGCGACCACCGTTGAACAGTACGACCGTGTCATCGGTGCCATGGAAGGCGAGATATGGAACGGCTCGGGAGGGTGAGCACGACTCGTGGTGGGTTACTCCGGCGACGGAGACGGCGGCCGCAATCCGTTCGCTTAATTCACAGACCACGGTCGACGTAAAAAAGCCTCCATTCGACATGCCCGTCGAATAGATGCGTGCCGGGTCGATGCACACCTGTGAGCTGATCTCATCGATCAGGTCGACGACGAACGCGATGTCGTCGCGCTCATCGGTCTCGAACTGTGGAAGTTCCCATGAGGCTCGATCGTCGCCCCCAGCGGCAAGACCGGTCGGCTGCACGGAAAGGAACCCTTGCGTTTCGGCCGCTGCCGCCCAGCCACTGAAGACGGCCTGCTGTGCGCCGTTGCTGCCGATGCCGTGGAAATCGAGAACTACCGCTACCGGTGAGCCGTCATACGAGCTTGGAACCGTGTACTGGTACGTATAGTCATTGCCACCAGAGGACACCAGGTCTGTCGAAAGACCGATCGAAACGTCCGGCAGGTTCGCGCAGTCGGGAACGAGTGAGACGGGCCCAAAGTCTGGGCGTTCTTCGGCGGCCGGGGCCTCGGTGCTCGTTGTTGTCTCCGCCGCCGGCTCTTGGGTCTCCTGAGAGTCCGAAGACTCGTCGGTTTCGGTATCAGGCACTGGCTCCTCTGCAGGCGGATCGGTCGCCGCAACCTCAGCTGACTCGTCAGAGTCGGTTCCATCGTTGGTCGCAGCCGAGTCGTCCGTCGAGCTGCACGAGGCCGCCACAAGTGCAAACACGACGACCGCAAGCACATATCGCAGACGCATCACAGGTCCACCGTAGCTCAGGCGCTAGCCGCACCTCCGTCAGGTGCGCTCCTGAATATCGATGTCGCCGATGGTGGTGGTGTCGAAATCGGAGCTTCGAAGCACATTGATCTCACCGACATCTACCTGGATATCCAGCACGAGCTGTGGGTCGTCGTCTTCGACGGTGACGAACGTATTGACGCCATCCTCGTTCTGCCCGAAGACGGTGACTTCGCCAAGATCGGACTCCGCATCAATCTCCACCCGAACATCGTCGGGGATGATGACGGTTACCGATCCAACATCGAGTTCGACGTCGAGCATCTCCGAGCTGGCGGCGCCTTCAGAGAACTCGAATGAACTGAAGTCGACGATGAGTTGACCAACGTCTTGGTTGATGTCTGCGGGGATTTCGTTCTCGACGATGACCCGTCGAGACGTGACATCGAAGTCAACCTCGCCACCGAAGATGAACCCGAGCGCTACCAATGGGATCGCAAGAACGGCCAGTAGGAAGAGGAAGAGCAGACCGAACAATGCGAACTTCAACGCTCGGCGACCTCGGTTTCTCGGTTCAACCGGAGATTGGGCTACCCGCGGCGAAGTGGTTGATGTGGCGGGTGGAACCGTCGGAGCTCCGAGCGGCACGCCGTAGACCGGCTCGCTCACAGCAGCTCCGGCGCCAACTGTCGCAAGTTGCTCTCGCGGGCTTTGTGTTAACAACCAGATGCCAACAGCGATCAATGCGACCGGAACAATGATGGCCGCGGCGTCTCCAGACCCGATCGCAATGGCGACCAAGACCGCGAGACCGAACAGACCAATACCGAGGTCGCGACTGGAGAGACGACTGGCGCCGGCGGGCCGACCGCCTGGACCAAGCGGGGGCCACATGGTTGCCCGTGGAATGACGAGCCATGCCACGAAGTAGGCAAAAAACGGGACACCCGTCGTGATCACGAGGAACAGGAACGCGAGTCGAGTGAACGATACGTCCCAGCCGTAGCGGTGGGCGATCCCCGAGAGCACGCCGCCAAGAGCCGCATTGGGATCACGTACGAGACGGTCCTCCACCGGAACCTGCTGCTGGAACGGAGGAGGCGGCGAAGATCCACCGCCATCGGCGATCTCGCCGTCGATAGATTCGTCCTCGTTTGAGAACGACTGGGTCGTCTCTCTCGCGGCATCGTCCATCTCTGGGGTCTCGTCCAGGCGCTGAGACTCCTCCAGGAGTGCGTCGCCATCCACGTCAACCTCGTCGACGAAGGGCTCGCCGTGAGGCGCTGATTCTCCCGAGAGGTCTTGTGGTTCGTTCATGTCATCTGGTGTGTTGTTTGTATCCATGTTCTCATCAAAGACGCAGCCGATGCTCATGCATATTGGGTGACCCACGGATCCATCCCTGAACTTGCTCCCGGGTCTCAGGGTTTTCTCAGGGTCCACCCCTGATGCGGTGAAGACACATCGATGCGATGATGTTGATGTGACTAGTCAGCCCGCCCCTGCGGACATAGCCCCGCCAGACCGGGCGCGTTGGCAAATGCCGCGAATCGATCGAAACGACCGGCTCGTGGGTGGCGTCTCCGCAGCGATCGCCCAAGAGCTTGGGGTCCAGGCGCTCGTCATTCGCGTTGCCTTCGCTGCGCTCACCCTGGTGGTGGGCTGGGGGCTGTTGCTCTACGTCTTCACCTGGGTGACCTTGACGCTCTTCTCGTCGTCGCAGATCAGCCCATACCAACCACTCCCCAAGGGGGCCACGAGCACCCACCGTCACCTCGCGATCGTCATGGTGGTGATCGGCTTGATGATCGCACTCGCCCAGATCACACCGAGCGGCTTCACGTCGCTCAGCTGGCCCCTCGGGTTCGTCCTCGCTGGAGGTCTTATCGCCTGGTCTCGAGGCAATGAAGACGAAGTCGGTGGCCTCTCTACAGTGGCGCGCATCGTCGCAGGAATCGCTGTCGCGGTGGGCGGCATCATCGCGTTCGCAGCGCTTTCCATCTCCTTCACCCAAGCGATCGTCACGCTGATCGTTGGGCTCGCCATCGTGGCCGGTGTCGTCCTGGTTGCGGCGCCCTCGGTCGTGCAGATGGGGCGCTCGCTCGACGATGAGCGTCTCGATCGAATCCGGCTGGATGAACGCGCTCGGATCTCTGCACACCTCCACGACTCCGTCCTGCAGACGCTGACGTTGATCCAACAAAGCGCCGACGACCCAGCCCGCACAGCCCAGCTCGCTCGTCGCCAGGAACGAGAGTTGCGAGGGTGGCTCTACGGCCCGACCTCGACCAGCCCCGATGGGTTGTTGCTCGGTCCGGCTCTGGAGAACGCCGCTCTAGAGATTGAGGAGATGCACAACGTAACGATCGACGTGGTGGCCGTGGGCGACTCCGGCGAGGCGATCGGTTCCGGCGGAGCTGCGCTCCTTGCTGCGGCACGAGAAGCGATGATCAACGCAGCAAAACACGCTGAAGTACATCGGATCGACGTCTTCGTGGAGCGGGGACCTTGCTCGATAGAGGTGTTCATCCGCGACACCGGGATCGGCTTCGACCCGGAGACCATTGGTTCGCGGCGCCGGGGACTCACCGAATCGATTGAAGCTCGAATGGCACGAGCTGGTGGAAGCGCAACGATTCACTCCGCAATTGGGGAGGGTACGGAGATCGAGCTCGTCCTGCCAATAACGAAAGGTTCGGATTCATGATCAAGCTCGTTCTGGTCGACGACCACGCCCTCGTTCGTGCTGGGGTCCGCTCCGGCCTCGACGAACACTTCAACGTCGTCGGCGAAGCTGGCGACGTTCCTGAAGCGATCGACGTCATCGCCCGGGAGAAGCCCGATGTTGTGGTCTGCGATGTGCATCTTCCGAGTGGTACGGCCACCGACGTGATCGTCGGCTGTGTCGATCGCGGCATCACCACCGTGTTCCTTGCCTTGTCCGTATCCGATGCTGCAGAAGATGTGATCTCGGTGATCCGCGCTGGCGCGCGGGGCTACATCACCAAAGCCACGAGTGAGGAGGACCTCGTGGATGCCGTGCGACGTGTAGCAGACGGCGATGCAGTCTTCTCACCCCGATTAGCTGGCTTCGTTCTCGACGCATTCTCCACCGAGCTCACCGCTCCGGCCGCAGACCCAGAACTCGATCGGCTCACCGCACGCGAACAAGAAGTCATGCGACTGCTCGCTCGGGGCTACGCCTACAAGGAGATCGCTCGCCGACTCACGATCTCGATCAAGACCGTCGAGTCGCACGCCAGCGCCGTGCTCCGAAAACTGCAACTCTCCAACCGCAACGAACTCACCCGATGGGCAGCCGACCGCCGCATCCTGTGAGCGGCACTGCCACAATCCGAGCTCTAGATGCTGGGCCTGATGCCCGGTTTGGGTTGCCGTTCGTGGAGGTGCGGCTTGGTACGGCGGGTCTCTGCCGTTTCTGATTTCCGTTTGGCCGGCTTTTTCTTGGCCCGGTATTTGCCGGGTGGTTTGTTCGGAGCCGGTCCGCCGTCTGGGGGAATCTCGTCTGGCGTGGCCCGTCTGGTTTTCCAGGTTTGGGTGTTGGGGTCGTAGAACA
>CAZLWE010000109.1:0-4797 GCA_964562985.1 uncultured Acidimicrobiales bacterium
GCTGGCCGGAGGCCGCGTCCGCTCCCACCGGCTTCGCAGCTGCGGGCTACCTGGAAGCTTTTCGGCACCCGCAGCTAGGACGAAAGTAAGATTGGAAGATGACCTCTGAAAGTCCGTATACCTTCTCTGCGCGAGATGCGGCGTCGACTGTAGAGATCGCTCACGCGTTGCTCGATCTTTACCCCAGCAGCGCACAAGGCGAACTCGACGACCTGCGGGGTGAGGTCGACTCGATTATTGGGTCAGGCGACGCCGACGCGGTCATTGGCGAGCTGTTCCCGAAGTTGCTGAGCGCCCGAGATGGCGCACAACGAGCGGGAACGCTGCCGGAACAAACCACCGGAACTGTCGAGCAATTGAACGTGTCCGGCGGGGGAGTGCCGAAGACCCCGGTTGATTCGGTTGAAGTCGACTTTCGCGGCATCACTTCCGACACCCAAAAGAATCGGGTCCATCACGGACGGCCCTTCCAAGCGCTGTGTTTGTGGAGCGGCGAGATCATCGACGATCTCGCCGCCCAAGGTCATCCCATCGCCTTTGGCAACGCAGGCGAGAACATCACCACTCGGGGCATCGAGTGGATATCACTCACCATGGGAACCCAACTGCGGATCGGGGAAGTGCTGGCCCAGATTTCGGCAATGGCCGTGCCGTGTGGCCACCAAGCCCAATGGTTCACCGATCGCGACTACTCCCGTCTTCATCACGAGAACGGCGACATCAGCCGCCTCTACGCCACCGTCATCGAACCCGGCACCATCACCACCGGCGACGCCATCACCGTCGAGCCGCAGTCCTAAGGATTTCTGTGGATACTCAGCATGTCCATAGTCCGCTGACGCTCCACAGATTTTTGAATATGGGAGCGTCCGTTGTTGAGCTCGCGGCTGCGGTGCGGTCGGGGGAGGTGAGGGCGGTTGACCTTGTTGAGGGGGCGTTGTCTCGAATCGAGGAGCTGAATCCTGCGATCAACGCGTTCGTGGCGATCGACCCGAAGGCTGCCCTCGACACAGCAGCACGCATCGATGCCCAGGTCGCTGCAGGGGAAGATCCTGGTCGGCTGGCTGGCATCCCGATCGGGGTGAAAGATCTCGAACCCGCGGCTGGGTTCGTCACCACGTTCGGCTCCGCGCTACACGCCGACGACCCGCCCGCCCAAACGGATTCGCTTCTCGTAACCCGGTTGAAGGCTGCGGGAGCGATCGTCATCGGCAAGACCAACACGCCCGAGTTCGGTCACACCGCCACCACCGACAATCCACTCTTCGGGGCGACGGCTAACCCGTGGGACCTCACGCAAACGCCTGGTGGATCATCGGGCGGCTCGGCTGCGGCCATTGCATCGGGGATGGTTCCGTTGGCGACCGGGTCCGATGGTGGCGGATCGATCCGTATCCCGTCGGCCTTGTGCTGCCTGACGGGGTTGAAGTGCCAGCAGGGTCGCATCCCGTACCGCCAGGACGGCAGCGCACCCGCGATGCTGCTCGCAACCGGTGGACCGATGGCGCGAACCGCGGCCGACACCGCATGGGCGCTCGACGCCGTGCGAGGCCCCCACTGGGCGGACCCGTTTTCGCTGCCTTCCGATGAACGATCGTGGTACGAAGCGGCCGTGCGCGCCGAGCCGCCCACTCGAGTGGTCTGGTCGCCGACGATGGGGTTCGCCGACGTCGACGCTGGCATAGCGTCGACGTGCCAGGCGGCGGTCGAGCAGCTCGAAGCAGCCGGAACCGAAGTGATCGTTGACGACACGGTCTTCGCCGAACTTCCCATGCCTGGGTTTTGGGTGCACTGGCTCACCTACATGCACGCTCGCCTGAACGAGTACATGGACACCCCCGCCGAATTGAAAATAACGCCGCACCTGCGAGACATCGTCGCCGAAGGCGCTGCGGTGACAGGCGCCGAGTCCGCCGATGCACTCGCCCGCATGTTCGCCCGCAACCACGACGTCGGCTCGTTGCTCGAACGACATGACGCGCAATTTCTCTTGACTCCGACGATCGCTCAGAGGCCGCCGACCCTCGCCGAGATCGAACGCGATCGCGGCCCTGCCGACTGGGTGCAACTCACCTTCGCCCTCAACATGACCCGCCACCCCGCCGGCTCGGTCCCGGTGGGCATGAGTAACGGATTGCCGGTCGGCCTCCAGGTGGTCGGACGGCACTTCGACGAACCCGGAGTGCTCGCCGCAATGGCTCACCTTGAGACCCTCGAGCTCTTTGACCGCACTAGTTGAACGCCATTGCAGACGCTGTAGCTAGGGCTTGGGTGAACGTATTTGGTCCTCGTCGGAAACGAGGTTAACTCTGACTCTGGGCTCGTGTGTCGAGCAAGCTCGTGATTCGTTTTGTTGGTGCTATCGCAATCAGCGAAGTGATCAGCACGGCGATCTTCCTCGACGAGTTCCGAACCGACATCGTCCTCGTTGCGTTCGCCCTGGCCGGCATGTTCTTGGTTTGGTTCGGTGTCAGCAAGGTCGAACGCCTCGCTGAGTGGATCATGCGAGCCGATTGACGCGACCCTTGGCCCAATCGTCAAGCGAAGTATGAGCTGCTAGCGTGAACTTCGTGCACACATTGCTACTCGACCTGCGACTTATGGGCCCGGCGAACTGACGTCTGTCAGCTCGACCGGGATTGGCCCATAACCGTTACGCACCTCGAGGAGATTTCATCATGAGCCGTCGCTCAGCACAGAAGCCATCGGCAATGCCGGTGGAGAAGTATCAACCATTCGCCCAAATCGACATCCCGGATCGCACCTGGCCGTCGAAGACCATCACGAAAGCGCCACTGTGGTGCTCTGTTGACCTTCGCGACGGAAACCAGGCGCTCATCGAGCCGATGGATTCCGAACGCAAGCACCGCATGTTCGACGCGCTTGTCGCGGCGGGGTTCAAGGAGATTGAAGTCGGGTTCCCGAGCGCGTCGCAGACCGACTTCGACTTCGTTCGAGAGATCATCGACCGAGGGAAGATCCCTGACGACGTCACGATCCAGGTACTCACACAATGCCGCGAGAGCCTCATCCGCCGCACCTTTGAAGCGGTCGACGGTTGCAAGCAAGCCATCGTGCACATCTACAACTCCACATCGACGCTGCAGCGCAAGGTGGTGTTCGGTCTCGACGAGGACGGCATCGTCGACATCGCACTGAAGGGCGCCCAGTTGTGCCGCGACCTTGAGTCAACCACCGACACTCAGATCCACTACGAGTACAGCCCCGAGTCGTTCACCGGCACCGAGCTTCCGTTCGCAAAGCGCATCTGCGACGAAGTCATCGATGTGCTCGACCCAACCGACGGGCGCACCGTGATCATCAACCTGCCCGCGACGGTAGAGATGAGCACGCCGAACATCTACGCCGACATGATCGAGTGGATGCATCGCAACCTCGCCCGGCGTGACGAGATCGTGCTGAGCCTTCACCCGCACAACGATCGTGGCACCGGCGTCGCCGCGGCGGAACTCGGCGTCATGGCCGGAGCCGACCGGGTAGAGGGAACACTGTTCGGAAACGGTGAGCGCACTGGCAACGTCGATGCCATCAACTTGGCAATGAATATGTTCAGCCAAGGCGTCGATCCCGAACTCGACCTCTCCGACATCAACGAACTTCGTCGCACCGCCGAGTACTGCAACCAGCTTCCCGTGCACCCGCGCCATCCCTACGTAGGCGACCTCGTCTACACCGCCTTCAGCGGCTCGCATCAGGATGCGATCAAAAAGGGCTTCGAAGCGCTGTCCGAGTCAGACTCGCCATTGTTCGAGGTGCCCTACATCCCGATCGATCCCAAAGACGTTGGCCGCAGCTACGAAGACGTTGTGCGAGTCAATAGCCAATCGGGCAAGGGCGGCGTCGCCTATCTGCTGAAGACCGAGCACAGCCTCGACCTTCCACGTCGGATGCAGATCGAGTTCACTCGGGTTATTCAGGGCATCACCGATCGAACTGGCAAGGAGTTGACCGCATCGAATATCTACGACGAGTTCGATGCCACCTACCTCGGCCTTGACGGTCCGTACTTGTTGAATGGGTTCGAGGTCGCCCAGAACTCCCAGGGTGAAGACCGAACCCTGCTGACCGCCCGCGTCAGCGAAAACGGCGAGTCGAAGGTCGTCCAGGGTTCAGGCAGTGGCTCGTTGTCCGCGTTTGTTTCCGGTCTCGAGGAGCTCGTCGGTACCGAGCTGCGGGTACTCGATTATCACGAGCAGGCCAAAGGCACCGGCCGCGATGCAGTGGCGGTCACATTCGTTGAAATGCAGATCGACGGCACGGACCTATGGGGATGCGGCGTACATCCCGACATCACGACAAGCTCCATGCGCGCGGTGATCAGCGCGGTAAATCGATTCCGCAGCTGATGGCCGTCTTTAGCTGACGGGAAGTGCGGTGTTGTCCGACGAGATCAACACGCCGTCCGAGAAGAGATCGAAACGGACCGGGTACACACCCGGAGCAAGTTCAGTGACATCGAACACCAGCGGTACATCGACTTGACCTGGCTCGACTTCAACGACTTGGTGGAGCTCTCCATTGAAGAAGACTTCCAGAGTGTCGACCGCAGACAGTTCGACTACCACGCCATCGATCTCGTTCGTACCGATCTGGTAGATGACCGTGACCATGCGGGGAGCGATCGTGGTGGTGGTCGTCGTTGTGGTGGTCGCAATGGTGGTGGTTGTTGGCGCAGCCGTAGTTGTCGTGGTTGGCGCAGCCGTAGTCGTCGTGGTTGGCGCAGCCGTAGTGGTGGTGGCCTCAAAGGCAACGGCCGGAGGCGGCACCGTTGTAACG
>CAZLWE010000110.1:0-4613 GCA_964562985.1 uncultured Acidimicrobiales bacterium
GTTCTCGAAGCCCACCTGCTCGACTTCCCGACTCCCTCACCAGACCCCGTCGATACGGACACGGTGACCGGCTGGCAGGCCGGAAATCTCTACGGCACGCAGGCCCGGGTGCAGTTCTTGCACTTCCTTCGGAGCGAACGACGCTTCAATGGAATCGATGAGCTGAAGGCGCAGCTCGACGACGATATCTCGGCGACTCGGGCATTACTTCAGAGCTAAATAGGGCAGATTCGCTATCGGGCGGGCGGCAAAGTATCGGGTTTGTTACTTGGGATAGCTAATTCGCCATAGCTGGTTTAGCGCGCAACCCTTTGCCCCGATTTGTCGTGGGTGAACGAAGCTGAGCACAACTATGGAGGTTCCCCGGCGGAGAAGGGGAGTGGCGGGCTCTTCTCCCATCAACCGGACTTCGGTGTCCACGAAGAGCTGGCCATGTACAGGGAGCTTTTTGCGACGCTGCCCATAGCGGCCTACATCAAGGATTTGGATGCGCGCTTCGTCGATGTGAATCCGTTCCACGCCGAGGCACTCGGAGTTGGTCGCGCCGATATTGCGGGGCTAGCGGATGCGGACCTCTATCCGGAGAAAGAGGCCGAGCTGTACCGCACCGCGGATCGCTCGGTTATGGACTCCGGCGCCTCTATCGCTGGGCTCACCGAAACCCATACCGGTTTCAACGGCACAGTCGTGCAGCACCGCACATGGAAGTTTCCGGTTCGGGATCGGCTCGGCAACGTTGTTGGGCTTATGGGGTTTTCTCACGATGTTTCGGAGTCTTCCGCGGCGATGGAGGAGTTGAAGCGGAGTGAGCTTCGATACGCACTTGCCCTCCAAGCATCCCGAGATGGGATTTGGGAGTTCGACGTAGCGGCGGAGACGGTCTTGATGTCACCACGAGCGGCGCAACTGATGGGCCTTCCAATCTCCGTTGAGCCGGCGCCCTGGTCGGTGGTGTCCGAAGCCTTAGGCGAGGAAGACAGCGCTCGACTTCGTGAGCAGCTGGTGGCCCTATTCACCAACCCAAGAGAAACGGTAGAACTCCAAGTGCAGGTGGAGACTGGAGATCATCCGAGGTGGTTGGAGCTTCGGTTCACCGCTTTCCGGGAACGAGGTCGGATCACCAGCCTGATCGGCTCGGTCGCAGATGTTACCGACGCCCACCATCGCCTCGCTCAACTCGACTTCTATGCCCATCACGATGCCTTGACTGGCCTCGGCAACCGCCGTGCCTTGGCTCGCAAGCTCAGTGCAGCGGTTAGCCAGCTCCAACGCTGTCCGGGCAGCGATGGGAAGACCGAGCTGAGCCTGTTGGTGATCGACCTCGACTCGTTCAAAGTAATCAACGATTCGTTGGGCCACCTTGCAGGTGACGCCATGTTGAAGATCGTCGCAAATCGCTTGCAGCGGTTTGCGAACGAACTCCCCGGAATGTCTATGGTCACCCGCTATGGCGGTGACGAGTTCGCGATCGTTGTGGAGGATTCGAGCGTGGGCCAAGTCGAGACGTTCGCGCATGGTTTGATCGGCCAACTGAAGGAGCCGACCATGTTGCACGGTCTGGAGGTATATCCATCTGCGAGCATCGGCGTTCTTCACGTCTGTGAGCACGTCGATGCCACCGATGTGCTGCGCGATGCCGACATTGCGCTCTACCGAGCCAAGTCGACGGGGAAGTCGCGTGCGACGATCTTTCACGCCGGGATGCGAGATGACGCACAAACCGCGCTGGACGAACAGACCCGGATTCGGCGCGCTGTAGACAACGGGGACTTCGCGCTGTTCTATCAGCCGGTCTTGTCGCCTAGGTCAAACACGGTCATCGGTTTCGAGGCGTTGCTGCGCCTGAAGGGGCCCGATGGGTCGATGGTTCGCCCCGCGCTGTTCTTGGACTACCTCGAACGATCGGACCTCATCGTTGAGGTCGGACGTTGGGTCGTTGATCAGGCGGTGCAAGACCTTGCGCAATGGCGCGCCGACTACCCGGAATACGTCGACCTCGCCGTAGCCGTCAACGTCTCACGCCGTCAGTTCGCGGACGATGAACTGTTCACGGCGATCCCCGAGGTGCTCGACCGGTACGACGTCCCGGCGAGCGCACTGGTGCTCGAGATCACCGAAACGGCCGTGGCGGACGGTGGGGTAGACCTCGATGCGCTGCAAGGCTTCCGGGCAAGTGGTGGGCTCGTTGCCATCGATGACTTCGGCACTGGACACTCATCGCTGTTTGCACTGAACGAATTGCCCGTCGACATCGTGAAGCTCGACCGTAGCTTCACCGCACGTATCGGCCCGAACGGTGCCGACGAAATGCTTGAGGCTACGTTCGACTTTTTGCGCTCCCTCAATGTCTCGCTGATCGCTGAAGGAGTGGAAGAGCAATACCAAGCCGACTGGCTTTCGAAGCGAGGCTCGGACTTTCTTCAGGGCTATCATTTCGCGAAACCCATGCCGGAGGTTGACGTTCGCAAATACCTCGATGCGGCTAGCTACCAGGCGCTTCCCGACGCGGCGTAGTGACGTCAGCTCCGGTCGTAAGGGCAGTGTCGACAGCCTCGATGGCAGCAGTATCCGCGGTCGGCTAGTCCCTTCGCGTTGAACGCGAAGTAACCCGACACGGGGTCGGTGTATCCCAACTGTCCGTCTTCAAGGGATTCATCATGGGCGGCCATGATCTCGTCGAACATCGGATGGTCATGCTTCAGGCGATCCGATGCTGGCATTCGCCAGTCATCTCGAAGCCACTGCTCGTCGTCAGACACAACGTCGAATGTAGCGAGTTGGTAGTGAGGCGGTGAACGTTATTTGCGGCAGAACAGGACCGACTTCTCGCCGCGGCTGTAATAGGAGTTCAGGTCGACGTCCTCGGGGGTCAGGACTTCTACGGTGGAGAGTCCAAAATGTTGCAGGGGAGACGAGATTTATTTGCTCGTCTCGGGCGACACTGTCGTCCGTTTCGCGCCTACTGCGATGCGCCAAGCCTGTATCAACAAGGCGAGGGCACCAATCCGTAGGGCGACTTCAGCCCATAGGGGGAGTTGGAAGAGGGCCGCTGTCGTTAGGCAGAACACGGCGATCGAACCCCTGACGGAGATGCGGTTGAATGTCCGTCGGTCCATGGCTCCATGGTAATTCGCCATGACTTCAGACGGCGGCAGGATGGTGTTGCACGAGGACCGTAGCTGGGCCAGCTCGGGTAGTGGGGAGCACGTGACGATCCCGAGTCGACGACCCTCGTGGTGTCCAAGTCACCTGGGACACAGATTTATCGGCGGATGGGTGAGCGGTATCACATTGGTTCGCTGTTAGTCTTACTAGGTCCACACAAGTGGGCGGCCGCTCGGATGTTCGAGTTGGGCAGAGGTAAATCTGTTTAGCGCGGCATTTTGGGCTGGGTCCGAAACCCAAGGAAATCACATGGATTCTGTACTTCCACCAAAAGAAGAGACCATGGCCAGCGTCCGCGAGGCGTTTGGTCTGGCCGAAAGCGACACGGGTTCTCCCGAGGTGCAGATTGCGCTGCTTACGGCACGCATCACACACCTCACCGAGCACCTGAAGGCCCACAAGAAGGACCACCACAGTCGTCGAGGTCTTCTCATGCTGGTAGGTCAGCGTCGCCGGTTGCTCGATTACGTCAGAGACAATGACGTTGAGCGATATCGCGAACTGATCGCACATCTCGGCATTCGTCGGTAGAAGAACGGAACGAGCGGCCCAGCGGCCGCTCGCTTTCGCATACGAGGTGAATCGTTCACCTCAACAACAAAGTCCATTGGTCGATTTGGAATTACGACCCGCACCTAGATACGTCTACGGTGACGAAATGCCGGATACGTCCGGCGACACTGGCCAAAGCCAGGAAACAAGAAGCGAGCCGAAGGTCGGCTCGGTTAGTCCGGCAAGGTGCCGGGCCATACAACTCGAGGCTTTCCTCGAGTGAAGGAGAAGCCAATACATGGCTGAGAAACATTCCGTCAGCGATGCCGTTATGGGCGCGCCTGACAAGATTATGTCGTTCGAAACGGGCCAGCTTGCTGGTCTTGCCGACGGCGCAGTGCTTGCTCAACTGGGCAACACCATGGTCCTCGTGACCGCAACATCAAGCGATAAGCCACGCGATGGCGCAAGCTTTTTCCCATTGACCGTCGACATGGAGGAGCGCAGCTACGCAGCTGGCAAGATCCCCGGATCGTTCTTCCGTCGTGAAGGCCGTGCAAGCGAAGCCGCAATCCTCGTCGATCGTCTTACCGATCGTCCATTGCGTCCAAACTTCCCAGACGGTTTCCGCAACGACGTACACATCGTCGGCACCATCTTTGGCGCCGACATGGAGAACCCATACGACGTTCTCGCAATCAACGCAGCATCAGCTGCACTCATCATTTCCCGCATTCCATTCGAATGCCCGATCGGCGCGGTACGTATCGCGTACACCGTCGAGGGCGAGTGGATTCCTCACCCGACCTACCAAGAGTCGGCGGAGTCGACCTTCGAAATGGTCGTAGCTGGACGCCTTCTCGACGACGACGATGTCGCCGTCATGATGGTCGAAGCCGGCGGAACCGAAAAGACCTGGGGCGTGCACGCAGAAGGCGGCCCAGTCGTCGACGAGA
>CAZLWE010000111.1:0-4604 GCA_964562985.1 uncultured Acidimicrobiales bacterium
CTGGCGACGTTGCGAGCAAGGGCGCCGTGGATTGCGGGAGCGGGACTTGCCGCCATCGTCGTGCTGGCTGCCACCGGGTGGCCTGTCGCTGCTGTTGCTGTGGGACTTGGCGTAGTCGCTCTATCGACGCGGCGCGACCAGAAGCGCGACGACGTCGACGGCATCGCTCGGACAGAGGCCATTGCAGCGTGGACCGAAATGATCCGCGACAACATGGCTGGTGCCGCCGGGCTCGAACAGGCGCTGATGGCGGCAAGCCGTGTTGCCCCGGCTGCGATTCGACCCGAGGTGCGGCGGTTCGCCCGAAGGCTTGAGGACATCTCAATTGCCGAAGCGCTGGCAATGCTGGGCGATGACCTGAGGCACCCTTCGGCGGACCTGGTGGTGGCGGCGCTAGTCAACGCATCACGAATGGAAACGAGAGACCTCGGATCGCTCCTTGGCCGGCTGGCGGATTCAATCCGTGGTGATGTCCGAATGCGACTTCGGGTCGAGGTAGGGCGAACCCGCATCCGTACCTCGGCGCGAATCGTCATGGCAGTCACGATGTTCACCGCAGGATTCATTTTCGTCTTCTCTCGGGACTTGCTTGCGGTCTACGACACTCCTGCCGGGCAGGCTTGGTTGGTCGTCGTTGTCGCGTTCTTCACGCTCGGCCTGTGGCTGCTCGATCGCTTCAGTCAGATCGAAATGCCGGAACGATTCACCGCTCGTCGAGCGTCAGCGGTTCGAGGTGAGCGATGAGCGGAACGCTCACGATGATGCTGCTCGGAGCCGGGATCGGCGGCGGGATCTGGCTCGTCCTGGCGGGTCTACGACCGCGACCCGTTCCACTGTCGCTCCAACTGCAATTGATTCAGCGGCCAGGACGTTCGGTCGCCGAGTCGTCGGAGCCAGTCCTTGAGGCCGACCGACGGAGCGTCATCGGCCGGGCGGCCCTCAGACTGCTGGGCTCAGCGGGAGTCGGCGAAAGCACGGTGCTGAACGAGCGCCTGCGGATTCTTGACAAGTCCATCGAGCGGCACGCCTACGAGAAGCTACTTGCCGCGACAACCGGCTTCGGGCTCCCGCTCTTTGTCGGGCTGGTTCTCGCAAGCTCGGGAACACCGGTGCACCCGGCGTTCATCATCTCGATGAGCCTCGTCCTGGCGCTCGCCGGCTTCTTCTACCCCGACCTGCCACTCGCAGAACAGGTAGAACGTCGCCAGCAAGCATTCAGGCACGCTTTATCGAGCTGGCTCGACCTGGTCACGATCATCCTCGCGGGTGGCGGAGGCATCGAGACCGCATTGTCCGGTGCCGCGGAATCTGGCGATGGTTGGGCATTCGCCGAGATCCGGCGAGCCCTTCGTCGCGCGGAGCTAACGGGCAGCACGCCATGGGAGACGCTCGACGAGCTCGGCCGCACCCTCCACGTCAACGAGCTATCCGAACTTGCGGCATCAGTCAGTCTCGCCGGCGGGCAGGGAGCAAAGATCCGCCAGTCGCTCGCCGCAAAGGCCGACTCGCTTCGTGCCCAACAAGCCGCCGACATCGAGACAAACGCCGAAGCTCGGACCGAGAAGATGATCGTGCCGGTGACCGTCATGGTCATCGGCCTCACGCTCTTCATCGGCTTCGGTGCCGTCGATGCAATCAGCACCGACGGCGGTGCCACATACGCGCCCGGATCGGAGCAGTCGCCATGACGCTTCAGCAGAAATCGACAACAGAAAGGAGCAACTCATGGAGTTGCTAAGGAAGTACGTGGAGTTTGCACACTTCGCGGTGGAGTACAACCTGCAAAGGGCCGGAGTAGACGTTCGCGACGAGCGCGGCGCTGTGTCTACGGAAATGGCCGTTGTGATGGCGGCGATGGTCGCTATTGCCGTCGTTGCAGGGGCGATCTTCCTGGCGAAGGCGCAAAGCAACGCCAACAACATCCCAGACACCGTCAACCCTCCAACGCCGTAGAGCGGCCGGACGTGATGAGCGAACGGAGGGGTCGACCCCCTCCACGGTCGGCGCGGATGCGCGGCGAAGCAGGCATCGCCTCGACGGAGGTGGCCATCGTGATGCCAGCTGTGCTTGTCCTGATCATGCTGATCTTTCAGGTCGGCCTGTTCTGGCACGCCAAACAAGCAGCCGACGTCGCTGCCGAAGAGGCGGTCGAGTCGGCGCAATTGGCTGCGGCATCTGAATCAGATGGTCTTGCCGGAGCGAACTCGATTCTCGGACAGGCAGGCAACCTCGAGAACGTCGTCGTCACCGTCGACCGCGATATCGGCACTGGCCTCGTCACCGTGACCGTCAGTGGAGAGGCGCCGGCAATTGTGCCGTTTGGAAACTGGCGCGTCGAAGCCCAGGCGCAAGGTTCGATCGAACGTTTCATCCCGGCAGGTGAACGATGATCCGATTGTCCGACTCTGAGCGAGGTGCCGTGGCGACGGAGTTCGCCATTGTCATGGCCGTCGTTCTGCTCAGCTTCTTCGCGCTGGCTGTCTATGGCGGCCGTGTTGTGCAGGCGGAGAATGATGTGCAGAGTGCGGCTCATGAGGCAGCGCGAGCCGCAAGCCTCGCGGGCACGCCAGCTCAAGCAGTAGCCGCGGCGCAGCAAGTGGCGGCGGTCAATCTCGAACGCTCGGGCGTCGCCTGCGCCTCTGGACAGGCGGTGAGTGTCGATGTCTCGCAGTTCGCGCCGGGCGGACAGGTGACCGTCAGCATCAGTTGCTCTGCAGGCCTCGGCGACGTGGGGAGCCTCGGCGTTGCATCCAGTCAGACCTTCGTCGCTTCCGCAACGGAAGTCATTGACACGTACCGGGGAGGGTGAAGTGCACTTCAGGAACAACGAACGGGGATCGGCGTCGATACTCGTCGCGGCTCTCGGGTTGGCGCTGCTCATGGCGACTGGTCTGGCCGTCGACGGCGGACGAAAGCTCGGCGCACTCAGCGAAGCTCGGAATGTGGCCGACAACGCCGCCCGAGCTGGAGCGCAGATGGTTGATGCCAATGAGTATCGCAGCACCGGAGTACCCACCCTCGATCCAGTAGCAGCATCACAGCGCGCAAATGCCTTCCTCTCTCAGCACGGCCATACCGGAGTCGTCAGCGTCTCGGGCAGCACCGTCACTGTGACGGTCACGATCACCGTCGACCCGACGTTCATCCCAGGCCAGATCTCCGCATCGGCCACCGAATCAGCAACAGCGACAGCAGGACCATGAAATGAAACGACTCCTCGACATCACGAAGGGCTTGGCCGCAGCCGCTCTCACAATCCTCGTTCTCGGCGGTATCCCGTACGGGTTGAGCCGATTCATCGGTTGGCCCCTACCGACCGAAATGGTTTCCATCGACACCATCGGTCGTCACGTCAGTGACGGCGATGTCCCTGACGTGTTCGTCTTGAAGACCATTGCGCTCGTGGTGTGGTTTGCATGGCTCCAGCTGGCTGTTGCCGTCGTGAGTGAGTACGTCGGAATTGTCCGAGGTCGATCCCCGATCAAGACGCCAACCATGCCTGGCATTCGCCTCCTCGCAGCAAAGCTCGCGACCTGGACGACTCTGATGCTCAGTGCTTTCGGGCCCATCAAGCCAGTCGCCGCCGCACCACTTGCTCCCATCGCTGCTGCTCAGCCTCTGACGGTCGTAACTCAACCTTCTCTCGACGCTGAAGTGCTCGATCCCGCGGTGAAAACGAATGAGGTGGCAGCAGGTCGGTACGAGGTGGTCCGAGGCGACTCATGGTGGGACGTGTCGGAACGGCTGCTGGGCGACGGATTGCGTTGGAGCGAGATTCGAGACCTCAATCTCGATCGGGAGATGCCGGACGGCAGCGTTGTGAGTCGCTCTACAGAGTCGCTGCGAGAAGGATGGCTGCTCCGAGTTCCAGTTGACGCCGATGCCACGCAGCTTGTCGTGGGCAACCTCAGTGAGGAGCTGGCAGAGACTGTCATCGTCGAGGACGGAGACCACTTCTGGGCAATCGCCAAAGAGACTCTCAAGGATGCGTGGGGGCGCACCCCGACGAACAGTGAGATAACGCCTTACTGGATCGAGCTGGTTGAGCTGAATCGGGGGAACCTCCTGCCGCCGGAAGACCCGAACCTGATCTATCCCGCACAACGCTTTGCCCTGCCCGAAGTGCCATCCGACCCAATTACCGCACCCGATCTCAACGGAGTCGACCTCGTTGACCCGCCCGAGGTCGATGTCACACCAATCGCACCAGACCCGTCTCTGGTTGAAGAGTCTGAAGTGCAACGACCGGCTCCGGAGACGCCGTCGACAACGGCACCGACGACCGTCGTCGCGGCTGCTCCGACCACAGAGGCTGCAACTGCAACTGCGGCTGCTGAGACCGCCGGGACCGGGGAGGGAATCGCCGACAAGACCGCACCCGTTGCCCTCGTCGCCGCTGGATCTGCCTTCCTCGGGGGGACGATCCTCTTCGCTCTACGACGACTCCGTTCGATCCAATCAGCACGCCGTCGACCCGGCACAATCACCGACCCGCCAAACGATGAGGGTGCCGAATTCGAGCGACGCATTCGAGCGATCTCTGTCGACGGCGAGGATGTTCGCTACGTCGCCGCCGCCAACTCGTACCTGAGTCATCAACTCGA
>CAZLWE010000112.1:0-4505 GCA_964562985.1 uncultured Acidimicrobiales bacterium
CTTCCGCGACCTGGTCGCCGACGGCGACTCGAACTTCGTCGATGGTGGTGGCGCCGCTCGCTCGCAGCGAGTGCAGCATCTTCATCGCTTCGATCACGACCACGACCTCATCACCTTGCACGTCGTCGCCGGGCTTCACGAGCACCTCGGCCACCAGCGCCGGGAACGGCGCGGTGATCGCCGTGTCCGACCCCTTTCGGGTGGCGATCGACGGCGCCCAGCGCTGCGAGCGGGGCGGCACCGAGAATGCATAGGTCGCGCCCCGGTGGTTGATCGCGACTCGACGCCCGGCGATATCGACCGTGTGAGCGGGGAGCGAATGGGCGGCTAGCTCCGTCGTGTCGACCCGGATCTCCATGATGTCGCCGTCGACGTTCTCCAGCCCCACCGTCCGCTGAGGCGAATGCGGGGTGAGTGAGAGCGATGTTCCAACCCACGGACTGGTCGGGACGGGATCGGTCGTGGCTGCGGCCCATGTCGTCGCTGCCAACGTGTACACGTGCTCGACTTCGTCGTGAGTGGGCGACTCCAAGGAGTTCTCGTCGAGAAAGCGGGTCGTGAGCGTTGCCTCAAGAAAGTCGGGTTGATCGATGAGCCAGCGATGCAGTTGCGCGGTCGTGATCACCCCGTCAATCACCAGCTCATCGAGCGCTCGGGTGAGCTTGGCGATTGCAAGGTCGCGGGTTTCGCCGTGGACGATGAGCTTGGCGATCATCGAGTCGTAGTGCGGCGTGATCTCCGAGCCCGCTTCGATCGCCGCGTCCCAACGCACACCTTCGGGGATGTGGAGCTGGCGGATGGGACCGATTTGCGGCGCATAGTCGGCGAGCGGGTCCTCAGCGAGGATCCGCGCTTCGATCGCGTGGCCATCGAACCGGCGCTCCATGGTGTCGACGGGAAGCGGCTCACCATCGGCGACGCGAATCATGAGTTCGACAAGGTCGAACCCAGTGATGGCTTCGGTAACGGGGTGTTCAACCTGGAGGCGGGTGTTCATCTCTAAGAAGAAGTACTCGCCCGTGGCGTCGTCGACGATGAACTCGACCGTGCCCGCAGAGTCGTAGCCGCCTCCCTCTACGAGCTTTCGTGCCGATTCGATGATTCCGTATTGGGTGGCGGCCAACAGATTCGGCGCTGGTGCTTCTTCGAGGAGCTTTTGGTAGCGGCGCTGTACCGAGCATTCGCGGGTACCCAGGTGAATGACCCGACCGTGGTGGTCACCAATAACCTGCACTTCGATGTGCCTCGGTCGTTCGATATAGCGCTCGACGATGACGCTGCCGTCACCAAAGGCCCGTTCGGCTTCGCTCGAGGCTTCGGTCAGCGCGTTGGCGAACTCGTTCTCGTCTCGAGCGATCCGAATGCCCTTGCCTCCGCCCCCAGCGGAGGCCTTGACCAGGATCGGGTACCCGATACGGGTAGCGGCTTGGGCGAGCTCGGAGGGGTCCTGGGATCCCGACCAACCGGGGATCGTCGGAACTCCGGCGCCTTCGGCGATCTGGCGGGCCCGGATCTTCGAGCCCATGTCGGCGATGATCTGCGGATGTGGGCCGATCCAGGTGAGGCCCGCGTCGATACACGCATTGGCGAATTCGGTGTTCTCGCTGAGGAAGCCATAGCCCGGGTGCACGGCATGTGCTCCCGCCTCCACCGCGGCAGCCAGCACCCGTTCGGCTGACAGGTACGACTCGTCGAGGCTCGCTGACCCGAGCGCCACCGCCATGGTTGCCTCTCGAACGAAAGGGGCCTCGACATCGGGGTCGCCGAAGACCGCGATGGTCTCATGGCCGAGCCGATGAGCGGTGCGAATGATTCGCCGAGCGATCTCGCCCCGGTTTGCAATCAGAATCCTCATCGCCCCATCACATCCGGTACACGATCCCGGGACCGGTGGCCGGTTCGTCTTGTCGAGCAGCGAGGCTTAGGGCAAGACCCAATGTGTCGCGGGTGTGAACGGGGTCGATCAGACCGTCGTCCCACAGTCGGCTGGTTGCGTGGTACGGGTCGCTTTGGGTTTCGTATTGCTCACGGATCGAGCGGCGGATTTCGGCCAGTTCCTCTTCGCTGGTCTCGGCGCCCTTCAGCCCACCCTTACGAATGTCGGAAAGCACCGTTTCGGCCGTGTCGGCGGCCATGGTCGCTATGCGCGAGTTCGGCCAGGCGAACAGCAGGCGTGGGTTGAATCCGCGGCCGCACATGCCGTAGTTTCCTGCGCCGTACGAGCCGCCGATAAGGACCGTGTATTTGGGGATGGTGGCGTTGGCGACGGCGGCGACCATCTTGGCGCCGTTCTTGGCGATTCCGCCCTTCTCGCTGTCGGAGCCGACCATGTAACCGCTGGTGTTCTGCAGGAACGTCAGCGGGATGCGGCGTTGCTCGCAGAGCTCGATGAAGTGCGTTGCCTTGAGTGCTGATTCGGAGAAGATAATGCCGTTGTTCGAGATGATGCCGACGAGGTGCCCCCAGATACGGGCGAAGCCACACACGATCGACTCGCCCCATTCGGGTTTGAACGCCGCGAACCGACTGCCATCGACAATGCGGGCGATGATCTCGGTGGCATCGAAGGGAATCCGATCGTCTTCGCTGACGATGCCGTAGATGTCTTCTGCGGGGTATTCGGGTTCTTCGGGCTCGACCCAATCGATCCAGCCGCTGCGATGATCGGCACGACGCTGGTTGGTGGTTTCGCAGATCTCGCGGAGCTTGGCGTAGGCCTCGTGTTCGTTGGAGGCCATGTAGTCGCTCACGCCGCTGGTGCGGGTGTGGAGGGCCGCGCCGCCGAGGTCGTCGGGTTCGATGATCTCGCCGAGTGCGGCCTTCACGATCGGCGGTCCACCGAGGAAGATCCGCCCGATCCCCTCGACCATGATCACCTCATCGCTCAACGCGGGCACGTACGCCCCGCCTGCGGTGCACCCGCCGAGCACGACCGAGATCTGCGGAAGGCCTTGCGCCGAAAGGCGGGCCTGCCGGTAGAAGGAGCCGCCGAAGTGGTCTTTGTCCGGGAAGATCTCGTCCTGCAGCGGTAGGAACGCGCCGCCGCTATCGACGAGGTAAATGATGCCAAGCTCATTCTCCGCCGCGATGTCTTGAGCTCGGACGTGCTTCTTGATCGAGACTGGAAGCAGGCTGCCGCCCTTGACCGTGGCATCGTTCGCGATGAAGACCCACGGCACGCCGTGGACGATGCCGATGCCGGTGACGATGCCAGCGCCCGGTGCCTGGTCGTCGTATTGCCCGTACCCGCTGAGGGTCGAGAACTCGAGGAACGGAGTGTTGTCGTCGGTGACAAGGTCGATCCGGTCTCGCACCATGATCTTGCCCCGGTTGAGGTGGCGCTGGATCGAACGCTCCCGCCGCTCTCCCCCGTCGATCGCCCACTGCATTCGTTCGCGGAGGGTGTCGAGCTGTTCGAGGTAGGCGTCGCGGTTGTTTTCGAAGTCGGCAGCGCCCGTGTCGATGTTGGTGATGATGCGGTTCATGCGGCTGCCCCTACCCCGTCGAGAAACTGGTTGGTGAGCAAGGTTGCGAGGTTGGTGAGCGACACGCTGCCTTTCGGATCGAACCACTCGATCGTGTTGTTCATGGCCCCAAAGAGCAGGAGTTGATGGAGGCGACGATCTTTAGGCCGAAGATGCGGCAGCAGCTCCTTGCTCAGCGACTTCCAGTGCGCCTCATAGTCGTTGCGGCGCGAAACGAGCCGCTCCCGGAGGTCCTCGGGAGCCGAGGAGAACGCGGTGACATGAGCCGTCGTGAACGGTCCGTTCTCGAACACTGCGCTCAGGTGTGCCCGAACGTGAGCGGTCAGCCGGTCGCCGACGGTCTCGGATCCATCGAAGGACGCCGACGTCTTCTCGAATGCGTCGACCATCGCGACGATGCCCTCTTCGAGCACCGCCGCGAAGAGGTCCTCTTTGGAATCGAAGTGGTGATACACCGAGCCAGCTTTGATGCCCGCGGCCGACGCAATCTGACGCAAGGTCGTGCCCGCATACCCCTGGGCGACGAAGAGCTCGGCGGCCTCGGCGAGCACGCGGGCCCTGCCGGTTTGCGCGTCGAGAGGATCTTTCACTCATTCAGCCTACCTAACGCTTGTTAGGTCGTCAAGAGTCGAGGAGTCAGGCACACTGTTCAACGGTGAGTCGGCCGGGTGGTCGCGGCTCGAGGAAACGAGGGTTGAGGAAGGTCGGGGCTCCAGAGGGAACGGTGCTGGCTAACGGCCAGTCGTGGTGACACGCAGGCAAGTGCAACAGAGAGCAAACCGCCGATGGCTCCCTCGGGAGCACAGGTAAGGGTGAAAGGGTGCGGTAAGAGCGCACCAGTGTCGCAGGTGACTGTGGCAGCTAGGTAAACCCCACCGGGAGCAAGGTCAAGCGTGAGGTACGGGCGTCCCGTCCGGCGAAAGCCACCTCCAGGTAGGCCGCACAGATAGATGGCCACACAGGGTTCGGCTTCGGCCGAATCTGGACAGAACCCCGCCTACAGGCCGACTCACCATTTCA
>CAZLWE010000113.1:0-4267 GCA_964562985.1 uncultured Acidimicrobiales bacterium
GCCCGAGCCACAACCTGAACCTGAACCCGAGCCCGAGCCCGAGCCAGAACCAGAGCCACAACCAGAACCAGAGCCGCTGCCCCAAGCCGTCGCGGTCCAGACGGTGGCTGAGCCAGAACCAGAACCAATAGTCGAAGAAGAACCCGAAGCCGAAGAGATAGTCGAAGAAGAACCAGGACCTGCTCCTGAGCCAGAACCTGCCCCTGAGCCGGAACCAGAGGTTGAGGTTCAGTCGGCGGTGCAGCTATCCCTCGACGACGAGATCGTCCGGCAGGGAGCCGGCGGAGCGTTCGTATTGCCGAATGCCTGTCAGAACGCTCAGACGATTCGTCTTCCCGAACTCGGCCTAACGCTCGAGAATCAGGCTGACGACCCGAACCTCCTGGCCGTCAGTACGACGGGGGTCCCGCTCGGAACCTATGACGTGGAGGTTGACTGCGGTAACAACGGCATCGCAACCGGAAGCCTGTTTGTCTTTCGACAGACCGGCGGCGAAACCGGTGGAGCCAACACGATCGCCACGCTCAGCTTGCTGGGCGTCACGTCTTCGGTGTTGTTTGTCGGACGTTCCGCGGCACGCCGCGAGGAAGAGGACGAGATCGACTTCGTCTGAGTCAGATTTCGGTGAAGCGGTCTGATCCACCTGCGCACATGAGTCGCAACATCTCGCGCAGCAACGGACGGTTCACCGCCTCATCGATGCGTTCGCCCTGCAGGAAGTTTGGGACCGCATTGAACTCGAATACGAAGGCCCTTCCATCGTCGGTGAGGGTGTAGTCGAGTGCCCCGATGTGATACTCGACGAGCGACGTAGCGCTGACGATTGGCTCGAACACCGGTTTGAGGTCCTCGACGAGCAGCGAAGCCTGTTCGCTGAAGTTGCCGGGGTGCACCTGGCTCGCAACGCGAAGGTACTCGGGAATCGCATGTTCTCTGTGGCCCACGATCTGATCCCAATCGGTTGAACCCGGCTCCCAGACAGCAGAACAGAGACGCGTGCGCCCCTCATCGAAAACGAACAGTCGCCGCGCCCAACACAGCACGAACGCTCGAACCGTTGTGCGCCGTCCGTCGATGAGGAACGGGTCCTCTACGACTTGTTGAATGACACATCGATCAGGCAAGTCCTCCTCGGCGAGCGACTCGCTGGAGAGAACCTTGATGCCGCGTCCTGCAGATGAACTGGCCGGCTTCGCAATCCAAACCTGACCGGGACGCGCCGCACTTCGAGCCGCATCACCGTCGAGAAATGTCGGCGGTATGAGGTGTTCGACGCCGTGGCGAACGATCGCGTTCGTAAACGATTCCTTGTTGTCTACCTTCGCGGTCGTCCGGCTGGGAACGAGACGCACTGTAGGCAGGTCTGGATGCAGCTGGGCGTTCTCGGGGAGCGGCTCGCGGAACGTATCCCAATAGGTGATGTTGGCAGGCATGGAACTGTCTGGCCAGAGTTGCGCCACTGCCGCGTCCAGGTGCTTCTTCGCCCGATTCGCTACCAATATGCCGTTGCGTGGCACCGTTCCTGACGTCGTAACGCTGCGAGCCGACGGTGTCGACTTGTTGCGCGGGCGTTCTCGGAACCAGAGGTTGGCCGCCCACTTCTCCCCTTCATCTACCGGCATCCCGGCGTGAAGGCTTTGGGGATGCACCCCTGTTGTTCCGGCCTCACAGTTGTCGAACACCACGACCTTGCCCGCCTCGGGTTCAACGGATAGGTCGAGCTTTGGGAAGGCCGTCGCGCCACCGCTGAAGCCATCGTTTAGGTACACCAAAGCGGTGGTCATTCGCTGGCCACCGTTCGCCGTAGCTCGCTGACCCTTATTGGTGCTTAGGTTGTAGGCATCGAAGTGCGGTCGATATTCCTCGTGTTCGCTGTAGTGCACCACTTGCAGCGCCTCGGCATGAGCGAGCGGCATGTCGACGAGTTCGGCGAGTCGAGTGCAGAGCGCGTGAACTCTTTCGTCGAGGTCGTGGCGAATCCATGCAGTCGAGCCCGACCTTCCTGCCGACTCAAATCCTTCGTAGTCGCCAGAAACCTTTCCGCGTCGGAGGCGCCCTCGTGCTAGCTCGATGATGTGGCTACACGCATCATCGTCGAGGAAGGCATCGACGACATAGATCGCAGGCTCCGGCGACAGCACTTGGCGCACGGTCTGTTCGCCCATGACGTCTACCCGCGGGCGACGGCTTTTGTGAGGCGCTTGAGCCTTCGTCGCAGACCCGTTCGCCTTCGCCACTCCCCCAGGCAGACGCCGGCAATAGCTCCTGCCACCGCTGCGGCGACGAGCGTTGCAACGGAGCCGGCATCGGTGACCCGGGCAATCATGGCCAGCAGACCAGCTGATGCGGCGGTCAATGCTCCGCTCAAGGCCAAGCCGAAGTAAGCGCCCGCTCGGACGGTTCCCCGGCGCAGAGCCCGGAGATTAGAACCGACCAGCGATAATGCCCAGAGGAGAACGAGCACGCTTACGGCGGCCGGAGCGGTGGCGAACCACGCACTGTTGGAGGGTTGGACAGCCACGCTCGCTAGAGGTTCGGTGTCTTCGGCCGACAGTTCGGTGACAAGAGGTCCGCTGCTTGTAAAGCGCAGGAAGCTGCCGTCATTGGGAAAGATGACCTCGCCCCCAGCCGATGCCTGTGCCGGGGTTGAGCCGAGTGGGATTATCCCGAACAGTCGGTTGGTAAGCGTCAGCTCCGTGTTTGCCGGTACGTTCGAAACCGCAACGTCGCTCGTGAAGTCGACCGCACGCACATCGTCGATGGTCTCGTGAGCCGTGCCAATGTCGACGCTTCCAGTGGAGGTAGGCCAGGCACCGATTCCGAGAAGAATCACCGCGGCGGTGACCGCAACACCGATTACTGCGGCTGCCAAGAACGGCAAAGGCGTGGGTGTCGATCGAATATCGCGTACTCGAACCAGTTCGGAAGGAACCACGGTTCGCAGGTCGATCACGGGACCGCGGACCGGTTGTGCCGCTACGACGGGCACTTGCGTTCCCAGCCCTGGGATGGGTTGGGTTCCACGGGAGTCTGTCGGAACCTCTTGCTTCCCGGGCCCCTCCTCGGACGGCACGATTCTTGTCGTCTCGTGGGTGGGGGTCGCCGACG
This sequence comes from uncultured Acidimicrobiales bacterium, assembly GCA_964562985.1. Classification (GTDB taxonomy): domain Bacteria; phylum Actinomycetota; class Acidimicrobiia; order Acidimicrobiales; family SHLQ01; genus SHLQ01. Next base: position 3,109 of record CAZLWE010000113.1, read on the forward strand.
TTGTCGGAGGCGCCGAGTCTCCCGTGCCCACCACTGTGGTCTCGCGAGCAGGTCGTTGTTTCGCGACGGTTTCATTGCCAACAACGGTCGCCCGTGTCTCGCCCTCCCGCTCAGCGGTTGTTGGGGCTCCGGAGATCGTTGTCGCCCGTAGGTCGATGTCGGCCTGGGTTGCCGATTCCACCGAAGCCGTAGCCGTGGTGGTTGCTTTGGTGGAGGTCGTACGAGCCGCCCGCTCTATCGACTCGGCGCCGCGAACCGACACACCGATGTCTTGCAACCAGGATGGCCCCCATGCGTCTGCCGCGGCGGCTCCGAGAGCGATCGCCATTTCCTCGGCCGACTGCCAGCGCTCCGATGGAGACCGAAGCAGCGACTTGTCGACGACCTCTGCGACCTTGGCTGGCAGGTGTGGCGCCCGATCAGCAATGGGGGGAGCTTCGTTGCGAATTCGATCATCGAGAAGTTCAACGACCGAGTTGCCGTCCTGTGGCAGGACGCCTGTCAGTAACTCATAGAGCATGATGCCGCATGCGTACACATCGGCCTGCGGCCCGAGTTCGCCACCCTCGGCCTGCTCGGGAGCCATGTATGCCGGAGTTCCAAGCACCTCGCCGTCGCTGGTCGCCATGGTTTCTTCGCCGGTCAACATCTGTGCGATTCCGAAATCGGTGACCTTGACCTGGCCATCATCGGCGAACATCAGGTTCTCGGGCTTGATGTCTCGGTGAAGCACACCTCGCTCGTGCGCATGTTGCACGCCCGCCGCCGTAGACAGAATCAATCCGACGGCCTTTGCCGGCTTCACTCCTTCGTCCAAGAAACGGTCCCAGAGGGTTCCTCCCGGAAGCTGTTCCATTACGAGTGCTAAATGGCCGTCGCGATCAACGAAGTCATGGACGACCACGATGTGTGGATGATCGAGCCGTGCGACTGTCTGCGCCTCTTCGAGGAATCGCTTCCGGACTTCCCCATCGGTAGCGAAGGAACTCGGAAGTTCCTTGATCGCCACCAAGCGGTCCAGGTGCCGGTGCCGAGCCCGGAGCACAATACCCATCGCCCCTCGGCCTAACTCGCCCTGAATCTCGTAGTCGTCACTCAGGACAGACGCCAACCCACCGGTTCCCACCATAGCCACACTCTAATCGCCGTTCGCTTCGCT
>CAZLWE010000114.1:0-3902 GCA_964562985.1 uncultured Acidimicrobiales bacterium
GAGCAGCGAGACCTCATCGAGTTCACGAACATCGACGGCACGCTGCAATACGCGAACGTCACTACCGTGACAGCAGGCTCCGAGGGATTCGTCACCGACGTGGTGAGCGAGCGGCAAACCCTCGCCCGCGGCGATACGGCCTACGAGGTCAACGGAACCCCGGTCGTTCTGTTCTACGGCGACGTGCCCTTCTACCGGGTGATGGCAGAAGGAGCCGCTGGCGACGACGTGCTCTTACTCGAAGAGAATCTTGCGTCGCTCGGATACCACGCCATCGAAGGCGACGACGGGGACCAGGTCGACACCGGTTTCACGGTTGACGGAACCTTCGACATCGAGACCTCCGCAGCGGTGACACGATGGCAAGAGGACCTTGGCGTTGTCGAAACCGGAACCGTTTCTCCCAGTGACGTTGTCATGGTTCCCGGACCCACACAAGCATCTAGCGTCATAGTCGACATCGGGAGCAGAGTTCAGACAGGTTCGACGATCATGACGCTGAACGTCGCGAGCACGGTCGGCGGCTTCTACAGCGCCCACACTGGGGCCATTGATCTCGAAGTTTCTTCGGGCGAGATCGACTCTGGTCAAGTGCTCTATTCGGTCGATGACCTGCCGGTGACGGCCGTCGTGACAGAGGTTGAGTTCAGCCGCGAACTGTCGATCGGAATCGAAGACGGCGAAGACATCGAGGTTCTGGAGCAGACGCTCCTCGACCTCGGCTACGACGCCGACGGCGACCTCGAAGTCGACGAAGAGTTCGACGAGGACACCAGTCAGGCAATCGAGGAGTGGGAGGAGGACCTCCAAGACGACTGGGAGGATCAAGTCGTGGACGGTGTGTTGTCGCTCGGTCAGATCGTGACGGTCGACCAAGGTGTCACGGTCGGAGCGGTAACGAGCCACGACGGTGACACGCTTGCGACGGGGACCGAGCTGTTCACCAACGAGTCCGAGACCGGCAGCCGCGTTGTGTCAACGGCTATCGACGTCGCGGATCAGGAGAAGCTTGCCGAGGGAACCGAGATCGACGTCGAGTTCCCGGGCGGCGAGGTTGTCACCGGCACTGTCACTGATTTGGCGAGCTCCTCGACGACAGATCCCCTGGATCCGACTGCTGATCCGCAGCTTGCTGTCGAGATCAGCCTCGACTCCGTGCCTGAGTCGGCAACCGAACTCAACGAGCTCGACGTCGAGGTGCGGTTGGTCGACAACCTCGCCGTGGGCGCCACCGTTGTACCGGCGTCTGCGCTCGTCGCGACCGCCGATGGCGGATTCGCCGTCGAAGTGGCCAACGGAAGCACGACCACGTTCGTCGCCGTCGACCCCGGCATGTTCGCCGATGGCTTCGTCGAAGTCGACGGTATCGAGCCCGGCACTGCAGTGGTGGTGCCGTCATGAGTCTTCAAACGACCACACCACCACAAGCCGCAGCTCCATCAGGTGCCGATGGCACTGCAGCGCTCGAGCTTCACAACGTCACGAAGGAATTCCCCGGCGAACCGCCGGTGCGAGCCCTCAACGATGTGTCACTGCGGATCGAGCACGGCGAGCTCGTTGCGGTCGTTGGACCGTCCGGGTCGGGCAAATCGACGTTGCTCAACGTGATGGGAACTCTCGACCGTCCAACTCGCGGGGTCGTCTCGGTCGACGGCATCGACACGGCGAAGCGCAGCGATGACGAGATGGCTGGGATCCGTGCACGCAAGATTGGTTTCGTGTTCCAGCAGTTCTTCTTGCTGCCCGGGATGTCGGCGATCGAGAACGTCGCCAATGGGCTGCTGTATCAAGGCGTCGCACCACGTGAACGTGCGGCTCGCTCCATCGAAGCGTTGGAGCGAGTGGGGCTGGGGCATCGCCTGCACCACCCGCCGAATCATCTCTCTGGAGGCGAACGGCAGCGCGTGGCTGTGGCTCGCGCACTTGTGCACAGTCCGGCGTTCGTCCTCGCCGATGAACCAACAGGAAACCTGGACTCGAAGTCGACCGAGGCCGTCATGAAACTCATCCACGACCTTCACTCGGACGGAACAACGATCGTGGTCATCACTCACGACAACGCAATTGCCGACTCTCTCCCACGACAGGTCGCGGTACATGACGGGGTTCTGGCGTCCGATTCAGCCCGACGGAACCTTGAGGTGGTGGCGACATGACGACGAGCAGCACAGAATCAACGGCGAGCAAGCTCCGACTGGGCGATGTCTTTCGGGTTGGAGCTTCGGGCCCCAGGGCTCGCAAGATGCGAACCGCACTCTCGGCACTTGGCATCTCCATCGGAATCGCAGCGCTTGTTGGGGTCCTCGGATTGTCTGAGTCCTCGAAGTCGGCATTACTCGACGAGATATCGAGTCTTGGCACGAACCTGCTGACAGTCGAGGCCGGAGCCGGGTTCGGGGCCGGCGATTCCGAACTTCCCAACACTGCGCCAGCGACGATCTCTCGAATACCGACAGTGACGAACGCCAGCGCTATTTGGGAAGTCGACGCCGACGTCTTCCGCAACGAGTTCATCCCCGTAGGCGAGACAGGAAGCCTCAATGTCGTCGCTGTCGACGTGGAACTCGTCGAAACACTGAATGGCGAATTGGCAGTCGGGCGGTTCCTCGACGAGTCGACGAGCTTGTACCCGAACGCAGTCGTGGGTTCTGTCGCAGCTGCGCGGCTGGGGATTCGCAATCTCGACCAACCGACCTACGTCCTCATCGGCGACGGCTACGTGGAGGTCATCGGCATTCTCGAAGAGTTCCCGCTCGCGGCGGACCTAGATCGTGCGGTACTCATCGGCAAGGAAGCTGCGATCGAGTTCTACGGCGCTGGCGACAATCCTGCGGTCGTGTACACGAGAGTCGTCGACGGAGCGATCGATTCGACGCGAGACGTCCTGCCCACAACCGCCGATCCGGAGAACCCCGAAGAGGTCACCGTCAGCCGGCCATCCGATGCGCTCGAGGCACAAGCCGCTGCCGACGATGCACTGACAACGCTGTTCCTCGGACTTGGGGCTGTGGCGCTGCTCGTCGGCGGCATCGGCGTCGCGAACGTCATGGTGATCGCCGTGATCGAACGGCGCGGTGAAATTGGTCTTCGCAGATCGCTCGGTGCAACTCGGGCACACATCCGTCGCCAGTTCCTTACCGAAGCCGTCATCTTGTCCGTACTCGGTGGAATCGGCGGAGTGATCGTGGGTGTCAGCGCAACATACATCTACGCGACCAGTCAGGGATGGCGAGTCGTCATTCCCCAGGAGGCCGCCTTAGGCGGTTTCTTCGGGGCGATAGCCATCGGCGCCATCGCAGGGCTCTACCCCGCTATGCGGGCCGCCAAGCTCGCTCCAACCGAGGCGCTTCGCTCATGAGCGCCCGGACAGCGGCCCGTCGTCTGGTCGCCAAGGTGAGGTCACGGGTTCAAAGATCGAGGACGCAGGCACATCGGCACGACCCCAGCGACGTCATTAACGAGACCGTTCTCGGCGCTGAAGAGGACCCGCGGTCGGATCTACCGGAGACTGAGGCAGGAAAGATCGCCAGCATCTTCGCGGACATCATCGAAGACGGCGACCCTGCTGGACTCGCCGACCTTCTGGGCGAGGACGTCATCTATCTGGTGCCTGGTCGCAGCGACGCGGCCGGCTTGCACCATGGCCATGAGGCCGTGAGACAAGCCTTGGCCCAACAGGCCAGCGAGGATACGACCGTTTCGGTCGTCGAGGTCACCGAAGTGATAGCGGTAGGCGCACGGGCCGTTGTCATCGTTCGGTTTGCAGGAGCGGTCGGTGGCGAGCCGTTCGACTACGAGACGGTCTTTCACCTCCGAACGTCGAGCGGCGTCGTGGTGGCGATCACCGAGTACAGCGGCGACCAATACCGTGCAGATCGCACTATCCAGCCTGGGCAGACGCA
>CAZLWE010000115.1:0-3861 GCA_964562985.1 uncultured Acidimicrobiales bacterium
AATCCGCAGAGCACACCGAGCCGAAGGCGAATGTGCGATTGCGGCGAATAATTGGCGCTGCAGCTCGGAGGGGCAAAATCGCGCCGGAGTCGCTGCCCCGTAGAGATCAGCGAACTAGTCCCAAAGGCGGTACTGACCGTCTTCGCCCGGGCTGGGTGGCGTTTCTTTGGGGCTGACCCATACGCCGTCTCCGGAGACTTGAGGGCCCACGGGTGTGGCCCAGTCGGCACGGTCGATCGGTCGAGCTCCCGCGAGGTCGGGGTCATCGGCCCGGCCGGTCTGCACTTCGGGGTTGCGTTCCGTACCAGCCCCATCGAGATCCATTTGGACCAACGTGGGATCGAGTTGCTCGTCGGGCGTCTCCGTGTATGTCGGTGCCACTCCCTCGTCGGCCGTCGGCGCAACTTCACCGAAGATAGCGAAGCGAGACGCGAGCGGCTTGAGACGCTGAACCGCCTTGTTGGAACCGATCTTCTCGACCGCTTCAGCTGGCATCCGGCTGCGGATCGCTGCTGCCAGGCGCGACGATTCCTGGACGCGATCGGTTCGTAGCCCGAGTTCGTAGCTGACCGCTGCGAGCCCAGCGGCGACCGCAACGAGCACGGCACCGAACTGGATGGGTATCCGACTGACGACCGCAAGGAACGCGCCGAACGCCCAGAACAGTTGGAATCGTCCCTCGAACTTTGCGAACTGGCGTCCGTAGTTGGTGCGCGGCGCGTCGCGCTGGACAAGCGCGTCGAAGCCGAGTTTGGCGGTTGCCGCAGATACCGCCACTCCGAAAGCCAGCATGGCGATGCCCGTAATGCCGCCGCCCCACGCGCCGAGGAAGGCGGTAGCTGCGGCGACGACGAGTGCACCGAAGACGATGCGTTCCTCGCCTACACGGTCTCGGATCATGGGTGCGTATCGAGCACCGAGGAACACTCCCGCACCGGCCGCGAGGCCGGCAACACCGAAGTGCCATTGCGGCGGCCCGGGGGTACCCAAGACGACGGACTCTTCGACCCCTTGGGCGAGCGCGACCGCGGCTCCCGTGGCAGAGCCTGGTTCGGCGATGTCGATGCCGTCTTCACCAGCACGCAAGTGGAAGGCCAATAGGAACGTGGTGAAGCCAGAGATTCCGCGCAAGATTGCGATCGCTGAGGCTCCAAGAACGATATTCGCGCCTCGGACCTCTAGGCGTTCGGTGTCGTCTACGGGATCAGCCGCGACCTGTACTTGCGGGAGAGCGAGCGCTGCGATGGCGCCAGCGCCAAAGATGAACACCGCGAGGACCGTCGAGGCCGCGTTGTTTCCAAAGATCGTGATGAGGATGACGCCAAACGTTCCGCCAACGACTGCGCCGATCGAACTGATCAGCGCCAGTTTGGAATTGGCCTGGATCAGTTCCTCTTCGCGTGGCACCACTGCGGGAACAAGCGCCGTCCGAGACACTCCGTACGCCTTCTGCAACACGAGCATCGCGAAGGCCTCGGGGAAGAGCAAGAGGCTGTCGATATGGCGCGCCATCAAGAACGCGAGCAGCGCACGAACGACCAGCGAGCCGAGGATCATGCCGCGGCGACCGCCTCGGGCACGGTCGATGGCCGGCCCCAATAGCGGCGTGACGATGGCGAATGGAGCGATCGTTAGGACGAGATAGAGCGCTACTCGTAGTCGGGCATCGGTTGGATCGATCGAGAAGAAGATCGAACCAGCGAGGGCCACCGCGATACAGCCGTCGCCGATGACCGATAGCGCATGCACACGGGCGAGACGCGTGAACGGCGTGACGATGAGTCCGTTGCCAATGCCAGGCGCAGGGCGCTCGGGCCGAGGCAGAGCAGCCGAGGAAGAATCGCGACGCGGCGCGCGTAGAGGTTCCCATCCTTCCCGTTCAGTCATTAGTACTGATACTAGAGAACCGATGTGACGCCGTCTGGTAGCGGAGGCTTCGATCGGGAGAATTTTGTGTAAACGCATCCTCCCCAACGGCAGAGGTGACCCGCGTCAACAACCGGTGACTGACGTCAACTCTCCGGCGAGCAAACGAGCGGCTAGCGTGGAAGTACGTCCCGCTGTGGCGTACGAAGAGGAGAGGTCTGGTGTTTGCTCAGCTCACCGAAAGTTTCGTTCCCCTTCTAGCTCAAGACGCCCTCTTGCCCGCCCGCAACCAAATGGCTATCTCGCTCGGGGCGCACATCATCTTGGCCTGCTTCGGCGTGGCGATGCCGGCGATGCTGTTCGTGCTTCACCGCATGGGAGTCAAGGGCGATGCTGACGCGCTGGAGCTTGCCAAGCGCTGGTCGAAGATCTCTGGCGTGCTGTTCGCCATCGGCGCGGTATCCGGCACGATCCTCGCGTTCGAGATGGGGCTGTTGTGGCCCGGACTCATGGAGCAGTTCGGCGACGTCGTCGGACTCGCGTTCACCTTGGAGGGCATCTCCTTCTTCGTCGAAGCGATCTTCCTCGGTATCTATGTGTATGGATGGGGTCGTCTCCCAACGGCGACCCACCAATTCTTGCTGTTGCCGATGATCATCTCCGGCATGAGCGGCACGTTCTTCGTGATGAGCGTGAACTCATGGATGAACGCTCCGACCGGGTTCGACATCATCAACGGCGAGGTCGTCAACATAAACCCATGGGCGGCCATCTTCAACGAAGCCGTCTTGTTGCAGTACCTCCATATGCTGCTCGCCGCCTACATGGTTGCCGCCTTCACGATGGTGTCGGTCTACTCGGTGGGTTGGCTTCGCGGTCGGCGCGACCGCCTCCATCGCCTCGGCATTCTGGTGCCGCTCGCTTTCGCGGCGATCGCTACTCCCATCCAGCCGGTGGTCGGGCACTTCGCTGGCCAGGCGATCGCTGATCGCCAGCCGATCAAGCTCGCAGCGATTGAGGGTTTGGCAGAGACCGAAGAACGAGTCCCGATCGTGCTCGGAGGGTACTTCGATGAGGAAGAGGGCGAGATCGTCGCCGGCATCGAGGCCCCGATCCCTGGCCTCGCCTCGTTCCTTGCACAGAACAGTTTCAACGCAGAGATCATCGGGCTCAACGACGTACCCGAAGAAGACCAGCCACCGGTCAACATCGTCCGGTACTCGTTCCAGATCATGGTCGGTATCGGTACCGGTCTCGCCTTGCTCATCACCTACGCCGGATTCCGATGGCGGCGGGACAAGGAGACGTTCCTCGACAACTTGTGGATGCTCCGAGCCTTCACGCTCACGGGCGCTGGCTCGATCATCGCTATGGAGACCGGCTGGATCACCACCGAGGTGGGCCGCCAGCCGTGGGTAGTACACGGCATTCTTCGAACGGAAGACGCCGTCACCGACGGGACCTGGGTCTGGTTTACCCTCATCTCCCTCACCGTCATCTACATCGGAATGTTCGCCGCCGGGTTCGGCGTGCTGCGCTCCATGTCGAAGCGTTGGGCCGCTGGCGAAAAGGACCTCGAGTCGCCGTATGGTCCGGCACGTATCCAGGAGCTCGTGGCCTGACATGACCGCCGACGCCGTCGCCGCGGTGATGTTCACGACCGTCACGCTCTATGCGGTGTTCGCGGGAGCCGACTTTGGTACCGGCCTGTGGGACTTGCTCGCTGGCGGTGCAAAGAAAGGCGCACCAACGCGCCGCTTGATCGACAAGGCCCTTGGGCCTGTCTGGGAAGCGAACCACGTCTGGCTGATCTTTGTGATCGTGCTCTTGTGGTCGGGGTTCCCCCGCCCGTTCGCCACGATCATGCGAGAACTCGCGATTCCGTTCTGGTTCGTTGGGCTCGGCATTGTGTTGCGCGGTTCAGGATTCGCGTTCCGCAAATTCGCTCCCACACTGCTGGCTGCACGCCTGGCAGGAATCGTGTTCGCCGGGTCG
>CAZLWE010000116.1:0-3511 GCA_964562985.1 uncultured Acidimicrobiales bacterium
AAGCGAAGAGGGCGGCGCAGAGCTCTCGGGTTTGTTGGTCGAGTGGGAAGTAGCTCTCGATCCGTAGCTCGTCGAGGGTGACGTTCTGAGGAGCGTTGAACTCGGTCATTGTCGTCAGAAAGCGAAGGGCAATGTCGCCCGCTCGGAATTCGAGCCCCAACATTGGTTCGTCAGGGTCGGTCGGATCGGGCTGGCGCCAGTCGGTCGGCACGCCGGGTGCGTTGACCAGCTCTTCGAGTAGCGATGCCATGTCCATATCGTGCGGGCGGTGGAGAGCTTCTCGTTGGAATCGGCGCAGCACGGTACGGGCCGTCACCTCCCAATCGCCAATCATCTCGCGACTGGCGGGGTCGAAGAGCAGCCGCAACACGTTGACCTCGCCGGGCCCGTGGGCACCAAGATCCACATCGGCAAGGGCAAACAGCGTCGTGCCCGCTCGATTCGTTCGCAACACGTTGTAGAGCCGGTCGACCACCATCATCGGAAACGGCTCGTGATGGTCGAGCATGGTCTGCACGGCATCGCCTAGAGGACCCGAGAGCAGCTCATCGACGGTGGGCTCGTCGAAGTGGCTCTCGAAGCCCGCAGCCCGCAGCAGTTCGTTCGTGTCGCGCATGGGAACATCGAGCGCCTGGGCGAGAAGTAACACCATCTCTGGACTGGGATTCGATCGACCGGTTTCGAGAAACGAGATGTGACGGGCCGATACCTCGGCAATGAGTGAAAGGTCGAGCTGGCTCATACCTCGATGACCGCGCCAGTACTTCAGCAGCGCGGCGAAGACGCGATCCCCAATCCGATCCGGTTGCTTTGCCACACTGCTCACATCTGCATCGTAGATAAGCCGGGGCGAAGGCTCACTTACGTGATCAGGTAATCGACCGCACCCGTACTCGTCCGTACCGTGATCATCACCGTCACGTTCGAAGGAGACATCAACTAATGAGCAGCTACACCTTCCCGGAGGCGGTCCGAGCATCGGTGAAGGTCGGCTCAACCGAAGTGAGCTATCAGAGGGTCGGGAGCGGACCGAACCTGGTGTTCGTCCATGGCTGGCCGCTGAACGGCAACACCTGGCGCAACGTGATTCCCCAACTCGACGGCTACACGTGCTGGGCGATCGACCTTCCGGGGACGGGCTGTTCAACCGGCGCCCCAGACACACCGCTCTCGATTCAGAGCCACGTGTCGATCGTGCTCGGATTCCTCGATGCTCTTGAGCTTGAGAACGTCGTGCTCGTCGCTCAGGACAGCGGGGCGATGATCGCCCGCTACGTTGCGGCCCAACGAGCCGACGACATTCGGGCGTTGGTCCTAGTCGGCACCGAGATTCCCAACGACCACGCCAAACTCGTGGTGCTATTCAAACTGATCGCGGTGTTGCCAGGAGCTCGACAGATGTTCCGCTTCAGCATGGGTAATCGGCTCATCGCTCGCACCCCACTGATCCTGGGCGGAACCGTGCACGACAGGAGCTTCCTCGACGGAGAGTTCCGCACGAACCTGCTCGACCCTATTCTTGCCGATCGCGACGCGATGGCCGCAATGGTGGAGATGATCCGGAACTTCTCGCTCGACGACATCGACGCGCTAGCCGATGTGCACCCGAAGCTCACGATGCCCAGCCTGCTCATCTTCGGCGAGGACGACACGTTCTTCCCCGTCGAGAAGGCCCGCGAGATGACGAGTCAGTTCGGCGGACCCACGACCTTCGTGACGATCCCCGACGCAAAGCTCTTCGTCCATGAGGAGTACCCGGAACTCATCGCTATGAATATTCGAGACTTCCTCGCCGCGGTGAGCGTCTAATTCTCGACTACCGGTCGATGCCGGTGAAGAGCAGGGCTACGCGTTCTCGCTGAGTGGGTGGCTCGGCGAGCAGGCCTGCAAGGCCAGAAGTACCCGTCGCGCATACGGGGATGTCGGTGTGGGCGTGGGCCATCTCGTAGGCCTGCACGACAAAGTCTTCGGGAGCAACGATTGGCTCGCCGCCGGTCTCGCGGGTGCGCTTGAGCAGCGGCAGCCAGTCGTAGGTGATGTCGTCGAGGATCCCGGTAGCGAGGCTCTGCGGATCGTCCCAGGGCCACATGTAGTCGTCGGGGTTCTGCTCCGCGGAGTTGAAGTCGAAGCCTGGCGCCAGCTTGTCCCAGGCACGCCGTAGCGGCGCGCAGCCCTCGGATTGCACGGGGTGCAGCCGGGCGTCGGGCACGGCCATCGACACCGCCGTCGCGAGCGCTCCCCCGCCGACCTGGATGTACAGCGCATCGATGTCATCGAGCTGATCGGCGAGTTCCCAACCGAGGGTGCGACCACCATCGAAGGTGGTCGGGGTGTCGGTGCCCTGGACGCTGAACGCCCGAGCACCCGATTCGACCGCCTCCCGGAAGCGCAGGTACGCCGGGTCACCGGCTTCGCCATCACGCCGCTCGGAGTGGCTGACGTTGGCACCAAGGTCTGTCAGCCGGGCGACCACTGTCGTGTCCGCCCACGTGGGCACAAATACGTCGAGCGGACGTTTCATCGCTGCAGCAACGACGCCCGCGCCCATGGCGGCGTTGCCACAACTGGCGATGGCGAGACGATCGGCCTTCGGCGCGCCGAGTTCCTCGGCGACCAGAATGGCAATTGCTACGCCCATCAGATGGCGAGCCTTGTGCGACCCGCCAACGTTGTGTGGCTCAGCTTTGATCCACAGGTCAACATCGAGTCCGGCCGCCTCGGCCAGTGCAGTCCCCTGGATCACCGGTGTTTGTTCAAAACCATGCCCTTCAACACTGCTGACCGCGTCGTCGAGCGAGCTGACGATGTCGACCCAGTGCCCGTCCGACATCTGGCCATCACGTACCGCCGCATAGCTATCGAGCCGGTCGCGGTAGTGCAGGAACGGGTTGGTCGAAGTCATGTGGGGAACTATACGGGGCGAGTCCATGACTCGGCCTCGACGTCCTCACTAAAGCGACACCGAAGCGCAGACGATACTCACGACATGCAAACGGTGACGGTATCGGACCCTGAAACAGCACTCGCAGAAGATGGTTGGCAACCTCCATCGTGGGCGTTCACCGGCATCCTCCTCGTCTTGGGCGCCGCCATCGCTGCCTTCGCCCTCTTCTCTCCTGCACAGTGGGAGCAACGTTTCCGAGTCGACTCCATCAGCGTCAACCCCGACACCAACGCCTTGACCATCAGGCACAACGGCTGCGATGAGACCTACCGATACGAAATCGAAGAGAGCCCGCAGCAAGTCGTGATCACGCTCGAAAACAAGGCGCAGTCGATCTACAACTTCTGCTCGAGAAGCTTCTCCCACGAAGTCGTGCTCGACGAACCCATCGGTGAGCGACTGGTAATTGCCGCAAACTCCGGCAGGTTCCTCAGTCCGAGTTAACAGCCCCTAGTGCCTCGCGCCGGTGGCGTCGTTGAAGTTGACGATCATCTCGTCCCACGTATCGGCGAGGCCGCGAAGGCCTCCCCACCAGTCTTGGCTACGACGTGCTTCGAAGTCGGGGAT
>CAZLWE010000117.1:0-3382 GCA_964562985.1 uncultured Acidimicrobiales bacterium
ACTCGGTTAGCGAACGTTGTGAGCGGCGCTCCGCTGTCATTTTCGGCGCTCGCAATCAGACTGACTAGCCGAGTAGGCTTTGTAGCCATGGCCTTGGCTCAACAATTGCTCGACATCTTGGCATGCCCCAAAGACAAAGGGCCGCTCTACTACCTCGTTGACGAAGATTCGTTGTATAACCCTCGTCTAAAGCTGCGGTACTCGATTCAGGACAACATTCCGATCATGCTTATCGACGAAGCCGAGACGGTGGGGAACGACGAGCACGACCGTCTAATTACCACTATCGAAACCAATGGGTTAGCCCCCACATTCAGCCAGGAAACCTAATCCCCAGATCGAGTGTGACGAACGGATTCATGTGGAACGGCTGACGGGAGCGATTCAGAACTACGCATGGGGCTCAACCACGCTGCTCGCCGCGCTCCGAAATGAGGCTCCAACCGCCGATCCCGAAGCAGAGATTTGGTACGGGGCCCACCCCGGCGCTTCGTCGCTTTGTGGCGACGGAACGTCGTTGCTCGATTGCATCGAGGCAAACCCCGTAGACATGTTGGGTGCACAGATCGTCGACCGGTTTGGCCCAAAGCTGCCGTTCCTTCTCAAACTCCTGGCCGCTGATGCACCGCTGAGCATTCAGGCGCACCCCTCGACCGAACAGGCTCAGGCCGGTTATGCAGCCGAAGAAGCTGCTGGCATCGACCGCAGCGATCCCTCGCGGTCATTCAAAGATGACAACCACAAACCCGAACTCATCTGTGCACTCACCCCATTTGAAGCATTGGTCGGGTTTCGTGACGCCGGTGAAACGGCGCGCTTCTACGACGCCATTGGTTTCGACGGCGATGCGTTCCAAGCCCTTGCGGCTGGCGGCCCCAAGTTTGTCGTGACCCAGCTGCTTGGCGAAACATCAGGAGTCGGCGACGATTCGGCCGCTCTCGTCAGCCAATTGATCGAATCGGTCCATGGCTACAGCGGCGACGAATGGGCACGCGAGTGTGCGCTCATTGCACGCCTTGCCGAGCATTATCCCGGTGACCCGGGCGTCGCTGTTGCAACGCTGCTGAACTACATCACCTTGCAACCGGGGCAAGCCCTGTACCTCGGCGCCGGCAACATGCACGCCTACATCGGCGGTCTGGCCGTTGAGATTATGGCGAATAGCGACAATGTGTTGCGTGGAGGCCTCACTCCGAAACACATCGATGTCCCCAGTCTGCTCGACGTGGTCCTTCCCGACGCTTTTGCTCCCGAACTCGTTGCGATAGACGAGGACGGTCGCTATCTAACACCGACTCCAGAATTCGCCCTACGTCGGCTCGACCTCTCCGGAACCCACGATGTCGCCGGTCCGTGCATCGTGTTGTGCACCGACGGATCCGTCGAAGTTCGCGACGGGACCGACGAGATGACATTGCGGCCGACGGAGGCCTGCTGGCTCGCTGCCGGCACGAGCGCTCGGGTGTCCGGATCGAGCCCTCACGCATGGATCGCCACGGTGGGCCACGAGACCTAGTCAGGCCACTAGGTCGGGAGACTTAGCTCCCCGGGTCCCCAGCCGGTAAACTGACCATCGGCTGAACAGACGTTTCAGAGGCCAGCGGGCCGCAGCCACATCCACCCCTGCGCAGAGCGCAGATGCCGTTACGAAGTTCCGGAGGGAGCTTCGACGGCTACGAACCACCATCACCGCCTGGCAGCATGCCATTGTTGGTCGGTGGAAATCTCCAAGGAGCCTGAAAATGTCTGACCAAGACTTCAAAGTTGCCGACCTGTCTCTCGCAGAGTTTGGTCGTAACGAGATTCGACTAGCCGAGCACGAGATGCCAGGGCTGATGTCGCTGCGCGCTGAATACGGCGATAGCCAACCGCTCAAGGGCGCACGTATCGCTGGGTCGTTGCATATGACGATCCAAACCGCTGTTCTCATCGAAACGCTGACCGCTCTCGGCGCCGATGTGCGCTGGGTTACCTGCAACATCTTCTCCACCCAGGACCACGCTGCAGCCGCTGTGGCCGTCGGACCTGAGGGAACGCCAGAGGCGCCAGCTGGCGTCCCGGTATTCGCCTGGAAGGGCGAAACGCTCGAAGAGTACTGGTGGGCTACCGAGCAGCTCTTCTATTGGGAAGACGGCCTCGGCCCTAACCTGATCCTCGACGATGGTGGCGACGCCACCATGCTGGTACACAAGGGTCTCGAGTTTGAGAAGGCCGGCGCGATCCCAGAGACTCCCGAAGACGCATCCGAAGAAGAGGGTGTGTTCATGGAACAGCTCCGGATGATCGCAGCCGAACAGGGCACGGACTTCTGGCAGAAGATTGCCCCTGAAATCCGTGGCGTATCCGAAGAGACCACCACCGGTGTGCACCGGCTCTACCACATGCAAGAAGCGGGCGAGTTGCTCTTCCCAGCGATCAACGTGAACGACGCTGTCACCAAGTCGAAGTTCGACAACCTCTACGGCATCCGCCACAGCCTCGTCGACGGCATCAACCGCGGCACCGACGTCATGCTCGGCGGCAAGACCGCAGTCATCTGCGGCTACGGCGACGTCGGCAAGGGCTGTGCAGCATCGCTCAAGGGCCAAGGCGCCAAGGTAATGGTCACCGAAGTCGACCCGATCTGTGCACTCCAGGCTGCAATGGAGGGCTTCGACGTGGTCCGCATGGAAGACGTCATGGAAACAGCCGACGTCTTCATCACCACGACCGGCAACAAAGACATCATCATGGCCGACCACATGGCCCGCATGAAGCACCAAGCAATCGTCGGCAACGTAGGCCACTTCGACAACGAAATTGACATGGCCGGCCTCGAGAAGATGAGCGATGTCCAGCGCATCAACATCAAGCCACAGGTAGACGAGTACGTCTTTCCAGACGGGCACTCGGTCATCGTGCTCTCCGAAGGCCGCCTGCTCAACCTCGGCAACGCCACCGGTCACCCGAGCTTCGTGATGTCGTTCAGCTTCACCAACCAGGTGCTCGCCCAAATCGAACTCCATGAGAACGCCGAAGCATACGCAGGACCACCACCTCAGGTAATCACCCTGCCAAAGCAGCTCGACGAAAAGGTCGCCCGGCTGCACCTCGAGCATCTCGGCGTTCGTCTCACCGAGATGAGCCAAGACCAAGCCGACTACATCGGCGTGCCAGTCGAAGGCCCATACAAGCCAGATCACTATCGGTACTGAGTTGCAACCGCCGAAGCGGCTCCGCCGCTGATTTTCGGCGCTCGCAACTCAGTCTGTTTCGCCGCAATCGCAGCTTCGTCGCTGCGCTCCTCTGGCTGCTCTGCGGATTTTGTCTGCAAGCGCCGAGGGGTTGCGCCGCTGATTTTCGGCGCTCGCAACTCAGTCTGTTTCGCCGCAATCGCAGCTTC
>CAZLWE010000118.1:0-3378 GCA_964562985.1 uncultured Acidimicrobiales bacterium
CTCGACGAGGATCGACCCCTCGAATACTCGACCATCGATCTCTCACTGCTACTGAGTGACATGGCAGCCGACGCCTCGGCAATTCAACCTGAGCGCAATATCGATGTTTCCGATATCGACGAAGGAGTGAACGTCGGTGGCGATCGTCATCAGCTGACACAGGCACTGACCACGATCATCAACAACGCACTTCGTCACACGCCGGTGACTGCGCGGCTCACGCTCGCGTGCGATCACGACCAAACGACCGTGCGAATCCAAATCTCCGACGAGGGCCCAGGCATCGAACCCGAACACCTCGGCCAACTCTTTGAGCGCTTCTACCGAGCCGGCTCCGGGAGGGAACGAAATGCTGGCGGGTCAGGCCTGGGTCTGGCGATAGCGGAGGGCATCGTCACCGCCCACCACGGTCAAATCAGTGTCGTGTCCACGCTCGGGGAGGGAACGACCATCACCATCGAGCTCCCGCCTGGCGTATGAATTGGTGGCTCCCGGTGGTGGTGTCCCAACTACTAGGGCATCACGACGCTCATCAATGGCGCTCAGGTACCCAGTGGTATCGAAGTGATACCATTGGGCCATGGCGATGACTTTGCGGTTGACCGAAGAAGAGCAGGCTGCCCTGCAAGCGAGAGCGGAGGCAGAGGGAATTTCGATGCAAGAAGCCGCCCGTCGGGCGGTGCGAGAGTTTGTTGCTGGTGCTGATCATCGCGAGCGGGTGGCTCTTGCAGCGGAGAAGGTGATGCGGTCGCACGCGGAAGCACTGCGTCGCCTCGGCGAATGACCGTGTTGTTCAAATGACGGGGTCGATTGAGTACCTCAACCTCGACGACCTCATCGAATTGACAATCTTGCTTCTCGGGGAACCAGCACCGATACGCGATATCGGCCTTCTCGGTTCGGCCGCTGCAAGACCGCAGACGATTGCGTTCGGCGAGGATGCATATCCCGATCTCTGGACGAAGTCGGCTGCTCTGCTGCAATCCATTCTGAAGGACCATGCGCTTATCGACGGCAACAAACGTCTCGGATGGCTCGCGACTGCGGTATTCCTCGAGCTCAACGGTCAATCGCCATCGCAGCTCACGAATGACGTTGTCTACGACCTTGTCTATGCCGTGGCGTCTGGGGAATTTTCAATTGACGAGATCGCTTCGCAACTACGCGACGCGCTCGAATAGATTCACGTACGAGATGACCCGCATTGCTTTCTATTTCGACCCGAGCTGCCCCTGGTGTTGGATCACGAGCCGCTGGCTTGTTGAGGTTCAACAAGAGCGCGACGTCGACATCGACTGGTTGCCGTTCAGCCTTGCGTTGAAGAACGGCGAACTGGGCGGCGAGGACGTCACCGGACACCTCGATACCCACACGATTGCGCACCGGGTGCTCCGCATTATCGAAGCCATCCATCGCGATGTTGGGATCGACAGGGGAGAGCTCTTCACCCAGTTCGGCAAGGCGTACTTCATCGACCCAAAGCTCGACGACGACAACTTCTACGCTGCGGTCCTCGAACGCATGAACCTGCCGCCCCGATACCTCACCGAGTTGGACAACACCGAGCACGATGTGGCGCTGCAACAGCACATGGATGACGCGATCGAGATCGCTGGCGATGATATTGGCGTCCCGTTGATCATCTTCGAGACCACCGATGGAGAGCGCGTCGGCTACTTCGGCCCCGTTCTTCGTCGCTTGCCAACTCCTGAACGTGGTCTCGAGATCTGGGATGGTCTTGTCACGATTGCGACAGGCCCCGACTTCTTCGAGCTCAAACGCAAACGTGCTCGCCGTTCGAAGGTCAAGACGACCAAGCGCCTCTTTCCCGAACTGCAATAGCGCCAATGGCTCTCGAAGCAAAGACATCGAGGTTGCCTTGGGGTGAGCAGTCGAACCCGTTGCTTCTTGCGCCGATGCAGGGGGTGACGAATCGCGGCTTGCGCGAAGTTTTCGGCACGACCGTTGTGCCCGATGCGCTGTTCACCGAGTTCGTGCGGGTTCGGCCTGGTTCGCCAACTCCGGTCACCAACGCCGACTTCATTGAGGCGACCACCGAGGTTCCGGGGGTTCCTTTGGTGGTACAGGTGATCGGCAGCGCCGAGGAAGGCGTGGTTGAGGCATGCCGCGATCTCGTGTCGCGGGGCGTGCAACACATCAACGTCAACATGGGGTGCCCGTGGGGTCGTATGACGTCGATCCTTGCCGGGGGAGGCATGTTCCGTGCTCCCGAAACCATCGAACCAATGTTGAGCCAGCTTCGCGAAATTGTTCCCGGTTCGTTATCGGTGAAGACCCGCTCCGGGATCGACGACGAGCGTCAGATCTTCGAGGTGATGCCCGAGTTTGAGGCTGCGGGTATCGACTTTCTGGTGGTGCACTCTCGAACGGTTCAACAGAAATACACCGGTGCTGCGAATCACGATCTCACCCGAGAAATCGTCGAGCGAAGCGGCGTTCCCGTGATCGCTAATGGAGACGTCACTACTGCTGTTGGGGCAACCGAGGTTCTTGAGCGCACGGGTGCGGTTGGCCTGATGCTCGGGCGCGGCGCGATTGGCGACCCGTGGCTCTTCAACCGGATCCGTGGCACGGCTCCCGACAAGCCCGACGGCGAAGAACGGCGCCAGGAACTGGCTGGCCACCTGTCGCTGTTGCTGGCGTCGTACGAGGCGATCTTTCATGGCGACGCTCAGATCCTGGCAAAGATGAAGAGCGTCATCTCAATGATCCAGGACCCTGATCAAGCCAAATGGTGCAAGTCGCTCAAGAAGCAGAAGCGAGTGCACAGTCTCAGGAGGCTGCTGGACGAGTCAGTCGTTCGCCGCGGCGGAGCCGCTGGCGCCTAAGAGATCTATCTGCAGCGCGAGTCGACGAGCGCAGCGACGGATCGAGCCTGCGGCGCAAACAGTCTGAGCTGCGAGCGCCGAAAATTGCGGCGGAGCCGCTCGGCGATTGCAGATCAGAGATCGAGTGGGGTTTTCATAACCAGTGGGGATTCGTAGCAACCGTTAGGGCCTCTTTCCATTTTTCTTACAAGCCCACACCGAAATCCGTGGATCGCCCACACCTTAAGTCGAGTGACTACTCCGGCTCTTTGCCTGATACTAGGTAGTCAATCGAGCCGCATGACAGAATCTCGGCAATTCGGCTGGCTCCCGTTAGCGTCGGCGACCGCGAGTCTGGGTCGGCGGGTGAGCAAAGCCACGCTCGAAGGGTGCTGTATGGGATTCCGCTGAGCCGCTAGAGCTCGGCGACCCCTTTCAAGCCTTGTCTATCAATTTCTGAGGAGACCCGCTGTGCGAAGCTCAGTCTGATCGTGTTGAATCTCCCCGGGAATGAGGACTGCTCCACTCTTTGAGAGGATGGAGTTATGTC
>CAZLWE010000119.1:0-3376 GCA_964562985.1 uncultured Acidimicrobiales bacterium
TCGATACCGCGGGCCTCCAGCTCCAGCCTGCCTTCGCCGAGTTTGCTCCGAAGCGCCCGTTGCCAGTTTGCGAAGCGGCGGCGCTCCAGCAATTTTCGCTTCCGATGTCGCCGACCTTGACGACGACAGACGTCGATCGGGTGGCCACCACGTTGTTGACACTCCTGGCTAGTCGGTGACGAATGTTTTATTCGACTGACGACAAAAGGGTTTCATTCAACAAGACGGGCCGGACCGCGCCCGAACTGCCTAAGGCCAGGAATGGGTCCCCAAAGCAAGGGCCGTCGAGTAAGCCTGCTTCTAAGGGGGGAGGTTCGCGTACCGGCGCGGCTCGAAATGTCTCCACGAAAAGAGGCTCGTCCAAGCCGGTTCGAAACGCCCCGGATAGTCGGTCGAAGTCGACCAACGGTGTACCTAACAAGGCTAAATCTGGGACGCGGATCACTGATGAATCGGTCGCCATCCCCGATCCCTTCGACGAACCAATTGGGGCGTTCGACGACGTCCTCGTAGTGGAGACTGATGAATTTCCCGCACCTCAGGTCGACGAACTGAAGGCCGGAACCGACGGAGGGCCGGACGAGGTGGTCGAGGCTGAGGTCGGTCAAGTACTCGATGGCGTTGAACTCGAGGAGGTTGGGTTCGACGAGCTCGAAGCCGAGGTCGAGGTCGACGAGCTGCAGGCCGAAGCTGATGAAATCGATGAAGCTGACCTTGAAGAGGTTGCTGAAGTCGCCGCTGATGCCGGGTCCGACGAGCTGGAATTCGAGGTCGAGGCCGAGCAACTAGCTGACACCGCGGTCGAGTCTGTAGAGGACGGCATCGCTGCTCCAGAAACCGGCCATGAGGCCCTCGCCCAAGCCGCTAAGGACCTCGTTGTCTCCACTGGCGAGGCACACCTCACACGAAGCGGGCCCCACGATGGCCATGTCGTTCCGGTCGAAGCTCCGGCACTGCAAGAGCAGTCGGCACCACGGTCGATGCAGTGGACGATGCAGCAACTCATTGCGGTCTTTGTGGCCTTCTCCACGATCGCCGGAGTCGGCCTGGTTGGCGGCTGGCTCTTTGGGAGTACCCGGCCTGCAACCTTCGCTGCCCGCACAGAGTTCATTTACTCCCTCCAGGATTCAGTGCCCGACGGCTTCTTACGCGAGGATCGCCGAATACTGACCCAACTCGTCACAATCGAGAGCGATACCACCCTCGCACCGGTTGCAGCGGAGTTTGATCTGTCGGTCACTGACCTGCGGGACCAGTTCTCCGTTGAAGTCGTTGACCTATCCGAGGTGTTGCGACTCGAAACCAGACACGAGGATGAAGCGATTGCCCTGGCGCTTAACACGGCGATCGTGGATTCGTATCAACAGGTTTCTGACCTGAGTGAATCCCGCCGAACCGACGAGGCACTCCAGATGCGACGTGAGGATATCTTGTTGTTGTTGGGCGCTGCGGATACAGAGATACAGGCTTTTGAGACTGCTGCCCGTCAAGATATTGAGCTCGAGATTCGAGAAGACGGCCTGAGCCGGCAGCTCGATCTGGCAGAGGCGCGGCTCGATCGCCTCTCAACGATTGTCGACGACTCGCTGACGGCGGTAGCGGAGGGGTCCAATACCAACGCGGTGCAACGCGAACTTGACGATACCGAGGTACAAGTTGGCGACCTCGAACAGCAACTCTTGGAGGTACGCTCCGAGCGGGCAGAGGTCGCTACAAACACGACCGAGGTACCTGAGTTGACTCGACGTGTCGATCGACTCGAGGCCGAGCTGACGGAGCTCGACACACAGATCCGAGATCTCGAGATTCGAGCCGCAACCTCGAGTCCGATCGAGGTCTTGCAATCGGCGCGGCTACTCGAGGAACCTGTTGGGAATCCGAGTCTTCGGTGGGCGGCAATTGGGTTCATACTCAGCCTCCCGTTCGCCGCACTCGGCGCCTTTAAACTTCGGGGGTCGCAGAGGAGGCGGCTGTGAAGGCCTTTCTCGACCAGACAACGCCGTCGGGTCGCCTCGTTGCCCTCTACCTCTTGGTGATGCCGTTGTTGGCCGGTTTACCTCGAGGGCAACTGGTTCCATTCATTCGAGTCACTGAAGCCGCGCAAATCGGTCTCACGGGTCTCGCTGCCTTGATTGCCTTTGGCACCTATAGCCATGGCACACGTTGGCACTTTGAGTTGACCCGCGTTGATTGGGCTATGGCCGGGGTGGCTCTGTTCGGCAGCATCGTCCCCATCGCCTCGACGATTGCGCGGGGCAACAGCGTCGACATCGATGTCGCTGTCGCTGCCTTTGCCCTTCTCAAGTATTTTTTCCTGTACGTGTTCGCGCGATGCGCTGTTCGAACCGCGGGTGATGTTCGGACCGCGATCCTTGCGGCGATTACGTCTGGCCTTATCGTCGCAACTCTTGCGGTACCTGAATCGCTCGGCATTGGGCCTACCGGCGATTTCACTCGGTCGATCTTCGCAAACGAAAACAGCAACCAGAGCGCAGGCCGAGCCTTCACCACGCTGGGTTCGGCTATCGCGTCCGGGACGATTCTTGCCATGAGTGCGGCACTGGCTCTCGGGTTTGCGGTGCGCCATAAGAACGTCCTTGCTGGCGCGGCTTCTTCGGTGTTGGTCATCGGTGCGTTGGCGACGGGCCAAGCGACCGCCGTTATCGGCGTTGTCGTGATCATGTTGATCGCGTCTTCTTATCTCGGCGTTTTGAAGAAGGTCGCCATTGCTGCCCTGCCCGCACTCGGGGTTTCCTTCGCACTCCTTGGACCAGTGATCGATGAACGCCTTGCCAGTACAGGCTCCCGCTCACTGGTGCCGAGCTCGTGGAGGATCCGTTGGGTGAACATCAGCGAGCTCTTTTGGCCCGATATTGCAGACGGCGGTTGGATCATCGGGGTCGATCCTCGGACCACCGTCCTACCGCCTGATATTTGGCGCAGTGAGGTCTTTCTCGAAAGCGGTTACCTCTGGTTGTTATGGGTTGGCGGCCTGCCCCTGCTCATCACTTTTTCGACGTTTATCGTTCTTGCGTGGCGCGGCACGGCCCGCCGTGCCGAGACCCAACCGACCTTTGAGGTGGCGCGTGTGGGAGCGAGGGCTGCGATTGGCTTTATTGCCGTGATGAGCATCATCGATCCGCACCAGACGTTGCGAGGTGGTGCTGACCTCTTCTACGTGCTGGTCGCATTGGCGCTCGCGCACAGGCCACTTTCCGTACGGTGTTACCGGCGCGCCGAGACGCTCAACCACTTGTTCGCCGGACCTCCGGAACTTGAAAGCAGCACGGCCCGGCTACAAATTGGTGAAATCGGCGGGCCGTTGCTCGATCCGGGTAGATGGGTATCGGTCGCCCCGATCGGCGGTGTCGATCAG
>CAZLWE010000120.1:0-3121 GCA_964562985.1 uncultured Acidimicrobiales bacterium
TAGAGCGCCGGGCGGGATTTGAACCCGCGACTGTACGGCTTTGCAGGCCGTTCCCTTGGGCCGCTCGGGCACCGACGCGTGATGTGGACTTAGAGAATACTCGCTTAGGAACGTTGTGCAACGGAGGCACGGAACTCGCTGCATGTGCGTCCGATCACCCCTCCGTGATCGGACGCACACACGTTTGCGACGAGACGGGGGGTGACGAAAGTCTGACCCCTAGTCCGCTACGAGCGAGACCGTAGATCGTGGATGTCAAAATGTCCTCGCGCCCTCCACTATTCGCAACTGTTCCGTTACACATCCGACACAAATACCCACTTTCTGTCGCCAACCGACTTCGACCGGCCCGTTCAGTGGGATCTGCGGATATCTCGTCCTTTCCAGTGTCCAGATGACATCGATAGGCACGGAAAACGACGACAGCCCCCCATTGGGGGGGCTGAAGCGTGTTTTGAGCGGACGACGAGATTCGAACCCGCGACCCTCACCTTGGCAAGGTGATGCTCTACCAACTGAGCTACGTCCGCAAACGGCTTTTGACTATATCAGCGCAGACCTCAGTCGCCACTGCTCGCACGGAGATCGACGGTGAGCGTCAGAACCCCATCGTCGAGGCTCGCCGTTGCGTCACCGATGATCGCAAAGTCCTGGAAGTCGGTTTGGGCTTGCTGGATGAACTGTGCCCGCTCGTCACCCCCTACGGGCGGCAAATTCCTCTTCTTGACGGCCGCTGCCCGCTCCTTGAATCGGGCGACCATTTCTTCGGGTGAGAAGTCATCCATCATCATCTCCTTTTGTCGTTTCGACCTCGATCGTATGTGAGGGTCGAGTGGCCCACCAGTACATGGCGGTGGCAATGAGGGTCACCACGCCGAGGGCTACCAAGACGAAGACCAGGGGGCCAAGGCGTCCATCGGTCTCACGAATGTTGACCACTTCCACGTCGCCTTCGTCGACCTGAGCGACCGCGGTAGCGATTGCATTGGCCACCGCAACGGGGGCCCGAAGTTGACCAATCACTCGCTCACGGTACCGCGGGTTACCTCTGGTGACCCGGACACCACCAGGTCGACCGGGTGGCTACCGTGCAATGCTCCATCGCTGCGCCACACCTCGTGCATTGGGCACCTTGGGTTCGTAGTGCGAAACTGTCTCCCGTGTGCGAACCGCCTCGTGCGGCCAGTTGTTCGATACACCGAGGCAATGCAACACCGAGACGAATAAGTTCACCGTCTCCAAGATCTTGGGCAGGTCGCGCTGGGTCGATAGAACACCGCCAAAGCACCTCGTCGCAGAGCAGGTTTCCCAAGCCGGCAACGAGCGATTGATCCAGCAAGACCGCCTTGATCGACTTCCGGCGCCTTGCGACGATCGCTCCTAATACGGCCCGGTCCAGTGTCTCGGCATTCGGCCCGAGGCCGCTCTCGTCAGGTGCCACCTCGATCGAACCCAACCGACGTTGGTCGCGAATGGCAACGCGGGCATCAAACTGCAAGATCGCCCGGTCCCATGCGGGATCGTTTCGCGACGAACTGTACTCGAGTTGATCGATTGGACTCTCGTCGTCGATCAGCAAACGGCCGGTCATTCCGAACCGCAGGCCCACCTCTCCGGTTTCGCCGTCCTCTCCAGTGAGTTCGAGTATTAGGAGCTTGCCATGTCGCCGTGTTCGCGTGAGAACACTCCCGAGCAGATGGCCGAAGGCATCGACACTCGTTCCTGGAGGTCGAATGAACGCTTGAGGAGTAACCGTCACCGCGCAAAGTTTCTGTCCAACCACCGGGTCGAGAGCCCGGCGGTAGTACTCGACTTCGATAAGTTCAGGCATTCGAGGGACCGCTCAGCCAACTAGTTCGTATCGACGCTCACCTTGGCGAGGAACTCGATAAGCATCGATGCCAGCTTGTCGTGCTCCACCAGGAAGCCATCGTGGCCGTAAATCGAGTCGATCGTGTGGTGAGTGCACGAGCGACCGTCTGCCCCCAGCACCTTCGCCATCTCGGCCTGTTGGTAGGCCGGGTACAGGAAGTCGGTGGATACCGAGACCGTCATGGAGTGCCCCCGAAACCGGCTAAGGGCCGAGACGGCGCCGCCGCGCCCGCGGCCGAGGTCGTGGAGGTCCATCGCGCGGTTCAACACGAGATAGCTGTTGGCATCGAAGCGCTCTGGGAACTTGCGGCCGTGATGGTCGAGGTAGGCCTCTACCTGGAACCTGCCCCAAACACCGAAACGGTCCATCCGATCTAGCGGGTCGCGTCCGAAGCGTTCGTTCCATTCGGTGTCGCTGCGATAGTGGATCAGCGCTATCTCGCGGGCGATCGCGAGGCCTCGACCAGGACCCTCATCGTTGTCGTAGTAATCCCCACCGGCGAAGTGCTCGTCGTTCGCGATGGCGAGACGGCCGACCGCCGACCAACCGATTTGTTGGGGAGTGGCAGCGAGGTTGCTGGCGATGGGAGCGATCGAACGAACACGCTCTGGGTACATGGCCGCCCATTCGAGTACCGACATTGCACCCATGGAGCCACCGATGACGGAGAACCAGCGGTCGATCCCAAGCTCATCGGCAAGGAAGGTCTGCGATCGGGTGATGTCGCGGTTGGTGATCTGGGGAAATGCAGACCCGTACGGGCGCCCGGTGACAGGGTTCTCCGAGGCAGGTCCGGTACTCCCCTGGCAGCCGCCGAGGACATTCGCACAGACGACGAAGAACTCATTGGTATCAATCGCTTTGCCAGGCCCGACGATTCGTGACCACCAACCCTCGTCGGTGTAGGTTCCTCCGCCGCCCCCGGTGACGTGAGCATCACCGGTGAGTGCATGGCAAATCAGGATCGCATTGCTGGCCTCGGAGTTGAGCGTTCCCCATGTTTCGTATGCGAGAGTCACCGCTTCGAGAATCGCACCGCCCTCCAACGCTAATGGTCGTGGGAGGTCGATAAATTGTCGAGCTCCCGACGGATCACCAGGCTTCCACGCACCGGAGACAGGGAAGGTCGGCCAACCGCGGTGGTCAGAGATTGAACGATTGGTTTCGTCGTCCTGGTTCATGTCGTAGCCGGCATCCGTCCTTGACCCTTTAGTATGCCTCGTGGTTGGCCACAGTGCGCCGGTCGAG
>CAZLWE010000121.1:0-3048 GCA_964562985.1 uncultured Acidimicrobiales bacterium
AACACGCGACTTCGCCGACTACGGCGCCGAAGTACAAATCACCGACTTCGCTCGCTAGACAGCGCGGCATAGCGTCGGCGGGAAGCGTGCTGATAGGTTCCCTCCGGAGGGAGGGTCTGTCATGGCCAAGCGAGGATTTCAAGGTCGAGCAAGGCAAGAGTCGAAAGACGTGCCGCCGGGCCAATTCGTCACCGACGACTTCCCGGTGCTCACGGCGGGTCCCACCCAGGAGGTCTCCCGAGAAGACTGGGAACTGACCGTCAACGACGGAAACGTTTCCAAGACATATGACTGGGACTCACTGAACGCTCTCGGTCTGGAAACGATCACGGCCGACATTCACTGCGTTACCCACTGGACGAAGTTCGCAACGACCTGGACGGGTGTCCCTGTCGCGGAGCTGTTCGAGGATGCAGGTGTCGGCGATGCCGACTATGTGCTGGCGACGAGCTTCGGTGACTACACGACCAACATGCCCACGACCGATCTGGTCGACACCGATGCCATGGTGGCGGTCTCCTACGACGGTGATGAGATCGAACCCGAGCACGGTGGCCCTGTGCGTTTGCTCGTCCCCCACCTTTACTTCTGGAAGAGCGCTAAGTGGATCCGCGAACTACGCCTCACCGATGACGAACCGCAGGGGTTTTGGGAAGCGGCCGGATACCACAACTACGGCAATCCGTGGCTTGAGCAGCGCTACGCCGGCGACTGATGCAGTCCGCCGTCCGCAAACATTTGGTGTGGCGTAAAGCCACAGTGCTCGAAGCACGTTCGGAGTCGTCTTCGGCGCGGAGCCTTCGCCTCGACGTTCCCGATTGGGGCGACCACCTTGGCGGACAGCATCTCGATCTTCGTCTGACCGCCGATGACGGCTATCAGGCCACAAGGTCCTACTCGGTCTCTTCGGGTCCGGGTGAGGATCCCGAGATCACGGTCGAACGGGTCGAGGACGGGGAGGTTTCGCCGTATCTCGTCGACGATGTTGAGGTGGGTGACACCTTCGAGGTGCGGGGACCGATCGGCGGGTACTTCGTGTGGGACGACACCGGCGACGGCCAGCCTCTCGTGCTGATCGGCGGAGGTTCGGGCATCGCTCCGCTGCGGGCGATCTGGCGACACGCCAAAGAAAAGGTTCCCGTCACGGTGCTCTATTCGGCCCGGGACCAAAGCCGGATCATCTTCGGAGACGAAATCGCCGGCACCTCCGGTGTGGACGCCCACATCTATCTGACGCGCGAGACCGCCGAGGGATACCTCGACGGCCGCATCGACGAGAAGGCCATCGCCGACGCGGTTGGCGACACCAAGCCTTCCGTTTTCGTGTGCGGCCCGACAGCTTTCGTCGAGGCGGTCGCGACACATCTTGTAGCTGTCGACGTTGACGCAAAATCGATACGAACCGAACGGTTCGGGTAAGGACGACCAGTGACCTACGTAGATGGAAACGCCATCATCGGAGCCCTGTCCATCGCGACCGGCACCGACGTCAGTCTCGCCGAACTGGTGTGCGGCGCGTGTGGGCAACGCCACTCGGTTGCCCAAGCGCACGTCTATCTCCGCTGCCCGGGCACGGTCATCCGCTGTCCTGGCTGCAGTGCGGCCGAGATCGTGTTGGTCGAGGTCAACCACCAGATCCAGCTCACAGTCAGTAACGTGTCCACTATCGACTTCCAGGGCTGACGGCGCTATCTCATAACTGAAATCCTTATCGTTGCTGCCTCCGTCTTTGGTTACGCCATGGTGTCGCAGCGATCTTCGATGTCGCCCGTCACCGCACCGATGGTGTTCACGACGATCGGCCTCATCTGCGGAATTGGCGGCCTCGGCAAACACTACTTACTCCAATAAGAGGTAACGCCACCATCGGGCGCAGTCTCGGAGTGCCCGCGACTACTTGAAGGTGGCGTGTTTCAGTCTTTCAAGTAGATACTGATTGCAAGAGTATTTGTGGTTTATTCCTATCTTATAAACCACAAATACTCTTGCTATACTCAACCACCATGGATCGCCGCCAGAACCCGTACACACCTAATGCTGGTGCAAAGCCACCTGCGTTGATCGGACGTGAAGAAGAGCTTGAGAACTTCGAAATACTGCTCGATCGAGTTCGCGCTGGAAGGACGGAGCAGTCGATGATCATCACTGGGCTTCGCGGTGTAGGCAAGACCGTGCTGCTGAGCGTCTTTCGCGATAGCGCAATCGATCGCGATTGGGTGGTTGTCGAGATGGAAGTCTCAAAACACGACGACGACGACTTCAGGCGGGTTCTGGCTAGAGGCATCAGAAAGGCCCTGTTCGAGATTGCGCCGAAGGCAAAGTGGGCTGCACGAGCCAAACGGGCTGCGGCCACCCTTCGTTCCTTCACAGTCACAATTGACCCCGACGGCCGCCTCTCTGCAGGCCTGGACGTAGACGCGCTCGAAGGACTCGCAGACAGCGGAGCTCTCGACGCGGACCTTACCGATGTCTTTGTCACTCTTGGAGAAGCCGCCGTTGAACATGATCAAGGAGTGGTGCTCCTCCTCGATGAAATTCAGTTCCTGACCCGTGCCCAACTCGAAGCGCTGATCTCGGCGATTCACAAAACAGTGCAAAGGCAACTACCAGTCACGCTCGCCGCAGCTGGCCTTCCTCAGATTGCCGAACTTGCAGGCGAAGCAAAGTCCTACGCAGAGCGACTCTTCAAATTTCCGACCATCGGCAAACTAACCAACGAGCACGCACGGCTGGCCCTGACGACACCGGCCGACGAGCTAGACGTCGCGTTCTCAGACGAAGCTCTCGACGACGCACTCGACTTCACCGAGGGCTACCCATACTTCCTACAAGAATTCGGCCAAGCCGTATGGAACCTCGCAGACGGGCCGGAAATTACCCGAGATGATTCGACTACCGCCCGATCAATTGTCGAAGAGAAACTCGACTCGAGCTTCTTCAGAGTTCGACGAGACCGCACAACTGCACTCGAACTTGCATATTTGCGAGCAATGGCAGAACTCGGTCCAGAACCGCAACTCGCCGCGGCCGTCGCAGAGCTATTGGACC
>CAZLWE010000122.1:0-3001 GCA_964562985.1 uncultured Acidimicrobiales bacterium
GTGCGACCCCTTGTACGAGGAGAATGTCGCCGATGGTGGTGGCCGAAACCTGGAGTTGCGGGTCACTATTTTGGGCGTCGGCATGGGGCCCGGACCATTGGCGATATGGGGGAGGCGACGGCGGGGGAGGAGCGAATTCGTCGCGCGCTTCTCGTAGCGTTCGTTTGGCGAAGCGCCCGACCTGTTTCGCGTCGATGTGCACGCAACGAAACTACCGGGTTCGTGCGAGGTCAGCGAACGCCTGTGACAACCTCGCTGATTCGCTGCGGAAGCTCGTCCGCGCTTCGCGGCGGGGTGAAGTAGTAACCCTGTACCGAGTCGACTCCCAAATCCCGAAGAATGTTGAGTTGTTCGATGGTCTCAACTCCCTCGGCGGTGATCGACAGTTTCAGCAGCCGGGCGGTATCGACGATGAGTCGCACGAGCGAGCCTTCTGGATCGATGTCCAGTTCGGTGACGAAGCTGCGGTCGATCTTCAACTGGTCGACTGGAAGGCCACGCAAGTGGGCCAAAGACATGTAGCCGGTGCCGAAGTCGTCCAGCGCAATTCGTACGCCGATCTTGCGAAGTTGGGCGAGCTCGCGTGCCGAGATCATCAGGTCTTCCATTGCTGCGGTTTCTGTGAGCTCGAGGATCAGGCTGTTCGGCAGGATCTCATGACGCTTGACGACCTCACTGACGTCCTCGACCAAGCTGCCGCTGCCAAGGTGACGAGCGGAGATATTGATGGCAATCGGCACCGAATCGAAATACGGGACGCCCTGCCAAGCAGCGACCTGCGCTGCCGCAGCGTCGAGCACCCAACGATCGATCTCTGCAATGAGGTCGGTGCGCTCTGCGGTCGGAATGAACTCATCTGGGCCGCGGAGCCCGTTTACCGGGTCACGCCAGCGGATCAGCGCCTCGAACGCGGAGGGTCGGTTGTTGTGCACAGAGAAGGACGGTTGGAATACGAGCTCAAACTCGTCGCGCTCAAGGGCGAGCTTGATCGCGGTCTCGAGAAGCTCTTGTTGCTTGAACTGTTCGCGCAAGCCCTCGTCGCACACGGCGATTTGGTTCTTGCCCTGTTCCTTCGCCCGGTACACGGCGAGGTCGGCGTCGCGCAACAGTTCGTCGGTGGTGAGTTCACCGTTGTCCACTCCCACACCGATGCTTGCGCTTGGGTAGAAGGTCTTGCCGTCGAGGTTCATTGGCTCGGAGATGACCTCGAGCATGCGAACGGCAACCGAAGCCGCGTCCGAGATGTCTGACACCGGCTCGGCAACGACTACGAATTCGTCGCCACCGATTCGTCCCACGAGGTCACCGGCGCGAAGCGCGCCTGAAAGACGGCGGGCAAACTCCTGGAGCACCTTGTCGCCGACCTGATGGCCGTGGACGTCGTTGATGGTCTTGAAGCGGTCAATGTCGATGAAGAGCAACGCGACGGTGGTTTGGTTGCGTCGGCTGCGGGCGATAGCGGCCTCCAAGTGGCGAAGCGTCACGTTTCGGTTCGGGATCTTCGTCAGCCCGTCGTGGGTGGCTTCGTGGCTGAGGCGTTCTTCGAACTCGTCCCTTTCGGCGAGCGAATTGGCGAGCTTTTGGACCGCAACCTGGAGCGACTGTCCGAGTTGGCCCGGGGCGACGGTTTCGAGGACCGGATCGTCGAGGCGTTCTTCAGCGAGGGCTACCGCTTGGGTTTCAGCCAACTGCAAGGAGGAGATCGCTTCGTTGAGTGCGCGAGCGCCCACCCGTACCTCGCGGCTGCCGGACTCGGGAACGCGGACGGTCAGGTCTCCAGCACCAATCTTTTCGGTGACCTGGGCGGCTCGGCGGAGTGGACGGGCTACGAGCACTACTTGCCCGATGACGCCGGCGGCGAGCAATGCGACGGCGGCCAAGATCACGATGAACGTACCGCGCATTGCCTGCTGGGTAGCGCCAGCCACACGTGCGTTTTCTTCGGCCAGGTTCTGGCGAGCGAGGTCGATCAGCGCATCGATCTCTGCTTGCAGCTGCTCGCTCTCATTTTGTCGGGCGAGCAACTCGCTCTCGACCTCGGAGATCTCTGCCGGAGACTCGCCGTCAGCAGGTAGCAATTGCGGGGTGGACACATCGGGGTTTGCACCGAATGCATCTTGGAGGGCTGTGAAGTAGGAGGTGTTCGTGGCGGAATCATCCAGGCCATTCCAAAGCGTTGCCAGACCAGAATCAGGCTCGATCAGCTGTTCAAGTCGCGTGCGACTGTCTTCGCGGCGAGCAACGATGCTTGCGAACGCTTCGATGCTCGACCGTTCGGGCGAACCGAGAAGCATCTGCGCCCGAAGATCGGCCCATGCGTAGAACTGATCACCGGACGCTACTTGGAACTCGGTCGCCGCCTCAAAGACTTCGGTCGAATGCGCGAGTTGATCATCTCCGGAGTCGCGGCCGGCGCGAATCAGCAGAGCGGCGTCCTCGGCGAGTTCGGATTGGATGAGTGCCAGAGACTCTCGGTATCCGGCGCTCATATCGAACAGGTCGGCTGTTGGATTCGTCCCGGCCCGATTTTGCTCGATCAGTTCGCGAAGTTGGTCATCGGAACTCTCCGCGAGGAGTGCATCAAGTTCCGCTTGTGACTCGGCGAGTTTGGCGTTGAAGTCTGTGACTCCCATTTGTTGTCCAGCGTCAGCGGCAACCGTCGGGTATTGGCCTCCGACGAATACCCAACTCGATGCAAGCACCTCTTCGCGAAGGGCGTCCATGATGCGGAGATCATGGTCGACGCGTGCGGAAAGTTCGGAGATCTCTGCTACTGAGGCGGCCTGATCGTCGGCTCTGGACAGTACGAGCGCAGCCATAATGCCGATCGAGATAAGCAACAGGGCCGCGAGCATCGCGAGAAGCGCTGTAATGCTGGGTGATCGAAGTCTCCGCACTCTTATTTAATCGGACGTCAACTTTGGGGTCCTAACGGTCCCTTTGGACTATGCCCGACGCCAAAAACCAAAGACCGCCCCAGAGGGCGGTCTTCTTGTGGTGG
>CAZLWE010000123.1:0-2834 GCA_964562985.1 uncultured Acidimicrobiales bacterium
CCGGTCGGCGAAGAGCGAACGCCGTTCGGTCGAGTGGTCGGGCTGCTGCCCGCTGCGGTCACCTTGAAGCTGGCCAAGAAGTCGATCGTCGAATACTCACAAGCCTGCGGGCACGATCTCGGGTACCGAATCGACTGGGCGAGCTAGCCGAGCGGGCTGAACACAACCTTGTGGGTCCTTCAGGGTTCCCTTACCGCGTTCGCATACAGTTTCCTTGTGGCTGACGACGAACGCTCTCGATACCGGCGCGTCAGTCGCCGCGCGATGCTCAAAGGCCTCGGTGCCGGAGCGGCGGCGGCGGGTATTGCGGCGTGCGGGAACAACGATGTCGAAGTCTTCGCTGGAGCGGTCGCCGAACCCATCGAGACAACCACCACTACGACCACTACCAATCCGCCCACTACAAGCCAAGCGGCGAGCACGCCAACCACCCAACCCGTCGAGCCGGTACTCACCGACAACCCAGCGATCGCGGGTTCGATGGTGATCTCATTCACTTATACCCACGGCCCGGTTGGCAAGATCGAACCGCCATACGTTGCGGTCTGGGTGGAGAACGCCCAAGGCGAATTGCTCGACACCATTGCGCTGTTCTTCGAGCAAACGCGTCGCGGTGGCCGCTGGCTCGATCATCTCGACACCTGGTATGCCCGAGACACCGAGCGCATCCGAGGCGGTGGCGCCGACACCGCTCGGACCATCTCGTCGGCGACCCGTCCACCCGGCGACTACGCCGTGTCTTGGGATGGCTTCGCCCAAGGCGTGCAGTTGCCCGAAGGCGACTACTTCATCGCCGTCGAAGCAGCACGTGAAGACGGGCCGTACTCCCTCATTCGTGAGCCGTTCCGCCTGACCGGATCGCTCGCAACAACACAACTGCCAGACGACGAAGAGCTGTCCGGGGCATCGGTGCGGATAGATGTCTAACGAGTTGGATTCGCTCACCCGTGCCGACGACGCTCTTGCTCGGCGTATCGCCGATCAGCAGGCTCGCCAGTCCGGGCGCGATTCCCTGCCAGAGAACGGGGGCGGGGCGTCGACGGTGAAGAAGCTGTCGAACAAGGGTCAGAGGTGGATGCGCTGGACGCATGTCTACGTCAGCATGTTCGCGTTCGTGATCATCGGATTCTTTGGCGTCACCGGGCTGCTCCTCAACAACCCCGCGTGGCTCGGTGGAACCGAACGCGTCACTACCACCGTCGAGGGAGCGCTTCCCGAAACGGTGCGCGATGGCGACGAGGTCGAGTTCTTGCTCGTGAGCGAGTTCCTCCGTAGCGAGCATGGCATCGGGGGAGAGGTCACCAACTTCGACCAGCAGGACAACGAGGGTTCGATCAACTACACCGGCCCCGCATTCGGCGCGTCGTTTCGCTTCGACGTCGTGAGTCTTGACTACACCGGCACAATCAGCGAAGAAGGCTTCGTCAACGCGCTGCGAGACTTGCACACCGGAAGCGACACAAACGTTGCGTGGAGCTGGGTGATCGACATCTCCGCCGGGCTGCTGGTCGTTGTGTCGTTTAGCGGGCTCGGCATGCAGTTGCTGATGCGCAGGCGACGGCAACGGGCGATGATCCTGCTCGTACTGGGAGCCATCGTCGCCGTCGGTCTCGGCTGGCTCACACTGGTCTAAATCGGTCCGAGGTTTGGGTCGTCTCACCCGAGGCGCTGATCAACAAGCAATCCGCACCTTCCGAAGCGACGAGTTCCAATGTCTCTTCGGGTTCCAGGACCAGCGCGACTGTCGCTAAGACATCGGCGGTGGCGGCCGTTGGCGCAACCACCGTTGCCTGCCTGATGTGATCGACCGGTTGGCCGCTCCGCGGGTCGAGCACTCGCGAGTAGCGACGCCCACCGATAATCCAGAATCGATGCACCGTCCCGCTAGTGGCCAACGCCTCGTTCGCTACCTCGATCGTTGCGAGCGGATCGACGTTGTCGTATGGACGCGCCGGATCCTCGATGCCCACAACCACCGATCCATCTCCGCGGTGGACGAGGTCTCCGCCCAAACTGAGCCACGCGTCGTGGACCGAGTCGTCGCCAGTGAACGCAGCGTCGAGTCCGCGGTCGGCGATCCAACCCTTCGCCAGTGCGTTGAAGTCGAGGTGCGCGTGATCGTCTGGATTGAGTGACCCCACTACCTCGGTCAGCGTGGCCGTGTCGGGCGCCGAACCGGCTTCGGCTGACCGAGCCCAGAGATCGACGAGGGGTTGCAGGGCCGGATGAAACGCACCACCGGTCTTGTCGTGCCACGAACGGGCCAGCTTGCGAACCTCTACCAACTCCGACGACTTCGTAGAGCCTGAGCGACGGAGCTGGTGCAGCTGGCTCGACTCGTCGAAGACGGTGAAGACCGTTTCGAGGCGCTCGACCTCGGCGAACACCCGATCTTGGGCAGCGTCGGTGACGTCGGCCGATCCGGCACGGACCTCCACCTCGCAACGAGTGCCAAGGAGAGGGTCACGAACGCGCACGTCGACGGTGAACTAGGGGGTGTAGCCGAAACGCTCGAGGTCGGGAGCGTAGATCTCGGCCAGGCGATTCTGATCGGCGCTCGCGAGCTCCGGCTTTTCCTTCTTCGACCGGTTGCGATGGTGCTTGTTCTCCCGGGTGAGCCCAACCATGCGTAGGAACTGATCGAGGTCTTCCTCGAAGGTCTCCATGCGCCCGAGCAGATCGAGACCCTTCTCCGGAATGAGCCGGGTTTGCAAGCGAAGGTGCCGGTCGCAGGTTTGCGGGTTCTGCTCGCTGAACCAGTTGATGAAGTTCGTAAGGTTGCGCATCTTTTCGCGGGTCTCATCGTCGAACTCATACGCGTTCGCCCGCATCAC
>CAZLWE010000124.1:0-2729 GCA_964562985.1 uncultured Acidimicrobiales bacterium
GACCTCCACCGGTCCGGACTCCGCAGCGAGCCGACCTAAACCGACCGCCACTGCGCGTACACCTGAGCGTCACGGGCATCGGGACCGAGGCGGGGACTCCGGGCCATCTGTGCCGATCCCGGGCGGTCTCAAGAGCGGTCGAGCGGCGTGATTATCGAGTGGGCCGAGCCGCCGCGATCCACTGCATCACGCCCGTTGTGCGGCGCGACAGCCGCGCTCCGTGGCTCGGGATTATGCGCCGGGTCGTTCGCTTCTCGGGCCTCCCTCTCTCATGTCCCGACATGAGTGAATCAGGGAGTGGCGGATTGATCGAGCAGGTCGGTTCTTGAATCGTGGCTGTGGTTCGCTTGGGTGGCTGGTGTCGGCCAGATCGTGAGGACAGCCAAGAGTGCGGCGCCGGTCGTGATGTAGATGTCGGCGACGTTGAACGTGGGCCACCAGCCGAGGTGCAACAAGTCGACGACGCTGCCGGACTCGAGGCGATCGATGCTGTTCGCGACGGCGCCGGCCACGACCATCGAGGTCGGGACCACTGGTGCCTGGCCCGCGAGCCAGGCCCCGACGAGTAGTACGGCGATCAGCAGGCCTGCTGCGACGAGTACGACTGCGGGCACCCGGTTGAAGAGGCCGAATGCGATTCCGTCGTTGTGGCTGAGTTGCAGATCGAGCGGCCCCGGAAGCTCGATCGGCCCGTTGTCGAGTGCTCGCACCGCCCAGGCCTTGGTGGCGAGGTCAATGACGATCAGTGCTGCTGTGACGATGGCGAAACCCCCGTGGCGTCGCAGTGTCATCGACTCATGCCGAGGATGCGGCGAGCACCGTTGGCGACGACGGCGAAGATGAACCCACCGGCGATCAAGTCCGGGATCGCGGAGTCGAAGACGATAACTCCGATGGCTGCGGCGATGACGAGGGCGTTGACCTTGATGTCGTTCGCGGTGAAGATCCAGCTGGCCTGGAGGTGGACCTCACCGGATCGAACCTGGTTCAAGACGACGAGAGTGACGAGGTTGCCGGCGAGTGCGAGTGCGGACAACACGATCATCGACGTCGGGTCGGGGAGTTCGATGTCGACGACGAATCGGCGGATCACCTCGACGAGACCGACCGCGGCAAGGCCGAGCTGGACATAGCCGCTGACCCGTGCGAGGCGCTTCTTGCGGGCCGCCGCGGTGCCGACGGCTGCGAGGCTGAGTGCGTACACGCTGGCATCGGCTCCCATGTCCAGCGCGTCGGCAACCAACCCCATCGAGCGACTGATGACCCCGACGGTGAGCTCACCGACGAAGAAACCGGCATTGATGATCAAGGCGATGAGCAGCGCCCGTTGTTCTCGCACCGGGTCACCCTCGCTGCCCATGTCGCTCGCGTCGTCGACGTGGCGGGCACCGAGGCCAAGCGGTTCGAGCACATCGCCGATCGCACCAGCGTTGGACCGATGCTCGATGAGGACGTCGCGCTGTTGGCTGTCGAACTTGACCCGCTCGACGTCGTCGCGGTCGTCGAGTGCCATGCGAATGAGCTGTTCTTCTGCGGCGCAGTCCATCGCCGGGACGTGGAAGCGACTGACCGTCATGACGTATCCGTTTCAGGTTCGTAGTTGGGGCACAGCTCGATGCCGGTGCCGGTGACAGCGAGGAGCTGCTCAGCGGATCGCAGTACGTCGACGACCTCGGAGTGCGCGATGCGGTAGAAGGCCTCGCGCCCGCTTCGGCGATCGACGACAAGCCCGCAGTCCCTCAAGCACCTCAGATGCCCGGAGATGTTGGCCTGTGACGCGTCGAGGGTTTCGACGATGTCAGTCACGCGACGTTCACCGCCAGCGAGCAGGCTCAGGATGGACAGGCGTGTTCGATCACCGAAACCGCAGAACAGTTTCGCTGCCACGGCGACATCGCCCGAACGCTCAGTGGTCGCACTCATAGGATCGATCGTATCAGCCGTGACCGATATATCGGTGCTAAGCGATACGATTGTGGTGGCAACAACCCCGACTGCCGCTTTCTAGTGCGTAACCGGCAACCACACCCAACCTGCACGTCCCACACATATCGGCGGCGCAGATTCACCGCCCACGAGCGAAGACCACCACTCGGTATCGGCCCATATGCCGTGCGCCATATTCGCGGCGACGTTGCAGCTTCGGTGTGGTACTGGATCCGGCAATATGGGTCTCTAGTGAGAGAGATGAGAGACGAACGAACGAGAACAACAACGTAGGGTCCGGCATCGACTGTCGGTCCTGCGACACGCGGACGAAGTGAGCGGTAACGTGGCGGCGACCTGCCGCCACTACGGGAGCAGCCGGCCGACCTTCTACAAGTGGCTCCGTCAGTACGAAGAGTTTGGTGAGGAAGGCTTGAGAAACCGCTCGAGTCGGCCCAAGACATGCCCGCATCAGACTGACGCCGAGATCGTGTCGAAGATCGTCTACCTGCGTCAGCACTACCATTTCGGGCCCGGCAAGATCTCGATGTATTTGGCTCGGAATCACGAAGTGACCGTCTCGAAGTCTGGGGTGTGGCGCATCCTGAAGCGGTTGGACATGAATCGACTGCCGACCTCTCAGCGATACCAGCGCCACAATCGGCGCTGGAAGCGTTACGAGAAACAGCTTCCCGGTCACCGGGTCCACACCGATGTCAAGTTCATCGATCCCCTCCCAGAGTCAGCCGGCGGCGGCAAACGGAAGAAGCGCTATTACCAATTCACGGCTATCGACGATTGCA
>CAZLWE010000125.1:0-2614 GCA_964562985.1 uncultured Acidimicrobiales bacterium
GAGATGGCAGGGCAATGCATAGTGGATTCCACTACCGATCTCTGCCGCGGCCAGTCCGTCCCGCAACTCATCTCGACCAACTGCACGCACGACCTCAAGATGATGGACGGGATTCGTGCCCTTGGGCGTTTCCAACATCGTCAGGTCCGCACCTTCAAACCGTTGGCGATAGTGGGCGTGCACCGCTCGGCGTGCCTCGGTCCAACCATCCAAATACTGGAGCTTGACACTCAACGCCGCTGCCTGCAGACCGTCCATCCGACTGTTGCGTCCGCTCACAATATGAGACAGATGACTGCCTCGACCATGATTTGCTTCGACTCGGATCTTCTCGGCTAGCTCGGCGTCGTTGGTCACGACTGCACCAGCATCGCCAAGCGCGCCAAGGTTCTTACCCGGGTAGAAACTGAACGAAGCAGCCACCCCAAACTCGCCAGCACGACGTCCCCCATGGGTTGCGCCATGGGCTTGGGCGGCGTCTTCCACCAAATGGATCCCGCGAGAAGCGCAAAGGTCGACAATCGGAGTCATCACCGGAATCTGGCCGTAGAGGTGGACGACCATCACGGCTCGGGTGCGAGGAGTTATTGCCTCCTCGATCAAATCGGCGGTGATCAGCAGGCTGCCTTCATCAACATCAACAAAGACCGGCACAGCACCAGCGGTAACTACAGCCTCTGCAGTAGCCACAAAGGTGTTGGATGGCACGATGACTTCGTCTCCGACGCCCACTCCAAGAGCGGACAGAATCAGTTCGATCGAGTCGGTACCGTTAGCCAATCCCACAGCGTGAGACCTACCGCAATAACTCGCCCATTCGGACTCGAATGCAGCAAGGCGAGTACCGCCGGTAAAGGCTGAACTATCGAGGGTCTCTTGCCAGACCGCGTCTAACTCTTCGCGAAGCGGTTCGTGCAACGCGGCGAGATCAAGAAAGGGAACGGGCGCAGACAACGCCACATCGCCGGAAGGGATACGTAGTTCGGTCATCGCGACATCGGCCCAATCAACTCTGGACTCACAATTCGGGCCGCTACGGGTACCAATTGCCCTTCGCTCATAATTGATCGATCGGTCGCTTCGAGCACGGCCACAACGTCACGGCCAGCGAGTCCGTCTGCTGTCGGGCGTTCGCCCGTCATGCACGCACGGACGAAGTCCTCGGCTTGTACGAGCAAAGGCTCGCGGAAGTCGATGTACGGTGATGAAATGTCGCCATAGCGGTAGGCGAGGTGCGCCATCGAGTCGCGACCTGGATCGTCGATGTTCTCCAGCCCGCGATCGAGCACCTTTACCCGTTCGTCGGCAGCCATGTCGTCGTAGATAGCCATCTTGTCCGACCCAACGAGCGTCGTCGTTCTGACCTTGAGCGGATCAAGCCAGCTCACCCGGATAATCGAGTCAACCGACTCCGCGCGGTAACGCATACGAACCGTCGCAACATCTTCGGTATCGGACGTGTTGTAACGCATCCCCCACGCCGAGACCTCGTCTGGGGTGCGGCCCATGATCGCGAGTGTGATCGAGATGTCGTGGGCAGCAAGGTCCCAGATGACATTGACGTCGTCTCGGTACAAGCCCAGGTTCAGTCGCGCCGCACTGATATGGCGAAGGTGGCCAAGCTCTCCGGACTCAACGAGTTCGACCAGTTTGTGGACCCCCGCATTGTGGACGAACGTATGGCCGGAGGCTAAAGCGACGCCGTGTGCTTCGGCTAGCTCGATCAATGCATCGGCCTCGGCGACCGAGACGGTGATTGGCTTCTCCACGAACACGTGCTTGCCAGCCCGGATCGCGGTCGATGCAATCGGATAGTGACTCGCTGGGGGCGTGGAAACCACCACGGCGTCGATTAGATCGAGCGCCTCCCCAAGCGATGAGCGACACGCCACCTGCGGATAATCCGCGGACATTCTCGCGAGTGCTACAGCATTCTCATCGATCGCTACAACATTCTCTACCTGCGGCATCGATGCGAGTACACGTACGTGTTTCTCACCCCAATATCCGCATCCAACAACACCTATTCTCAACATGAACTTTCCTCCCGCCCACGGGCTGGAAAGATCAACAGCAAAAACGCTCGTTCGCCAAAGAGCTGCATTGCTTGCTCTTTGGATAGAGACGGCGCGTCTACGCCCGATACACCCACCCGCGGTGTTTCATAAGTTGTTTACTACTTTGTGTGTATACCCGCTCTTTTACTTCGCCTGTTTACACAAGTGGCAATCTTCCAAAGGATTGGTGCCACCTAAAGTGAACGTTAGGTCGAAGTGCGACTCGATGCCAATCGGGCGGAGACTGGAGCCAATATGCGGCCAGATACTGCGCAAAAACGGCGCATCAACGTCATCTAGGTCTTCCCGAACGGCCGGGTAGCTATCAGCGATGGCAGTCAGTCTCGGGCTCCGTGGAGTGCATCCCGCCCGAATTGCCACGCTGGACTCCGGCCGACAAGCGCGCAGTAGGGCGAGTGCCGTTTTTGGTGCGCCGCATAATCCATCAGACCGCGGCCTCATTTGCGCGCCCGAACGAAACTGGGCGTTGACCGGTTGGTAGTTTGAGCATATGCTCAAACTATGAAGTTAAGCGAATGCTCAACTCTTCCTCACGA
>CAZLWE010000126.1:0-2081 GCA_964562985.1 uncultured Acidimicrobiales bacterium
CGGGCGGGTCGAGCGGCGGGTCCGCAGCTGCGGTCGCAGCTGGGTTCTCGCCGATCTCGTTGGGTTCAGATACAGGCGGATCCATCCGTCAACCCGCATCCTTCTGTGGCCTCGTCGGCGTGAAGCCCACCTACGGTGCGGTATCGCGCTATGGCTTGGTGGCCTTCGCTAGCAGCCTTGACCAGATCGGGCCGTTCGCAACAACAGTCTCCGACGCTGCCACGGTGTACGAGGTGACGGCGGGTCACAACGAAGGCGAGCAGCAGCTCGACTCGACCTTGGCCCGCCAAGCTGCAATCGCCGTGTCGTCCAAGCTCGATGCGGGAGTGGCTGGCCTGCGAGTGGGCATCATCAAGGAAATGGCTGGTGACGTCATCGAAGGGCTCGCCCCCGACGTTCTTACTCGCATGCGTGCCGCGGCCGACGTGCTCGCAGCTGCGGGCGCCATCGTCGAAGAGGTCAGCGTCCCCGCCACGATTTACGGATTGCCCGCCTATTACATGATCGCCCCAGCGGAAGCATCGTCGAACCTCGCCCGCTTCGATGGCGTGCGTTACGGCCTTCGTGAGGACGGGGTCAACACCGCGGCCATGCACACGGCATCTCGAACCGCTGGCTTCGGCGACGAGGTCAAACGACGCATCATGTTGGGGACATACGCGTTGTCCGCTGGCTACCGCGACGCCTTCTACGGCAAGGCCCAGCAGATCCGCACGAAGATCATCGACGACTTCGACGCCGCCTACGCCAACTTCGACGTGTTGCTCTCACCAACCGCCCCGTCGACAGCTTTCCCGATCGGGGACAAAGCAGCAGACCCCATGGCGATGTATCTCAACGACGTGTGCACGATCCCGTCGAACCTCTCCGGACACCCGGCGATCTCGGTGCCGTTCGGCAACGGCGACGACGGAATGCCGATCGGCGTGCAGGTCTTCGCGCCGCTCATGGGTGAGGTTGTGATGTTCCAGGTCGCCGCCGAACTCGAACGAGCAGCCGACGCGGAGGTGGCGTCATGAGCGTGACACCATCAGGGGCAAGCGAAGTTCAAATGATCGACCGTGGCCCGGACGTTCATGAACCGTCGATCCCCGACGAGTGGGAGCTCATCGTCGGCCTCGAAGTGCACGTCGAGCTCTCGACGAAGACGAAGTTGTTCTGTGGCTGCGCCAACAAATTCGGCGCCGAACCGAACACCAATGTGTGCCCGGTATGTCTTGGCTTGCCCGGTTCGTTGCCCGTGATGAACGAAGCCGCAGTGACGTCGGCGATGCGGTTGGGGCGTGCCTTGAACTGCACCGTGCAGCCGGGCGTGATGGCGCGGAAGAATTACTTCTACCCGGACATGCCGAAGGACTTCCAAACTTCTCAGTACGACAAGCCCACGAATGCCGACGGCTATCTCGACACTCCTGATGGGGTGCGCATCGGGGTCGAGCGCGCCCATATCGAGGAGGACACCGGCAAATCCACTCACGTCGGTGGCGACGGTCGCATTACCTCTGCTCAGTACTCGCTCATCGACTACAACCGCGCTGGCGTGCCGCTACTCGAGATCGTGAGCCGCCCAGATATTCGGACCGCCGAAGAAGCCAAGGCCTATGTGGCCGAGCTTCGTGGCGTGGTGCTCGCCCTTGGTGTGAGCGACGCCAAGATGGAAGAGGGGTCGATGCGCGTCGACGCCAACGTGTCGGTTCGACCCCGTGGTTCAGACGAATTGCGTACCCGCACCGAGACCAAGAACATCAACTCGATCAACAGCCTCGGTCGAGCCATCGCCTACGAGGCAAAGCGTCACATCGACCTCTACGACGCAGGCGAACGCCCCATCCAAGAGACCCGCCACTGGGACGAAGAAGCTGGTCGCACCAAGCCGGGTCGTTCCAAAGAGAACGAAGAGGACTACCGCTACTTCCCCGAGCCTGACCTCACGCCACTCATCCCAACCGACGAAGAGATCGCCGAGATCGACGCAGCGATGCCGGTACTGCCTGGAGCCCGTCGCAACGCATTGCAAGAAGGTTTGGGCTTCTTCGCAGCGGACTTCGACCTCCTGCTCGAGCGAGGCCAAGACGTTTTTG
>CAZLWE010000127.1:0-2015 GCA_964562985.1 uncultured Acidimicrobiales bacterium
CTTTTCCCTTTGCCAACTCATCGATGAGTTTGTCGAGGTAGCGAATGTCTTGCACCAGCGGTTCTTCGATCTCTTCGACGCGCATGCCACACACGACGCCGGTGATGAGCGAGCGGTCTGGGTGCATCTTCGGTGCCTTGCAAAGAAGGTTTCGAAGCTCACTTCCTTGTCGAGCTGAGTTTGCAAGCGCTTGGCTGTGTACCCCGTGAGCCAATGAATGATCTCGTCGACCTCCGCCTTTGTGCGACCCTTCTTCTCGGCCTTGGTCACGTAGTGCGGGTACACCTCAGCGAACGGCATCGCGAACATTACTTCCCAGTTCTTTTTCTTTGCCTCTGTTAGCTGTGCCACGCTGCCTCTCGTTCGTTGCAAGTGGCGAGTCTTAGAGCGTCGGAAGCTCGAGTGCGTTGTGGATTTCCTCCACCTGCGATGTCTTCAGTCCGAGTCCGTCGGCGAGGTGCTGCAGGTAGGTCTTCTCGGCGACGGTGTCGATTTCGATCGGGAGGATCGATGCGGTGTACACCTCGGCCTCCATTCCCGAGGGGACCGATTCGATGAAGGCGTCGAGATCGAGCGGGGCAGCGAACTCCGCGCGAAGAAACGCTTCGTCTTCGGCTTCGAGATCGCCAGCGCGGCGCACGATGTTGTCGATCTCCTCTTGACTAACTTCGCCGTCTGACTTCGCGGCATTGGTCATTGCGCGAATCAGGATGACCGCTTCCTCGTCGGGGATCTCGACTGGCTCGTCCTTATCATCGCCACCGCCGAGCAATCCGCCCAGCCCTCCCATTGCTCCACCGAGCCCGCGGCCGACGCCACGACCGCCGACCATCGATCCGAGAAGGCTGCCGACCAAGCGGCCCGTGTTGCCGCCGATCAATCCTCCGACGGCTCGGCCTCCAAAAGCGCCGACGAGTGATCCGACTAAACGACCTGCTGACATTGTTCCTCCAGGGATGGTCCCACCGAATCTACGAATGTGACCCTATCTCAGAACGCTAGGTAGCTGCGTTGGGTGCCCACGGCGGCTCGAATCGAGGCTCTCGAGCCAGCGAGAAGGAATCTCGCGAAAGGGACAGGTTTGGCGAATACGCCGGGTCGTCGTGGAGAACATCGGCCCAGCGGCTGAGAGCCAGATCTACCTCTGTATTGAAGCGGGCCACTTTGACCGGGTCATCTTCCGCGCCGCGGCTGACACTCTCGTGGTGGTACAGCGTGGCGTCTGCGCACCAGAGAATTCGACGGCCGAGGTGGTGGCGAACCCGCAAGCAGTAGTCGATGTCGTTAAACGCCACTGCCAACTCCTCGTCCAATCCGTTGAGCTCGTTCCAATCGTCGCGCCACGTCAGCATGCACGCACCTGTCACGGCGCCGACCTCATGGGTGATCGTTAACCGATTGAAGTAGCCCGTGGAGTCGGCTGGCTCATGCAGTAGCCCATGGCCCGCGAGCCCGCCCAGGCCGAGAACTACGCCGGCGTGTTGAATCGTGTCGTTGGGATAGAGAAGCTTCGCCCCGACGATGCCGATGTCGGGTTGCTGGATCCACCGCACCATCGTCGTGAGCCAGTTGGGGTCGATCACCTCAGTGTCGTTGTTCAGAAGGAGAATCAACTCGCCTCGCCCGTGGGCGGCGCCGACGTTGTTGATTCGCGAGAAGTTGAATTCGCCCGGAGCCGCTACGACGCGGCGATCCCGACCGTTGTCGAACTGTTCGAACCAGTCGAGCGTTTCCCTCTCCGCAGAGTCGTTGTCGATGATCAGAGCTTCGAAGGCTGGGTACGTGGTGCGGGCAAGACTCTCCACACATTGCTCGACCAAGTCGATGCGGTCTCGCGTCGGGATCAGAATCGAGACCATCGGGAAGTCATCCAGCGGTGGCTTGCAGCGATAGGCGGTGGCGCCGTCTGCGAGCTCCACCTGCCAGCTTGGATCGAGATGGTCGCGCAACGCTCGGATGGAAGCGTCTTCGGTGTATGACTTCTCGCCAGGTGCGAGCGCGGTCGAACCCTCGAC
>CAZLWE010000128.1:0-1970 GCA_964562985.1 uncultured Acidimicrobiales bacterium
GTTACCTCGACGCCCCAGCCAAGGAGGCAGAACCCGAGGAGGTCAAGCCCGGCGAGGAACCCTTCTAGCCCGATCGGGGAGGCCCGGGAGAATTCCCTGGCCTCCCTCCGGGGTGAGCTTGTGTCGCTCTAAATTGAGCCAGTCTTGGGTCCTCCGGAACGGAAGACCGTTGACGAGTGCCACTCGATCGGAGAAACACTCGGCCCGTACATCACTATCTGGCGATCGGGGCTCACCATAGGAACTGTCTTGACCACGCCGTCAGCGACCATTTCAAGTTGGGCCACGTAGTCGACGCCCAGCTCAAGGTGTTCGTAGATCGCCTTCACGATTGCCAAATGGTGGACCGGAAACCTCAGACCAACCACCAATCCCTTGAGACAGTCAGATATCGGCAGAGAGCACTGTCCGGGACCCGTCCAGTCCTCTACCAAGATGCGCCGCTCGGCCTCCCCGCTCCAGTGATGACCCTTTCTGAATAGGGCCTTCCGCGCCAGCGGGATATCTTCATCCTCCGAAGTTGTCTCAGAGATCACGCGAGTTCTCTCGTACGAATCATCGCTACCTGCGATGTACTTCACGTCGTCAAGGTGAAGACCAGCCTGACCGAACCGTGTCCGTGCGGCTTCCTCGAGCGCAACACGATCGAACACAAGGCAGACGCCCTGATTGGCGTTGCCGTAGTGCGCCCAGAGCGACATATTGGCATAGCCGTGCATCCATTCACCGTGCACT
Source organism: uncultured Acidimicrobiales bacterium (assembly GCA_964562985.1). GTDB lineage: Bacteria > Actinomycetota > Acidimicrobiia > Acidimicrobiales > SHLQ01 > SHLQ01. Next base: position 736 of record CAZLWE010000128.1, read on the forward strand.
TCTCCTGATGCAACCGTGGGGTCGTCCATCGCAAAGCACGCAATCCGAGCCCCCGCCCGGTACTCGGCGAGCCGGGCGCTCCGGCGTCGGCGCATCTCGTTGCGCTCGTCGTCGGTCCCTGCGGCGCCGAAGGACACCGGGAAGCTTGGATTGTGAGCTACTGCCTCGCGTGGATCGTTAACCACTTCGAGTGGCGAGAGTAAGAGCTGGCCCGTTAAGGCCACGGCTGCCGCACGTTCGACGCTCGTGTAGTGGAATAGCCATTCGTCAGTGTGCTGCCCGGCATTACTCCCAAACAAGGGGTGATCCGGCCAGAAGACTCGGTTCTCCGCATCGCCATCTTCGCCTGGTTGATCAATCCCCACACGACTGAGCCTACGCAAGGGTTCGCAAACAACGATCGCCTACGCGCGCTTGCGAGTCTCCTTGACGCCGCCTCGCCGGAGGACATCGGCCTCGACGCCGACCTCTCGCCAAGTCCGGTAGCCAATCCCCTTCGTCTCGCTGTACGCAGTGACCACTTCGACGAACTCGGCTTCGAGCGCCGCAATGTCGACAGTCTCGGCTGCCTCAAGGTCAGCAAGCGCATCCTGGAGATCGAACCGGCGCTGAATGAGCTCCACGCGTTTCAAGGCTGACGCCCCGACAAGCTGCTCCTCGATCGAAGCGAGTTGCTTGTTGATCGACTCCGGCGTCCGCTTCCTGCCCTTACGAGGTTTCTGCGTTTCCTTGGCCTCCAAATAGCGGCGAATAATGCCCGCATTCTTCCGACCGACGCTCAGCGCCGCCTTGTGCTCATCAGACATCTCAGCCACTGCAACTCCTCCGTCGACGACGCTGTCGAATCCGACAGGCATTCTGGCGACACCTTGCCGCTGCGTCCACCTTCATGCCTAGCCGAGCAACGTTTCGGCACACACATGCTGAGCGACGTGCACGTCGCTCAGTGCTTCAGCAGAAAGCGCTCAACCAACCCAAGAAAAATCCGCAGACACAACTGCAGGTCCTGGCGGACCAGCCTCGGGAGAACCGTGGGAGACGACGTTTCGCCCGTGTGGGAGACACCTGAGAAGCGAGATCGTCCCAACCGCCGTGATCCTCGGATCACAGAGGGGCATGCATGTGAGCGTCACGGTGCTCGGATCACGCGCGAAAGACGTGAACTCCGCAGCCGGTCAGATTGTTGGATACCTCCACGGTGGAACGACTCAGGGAAAGACCGTGCCGGAGGCCCA
>CAZLWE010000129.1:0-1864 GCA_964562985.1 uncultured Acidimicrobiales bacterium
GCTCGGTGCGCTTGAGTAGACGCTCGAGACTGGCGAGGTCTTCTTCGGCCAGGTATGACGGCATCGAGGGCGGTTCGGAGTCTGTCAGGCTCGGCCCGAAGTGCTTCTTTGAGAAGACGTAGCGTCAGCCGCTTTTGATCGGTGCCGCGCTTTGGGACGGATGGGCTGGCGATCACAGCGACGATGTCGAAGAGTTCGCGCTCCACGTTTAGGGATGGGTCGCCATCATTGTTTTCAAACGGGTAGACCCCCTCGCTGATCCACTCGCGCACGATGTTTCCTCGCTCGGCCTGGAGACGAGACGTCAGGTGTGAATGCAGCAGCTCGGTGGCGATAGAGAGGAGCTCGCTGTGCTTGAACTCGGGGGCGTGAAGGTCCGCAATTCCCATCAGTTCGGGATCGCGGAAGCCAGGCCACTTCAAGTAGGCCGTCCACGTGAACGGAGCAGGCGGAATCGAACCCGGCTTGTAGTCAGAAATTGTAGAACCGGCCTCGTCGCATAGCTGAAGGCGTTGTGTGCCAATTCGCTCTGACCACTCGACCACGACAAGGCTCGGATGGTCGTGGCCGCGGAGGACACTTGGCTCAAGGGGTGGGAGCGTTAGCGAGTCGCGCCTCTCGATAACTTCTTTGGGATCGAGTTTGTCGCCGTTCCAAACGATCGAGCAGTCGATCGAAGAAATCGACTCAGCCATCAAGTTGAGCAGCTTCAGCTTGAAGCCACTGTCGGCGACTCGGGCGGCCTTCTGTGTATCTCTGAGTCGCAAGGTGACCTTCGTCCCAGGACGGTCGGTCGATGAGGATTCGTCGCTGATCTCGAAACCTGTCGGCTTAGAGCGCGACCCACTGATCGAATAGGCCGTACAGGAGTCTGGTTCTTGGGCCTCGCTGCAGGATGTCCACTCGACTTGTTCGGCGACTGAGTACACCAGCAGCCGACCCCGACCGAGCTGGCCATGCATCGGACGGGAGATGTTGGGCGAGAACCTCTTGTCCTTCTTCCACGAATCGCCTTCCGTAAGGAAGAGGTCGTGAGCGTCCGAGTGAGGTATGCCGGTTCCGTTGTCAGATAGAACTATCTTCGTCGCCGCACCGAGTTCATTGGTCTCGATGGTTGCAACGATTTCGGTTGATTCCGCGTCTAGCGAGTTCCAGAGCAGCTCAGCGATCGCCTGCTCCGCTGTCGCTCGGTCAGCATTGGAGAGGACTCGATCCTTACCGCTGCGTAGTTCACCCCAGGTCATGTTGGATGTTCTGCGTTGCGCACGCTCTGTTTGTCGAGTGCTTCGTCACCCAGACAACGATACGTCAGGGGTCTGACACTCCACATTCTCTGACTCGAGTTGAGCTGCAGCAAACGCAAGAGCAGCCCGGTTGCAGTCGAGCACTACTGAGCGCTCGATGGCATCCCATGCGAGAGATCCGGTAGCAGACAGGGACCTCGCGTTGTCGTAAGAGCAGCTCTCGAAGGTATCCCGCGTCCAAGCCCGGATCGATAGGTCGAGACGACCGCGCCCTGTTCCCGACCGCCCCGTTCGCAGGGTTGCCCTCAGCTCTGTGCCGGTCTTGGTCTCCGCTACCGCCGGAACTGTCAGGAGATTGCCTGAGGTGGCAACCACGTTTGGCGGCCAACCATTTGGTCCAGAGTGGGTCGACAGCAGGTCGACGTCGGATGCGCCGACAACGACGCGGTGGCGTCGAACACCGGATTCCCGATCTCGCCAGACCTTCTCGATGAGTCGCCCACAGACGGCGACACTTCGCTCGGTCTCGCCATGGTGAGCAATTGTTCCGGCGAGGTGGCCCCAACACTCGACGTCGATCCAGAGCTTTCGTCCCCGCGGCGCTCCTGTTTCGAGCCGGA
>CAZLWE010000130.1:0-1560 GCA_964562985.1 uncultured Acidimicrobiales bacterium
CGTCCGGGCAATCGTCGCCGATTCGGACAGAACGAACGCAGGCCTCGAGTGGCGTTGGCGTGCTCGAAGTCTCGGCAGAGCCAAAGCCGCAGACCACACCGCCCCCGCAGGGGAGTCTCGCTGACCTGAAACGAGATGATCAGTGACTTCAGCAACGAACGAACGTCAGCAGTCTCGGCTCTACCGACTTTCGCCAATCGATGCCACCGGCTTGATGTTTGGCCTCACCTTCCCGCAGCTAATACTCGTCGCCGCCGGAGTCGTCGTTGGCTCGACGGTGATGGTCACCGCCTCGGTCCCTATTGGCGTTGGAATCCTTGTGCTTGGGGCGAGCCTCGGCCTCGTCCGAATTCACGGAGCGAGCATTGCTGAATTGGCTCCTCAGGGCCTTCGATACGCCCGCCAGCGTTCAGGAGATGGAGGCGCATGGTTTAGCGCGGTGCCTCTACTTGGCGGTGACCTTGACGATGCCCCACCGGCCCTCGCTGATCAGGACATTCTTGTCGTCGACCCCGGCCCCCTCGGCCTCGGTCAACCAGGCGCGGAAATCGCTGTCAGTCGTGACCGGAAGGCGGGCACCTATGCAGCGACAATCCGAGTTGCTGGACGCCAGTTCGCACTGATCGGCCACGGCGAGCAGGACTGGCTGGTCACGCAATGGGGGACAGCGCTCCAAGCGTTCATCGCCGAGAGGACACCGGTGGTGAGTATTCGGTGGTCGGAGTGGGCGGCCCCAGCCGGGCTCGAAGAACACCGCAGTTGGCTCAAGGACCATCTTGATGACAACCCGCTCCATGACGTGCGTCAGGCATACGAACAGCTCCTGAATGAGGCTGGGTCGCGGAGTACGCGACATGAAGTTTTGGTCACCGTGACGATCCACTCCGGCAAGGTCCGAATGGGTCGGCGGCACAACGGGGATCGAGTCCGGGCTGCCGTTGAGCTACTGCTCACCGAGACGCGTCTGTTCGGCCAGCGGTTGGAGGGCGCAGGCCTTCTGGTGTCGACTCCGCTCTCGCCTAGCGAATGGTCGCGAGCGATGAGACTGCGCCTCGACCCAACCTGTCGAGCAGCGCTCGATGGTCGTCGACGTTCGCTCGCCGACACATCAAGCGAGGTATCAATTGCGAACGCCGGGCCAACCGCCGCAGAGTCGACGTGGACGGCGTGGCGAGCTGACGGAGCGTGGCACCGTGGACTCTACGTTTCGGAGTGGCCGCGCCTCGACGTTCCGGCGCGGTGGATGAGCGACCTCATGCTCTACAACGGGGCGGTCCGAACCGTCTCCGTGTTCTTCGAGCCAGTCCCTCGGTCAAGGTCTCAGCGGAGCATCACTCGCGACGCAGCGAAGATCGAGTCCGACTCGCAACAACGATCCGAAAAGGGATTCAGGGTTGGGGCGCACCACCGTCGGGCCGCTCGTGCAGTTGAGGAACGTGAAGAAGAGCTAGTTGCCGGCTACGGCGAGTTCTTCTACGCCGGGGTCGTCTGCGTAACCGCCTCGACGCTGAGCGAACTCGAAGCCGCAACTGACGAGATCACGCAGGTCGCTGCATCGGT
>CAZLWE010000131.1:0-1534 GCA_964562985.1 uncultured Acidimicrobiales bacterium
TTGGGATATGAGCGCAGCGAAGGTTCTGGTGGTCGATGACGAGGAGAACATCTCGTTTCTTGTGGCCTCCGCTTTGCGAATGTCCGGAATGGAGGTCGAGACAGCCGACAATGGCAGCTCGGCTCTGAGCCTTGCGGACAGTTTTCGTCCAGATGTTCTTGTCTTGGACATCATGTTGGGTGACGTCGATGGACTCGACGTCCTGAGAATTCTCCGCTCCCGGGGTCACGCCGCCCCGGTCCTCTTCCTCACAGCCAATACCTCAACCGCAGACCGGGTGAAGGGTCTGACCGCTGGCGGCGACGACTACATCACCAAACCATTCGCGCTGGAGGAACTCGTGGCTCGGGTCCAGGTCGCGCTACGCAGATCCGGACTTACCGACTCGTCCGCAATTCTTGCGGCGGGCGACGTCGAACTCGACGATGACGCCCATCTTGTCACCAAGGATGGCGAAGTCGTCCACCTGACTCCGACCGAGTACAAACTCTGCCGCCTCTTGCTCACCAACGCCGGTCGCGTCGTGTCGCGCGGGCAAATCCTCGACCACGTCTGGGAGTACGACTTCGACGGCGAATCGGCCATCGTAGAGACGTTCATCTCGTCGCTCCGCAAGAAGCTCCACGACTCCGAGCAACAGCTCATCGAGACCGTTCGGGGCGTCGGCTATACGATTCGTCGCCGATCGTGACGCTGCGATCTCGACTGCTGCTCGCCGCACTAGTCGTCACGATCACCGTCGTGGCTGCAATGGCATACGTGTCGGACCGACAACGAAGCGTGCTTACCGACCAGCTCGATTCTCAGCTGTTGGTCGTTTCCGACAACGTCGACCGAGCCGTCGAGCGATTTGCGGGGGAGTTCCCCGCGAAACGGCAACCAACACCCGGCGAGCTCCTAGTGACAGGAGAGCTCTACGTTGCCTTTCTCAGTGACGCAGAACCCGAACCCCAGGTCTTGGCCCGTCCGGTCTCCCAACCCGATTTGGTACCAGACCTCGAAGATGTCGACCTCGGCCAGGCAGCCGAAACACGCGAGCCATTTTCCGCAGATGATCTTGGCAGCGACTCTCGAGCACGAGTCGTCGTTTCCGGCGTTGGCCCCGGGCACGTGGTCTTCGCGGTCTCGACGCAGGCGGTCGACGATGCGCAGAAACAGATGCGCATCACCGCGGCGATCGCTCTTGGTGTTGTTCTGGCTGCGTTGGCCGCTGCCCTCTGGTCGGTCGACCGCCTCGGAATCCGGCCGATCGAGTCGGTGACAAAGGCAGCCGAGGACATCGCCGCCGGGCGCAGCGATCACCGAGTCGAACACCCGTCGGTGGCAACCGAGGCGGGCCGGCTGGGTTTGGCGTTCAACACGATGCTCGATTCGCGCCAAGCAACCGAGGCGCGGCAGCGACGCTTTGTCGCGGACGCATCTCACGAGCTGCGGACGCCCCTCACCACACTCCGGGGGTATGCCGCCCTCCATGCGAGCGGCCAGCTGAGTGCCGCAGAAACTGACGACGCTATGGCACGGATTCACAGCGAGA